>NZ_JBRIIR020000017.1:0-696540 GCF_052976925.2 Halpernia sp. GG3
TTACAGGTTTATATCAAAGTGCTTTTAAAAAACAATCAGTTACTGAAGAAAAAGATATTCTTATTGACCATGGTTTCGACGGTATTATGGAGCTGGACAACCAGTTACCAAAATGGTGGTTAGGTTTGTTTTATTTTGGTTGTGTTTATTGCATAATTTATATGGCCTCTTATTGGTTGACAGATTTTGCGCATCCTATAAAAGAATACGATGACGAATACAAACAACAAACTGCTGCCGTAGCAGAATATATGAAAAACGTCCCACAAGCGACTTTAGAAACTGCGGTTTTCTCTGAAGAAAATGTGGCGGCTGGTGAAGAAGTTTTTAAAACAAACTGTATTTCCTGCCACGGAGAAGGTGCAAAAGGCGGAATTGGTCCAAACCTTACAGATAATTTCTGGATCAACCAGCCAGAAAAAACTTTATTTAAAAATGTTTTTTGGATGGTGGAAAACGGTTCACCTAATAATCCAGCAATGCAGGCTTGGGGCAAAAATGGTGTCGTTTCTGGTAATGATATCCAGAATGTAGCAGCTTACGTTTATCATTTAAATCAAGAAAAACCACCAATTACGAAGGCAGAAGGTGGCGCAGATATCCAGGGAACAGAAGCGCATTGGCAGAAGTAATAATTAAAAAAATGTAACCGGACTTTTTATTTTAAATATTTAATACGGTAAATAAATGGCCGATTTAGAACAAAATTACAGAGGAGGACAAGGGCAACTTGTAGATGCTGAAACTTTCAGGGATTCAGTGGGGACAATGGAACAATCGGGAAAGAGAAAGTGGGTTTTCCCCCGAAAACCTTCGGGAAAATTTACTAATTATAGAAATATTGTTGGCTATTTTCTATTGATTGTATTCTTTACTAATCCTTTTATCACCATAAACGGCAATCCATTTTTTCTCTTTAATGTAATGGATCGTCAATTTTACATAATTGGTCAACCTTTTTACGTTCAGGATTTCTTCATACTTGCTTTAGGAGCAATTACTGGGATGATTTTCGTGATACTTTTCACGGTTGTTTTTGGCAGGATTTTTTGTGGATGGGTTTGTCCCCAGACTATTTTTATGGAAATGGTTTTTAGAAAAATTGAATATGCCATCGAAGGTGACAGAAATAAGCAAATAAGACTCGCAAACCAAGAATGGGATTCTGAGAAAATATTTAAAAGAGCGCTGAAGTGGCTTGTATTCGTTATTATTTCTCTCGTGATCTCACACTTAATGTTTATGTATATTGTGGGTTACAAAGAAGTTTTCCGCATTATGCAAAATGGACCGATCGAAAACGCCACTAGTTTTTTGATGATGGTTCTTTTCACAGCCGCATTTTATTTCGTTTTTGCTTGGTTTAGAGAACAGGTTTGCACGATGGTCTGTCCCTACGGAAGGCTTCAAGGTGTTTTAATTGACAAACAAACAATCAATGTTTACTACGATTTTAAAAGAGGTGAAAATCGCTCAACTTGGAGAAAAGGCGAAGATAGAAAAGCAGAAGGAAAAGGCGACTGTATTGATTGTAACCAGTGTGTGGTAGTCTGTCCCACGGGAATTGACATTCGAGATGGGCAACAGTTAGAATGTATAAATTGTACCGCTTGTATTGACGCGTGTGATGATGTCATGCTAAAAGTTGGACTTCCTTTAGGATTGGTCAGATACGCAACTGAGGAAGAAATAGAAGAAGAGAAACCTTTCAGATTTACAAATAGAATGAAAGCGTATTCCGTCTTGCTCTTATTATTAATTGGTTTTCTGGGCTTTTTACTTTATAGCCGTGGTGACATGGAGGCGAAATTTATTAAACCTGCTGGCTCAAGTTATTTTGTTCGCGACGGTCAAATCAGCAATACTTACAATTATACTTTTCTAAATAAAGCAAACAAAGATCAAATAGTTACTATCAAAATACTCACACCCGCAAACGGAACAATAACCTTTGGAAATACTAGTAAAATAATTTTAAAAAAAGATCAAATGACGAAAGGATCTGTCAATATAGCATTTCCTCAAAAAGATATTACAGCGTCAAAACAAAATATTACCATCGGTGTTTATGATAAAGACGGTAAACTTTTAGATAGTTTTAAAACTTATTTTGAGGGTCCGTTTAAACTTCAGTTTTAAAAATTATGTTTAAAAAATTCAATTGGGGACACGGAATTATACTGGCTTTAGCAAGCTTTATACTTTTCATCTTATTTATGATTTTAATATTTCCGCAAGGCCAACAAAATGCTGAAGTGATTTCCGACCATTATTATGAGGACGAATTAGCTTACCAAGATGTAATAAATGCTAAAAATAATGCTGATGAATTAAGTGCAAAACCCGTGTTTACTCAAAATAATCAGGGTATCAAAATCACTTTTCCACAAAACATAGATCCAGACGGTGGAAAAGCAAATTTTCTGCTTTTCCGAACAAATGATTCTAACCTCGACGTAAAAAAAGATGTTGAACTTTCCGCAAATCACTCTTTTACAATCCCGGCAAAAATTTTAGCAGATGGATCATACACTTTAAAGATAAAATGGATGACCAGTAAAAAACCATATCAAATAGACTACGATGTCTTATGGAAATAACTTTAATTTTTTCCGCCTTGGCTTTAGGATTTGCTTCTGGTTTTCACTGTATCGGAATGTGCGGTCCTATAGCACTTTCTATGGGTTTGACTAAAAAACAGGCCACCAATTATTATTTACAAAATCTTACTTACCAATTTGGCAGAATTACAACTTATTCGCTTCTTGGTGCAGTTTTAGGAATCGTAGGTCAAGGTTTCAAATTGGCTGGCTTTCAATCTTACCTCACTATAATTGTTGGAATTCTTCTAATAACGATGGCTGTTTTTTCCTTCGGAGGTAAAGATTTTGCTTCAA
Organism: Halpernia sp. GG3; assembly: GCF_052976925.2. Taxonomy (NCBI): domain Bacteria; kingdom Pseudomonadati; phylum Bacteroidota; class Flavobacteriia; order Flavobacteriales; family Weeksellaceae; genus Halpernia; species Halpernia sp. GG3. The sequence goes on from NZ_JBRIIR020000017.1 coordinate 2,898, forward strand.
AAATTCCTTTTTTATCTAAATTTTTATATAAAGTAAAAATGAATTTAGGAAAATTACTTCAAAAGGCAGATTACAAATCCCGATATTTAACCGGAATTCTAAATGGATTTCTACCTTGCGGAATGGTTTACATGTCTTTAACAGCGAGTTTAGCCGCTGGTGGGATTTTACAAAGCGCAGGTTTTATGGTGCTTTTTGGTTTGGGAACGTTACCTTTTATGTTCGCCATTGTTTTGGTAGGAAATTTAATGACGACTGCTTTTAGAATTAAAGTTTTAAAAATAATCCCCGTATTAATGATAATTTTGGGTGGTCTTTTTATTTTGCGCGGATTAGAATTAAACATTCCATACATTTCACCGCCTGCGAATTCTTTAAAAGTTAATGATCCACATTCTCCAATGAAGATGGATAACTCTATTTGTCATTAGATAAATTTTCGATTACCAACTTCATTACAAAGTTTTATAATTAGAATAATTCAACAAAAAAATACCCCAAAATTTTGAAGGTATTTTAATATATGGATAAAATAATTATTTAACTATTTTCAAGTCCTTTACTAATTTCAAATAAGAACCAAATTCTTCTTTCTGTAGCATCTAACTGTTCCTGCAAAAGATTACTCGTCGGTGAGTCTCCATTATCCTCAGTAGTTTTAATCGCTTTTCTTTGATTTACCGCAATATGACTGTTATCCGCGAGCAATTCCTTTATCATATCTTTCGGACTTACAAAATCTTCATTATTGTCCGTAATAGTTTGTAATTTGGAAATGTGAGATATGCTTCTTATCGTTGTACCTCCAATTCTTCTTATACGTTCAGCAAGAATATCTATACTGTTATAAATTACGCTTGCCTGCTCATCAAATAAAAGATGAAAGTCTCTAAAATGAATACCAGATAAATGCCAATGGAAGTTTTTTGTTTTTGTGTATAACGCAAAAGCATCTGCTATCAAAGGATTAACTGCATTTACGCAATTTTCAACTTGCGTTGGTTTTAAATCGGTTGGGACAGAAAGTTGTGAAGGTGCTGGAAAACCTTTAGCCTCCATTTTATCTGTCGTTTTTTTTGAACTTGTTGTTGTTTTGTCTTGCTTAGCCATTTTTAAAATGTTTTGTAAATTATCTTCAGAATTAAACAATTAAAATGCCGTAAGCAGTGCGAAATAAATTTTAAGAAAAATTTAACTTAATAGTACAAGTTGGTAATTTTAAGATTTTAAATTTATATGTTGATTTTTCCTCCAATTAATATATACCACCGAACTTATGATTATCAGAAAAAAGAAAATATTAATAACTGCAACTGAAATTCCAAGTCCACCATCTTTTGGCGCTTGAATAAATAAATCTCCTAAAGAAGCACCGATTGGTCGTGTGACAATAAAAGCAATCCAAAAGGCTAAAACATCGCCAATTATTTTTAAATAATTTAAAACGCCTGCAAGAATAAAAATAGTTCCAAAAATAATTAAGGAATAAAGATATCCTACATTTAAATATTCTGAAACGGTATCACCAACGCCCGTTCCCAAAGCAAACGTTGTTAAAACAATAATCCAGTAAAATTTTTCTCTACTGTCATTATTTATTTCGTGGATTGATAAAGTACCTTCTTTTTTATACCAAAAATAGAAAACCAAAGACATCGCGATTGCAAAAACAACATCTAATATCAATAAAGAAACACCAAACTGATCCACTAAAAGATCTGTTATCAAGGTCCCTTCAATACTCATCATCACTATTAATGCCCAATAGGAAGGCGGAAAATAGTTCTTTTGTTTAAAATTCCAGAAGATAACACCGATGGTAATTACACCCATCAAAATCGTAGTATTTACCAGACCGAAATTTAAGTTAACCGAAACATAATCTGCAGCAGTTTCGCCAACAGTAGTGGACACAATTTTTATGATCCAAAATAATATTCCTAAACTCGCGACTCTGTTTAATGTTTCAGTTTTCATAATTATCAATTTATTTATTGAATATCTACAAATATAAATTCTAATTCTGAGTTAAATTTGAATTATTAGTAAAGGTTTTTAATCTAAAAAAAGTCCACAAAATAATTTTGTGGACTTTTAAGTTGATATAATTAAATAATTTCTAATCAATAAACTCAAACTTTGTATAAGCCGCGATTTTACTTGGAATCTTAATACCTCTATCAGTTTGATTGTTTTCTAGTAAAGCTGCCATAATTCTTGGTAAGGCAATTGCTGATCCATTTAAAGTGTGGACCAACTGTGTTTTGCCTTCAATTTTATAACGGCATTTTAAACGGTTGGCCTGAAACGTTTCAAAATTTGAAACAGAAGACACTTCGAGCCATTTTTCCTGCGCTGCGCTCCAGACTTCAAAATCATAAGTCATAGCTGCCGCAAAACCAGTATCTCCACCACAAAGGCGAAGAATTCTATAAGGTAATTCCAAATCTTCTAGAATACTTTGTATATGTTTTACCATACCTTCTAAAGCTGCGTAAGAATTTTCTGGTTTTTCTAAACGTACAATTTCAACTTTTTCAAACTGATGCAATCTGTTCAAACCACGAACATGCGCGCCATAACTACCCGCCTCGCGTCTATAACATTGCGAAAAAGCGGTCATCATGATCGGTAGCTCTTTCTCATCAACGATCACGTCTCGGTAAATATTTGTCACCGGAACTTCCGCCGTCGGAATCAGATATAATTGGTCTTCACCAATAAAATACATTTGTCCTTCTTTATCAGGCAACTGTCCGGTTCCATAAGCAGATGCTTCATTCACAACATGTGGCGGATTGACTTCCAAATAACCAGCCTCCGTATTTTTATCTAAAAAATACTGAACCAAACTTCGCTGTAATTTTGCTCCTTTTCCTAAATAAACCGGGAAACCTGCGCCGGCAATTTTAACTCCCAATTCAAAATCGATAATATTAAATTGCTTTGCCAATTCCCAATGTGGAACTGCCCCTTCACCCAAAGCTTCAACTTCCTGAGACTGAAAAATAATTTCATTGTCGGCTTCAGAACTTCCTGCCTTCACTTTTTCATAAGGCACATTTGGGATCTGATATAAAATAGTCAATAAATTTTGCTCTGCATCTTTTAATTCCTGTTGAAAGACTTGAATTTTATCTTTAAAATCAGCAGTTTTCATCTTTGCTCCATCTACTTCTTCTTTCTTGCCAGATTTCATTAGCAAACCGATTTCCTTAGAAATCTTATTCATCTCAAAAAGATTTTCGTCCAATTTCACCTGAACGTTCTTGCGCTTCTGATCTTCTTCAATAGCCTCATCGACCAAATCTAAATTTTTAAAATTTCTCTTTTTTAAACCTTCTAAGACGCTTTCTTTATTTTCTTTTAAATAACTGACTTGTAACATAACTAACTTTTATTTTTAGCAGAAAAAATTTACTGCACTCTTAATTTTATTTGATAATTGTAATAACATTTGGTTTCCCAGAAACTTTTGAAAAAACCAGCTTTTTATTATAGTAAAACTTTGAAATTTGAAACAAAGCTGGCGTCCAGGAATATTCTATTTTGATGGTATCTTGCGTTGTAACTGCAGTTGTAGCATCTATATTTTTACTAAGACTCAAAATAAAATTAGACCTGTAAGTTTTATTCCCTGGGTTTAATGAATCCTGTAAAATTCTTTTTGCTCCAGAATCGTAATCAATATAATTAACTGTATCTAAATTTTTTTTTAATGAAAATGAACTGATAGGTACCTGATCCGTTAAACCATTTAAATCTAAAAATTTTATATTATTAAAAGCGCCTGAAAGTTTGGTATCAAGCAAATCTTTTCCTGTCGCATCTTTTATATACAAATTCACCACCTGATCAATTTGCTGCGGGTTTTCTTCATTTCCACGACAGGAAATAAAGACGAAACCAAGAAACATTAAAATAAAAAATGCATTTTTCATTACTGCAAAGATAATTTTATTTTAAACTTTTCCAATAAAGATAGAATGCAAATAGAAGTAAAAAGCCACAAATTATCATACTTAAAGATAAACTTAATGCCATTCCCATTACCCCAAATTTAATCACGAGAATAAACGCAAAAGTTACCAGTAAAATAATATTTAATAAAGAAATAACAGTATTAAATTTCATTAAACCAACTGCTGAAATCAACGTCCCATAAAGATTTCTTAAGAGCATATTAAGCGAAAAACTGCCAAGCAATACAGCAAAAATAATTTCATTGCCGGAATATTTACCACTAAAGAAAAAGGATATTATCTCAACTTTGAACAAAAAACCTACAAGAAAAGTTAGTACTGAAATCGGTACAAAAATTTTATAGAAGTTCAAAACATAATTTTTCAAAAACTCCTTATTCTTACTGTTTTTGGCTAAAACAGAATAATCTGTCTGCATGAATGTTGCGGCCAAAAAAGTGATATTTGATGGGATTAATATAGCAACTTTATAATTTGCCACCGCTGTTTCAGTCATTAAAAAACTAAGAAGTAAAACATCCGCTGAAAATAGCATATCAGATAAAAGTGCGCTTCCTGCAGCCAGAAAGCCAAAATTCCAAATCTCCTTCTTGCTAAAAACAACTTCTTTTACGACAGAGATATATGATTTTCTTTTAAACCAAAGCAAAGATATAAATGGTGTAAGTGCGATGGCAAGTAAGTAACCTTTAAGTCCAAAATATTTGGAGAAGGCAAATAATAAAACAACACCTAAAATATTTACCACATTACTTACCTGCGCAAAACTTTTATTTTTACCTGAAATTCTAAACTCACATTGAATATGAATTAAAAAATAGTAACCAATTAACCTAATGTTGAACAGTAAAAAAATGTAAAAAATATCTTCATATTTACCAACATAAAAAATACTAACGATGAGAAAAAGTGCGCTCAAAAGAACTTGATAAATAAATCCTTTTTTTAAAAGATATTTAGAAAGTATTTTTTTTTCTTCTAAATCCTGCGTAACCGATCCGTATCTTAATAAAATTTGTTGGCTTCCAAAGCCGCTGAATGACAAAAAAATAAAAAAAACAGAGCTGACGATAGTTATCATTCCAAAATCTTGTTCTGATAAAAGACGGATAATAAAAAGTGAACCTAAAAAGCCACAAACTTTTGCAATTAAAAGCGAAAGAAAGACATGATGTCCTTCGTTTTTAAAAAAATCGCTAATAAATTGCTTTAAACTATTCAATTATTTTAAAATTTGATTGTAGATCTCTGTGAATTGAAAACCAATCTTTTCTTTTGAAAAAATATTTCTGGCGTAATTTACCATTTCTTGTTGTTGATCAACACTTTTATTTTTTTCTAAAATTTCTATCATCGCATCTTCTAAAAGTTTACATTTTGGCTTGTCAATTAAAATTCCAAATTCCTTTGGGAAAAACTCAGAGACTCCACCAACATTCGTGGAAATTACAGAAATACCGCTTGCGAAGGCTTCGGCAATCACACAAGGTTGGTTTTCATTATCGCTAAAAAGAATAAAACAATCAGCATCTCTCATTTTACGGGCAACTTCTGGCAAAGTTTGCATTCCAAAAATCTCAATTTCACTTCTTAGTTTTGAATTATTTGCTATTTTTTTCAGATTTTCAATTGCCTCAAAACTTCCATCTCCGCCAATTTTTAGTTTGAATTTATACCCACTTTCCAAAAGTTTTAAAGAAACCAAAAGAATTTTTTCTGCATTTTTTAAAGGTATAAGATTTGACAGGTGCATAAATGTAAAAACCGAAGTACTGGAATTTTGGGGATAAAATAAATCTGTATCAACAGTGTTTGGAACTATTTTGTAATTTGCTTTTATACCAAAATATTGTAATCCATTTTTCAGATTTTTACTTACTGGTAATATATACGCCGCTTTATTACCAATTCTTCGTGCAAAATATTTAATATGCACCGAAGTTTGATTGTAAGCTTCTTTTCGAAAAGCCGACCAATGCTCAGAAACAACAAAAGGAATTTTATATTTTTTTTTTAGATATACTGCAAAAAGCATAGAATTATGCAACACATTTCCGTGAACAATTTCTGGCATTGATAGCTGAGCAAAACCTTGTTTATATGCCGACATTCTTCTGGCAAAATTTAGCAACAAATTATTTGAATTTCTATAATAAACAATTAAAGTCCGAAGATCATTAATTATTTTATCATCGAATAAAAATTTTTCTTTTTGGTTAAGATCACCCACTACGTGCAGGATTTCCACTTGATTAAAAAGTGCCGCAGCTTCTGCATGTCTCTGTACAAAATTGCCATTAGTAGGTTCTATTTTATTAGGAAACCAGGAAGAAATAAATAAAATTTTTCGCATTTCAACTATCAAAAACTAATTAAAGATAATGAAAAGTATTCTTACGCAGTTTCAATACTAAAATAAATTTTTGAGTCTAAAATAATGGTATGGAAAGAATAATACTGCAACAATAATAAATGCCATGTAAAACCCAAATAGTTAGATGTTCATAATTTTTAATTATGAGTTCTAGACGAAATTTGCCAACTTGATTATAGTTTGTGAATGTATTAAGTCTTGCTTCGTTAGGATTTATACGTGAAATATCATTACTCTTCAAAATAATATTCTTTGCTACAAAAATCTACTTCCGAAAACCTAACAATGAACATGTTAACAATAAGTCTAAATAATAAAACTAAAAATGTTTATAATCTTTTTCTCTTAATTTTTTTGAATTAAAAAAACACTAAAGAAAAAACTTAAAACCAAAAGGTGGTTGTGATGCTGAATACTCTTATATATTGTAAGTTTTAACAGGCTTACCAAGAGACTAGCGCCACAAAATAAAAGTAAAACATTAAAAAATAAAGCACCTCGAAATCATGCTAAAACTATTTTTTTAGCTAAACTAAAGGTTAATCAAAAAACCTGATCTCTGTGAATGATTTTGAAATAAATGATATTGATACACATGTAATAAAAACCAAAAAGATATTTTGTCTATTTTGTCAAAACGCAATCGTTTTTAAAAACTACAGATAAATTCCTGCCCAACTTCTTTTTAATGGTAGTAGAAAATCACTTAAAAAACTGATATAAGAATCTTTAGAAAAATCAAAAACTTCAATATTTTCGGATATTTCTTTGTCTTTTAAACCTTTTTTAAAGTCTTGTAATTTCAGAGTTTTCACCTCACCATTTTCGATGAAACTGGCTTTCATCCGATCAAAAAGACCTAGAGAGAATTCTTTATCTAAATTTCTCATCACGCCATTTAATGTGTCGATGGAACAACCAGAAGCTCCTTCTTTTTCCTCATCCACGCAAATAATAATAAATTGATTCCTTTCAATTTTAAAAGATGAACTTAAAGATTTTCCATGAGCGGCCCAAGATGAAAGAAAATCATATAAAGTCTCAGTAATTTTTTTTGTTTCGCTTGCGCTAAATGCCTTTGACGATGGATAAACAATTACTCGGTAATCATTAGTTTCTACGATTGTCGATTCTTCAATTTTCATTTTTATGTTTCTTTTTTAATTCAACAAAACCTAAAATAGCGATTAGGACACTCGCAGCAGTACTATAATAATTTATTTTTGATGTATCAAAATGAACAGACCAGAGATTCCCCAAAAATAAAATTACACCTGCTATTATAAAAAAATAAGGTACATTTTTTTTTATCATAAATCCTCCGCTTCAGCTAGAAGTTCTACAATATCGCGAACTTCAACTTCCGTGTTTTTATTGAAATGTTTCACACCATCCGTCATCATCGTGTTACAAAAAGGGCAACCGGTTGCAATTATTTTTGGATTTTCCGATAAAGCTTCTTCAGTTCTTTCTATATTAATATCTCTATTGCCTGGCTCTGGGTCTTTAAACATTTGCGCACCGCCAGCACCGCAACATAAACCGTTACTTTTACAACGTTTCATTTCTACCAATTCTGCGTCTAATTTCTCTAAAAGCATTCTTGGCGCTTCATATTCCCCATTTCCGCGACCCAAATAACAGGGATCGTGAAAAGTAATTCTTTTGCCTTTAAAAGATCCGCCTTCAATTTTTAATCTGCCATCCTGAATAAGTTTGCTTAAAAATTGTGTGTGGTGCAATACTTCATAATTTCCACCCAATTGTGGATATTCATTTTTTAAAATATTAAAGCAATGCGGACAAGTCGTCACTATTTTTTTTACACCATAACCGTTCATTATTTCAATGTTCGTGAAGGCCATCATCTGGAAAACAAATTCATTTCCAGCGCGTTTTGCAGGATCACCGTTACAGCTTTCTTCCTGCCCTAACACTGCAAATTCTATCTCCGCTTTATGTAGAATTTTACAAAAAGCTTTTGTTATTTTCTTTGCCCGATCATCAAAACTACCCATGCATCCTACAAAAAATAGAACTTCGGGACTTTTTCCTTCGGCGGCATATTCTGCCATTGTTTTTATATTGAAATCCATGTTCAATTATAGACTTTAAATTATTGTTTTAAATGTTTTACCATTTTTATGTTGCATCTGGCATATTCCGATTTTTCAACAGGAATTTCTAAAAATCCAAATTTTTTATAGAGATTAATAGCGGGTTCTAATTTAGTATTAGAATAAAGAAATAAATCCTCACAATCCATTTTCGTCGCTTCTTCTATGCAGTGCTGAAGCAATAAATTTCCGAAGCCTTTTCCTTTTGCTTCATCTGCCACTGCCATTTTTGTAAATTCTAATTCACCATATTCATTGTACATCAAGGCGACTGTTCCGACTACTTTTTCTGCTTCAATTACAAAATAGATGTTTCCACCTTTATCTAAAATATATTTTTCCGGTTTAGAAAGCACTTCCTCGTCATAAGCTTCAACAAAGAAGAATTTTTCTAACCACGCAGTGTTCAAAGTTTTAAACTCTTCTGAATATTTTGATAAATATGAAACAATCTCTGCCATTTAATTTTTAATCATTTGAAATGTAACTTTATTCTTTTGCCCAGTTTAACCGGTCAGCCTGATTAAATTGCCATGGCGCTGCATTATTTTCAACATTTGCCATCATTAAATTTAATTCTTTTGGCGCGGCAGATTGCTCCATTACCAAGAATCGACGCATTTCTACAATAATTGAAAGTGGGTCAATGAGTATGGGGCAGGCTTCTACACAAGCATTGCAAGTAGTACAAGCCCAAATCTCCTCCGGTAAAATATGATCATTGAGTAATTTTTTTCCATCATCAACAAATTTTCCATTTTTATCGATGTTCTTACTCACTTCTTCTAATCGGTCACGCGTATCCATCATTATTTTACGCGGCGATAATTTTTTACCGGTAATATTTGCGGGACAAACTGAGGTACATCGACCACATTCCGTGCAGGTATAAGCGTTCAAAAGCTGAACTTGATTTAAATCAAAAATATCACTCGCACCAAATTTTTCAGGAATTGTATTTGCATCGACTTCTGGCTGAGCAGCATATGGATCAGCATTTGGATCCATCATTAATTTTATTTCTTTAGTTACCGACGCTAAATTATCCAACGCACCTTCTGGCTTCAACTTCGAATACCAGGTATTTGGGAATGCTAAAATAATATGTAAATGTTTAGAATAATAAAGGTAATTCATGAAAAATAAAATACCTAAAATGTGTATCCACCAAGCAGATCTCTCTATAATTTCCAGGGAACCGACACTAAAATTAGTAAATAACGGCGCTAAAAAATTTGAACTAAAAGGAAAACTTCCATGCGCCGCAAAAGCACCTTTTTGCTGTAAAACCCAATCGGACGTGTTCATGGTGAGAAATGCGATCATCAAGATAAACTCAATGATTAAAATCCAGTTGGCATCTTCTTTTGGCCAACCAAAAAGCTCTTTCATTTGGAATCTTTTGATACTATAAAAATTTCTTCTAATAAAAAATAGCACCACTGCGATAATTACTAGAACCGCTAAGACTTCTAGTGTTGCTGTGAGAAACGCATAACCATTTTGACCTAAAATCCCCGCTAAAAAGCGATGCGTCCCGAATAAACCATCAACAATAATTTCTAAAAGTTCAAGGTTAACGATGATAAAACCAACATAAATAATAATGTGTAAAATACCTGCAACCGGTCTTTTTACCATTTTCGTTTGTCCTAAAGCTATTTTAGACATTACGCGCCATCTTTCTGAGGGATTATCACTTCTGTCGATAACTTTTCCAAGTTTGATATTGCGGTAAATTTTACGTAAACTTTTAGCAAATAGCCCAAAACCAATTACTATCGCAATAAGAAAAATAATATTTACAATATATTCCATATTAGAAAGAGATTTTAATCTTTATTATTTTTGCCAAATACTGAAAAATTAATATAACGCTTAGGATTAGCTTTTACGTCTTCTACTAATTTATTAAGGTTTGCAGAAGTTTGCGTAAGATTATTATAAAGCGCATCGTCTTTAGTCAGTTTCCCTAATGAACCCTCTCCGTTTTGGACGCCAGAAATAACACCATTTAATTTATCGGCTGTGACGCTGAGTTTTTCAATAGTATTGTTTAATTTTTTAACGTCTACATTATCTGCAATATTTCCATACTTATCAATTGTGCCTTTTGCACTAATAGTTGCCAAATTAGCATTATCCAGAACTTTCTGCACTTTTGGATTATTATCAGCTAATAGTGCGTTTGTCGCTTTTGAAGTCGCTTCAAAGGACAAAACTGTGTGATTTAGATTCTTAAGCAATGTTTTTATTTCTGCTCTATTTTGAGCATTAAGTAATTGGTTTGTACTCGATGCCACAGAATCAACTCTTCTTAATACCGACTGCAGTTGGTCTTTTACCGGACCAATTTGGGTGGAAATATTATTCAGGGCAGAAAGCTTAAAATTTCCTGACAAAGTATCACCGTCTTTTGCAACAGGTTCACCATAAGCTAAATTAATCCGCAGCTCCTTCCCAGACATTAATCCTGGTTCGAAGATTTCTACAACAGATTTTTTTGAAAATTTAAAACCATCGTCCATACTTATTTTTACCACGAAAAATATTTTACCATTTGGTAAAGTAATCGGCTTGATATCATCCACCTGCCCCACTTTTAAACCATTGATAGAAACTGGATTAGACTTTGCCAAACCCGCGACATTTTCATATTTAACATAATAAACGTCATCAGTTGAGAAAAGATTTTTACCTTTCATAAATTGAAAAAGTATAACAAAACCAACGATTGCTAATATTGCGATGAGGCCCGCTTTAAGTTCTTTTGAAAATTTCATTTAATTAATTTGAATTAACAAATATAGTATATTTTCATTAAAATATTTTATATTTAGTCTGATTGACAAACAAAAATAGCGACCTTTTACAGCCGCTATTTATCATTTTTTATAAAATTTACTGCTGATCTGGAACTTTGCCAAACACTTCTATTCTATAGTCTTTAATATCTGCATTGTCCTGCAAACTTTTTAGGAAAGCCTGCCCAAACTGTTGCGAATTTTGTTTTGTAATTGCCTCTGCGATTTGTTTTTCATCTCCCGGCTGTTTGTTAATTCCCGTCGATTTTCTTTGCACCACATAAACTCCTGTCATTCCTTCTATCGGATTAGAAATTTTATTATTTGCAACACCAAACGCCGCACCAGCAACTTTCGGTTCCATTGCACTACCAATTATCGGGTTTAAAATATTTATTTGTCCTGATGCTTTTGCTACACCAAATAATTTCGCAATTTGATCTAAAGAAGTTGCTTTGGCATATGTGATCTTTTCAGCAATTTTTTTACCTAATAACTCATTCATTACAATTGGTTCTAGTCGGTCTCTTACAGATTCTGGATCTGAAGTTCCTGCTTCCTGTATTCCATTAACAAAAGCCACTATTTTACCACCTGTCCCTTCAATAGAGAAAATATCTGTATCTCCTTTCTTTGTTTTTTTATCAAAAGCCCACGCTATTACGTCATTATCTTTGTCGCTTCCAATACCTTGAAGTGTTCCGTCAAATCTTTTTACTAATTTCGGATTAAAAAAGTTAAAATTATTTTTCTTTGCAATATTTGCGAAGTCATTGAAAGATTTACCTTGCACTTGCTGTATAAATTTGGTAGCGTCAGTGTAAACTTTATTATCAGTTTTATCAGAAGGTTTAATTTCTTTCACAAGATTTGCTAATTTATAAGTCATCGCACCAGATTTTTTATCTTCAATATTGATAATATGATATCCAAATTGTGACTCTACCACTCCAGTTGCACCTTTAGAATTACTCGCTAAAAAATCTAAGTAAGGCTTTACAAAAGGTGTTGCGGGTGTTGTCCATCCCACACTTCCGCCTTGTGCGGCAGAATTTGGATCAGAAGAATATTTCAAAAATTCTGTAAATTTTGATGGATCAGCTTTTATAATTGTAGTGATAGAATCTGCCAGTTTTTTAGCCTGCTCTTTAGTTCTGGTTGCAGCTCCTGCAGCTTGGTTTCCTTTATATGAAACTAAGATGTGTCTTGAAAGAGTAGAATCCGATGGTTTCTTATCTAAAATTTTAGAAACAACATATAATTGCTGTTCTTTGTAAGGTCCAAAAGATTGACCAACGCTTGCTGTAGCGGCCTGATCTTTAATTCCTAAGGGAAGTTGCGCCTGAGAAAAATATTGAGCATTGTATGGCAAGTCAGAATTTAAAGCAATAAATGCAGAGTCACTCTTGGTATTTTGAAAATTTTCCGTGCCGTTGCTTGCGTCCGTTCCGCCCGTATAAAGTTTTGTAATATCTTTTAAGGTTGTGGCATCATCTTCAGAGCTTGGCGCTGCAGGAAAATAAACCAAACCAATATTTCGCGAAGCATCCGCTTTAAACATAATTTTATGTTTATCGATGTAAGCCTTTAGGTCTTCCGTAGTAACTTTAATAGGATTTTTTTTCATGTAAGTAGTATAATCTACTTTTACATAATCTATAACAGCGTTTTCATCACGCATTTTCACCATCTGACTGGCTTCTTTTTTACTGGTCGTTATTCCATTAGATACATTCGCAAAAATCTGGCGCGCCATCATTCTATATTGAATCGCACCCTTCATTTTTTTCCAGTTAGCCAAGGCTTCTACATTACCGCTAGTTTGTAGATCTTCAATCTGTTTTTTGATTTCCTGCGTTTTGAAGTTTCCTTTCTCATCAAAATTATCTTTATTTTTAGCAAAAACTGGATCGAATTGTAGTTGGGTCCAAAACATATCATCGGTTAGATGAAGTCCCATTTTGTCAAACTGCTGTGCAATTAATTTAGACTGCACCATCATTTGCCAGGCTTGTTCTTCTAAACCTTTTTCTGGTTGTCCCTGTTGTTTTGCTTGGCTTTGTAGCACAAAAAGTTGATCATTAAACTCTTCTCTTGTAATTGCATCTCCGTTTACTTTTCCTAAAACATCAGGATTTTTCCCAAAAACTTTTTCAATACTTTGTGGATTTACTAAAAACGCTAATAGCGCTACTGCGATTGCACCCATCAAAAGCCAAGGTCTCTTTCTAATCTCTCCTAAAACTGCCATTTTTTATTTTATTTAATGATAATCAATTCGCGAAAATACACATTTTTAAAATATTAGAAAACTTTTAATTTTTTTATTGGTATTTTATTAAAGATTGCTCCGCTACAGGTCTATCATTTCTCGAACTTATTTAAATTCAAAACTGGAAATTATGACCAACTATTTTTCATCATTTTTAATGGCACAAGAATTGGCAAATGAAGAGAACAAAGTCGCAAACCCTCTATTTAAAATTATTTTTAGAAAAAGGTATTTATTTAAAATTAAAAAATGACAATATGTCATTCAACATATTATGAAAGAATTTGAAGATTTAGACTTCACAGATATTTTAGAAGACGGTTTTAGCATCGTTACAGAAGAAATTGATGAAAGAGAAATGGTTCCAACAGATAAAAATCAAAAAATATTTCCCATTCTTCCTGTAAGAAATATGGTGATGTTTCCTAAAGTAGTCATACCTATAACCGCCGGACGCCAAATTTCAAAAAATTTGTTAGAGAGCGCACAAGAAAATAATGAACTTATTGGTATTATAAGTCAAAGAAACGGCGATATTGAAAATCCTGTAGAGAAAGACCTCTACACTGTAGGAACAATTGCGAAAATTATTAAAATCATCAAACTTCCTGAAGGTAATATAACGGCGATAACGCGCGGTGTAGGAAGATTTAAAATAAAAAATTACGTTGCGACAAAACCGTTTTTTAAGGCAGAAATCACAAAATTAAAGGATACTATTTCTAAAGATAAGGAAGAATTTGAAGCTTTGATCGATAACATTAAAGATTTAGCAATTAAAATGATCGAACTTGATCCAAATATTCCGAATGCTGCAAATTTTGCCATTCGAAATATGAACGATAATGAAGATCTGCTAAATTTCATTTGTACAAATGCCAATTTTACTTCCAACCTTAAACAAGATTTATTAGAAGAAAAAAGTCTCATGCTTCGCGCCAATAAGTGCTATGAATTAATGCACGAAGATTTCCGAAAACTGGAACTTAAAAATGCTATTCATCAAAAAACCAGTAAAGATTTAGACCAACAGCAAAAAGAATATTTTCTAAATCAGCAGATCAGAACCATCCAGGAGGAATTGGGCGGTGGACCCGAGTCTGATGTTGAAGAATTTTTACTAAAAACTGAAAAAACTAAATGGAATGATGAGGTTGAAGCTCATTTTCAAAAAGAAATCAGTAGGCTTCAGCGACAAAATCCAAACTCACCAGATTATAACGTACAAAGAAATTATCTTGATTTTTTCACAGATCTACCTTGGGAAACTTACACGAAAGATGTCTTTAACATTATAAAAGCAGAAAAAGTTTTAGACAAAGCGCATTTTGGATTAGAAGATATTAAAAGACGAATTTTAGAACACATGGCCGTTTTAAAATTAAAAAATAATATGAAATCCCCTATTTTATGTCTAGTTGGCCCTCCGGGGGTTGGAAAAACATCCTTGGGAAAATCAATTGCAGATGCTTTAGGAAGAAAATATGTACGCGTTTCATTAGGCGGACTTCATGATGAAAGTGAAATCCGAGGTCATAGAAAAACGTACATTGGTGCAATGGCAGGCAGAATTTTGCAATCCATTAAAAAAGCCGGAACTTCTAATCCCGTTATTGTCTTAGACGAAATTGACAAAATTGCTGGTAGCATTCATGGTGATCCAAGTTCTGCTTTATTAGAAGTTTTAGATCCCGAGCAGAACAATAATTTTTATGACAATTTCTTAGAAATGGGTTACGATTTATCTAAAGTAATGTTCATTGCCACGGCAAATTCTCTTTCAACTGTACAAACTCCACTTTTAGACAGAATGGAAATTATTGAGATTGCAGGTTATACTTTGGAAGAAAAAATAGAGATCGCAAAACGACATCTGATTAAAAAACAGTTAGAAGAAAACGGATTAAATGTAAAATCTCTAAAACTAGGAAATGCAGAATTAAGGCATATCATTGATGCGCATACTTCTGAAAGTGGCGTTAGAAGTTTAGAAAAAAAATTGGCGGCAATTTGCCGTTGGGTTGCATTGCAAACCGCTATGGAGAAGGAATATAATCCAATAATCACCATTGATAAAACAGACGAAATTTTAGGAGTTCCGCGTCCTGGTAATTTGTCAGAAATAACAAGTGTTCCGGGTGTTGTGACCGGTTTAGCCTGGACAAGCGTTGGTGGAGATATATTATTTATCGAAAGTATTTTAAGTGAAGGAAAAGGAAACCTCACAATGACCGGAAATCTCGGAAATGTAATGAAAGAATCCGCAACAATTGCCTTAGAATATATCAAAGCTAAACATGATGAACTTGGTATCTCTGCGGAAGATCTGCAGAAAAAAAACATCCACGTTCACGTGCCCGAAGGTGCAACACCAAAAGATGGTCCTTCTGCAGGAATTGCGATGCTAACGTCAATTGTTTCAAGTTTTAAAAATAAAAAAATAAAATCTCATCTCGCCATGACGGGTGAAATTACACTTCGTGGAAAAGTATTACCAGTTGGCGGTATTAAAGAAAAACTTTTGGCAGCAAACCGCGCCGGAATAAAAGAGATAATTCTGTGTGAAGCCAACCGAAAAGATGTGGAAGAAATTAAAAAAGATTATCTTAGAAATTTAAAGATCAACTATATAGAAAGAATGAGCGAAGTAATCGATCTCGCTTTGGAAAAGTAATTTTTATTCAAATATTTATATAAAATCCGCTGCAAATTTTTTTTTGACAGTGGATTTTTTTTACATTTTTAAGTATATTTGTTTTAATAATTTAAAATGTTGCAAAAAATAAATCTACCTTTTCTGATCAAACTTAGTTTGGTTTTAGTCAGTGTATTATGCATTGGCTATCTGGCTGATATTGGAAAAATGATATTAGCCCCTTTATTTTTTGCTTTTTTAATTTCGCTGCTTTTTTTACCTTTTGCCAATTTTTTAGAAAGAAAGCTGAAATTTAACAGAGGTCTTTCTACTTTAGTTTCTGTTCTAATTATGATTTCATTTTTAGGCGGATTAATATTCTTTTTCGGAAGTCAATTTTCTAGTTTAAGTAATGATTGGCCGCAGCTGCAAAAACAAGTTACCCACTCATTTGGTGAATTGCAAACCTGGGTTTCTCACACTTTTAACATCAATTTCAATAAACAGTTGAAATATTTAAATGAAGCGGGTGACAAAATTCTTTCCTCAAGCACGATCATTTTAGGTACTACATTAGCGATTTTCTCCTCAAGTTTAGCATTTGCGGCATTCAGCGTCATCTTTTTTATTTTTATTTTAAATTATCGACGTGTATTATATCGCTTTATAATCAATGTTTTTAAAGACGAGCACCGTTATAAAGTTGAAGAAATTACCACTGAAATCCAGAAAATTATAAAGAAATATATAGCAGGTTTATTTATCGAGATTTTTGTAGTTTCATCACTTACGAGTATTGTTTTAACAGTTTTAGATGTAAAGTACGCCCTATTATTAGGCGTTCTGACGGGTATTTTAAATGTGATTCCTTATGCTGGAATTTTTATTTCGGCGATTTTGGCAAGTTTTATTAGTTTTGCAATGGGCGGAACTTCAAAATTTCTACTGGTAATTGTAGGCTATTTAGGCGTTCACCTTTTAGACAGTAATATTATTTTGCCTTTCGTAGTTGGTTCTAAGGTAAAAATAAATGCACTTTTCTCTTTCATCATTATTTTAATCGGAGAAAGTTTGTGGGGAATTTCGGGCATGTTTTTAGGAATACCTTTCCTCGCTATTTTGAAAATAATTTTAGACAGAATTGAAGGATTAAAGCCGTGGGGCGCACTTTTAGGTGATGAAGAAAAAGTCGTTCGACCAAAAAGAAAATTGAAAATCAGCAAGAAAATTACAATCGAAGAAAAAGATTAATACCTTTAAAAATCTATAGCAAAAGTAAAAATACGAAAATTTTAAAAAGCTTTTTCAACAGTTAGGAAGGTTCCGTGCTTACTATCTTTGCTTGGAATCATTGAAGTATATTTGATGGTTTCTTAATACTCTTTCTTTTGACCAAAATCTTGGGCGTTAGTATTCTACTGCCGGTAATTGTATAGAATTTGGATCCCATTCTTAATCAATATTTAGATCTTACTTGAAGACAAACTCAGACGAAAAAGCAATCTTTAATAATTAAAACTTCTAATCTTGTAAAATAATTTAGATAAAATTCAGATAAATTTTTTACAATTAATTGATTATCATTCTGTTATAACACTTAAAATTTTACAAGCTTTAAACAAGCAGTTTACAAACTAACTTCTGCTAACTTTTAGAAATTTACTTTCATAATTATAAAACCAAATCTTATGAAACTTAAAAACTTAAAAATTTCAGCAGTTCTACTAAGCATTTTCTTACTTAATTCATGTAAAAAAAGTGGAAATATAACTGCTGAAAATACTGGCTATTCTCAACATGATGCAGTTGTCGCAACCGATAGCGCATCCGCAGAAATATCTTACGCTGCTACGCAAAACATCAAGGATAAAAAATTTATGAAATCTGCCGATCTGAGTATGGAAGTGGAGGATGTTTATAAATCGACCGTTGAAATTGAAAAATATGTCAGAAACAATGGCGGATTCGTCACTAAAAGTGCTTTGATTTCAGATATTCTTTCAGACGAAACTTATAATACTTCCAATGAAAAAGCAATGCTAGTCAGAAAATACCAATCTGAAAATAGCATGGAAGTACGTGTTCCGACGGAAAAATTTGGTGATTTTTTGCAATATGTTAATGATCAAAAACTTTTTCTAAAAGCAAGAAATATTTATGCGGAAGATATCACAGCCAATATTCATTTAGCAAAATTAGAAAATACCAGACTCGAAAAAAATCAGGATGAAATTTCTAAACTAAAAACAAATGCGGCAAAGTTAAAGCTGAAAAATGAAAACGAATCTGAAAACAATTACCAGAAAACGGCAAATTTCACTACAGATGACAATTTAAAATATAGCAGCGTAAAAATATTCATTAGAGAACCAAAAATTCGTGTGGCGGAAATCGCAATTACAAACAGTCAAAATATTGACAACAAATACAAAACAAATTTTGTTTATGATTTGAAGACCTCTTTAATAGTAGGATTTCTTTTAATTCAGAAAATTATAATGGGATTATTCAGCATTTGGCCAGTCGTATTAATTATTATAGTTGCTGGTCTTATTTACAGATGGAATAAAAGAAAAAATACAGTGAGACTTGAGGTTGAAAATAAAAATAATAATTAACTTTACTTCAAACTAAAATAAATGAAAAAATTATTGTTATTGATCACACTTTTTGCGGGAATATTTACCTTTTCGCAGGTAATCGTCACTTCAAATAATAAAGATTTAAATGAAGTATACAAGGGCGGGAAAAAACAACTTATGCAAGATCTGCGTCAGAATTTTCGTGCTTTCTCTGCTGATTATGGAATTAATGGAAAATTTGTGATCACTTTTGATCTGGATAAAGATGGTAAAATCACCAATGCAAAAGTCTTTCCAGAGCAAGTTGATGATGCTTTCTCTTTTGCTTTTATAAGAACCTTTAAAAGAGTAAAAAATAATTTTAATACGGAAATGCCCACAAAAGATTTAGCAGTAACCATGGATTTCAGCGTGAAGGACAGATATGAAAACAGAACGCCGTCAAAAACCTACCACGAGAAAAGATAATTGCTGTTTTTTTGCAAAAAAATTAAAAGAATTCTTATTAAAAACTCTTAACTTTGTCATCAGACAAATTTTAAATGAAAAAATTTTTCATCTTAAGTATTTTACTTTCAGCTACTTTTACTTTTGCTCAAATATTTGTTTCCCCAAAAAGTAAAGATTTAAATGATTTTTATAAAGGTGGAAATAAACAATTGATGAAAGATGTGCAAGATAATTTCGGCGCATTTATCTCTGATTATATTATAAACGGAAAATTTGTTTTGAGTTTCGATTTAGATAAAGATGGAACTATCATCAACCCAAAAGTTCAGCCTGAGCAAGTTGACAAAAATTTCACCTATGATTTTATACGCACGTTTAAAAGAGTGAAAAATAATTTTAAAACTGATTCGCCTAAAAAAAGTCTCGCGATTTTAGTTGACTTTAGAATTCCAGAAAGAATTAGTGGTGGCGGTCAATCTCAATTTACACACGAACCTGCATCCAGATAAAAACATTTTACAGATAATAAAAAATAGTCACATGAAGAAATTTCTTTCAATAATAGGATTGGTAGCTTTTGGTTTTACTTTTAGCCAGGTCACCGTAACACCCGAAAGCAAAGATTTAGACGCTGTATATAAAGGCGGTAATAAACAACTGATTGCAGATGTACAAAATAACTTCAGTGTATTTTCATCAGATTATCAGGTTAACGGTAAATTTATCATCACTTTTGATATAGATAAAGATGGAAAAATGATCCATCCCAAAGTTCTGCCAGAAGTAAATGAAGATTTTGATTTTGCCTTAATTCGTTCTTTTAAAAGAGTAAAAAATAATTTTAATTCAAATATGCCAAAAAGTAAGCTGGCAGTTTTATTAGATTTTACTCCAAACTTTAAAAGTGATGACGGTCGGGAACGCTTTAATGAAGTATATGATAGAACAACTGGAAGATAACCATCTTCATAATAAAAAGAGCCTTCTATTAACCTCCGAAAAATTTGGGAGGTTTTATTTTGGATTGGATAGCTAATTCTTAAAATTAATTACCTATTTCAATAGGATTTTCATATTTTTTATCTTCTTTATATTTGTCATTAAGTAACTTGGTAAAATCTGGAGTATTTTTTATTTTTCCCCCGAAAGTAAAATCACTCTCTAAATTATTTTTTGCTTTCAAAAAATCTTTTTTAGAAAACTTTTTCGCGTTTGAAAACCTTGACATCGGATATTCTTTCTTAAAAGTTTTAACTTCAACCGCCGTAAAATTAAATTCATTATTAGAATCATGCACTTCTAAAATTAAACCCGGAAGTCCATTAAATTTGTACGGGCCAAAAGGAAAGGAATAACTGCTACTAAAATAAGCAATCCATTTTCTACCATATTTTGAAATAGTGGCTTTTTGACATTTCACACCAAAAATTTGTTTGTACTCATTTGCTAAAGTCCAATTCATTTCATTTGGTTCAGTGTAACCAATTTCAGTACCCATAATAGAATCAGAAAAGTTGATCTCATCCTTATCTATTAAAATATTATATTGGTATTGTGGTTCGTAATATTGCATTACTTCTTCACCACGTTTATTTTCTAATTTTAGTGAGTCTGAAGTGTACGAATTGGCTGTGAGGAAAACAGATTTATCTCGACTTGCCACTAGAACTAAAGTTTTATCTATTTTTTTACTGTTGGGCTTTTTACTTTCTAAATAATTTAAAACATACAACACTCTAATTTTTGAATCTATTTTATTTTGAGAATGTGCTACGATACTGCATACTGAAATAAAAAGATGAAAACTGTTTTTTGCATACTAAAAGATAAAATATTAATTTGGAGGTGGGGCAAGGAATGTAACTTGTTTTACTGGAGATCCACATAACAATACATTATAATTGCTTGCCGTAATTAAGGCAGAACTATAATTTAATTCAGAGCCTACACTGGTAAAAGATGTAGTTCTGCCACATGTAGATGTATAAGTGTAGGTGTAATCATTTCCAGAAGAACTAGTTTAAAACAACTGTTTGTGCGCTTAATAAGCCTGTAATGCCAAAAGCAAATAGTAAAAATAATTTTTTCATTTTTATAAATTTATTGTTATTATTACTCAAAAATATAAATATGCAAATTTTTTAAAAGAAAATTTAAAATGAATGTTAAATTATATTATGAAAGCAAATATTAATAAGCAAAGTTTTTTCTTTAAATTTGCAAGGCTTTAAATTTATTTAAAATTTAAAATCTATCATTTAAAATTCTCTAAAATGCTACCAAAAATAAATCCTCTCGAAACCGAATCCTGGAAAAAACTTCAAGAACATTTTGCGACAAATGATTTTGAAATGCGCTCGCTTTTTCAATATAATCCCGAACGATTTTCTCAATTTTCTGTACAACGAGAAAATTATTTATTTGATTATTCTAAGAATTTAATTGATGATAAAACTTTAGAACTTCTTTTAAATCTTGCAAAAGAATGTAAACTTGAAGACGGAATTAAAGCCATGTTTTCCGGCGCAATTATTAACGAAACTGAAAATCGCGCAGTTCTTCATACCGCATTAAGAGATTTTTCTCCACAACCAATTTTAGTAAATGGCGAAAATATTAAACCTGAAATAAAAAAGGTTTTAGACCAAATGAAATCTTTTTCAGAAAAAATAATTTCTGGCTCGCATAAAGGGTTTTCCGGAAAAGAAATTACAGATGTTATAAATATCGGCATTGGTGGTTCAGACCTCGGGCCAGTAATGGTTTGCTCGGCTTTAAAACATTTTAAAACAAGATTAAATGTGCACTTTGTTTCAAATATTGATGGCAATCATATTTTCGAAACTTTAAAAAATTTAAACCCAGAGACTACACTTTTTATTATTGCGTCTAAAACTTTTACCACGCAAGAAACGATGACCAATGCAAATTCTGCGAAAGAATGGTATTTAAAATCCGGAAAAATAGAAGACGTTGAGAAACATTTTGTAGCACTTTCTACCAATATTAAAGCGGTAAAAGAGTTTGGGATTGCTGAAGAAAATATATTCCAATTTTGGGATTGGGTCGGCGGAAGATATTCTTTGTGGAGCGCAATTGGTTTAAGCATCGTTCTTTTTATTGGTTATGAAAACTTCGAGCAACTTTTAAAAGGAGCAGAAGATACAGACATACATTTTAAAACTACCGATTTCTCGGAAAACATACCTGTTTTAATGGGGGTTTTAGGAATTTGGTACCGCAATTTTTATGACGCGGGAACTTATGCTATACTTCCCTATTCACAATATCTAGAAAGATTTCCAGCGTATTTGCAACAAGGCGATATGGAAAGTAATGGGAAATCTGTTGACAGAAATGGCGATTTTGTAGAATATGAAACTGGCCCAGTTATTTGGGGCGAACCTGGAACTAACGGACAACATGCTTTCTATCAATTAATTCATCAGGGAACAGAATTAATCCCAGCAGATTTTATCGCTTATGTGAAATCGTGCAATGCAATTTCAAATCACCAAGAAATATTATTAGCTAATTTCTTTGCGCAAACTGAAGCATTGGCTTTTGGTAAAACTGAAAATGAAGTGATTGAAGAACTAAAAACAGAAGGAAAAACAGAAGAGGAAATTTCTAAACTTTCGCCTTACAAAGTTTTCACGGGGGATTCTCCAACTAATTCAATATTTTTTAAGGAATTAACCCCGTTTACTTTGGGTCAATTAATTACACTTTACGAACACAAAATTTTTGTACAGGGCATCATCTGGAATATTTTTAGTTTTGACCAATTTGGAGTGGAATTAGGTAAAGTTTTAGCTGGAAAAATACTTCCAAAACTTATTGATGATCAAGAAGTAAACTCTCATGATTCCTCTACTAATGCATTGATTAATTATTATAAAAATAATAAATCCTAAAAGAATAAGAATGATAAATTCCTCTAAATAGATATTATGGCAAAAATACTTGATGGCTTAAAAATTTCGAAAGAAATAAAAGCAGAGATAAAGGTAGAAGTAGATAAAATATTAAATAATAAAAAAAGAGCACCGCATCTGGTCGCCATTCTTGTAGGTAATAATGGCGCAAGCCAGGCTTATGTAAACAGCAAAGTGAAAGATTGTGAAGATGTTGGATTTAAATCTAGTCTTCTAAAATTTCCAGCAACCGTTTCCGAAGCTGAACTTCTTGAAAAAATTCATGAATTAAACCATAGCAAAGCAGTAGACGGTTTCATTGTACAGTTACCTTTACCAAAACAGATCGATCAGGAAAAAATTATCATGGCAATTGACCCACGTAAAGATGTAGACGGTTTTCATCCGGAAAACTTTGGGAAAATGGCTTTGGAAATGGACACTTTTTTACCAGCTACACCTTTTGGCATTCTCACATTATTAGAACGTTACGGCATTGAAACCAAAGGAAAACACTGCGTCATTATCGGAAGAAGCAGAATTGTTGGTAAACCGATGAGTATATTAATGGGAAGAAAAGATTTCCCAGGAAATTCAACGGTTACTTTAACGCACAGTTTCACCCCCCATATTGAGAAATTTACGCAAAGCGCAGATATCGTAATTACGGCTTTGGGCGACCCAGGTTTTTTAAAAAATGAAATGATTAAAAAAGGGGCAATTATCGTAGATGTTGGAATTACAAGAGTAGAAGATGATTCTGCAAAAGGATATCATTTAGCTGGTGATGTAGATTTCAAAAGTTGTGCAGAAAAAGCTTCCTGGATCACTCCAGTTCCTGGCGGTGTTGGTCCAATGACGCGCGCTATGTTATTAAAAAACACACTTTTAGCGTATAAAACTTCAGTATATAACGATTAATTTTTGGACATAGATTATTTTAATCGAATAAACTAGTCCAGTATTTGAAAAAAGCCGGTAATAAAACCGGTAGAACATTTTAGAAATGACAGATTTAGAAAAAATAAGATTAGAGAATGGTGAACTTCTTCCTGTGATGGAGCACTTTTATACTATACAAGGGGAAGGCGCACATACTGGAAAAGCTGCCTATTTTATTAGATTAGGAGGGTGCGATGTAGGTTGCCACTGGTGTGACGTGAAAGAAAGTTGGGACCCAACTTTACATCCTTTGATGGAAACTTCAGAAATTGCTTTAATTGCCGCTTCAAGTTGTAAAACAATAGTTTTAACAGGTGGTGAACCGCTCATGTGGAATTTAGAATCTTTGACAAAAAAACTAAAAGATCTTGGTTGTACAATCCATATTGAGACTTCTGGCGCATACAAAATGAGTGGGATGTTAGATTGGATTACCCTCTCGCCAAAAAAAACAGGGCTTCCAAAAACTGATATTTATGATAAAGCCGATGAGCTAAAAGTAATTATTTTTAACAATAATGATTTTAAATTTGCCGAAGAACAAGCGGAAAAGGTCAACGAAAATTGTAAATTATACCTCCAAAGCGAGTGGAGCAAGCGTGCGGAAATGTATCCTAAGATGACAGATTTTGTTTTACAAAATCCTCAGTGGCAAGTTTCTGTGCAAACACATAAGTATCTAAATATTCCGTAAATTTATTATTCCAAATTTTTATTTTAGATGCAGAGACTTCGCTATTCACGATATTTTAAAGGTGTATTTATTGCATTAGATATCGTAGTATTATCTGTCGTTTTTATATATTTATTTTGGATAAAAGATGGTTTTGATGAAGGTGACGGCATTTCTGAACTTAATATAATTTCATTATTTATACTTAATTCTTTCTGGATTTTACTTAGCGGCAGAACAAAACTATATTCCATTCCACGTAATCTTACGTTTACAATTTATCTTGAAAGAATTATAACACATATTTTTATTTTCATTTTGGGAATAATTCTTTTAGGAAAGGTGAGTAATAATCAATTTTTAAAAGAAGATAGATTTCAGGTGGGCGTTGCTCTTTTCGCCTGTTTGACCATAATAAAATCCTTTTCATTTTTTACTTTAAAATACCTGCGGACATTTGGTTTTAACCATAGAAACATTATGTTTTTGTCCGAAAATGAATCTACTAATTATTTGAAAAGTATTTTGAATCAAAGGAAAGACTATGGTTTTAAATTTTTTAATTTTAATGAAACTTTAACCATTGAAAATCTTGAAAAATTTTGGAAAGCTAATGGAATTCACACTTTAATCTTACCTTCAGAAAATTCTGTTATAGAAAAAGAATTAGAATTTGCGATATTTAATTCTGCTGAAAGAAGCAAAGTTTTAATTTCTTTGGTTCCAAATATTATTCAAAATAATTTTTTAAAATATGATTTGGAATATGTTGAAATGCAACCAATTTTGACACAAGCAAAATTCCCATTGGATTATTTTACCAATTATCTAATAAAAAGAATTTTAGATATTATATTTTCTTTACTATTTTTAATTTTTATCGGTACATGGCTTTTCCCTCTTGTTGCGATTTTTATAAGGTTAGGAAGTAAGGGGCCCGTTATTTTTTTTCAAAGAAGATATGGCTTTCAAGAAGAGGTATTTGAGTGTATTAAATTCCGCACGATGTTTGAAAATGAGACAAGCAGTACAAAAACTACCTCCACAAACGATTTGAGAATTACTGCTTTTGGTAAATTTTTAAGGAAATCAAGTCTAGATGAAACTCCGCAGTTCATTAATGTTTTAATGGGTGATATGTCAATTATTGGTCCCAGACCTCATATGCTATTGGTAGATGATTATTTTAAGCAAAAAATTAGACGGTATTCTCTCCGCAGTTATGTAAAACCTGGAATGTCTGGTTTAGCCCAAGTAAATGGCTTACGTGGTGACGGTGAAAATATTGAGTTGACCATGCATAAAAGAATTTTAGCAGATTCATTTTATGTTAAGAATTGGACCATAAGTTTGGATCTGGTTATTGTTTTTAAAACGATATTATTGATTCTAAATGGTGATAAAAATGCGCATTAAATTCAAATAAATAAAATAAAATATACTAATTTAGCCCCATGTTAAATCGATTGTTTGTTTCCATTGGTGAATATTTTATACTACTGGGGAAAGCTCTAAAAAGACCGCAGAATTCTTCTGTTTTTGTAAAACTATTTTTTAGAGAAATTGCAGATTTAGGCGTAAATTCCTTCGGATTAGTACTTTTTACCTCCACATTTGTTGGTGCTGTTGTGGCAATACAGATGTTTAATAATTTTACAGCATCTTCTTTTCCTATCCCACTAAGTTTTATTGGCTACGCAACAAAAGTAGTGTTGATTTTAGAATTCGCACCTACAATCATTTCAGTTATTTTAGCTGGAAAAGTCGGTTCTTATATCGCCTCCAGTATCGGAACAATGCGCGTAACAGAGCAAATAGACGCCTTGGATATTATGGGAGTTAATTCACCAAATTTTTTAATCTTACCAAAAATATTAGCGAGTGTTATTTTTAATCCTTTATTGATTGCAATTAGCATTGTTTTTGGCATTTATGGAGGATATTTAGCTGGTATTGCAACCGGAAGTTGGAGTAAAGCAGATTATATAACCGGCATTCAGATGTACATGCCGTTTTCATTTATTTGGTATGCGTTTTTCAAAACAGCAGTTTTCGCTTTTATAATTGCAACAGTTCCCGCTTATTTTGGTTTTAACGTAAAAGGTGGTTCGCTAGAAGTTGGGCGCGCAAGTACACAAGCTGTAGTCTGGACTATTGTTTCAATTATAATGGCAAATCTTTTACTCACCCAAATGTTTTTAAGCTAATGATAGAAGTAAAAAATTTAAAGAAAAATTTTGGTAACGTTGAGGTCTTAAAGGGCATTACTACGACATTTGAAACTGGCAAGGTCAATATGATTATTGGTCAAAGTGGCTCGGGGAAAACGGTGTTTCTTAAAAGTTTACTTAATGTTTATCAGCCTTCATCTGGTGAAATTATGTTTGATGGCCGGGATATTAATAAAATGTCCAGAGAGGAAAAACAAACTTTACGTTCAGAAATTGGTACCGTTTTTCAGGGAAGTGCGTTATTTGATTCGATGACGGTTGATGAAAATATTATGTTTCCTTTAAATATGTTTAGTGCTTTAACTTATAGAGAGAAGAAACGCCGCGTGATGGATGTTATTGGTAAAGTGCATCTAGGTAAAGCTAATCGAAAATACCCATCAGAAATCTCGGGAGGTATGCAAAAGCGCGTAGCGATTGCCAGAGCTATTGTAAATAATCCAAAATATTTATTTTGCGATGAACCCAACTCTGGTCTAGATCCTTACACCTCTAATATTATTGACGATTTACTTCTTGAGATAACACAAGAATACAATACAACTACGATCATTAATTCTCATGACATGAACTCCGTGATGACCATTGGAGAAAAAATAGTTTACTTAAGAATGGGAATAAAAGAATGGGAAGGAAATAAAGACATTTTGATCAACGCAAATAATAAAAACCTTATTGATTTCGTTTATTCATCAGAACTGTTTAAAGAACTAAGAGATTATTTTTTAAAAACAGATAAAACGTACATTGAAAATATTATAACAAAACCCCCAGAAAATGAAACAGATTTTTAGTATCGCTTTAATAAGTCTAGCGAGTTTAGCATCCGCACAAATATCTTTTGCAGTAAAAGCAAATGCTATTTTCCAAACAAGCTCAGCTTCTTGGAAGGACATTTCCAATACTACTACAACAGCTTATAATAATTCCGGGAAAAATGCTGCAGGATATAACGTAGGTCTTTCTGTAAAAATTTCAACACCAACTTCTTTTTTTGTAATGCCAGAATTGTATTACACTACATTTAAAAACGAATTTACAGATCCTAACAGTAATGTGAAATTAGAAGCAAAATACAACCGCGTAGATTTGCCAGTTTTATTGGGCTACAATCTTTTAGGAGAAACGTTGGGTGTTTTTGTAGGTCCAGTTGCAAGCTATAATCTATCTAAAAACAATCAATATCAAGATTTTACAGAAAATGCATCTAAAGAATTTACCGTTGGTTATCAATTTGGAGCGCAATTTCAGCTATCTAAACTTATATTAAGCGCGAGGTACGAAGGCGCTTTTTCTCAAGATCAACGTAAATACGTCAGTCAAGCTGTAGGTTACCAAACAACAATAAGATACGACAACAGACCAAGTTTTCTTTTGGTCGGACTCGGGTATAAGTTTTAGAAAATATTAGATAAAAAGATAATTATGCAAAATCACAATGGGTTTTGCATATTTTTTTTCTCAATTTCCTCATCTGCAATCGTTTGATTACGAGCTAAAATCGCAGCTTGAATTTCTAATGCATTTTTTTCTTTTTGCAACTGGATATAGTTTTTTCTTTGATTTTCTTTTCGGATAGATGAGCCTTTGCTTAGATAACCTACCAAACCGCCGATAATTAATCCAATGCCTATTCCCGCCAAAATTCCCATTAAATTAATAGGTTCAAATAATTTTATGAAAGAAAATTCAGGAATTAAATAGTATAAGAGAAACGATAATGCCAATAAAATTATCCCGATAAAAGTTAAATTTTTCATGTCCTGAGTAATCTTTAAATTAAAAAACCTTTCCAAATTTACTTAAAATTTTAGAAAGGTTTTTTAATTTTTGTTTAATTTTATTTTCCACCGGCCGCACGATAATACTGCAAAGCTCTTGGCATATCATTCAATAAATCTGCTCTTCTATTTTCAGGAGCGGGGTGTGTTGACAAAAATTCTGGCGGTCGCTGTCCGTCTCCTGCAGCACTTTCCATTCTTTGCCAGAAAATTGGAGCTTGCTGCGGATCATAGCCAGCCATTGCCATTAAATACAATCCCATTTCGTCCGCCTCTAATTCTTGTTTCCTCCCATAGGCTAAAAGTCCTACTTGTGCGCCAACAGGATATGCTTTTGCAAAAATAGCCGCCACTTGCTGATTAGAAATTGTACTCCCAAGAATTGCACCGCCATATTGAGCAATCATTGCTTGTGAAATCCTTTCATTACCGTGTCCAGCTAAAGCGTGTGAAATTTCATGACCTAACACGACTGCCAATCCGGTTGCATCTCTGGTAACTGGCAAAATTCCAGAATAAACGGCAACTTTACCGCCTGGCATACACCACGCATTTAATTGTGGATCCTGTAATAAATTAAATTCCCATTGATAATTTGCCAAATTGGCTTGCAAACCTAAATCAGTATAATATTTAATTGCGGCATTTTTTATTCTATTTCCCACAGTTTTCACCTGATTTGCTGAAGCTGTTCCATTAATTACCTTCGCCGTCTGCAAAGTTTGTTTATATTCTTGAAGTGCCATTGCGTCTATTTGTTGGTCATTGGCCAAATGCAATGATGATCTGCCTGTGATCGGATTAGTTGTACAAGCCCATAGACTGACGCTAACTAAGCTAATTCCTAAAATATTTTTAACTTTCATAATAATTTTTTTTTGAATTTGCAATTTTTATTCCAACTTTAAAATTAATTAAAAAACAGTGCCTTTAGCATTAAATTTGATATCTTTTGTAAAATTAAGAAAATGAAAAACACTCTCTATATAAGTCTCATATTAATTATTTTTAGTTTTAATAGTTGTGCAAAAAATGTTTATACCACACCGCTTAATTTAAAAGAACTGATATCTTCCGATCAATTTACCTTTCGTGCGGAACGTGCAAATCCTACCAACAGCGACGTGATCAACGTTATGAACAGTTTTCCTAATGGAGGCGGTTCTCAAAGATTTTTAAATTTAGATTACGGATATATTATTACTTTAAAAAATAAAGAATTAACTGTGGATTTACCATATTTTGGAAGATTATATACGCCTAATTTGAACCAAGATAAAAATAATTTTAATTTTACTACTAAAAATTACACACTTTCAAAATCTCAGAATAAAAAAGGGGATTGGGATTACAAAATCGTGACTACTGATCAATCTACAAATGTGACGATAAACTTAGAAATTTATTCAAACGGAAAAACTTATGCTAATTTAAGCGCTCAAGACAGGCAATCAATTAGTTACGACGGATATATTATGAAAAATAAGGTAGATAAAAAATAATCAAGTTTTCTTAAATATTTTTTCTACCCACAATCTCGCTTCAGAACTTGGATTAGACTTCAATTCTGAGGCATTTTTCTTATGTAAATTAAATTCATTTTCAGAACTTTCCTTTGTTTTTAATTCTTCCAAAATATAATTTTGAACCCAATACTCAAAACGTTTTTCTGCTTGCAAATGTCGGGTTTCCTCAAAGTTATCATTATCTTTTTTTTGATCAATAAAGTTACTTATTTCGTCAAAAACTTTATCTAAACCATTATTTTCTAAAGCCGAACCTAAAACCACTGGGATTTTCCAATTTTTCTCTTTTGATGGCATAAAATGTAAGGCACGCATTAATTCCACTTTTGCATTTTTTGCTTCACGCAGATTTTTATCATCCACTTTATTAATGAAAACGACGTCTATCATTTCCATAATACCGCGTTTTATGCCTTGTAGCTCATCGCCGCCACCCATTATTTTAAGAAATAAAAAAACGTCCGTAATATCTGAAACTAAAACTTCACTTTGACCAACTCCGACCGTTTCAATTAAAATAAAATCGTAACCTGCCGCTTCGCAAAGCAACATACTTTCAAAAGTCGCATTTGCGACACCACCCAAAAATCCAGAACTTGGGCTTGGTCTGATAAAAGCATTTTTCTCACGCGCCAATTCTTCCATTCGGATTTTATCGCCCAAAATACTTCCTTTGTTTAAAGTAGAACTTGGATCAATTGCTAAAACTGCTACTTTTTTGCCTTTTCCAATTGCCAGTTTTCCGAAATTTTCGATAAAGGTAGATTTCCCTGAACCTGGAACACCTGTAACGCCAATTCTAATTGATTTTCCTGTAAATGGTAAGATTTCTTTTAGCAATAAATCTGCCTGTATTCTATGTTCCACTTTTTTACTTTCCACCAAAGTAATGGCTTTTCCGAGCAATCTTTTATCGCCGGATTTTATGCCGTTTACTAAAGTTTCTGTAGAAATTTCCATAGAAATTAATTTAATTTACCCAATTATTTTCTGTTCTAATTAATATCCATTTACCTTTAACTTTTTTATAGAAAGCGGTATTACCAAAACCATTTAATGGATCACAAATATTAGAAATCGTAATTACACAAAAGCTTTGTTCTTTATTAAAAAACGGAACCGATAGCCGCTCAATACATTTGTCGCCATAAATTTTCTGAAATTCCATCCAATAATTATTAGATGGCTTTTTACTTAAATTGTAAAGTTGTTCGTCATTTATGTATTGTAAATTTCTTTTTATTTTATTCCTATTAAATATAAAACCACGCAATATTTTAGCAGTATAACTATAATATGCAGAATCTTTTTTTAAGAAAATAGAATCGTATCTTACGTTAATTGCAACTCCTGGTGGTGGCGGAATATTTTTATCTATTTTATCCGATTGTAAATAAATTGGCTTTAAAGAAATGTCATAAATCTTTTCATAGTGTCTGAAATTTCCATTCACAAACATCAAACTATCATTTTTAAATTCATCATTAATAATTTGATTTAAAACCTCATAAATTACATTTTCATTTTCCTTACTATGATTTTTATTAAAGTAATTTTCATTAACTCTTTTCTCTTTTTTATTGCAAGAAAATAGAATTAATGCTAAAAATAAAAAATAAAAACTCCTCATTATTTTTTAAATCTATTACTTCAACATTTTTTCTAAAATCTCACATGCAGATTTTGGCAAATTAGTTCCAGGCCCAAAGATAAACTGCGCGCCATTTTCATACAGAAAATCATAATCCTGCTGCGGAATTACACCGCCGACAACTATTGTAATATCTTCCGCACCTAATTTTTTTAATTCTTCCACCACTTGCGGAACAAGAAATTTATGTCCGGCCGCCAAAGAAGAAACGCCCAAAATATGAATATCATTTTCCACCGCTTGCATCGCCACTTCTTCTGGCGTCTGGAATAATGGAGCGACGTCTACATCAAATCCCATATCTGCAAAAGCAGTTGCAACAACTTTTGCACCGCGATCATGACCATCCTGTCCCATTTTTGCTACCATGATTCTTGGTCTGCGTCCTTCTTTTTCCTCAAATTTTTGAGCTAATGAAATGGCTTTTTCAAAATATACGTTTTTACTTGCATTCATGGCATAAACTCCTTGTATTGTTCTTATGTTAGCTTTATACCTTCCAAAACTTTCTTCCAAAGCATCACTCATTTCACCAAGAGTCACTCTTCTTCTTGCCGCTTCGATAGATAATTCCAAAAGATTTCCACTTCCAGTTTTCGCACAATCTCTCAATTTGTTTAAAATTTCTAGAACTGAATCTGCATTTCTTTCAGCTTTAATTTTATTTAATCTTTCGATTTGAGATCGTCGAACTTCAGTATTATCAATATCTAGAATATCTAAATCAATTTGTTTTTTAACTGATTTAAAAGCATTTACACCAATAATAAATTCTTCGCCGCTATCAATTTTTGCCTGTTTTTTTGCAGCAGCCTCTTCAATTCTCATCTTTGGAATTCCGGCTTCAATGGCTTTTGTCATGCCGCCTTCCTCTTCTACTTCATTGATAAATTTCATCGCTTCATCAATCATTTGCTGCGTCAAACTTTCTACCAAATGACTTCCGCCAAAAGGATCGACAACATTACAAATGCCACTTTCCTGTTGCAAAATAATTTGTGTATTTCTGGCAATTTTTGCAGAATAATCTGTTGGCAGAGCAATAGCTTCGTCTAAAGCGTTTGTATGCAACGACTGTGTTCCGCCAAGTACAGCAGATAACGCTTCAATAGTTGTTCTTGTAATATTGTTAAATGGTTCCTGCTCCGTTAAAGACCATCCCGAAGTTTGAGAATGCGTTCTTAAGGCTAAAGATTTTGGATTTTTTGGATCAAACTGACTTAGAAGGTTTGCCCAAATATATCTTGCTGCACGTAATTTCGCAATTTCCATAAAATGATTCATGCCGATTGCCCAGAAAAATGACAGTCTTGGTGCAAAATCATCTACTTTCATTCCAGCTTTTATACCAGTTCTCACGTATTCTAAACCGTCGGCTAAAGTATAAGCCATTTCTAAAACCGGCGTTGCGCCAGCTTCCTGCATGTGATATCCCGAAATGGAAATTGAATTAAATTTCGGGATATATTTAGAAGTGTATTCAAAAATATCTGCAATAATTTTCATTGAAGGCGTTGGCGGATAAATATAAGTATTCCGGACCATGAACTCTTTCAAAATATCATTTTGAATGGTTCCTGATAATTTTTCCTGCGAAACACCTTGTTCTTCAGCGGCAACAATATAAAAAGCTAAAATGGGCAGAACGGCGCCATTCATGGTCATTGAAACTGAGATTTCATCCAATGGAATTTCATTAAACAAAATTTTCATGTCTTCTATAGAATCTATCGCAACACCAGCTTTTCCGACATCACCTTGCACTCTAGGATGATCTGAGTCATAACCGCGATGTGTGGCCAAATCAAATG
Source organism: Halpernia sp. GG3 (assembly GCF_052976925.2). NCBI lineage: Bacteria > Pseudomonadati > Bacteroidota > Flavobacteriia > Flavobacteriales > Weeksellaceae > Halpernia > Halpernia sp. GG3. The sequence goes on from NZ_JBRIIR020000017.1 coordinate 36,647, forward strand.
CAACCGACAATCCCTTTTGACCAGCCAAAAGATTTTTTTTATAAAATTTATTAGACTCCTCTGCTGTCGAAAAACCTGCATATTGGCGAATTGTCCAGGGTTTTTGAAGATACATTGTAGAATATGGACCCCGTAAATAGGGTGCAATTCCGGCAGATGAATTTATAAGTTCATTCTTTATTTCATCTTTTTCGGTGTAAGATGATTTTAATTGGAGACCATCTTTTTCAAAAAAATAAGGAATTTTTTCGGAGAAATTTATTGAAAAATCGGGATTTTTATTTAGGATTTCTTGACGCATATTTGGATTTAAAAAGTAAATAGCTAAAATAAAAAAGGTCTAGACTGAAACTATTTCTCAGTTTTTTCTTTTACATTTTTTGCGCCTTTTTCAACTGCGGCTGCAGCATCGGCTGTGGCTTTTTTCAAACCTTGTTTTACATCTGTCGCTCCTTTTTCTAATGCATCATTGGTTTTTTCCAAACCAGTGTTCATCTTAATTTTTGCAGAATCTACTTTTTGATTATCCATGCCGATCGTAGTGACAGAAGTTGTAGAATCCCCGTTTGCACTTACAACGGTGGTTTTTTCCTTTGTGCAAGAAGTAAAGATTAATAAACCACCCAATAATAAAGACGTCAATAATTTTTTCATAACAGTATTTTAATTTAGGATAAAGTTAATGAAAATTTAATTTTACCGATAGAGATTGTTGAAAAGAAAATAGAATGTGATACGCCCCGGCTTGAGTGGAAATCCTTTTTATAATTGCGAGATTGGTTAGTGAATTCAAATTACAAATCTGTTCGATCGCAATGATAAAAAGATTGGGAACGGAAGACGGATAAAGGCGCCCAAATATTAAACGCCTTCTTCTTCTCCCTTAAGTTTCTCAGCATTTTCTGCCATAATTACTGCGTCTATCATTTCCTGAATATCGCCATTCATATAAGCATCCAGATTATAAATAGATTTATTCACTCGGTGATCTGTAATTCTTCCTTGTGGATAATTATAAGTTTTAATTTTTGCAGATCTATCACCAGTAGAAACCATTGTTTTTCTTTGTGCAGCGATATCACCAACGGCTTTTTGTAATTCTATATCGTATAACTTCGTACGCAACATTTCCATCGCCAGCTCTCTGTTTGCGAGCTGAGAACGCGCCTGCTGACAAATCACAACCATTCCGGATGGTTTATGTGTCAATTGAACCTTAGTTTCTACTTTATTTACGTTTTGTCCACCTGCTCCGCCAGAACGTGAAGTTTGCATTTCCACATCTGCGGGATTTAATTCAAAGTCTACTTCTTCAGCTTCCGGGAGAACCGCAACCGTAATCGCGGAAGTGTGAACTCTTCCTTGCGATTCAGTTTCCGGCACACGCTGAACACGATGAACGCCGGATTCAAATTTCATAATTCCGTAAACGCCTACACCTTCCACACGCACGATCAATTCTTTATAACCTTTTGAAGCGTCGCTGGAATCTGTAATTTCGTGCTTCCATCCTTTGGTTTTAAAATACATGGCATAAGCCCTGTAAACATCTTCAACAAAAATTGCCGCTTCATCTCCACCAGTTCCCGCACGAAGTTCTACGATTACATTTTTATCATCCGTTGGGTCTTTCGGGATTAGCAAAACTTTTAATTCTTCTTCTAAACCAGGAATTTTTTCTATAGATTCATTTTTTTCGAATTTTGCCATTTCAACAAATTCTTTGTCAGAACCGTCAGCAATAATTTCATCAGATTCTTCAATTGTATTTAAAGCCTGTTGGTATTGATCAAAGACGGCCACAATTTTACCTAAATCACTGTATTCTTTATTTAAAGTAGAATATTTTTTTTGATCAGAAATTATTTCAGGCTGAATAATTAAATCCGCAACTTCATTATAGCGTTGTTTAATGGCTTCTAATTTAGGAATAAGTGATTTTGACATAAATTTTTATTGGGTCGCAAAGATACAAATAGATACAGCAATTCAAAAATGAGATTTTTAAAAAAAGACAAAAAAAATCCCGGACAAAATCCGGGATTTTAAAATAACTTTCTATTCTATTTAGAAGGTGTGATTTTAGTCGAGTCTACTGGCTTTTTATTTGTAGAATTATCCATGTTCCCGGTCGGAGCTACGTTTGCATCTGCACTGCTATTTAACTCTTTATTTAATTTTACTGCATCTTCGTAATTTGGATTTAGTGTAACAGATTTAGAAACGTAATCTTTTGCTTTGGCAAGATCTGACGCTTTGTCTAGATACGCTATTGCAAAATAAGCATAAGATAAAGTCTCTTTATTTGCGTCGATTTCTGCAGGTTTTACTTTATCAATGTATTTTTGATAAGAACTCGCAGCTAAATCCGTATTTCCTCCTTGTTGATAAGCATAGCCTTGACTATAATAAGCTGGTGCCCAATCTGGCAAAAGATTGTTCATTTTTTGCCAAGTTAAGACGGCACCGTTCCAATTTTTAGCATCCTGATAACTATTTGCCAATTTAAATAAAATATTGGTGTCCTTTGGATTTGCCTGAACTTGTTTTTTCAAAGCCTCAATTTCTGGCGTACTGGCGCCACTGTCTGTTGATCCAATCGCATTACCATTTATTTTAGCTAATTCTAAAGTCCAATCTAATGTTTCATCTTTCGCAGCAACTGCTAGAGCGACATTTTTTGCAGCGCTCGCTAATAAAGCCGCTTTTTTAGTAGCATCTGTTTCAGTTTTGGCTAAACCGGCATCGATTAGACCAGATAAACCTTTATCAGCTTCTAAAATTCTATTTTTCTCTGCTTTCTGCATAAAAATATCTAAATCTTGTCTTGCAGAAATATAGTTTCCATCTTGGAAAAGTAAATAAGCTCTAAGTTTATATTTGATAGGATCTTCTACTTTATCAAAGACTTTATCTAAAGTCATTTTAGAATTTGCAAAATCATCCGTAGTGAAATAAAGTTTAGCAATTTCTAGCTGTGTTGAAGGATCTTCATCAGAATATTTAGCATAATTAATTAAGGCTGCATTAGCTTCTGCATTTTTCTGATAAAAAATATCAAATGTTGCTAAAGCTCTGTAAGCCGGCGCGTAAGTTGGATCAACAGCAATTGCTTGATCAATTTTTTCTTTTGCTAATTTCCATAGTTTTGCTGCCATCCATAAAGTTCCCATTCTTGTAAAAACCGAGGCTTTATTTTGTGCAACTGCTGATGCTTTATCATAAGCATTCATCGCATCACCTGGAATTTTTTTAATTCTGTAAGCATCACCCAATGTATAATAGTAATAAGCTGGAACACCTTTTCTATCGGCTCTTGCTATTGCTTTATTCAAATAGTCAATGGCCACATCTGGTGAACTGGTTGCATCAAACATTGTTAAAGCTTCCGCAGCTCGATATAAAACTTCGGCATCCTTTTCTCTTGAATCACTTACAATATTCTGGATATCTGTAAATCCAGATTTGTCACCCTTTCCTAATTTAATGGTTGCTAAACCGATTTTATTTAAATATGCTCTTCTGTCTAAAGTAACTCCTTTATTAAAATATTCTGCAGCTTTTACAAAGTTTGGCTCAAACTGAGTCAGATAGGTATCCCCCAAATAAAAATAATTTTCAGCTTGATCTGGAGTTTTGGTGATCATTTCATTGTAAATCTCTCGGGCTTTCGCATATTTTTGACTATCAACGCTAGCTATGCCTTGCTCAATTGACTGTCCAAAAGAAAAATTCATTAAAAACAAGGCAGCAATTCCAATCACTGATTTCTTCGTTACATTCATTATATATTCCATTTTAAATTTAAAGTTAATTATTTGTATCTCTCTAAAAACAATATTTAGACCAAAATTTGAATTTAGAAATTATTGTCTTGGTAAAAATTATCGCATTTGAACTTCTCTCCTGTAAGTACTGTAAGGTTGCAATCCTTCTTTCTCCACAATTATCTGTCCTAATTGTGTGCAAGCAAATCTAATAAAGCCATTTCCTAAACCGTAATAAACCTCATTCGTTAAAAAATATAATATCCTTGTAAAGGGATAAGTCATATTTTTAATATTGGTTAAGGAGGGCTCATAAGAGTTTCCATTTTTCATAACAGGTAAAATTTTAATAAGTTCACGAAGTTTTTCAGCTTCCTTACCATACGGTCTGCTAATGGTATTGAGACTTATTACTCCAATTTTGTCTGGATATTTTTTAAGCTGTTCGATAAGATTAACATTACCTTCAATCACAGAAAACTGTAAATCGGATGGTTTTTTGTTTAACTTTTGCGCTACAAAATTCAGGTTGCTGCTGTTTGTACCATCAAAAATCATATCTTCCTGATTTGACATTAATTTCTGCTGAATCTCTTCATAACTAATGGATGTTCTAGTAGAAGATTTGGGCACGATGAAGATCACAGCATCACCTGCAAATTTTGCGGGTTGCCATTTTAATTCAGTGCTTTGGTCGTATGCCGCCCGTTCTTTTGGTGACAACTCTCTCGACATCACCGCAATCCTAGTTTTACCGTGTAACAGATCAAGAAAAGCAAAATCCTCTTTCTTCGTTATTAAGTCAATTTTAGTTTTAGGGTTTAAGGATGTGTAACTTTCAGTTAGAGCTTCCAATACACTTCGGAAAGATTCATCTACCTCAATGGAAATATGACCTTGCTGGGGATCGTCTACAATTTTTTCAGTCTTTTTTCCACAAGATAAAATTATCAAAGAAAACAGTAAATAAAAATACTTAGTCTTCATCCCTACTGCGTTTTATTTTGATTATTGCTCTCACTATTCTAAATATTCCATACGCCATCAACAATCCACCTAAAGGATATGCAATGTTAGGTTCTAATACAATGATAAAAAATTTATAAATTACTACAACTATACCTAGAACAATATAGAAAAAACCAGTAACTACTGAAAGGGAATTGAAAATCATATAAACAAAATTATTAAAAAAAGAGAAGCAAATGCTTCTCTTTAAAAAATTTACTAATTTTAGAATGCAAATTGCATTGTAATAGGTAATCGGTATCGGTATCTAACTACCTGCCCATTAACCTTAGCTGGCGCCCATTTCTTTCTAATACTTTTAACAGTTCTTTCTGCTTCTTTATTGAATTCTGAATTAGGTCCACTGGCTCTGATATCTGCCATACTTCCATCTTTTTCAACAACAAAAGTAATTTCAGCCTTAACATTACCTTCATCACCACTCATTACTGACGTGTCAAAACTGCTTGACACTGCTGATCTAAAAGCATTGATTCCACCTGGGAACTCAGAACTTTGATCTACTGTATCATATACTTCATTAGAGGGTGGTTTTACTTCAACTGTATTTCCCTTTCCTGAGGATGGAGGTGGCGGCGGCGGCGTATAAGTAGGAGTTTTAATACCCTCCTGGTTTATTAATCCTGTTGTAGTTTGCAATTGTTTCTCAATTGGTGGAGGAGGAGTTTCAATCTTCGGAGCCCTTTTCGGTTCTGGCACCACGTTTTGTATCACCTCTTGTTTAGGTGGATCTTTTGGTGGTGGCGGTGGCGGCGGTTTCTTTTCAATTGGCTGTTCTATTATTTTATCCTTTTGTAAAACATTCACAAGCTTAGAATCTACCTCAACTTTGTCTTTGGCATTCATCTGCTGAATTTTCATGTAAATGAATGGTGATAATGCTAAAACCAAAAATAATACAGTACCCAAAATAAATGATTTCGTTAAAATATGCGGGTATTTTGTCCGCAAATCATAAGCGCCATATTCCTTATTCCTATGCTGAAATACAATTTCATCTAAGGTAGGAGTTTCTTTGTATATCGTTTCGTCTGACATCTTTATAAGTTTAAGTAATTATTTAGCAGGAGTATTTGCTGCAGGTGCTGCAGTTCCGGCTAATTTCGTTTTGTAAATCGCTTTTTCCCAAGGTTTGATATCAGTAACACCGTACTTGTCATTTTTGGTAATAGCCATTTCATCTAAAACATCTACAAAGTTTTTATAAACTGCTTCATTCGTCGGCTTAATAATAACAGTAAAAATTGCAGGATTATCAGCTCTCGCTTTCGCTTGCTCTACTACTTTTCTTATGCCTTCTCTATCATAAGAAGTTTCATTTAAAGTTTCTGGTGTAAGTGACGTATTGTCCTGCTGATGCCAAAAAACTCGATTCCCTTCACCTAAAATTAATGAAATCGAATTACTTAATTTAATTTCAGTTTTAGGGTCGATTTGATCTTTCTTCGGCTTCGCAGGAAGACCAAGATCCATTACGTTTGGTTTACTAAAAGTTGTGGTAAACATAAAAAAGGTGATTAGTAAAAATCCTAAATCTACCATCGGCGTCATGTCTACCCTACTGTTCTGCTTCTTCGACCGAACTTTGCCGCCCTTTCCGCTATCTTCTTTTACTTGTACTTCTGCCATTTCTTATTGTTGTTTACCTTCTTGCGAAGTGATTAACCAAAATTTAAGAAAATCAATATCTCTTAAACCTTCAAATAAATCTTTAACCTTTGAATATTTAGTATTGACATCACCTTTAATTGCTAATTTATATCCACCATTAACAGCCAAACTTTGTTGTATCCAATCTATCATTTGTTTGTTGGTGCTGTCTAAAGGTATACCTTCAGACTTTTTAATAGCTTTTCTTTCGACATCTGACAATTCTAAGTAACTTCTAAGTTTTTCAATAGGAACACCTATTGATTGAACCTTAGAAAAAGCAACCTTATCTTCATTCGAAAACTTTATACCATACTTGTCGCCCATTTTGTCTAACAGCGCAATTCTCTCTGTACCATTTTCTACTGGTGTAAAGTAAAATGTACCACCATTTGTAATATCAATAGTCATGAGACTTGCATCAGGTAGCAATTTTTCTGAAATAGAAGATGGCGGTTTAATTTGTTCTACATCAGGTTTTTTGAACTGTGTAGTCAATATAAAGAAGGTTAGTAACAGGAAGGCAACGTCACACATCGCCGTCATATCGGTTACTACGCCATGTCTTTTCGGTTTTATTCTCGCCATTATATCTTTTTATTTTAAATTAAATCTTTTTAAAGCAACTATTTTTCAAGATGCAATTTCTCTGCCGAATATTAGTTAAATTCAGCGAAAGACTGTTGGATACTCATTGCGATTTCGTCAATTTTGTAAGTTAATCCATCAATTTTAGAAGTAAAATAATTGTAAAGAATAATTGCAATTGCAGATGTACCAATACCTAAAGCTGTATTAATTAATGCTTCAGAAATACCTATTGATAATGCAGCAGCGTCTGGAGTTCCACCACCTGAACCTAAAGCGAAAAACGCCTTAATCATCCCGATTACAGTTCCCAAAAGTGCGATCAAAGTAGAAACCGTTCCTAAAGTAGAAAGAATCATCATGTTTTTCTCAAGCATTGGCATCTCTAAAGTTGTAGCTTCTTCAATAGCTTTGTTCAAAGCAACCATTTTTTGTTCTTTATTTAAAGTAGAATCTTTAGCAAGTGCTTTGTAGGTTGTAAGACCTTCTTTTACCACGTTACCAACAGAACCTTCTTGTCTGTCACATTCTTCTAAAGCTTCATCAACTCTATTTTGATTAAGCAAACTTCTAACTTTAACCACAAAACTATCAAGATCACCTGATCCAGAAGCTTTTTTCAAAACGAAGAAACGCTCAAAAGAAAATACAATTACGGTGATCATAAAAGTGATCAGAATTGGAACAATTGGTCCACCCATATAAATAATGCCCATGAATGATTGTGGGTGAAGTTCTTTTGCTTCTACACTTGCAAAAGCTACAGATGCCTTACCAGCGGTACGAGCATCATCAAGAAAATTGCTAGGACTTCCCAATATGAATAAAAAAATCGCAACTCCTACTACAAATAAGATAGGAATAATAATAGCAGGATTTAGACCGCCTTTCTTTTTAGCAACTACTTGCTCTTCGTTGTTTGAAACATTCATTTCCATACTAAACTAAATTATAATTGTTATTTTTAATTGTTTGAAGCTGTAAATTAAAGTTAAAATTTTTAAAAATGCAAATGTAATTTTAGGTTATCTCCGATTTTTTTTACAAGCAACCAACGTCTTGTTTATCGCATCAACAATTTTTGAGGCTATTTTTAGAAATTTTAAGTGAATTTAACATAAACATTAAAATATCAAAAAAAATTGTATTGTTTTTTTTTGAATAACAAAATTTTTAGACAGTTGAAAATTTATAATAATTTAAGAAAATAATTTATTTAGAATACGATATTGACAATCTTTTGAGGCACTATTATAACCTTTTTTGGTGTATTTCCAGCTAAATATTCCCCCGTTTTTACCTCCTCAAAAACACTTTTTTCAATATCTTCTTTGGAAAATGAAGTGGGCAAGGATAATTTAAAACGCATTTTACCATTAAAACTCACCGGATAATCAAAATTTTCTTCCACTAAATATTGTGAGTCAAAAGTTGGAAAAGCTTCAAATTCTATGCTTTTTTTATTTCCTAATTTATTCCACAATTCTTCTGCAATATGCGGCGCGTAAGGCGAAATTAAAATTGCTAATGGTAATAGTATTTTTCGTTTATTCGTTTTTAATTTTTGAAATTCATTTACAGCGATCATAAAAGATGAAACGGAAGTATTAAATGAATAATTCTCTAAATCGGCACTTAATTTCTTTATTAAAATATGAAGTGTTTTGTATTCGACTTTCGTTGGTTCGTCCTCAGAAATTTCTAATATATCTTCGTTAAAATATAAATTATAGAATTTTTTAAGAAAACCATAAACGCCCGTTAATCCTTGAGTGTTCCAAGGTTTACTTTGTTCTAAAGGACCGAGAAACATTTCATAAAGCCTTAAACAATCGGCGCCAAATTCTTCGCAGATCTCATCGGGATTAACGACATTGTATTTGGTTTTAGACATTTTTTCGACTTCTCGTTTACATTTGATTTTTTTATTTTCCCAAAATAAAACTGAATCTTCAAATTCTCCTTTTTGTAGCGACACTTTATCTATATCTAGTTCGTCATTAGTGGCGTTTAAAAATTTAATATCGATATGTTTATCGGTTTGAAATTGTAATGCAAAAGTATTATATCCTAAATTATAGTTTAAATCTTCAAATCCAAAATGACTCACAATTTCGTTAAACCTAGATATGTATTGTAAAATTTTTCGGTCTGTTTCTAAATTTTCATCTGGTTTAATTTGATTCAATTTAATTTCGGCAATTCTTAGCCAATTATTATTAATAAAATCAATATCAGATTTTTCCAGAATCACATATTTACTATTGGAATAAATAATATAACCTCCATCCTTCTCTCTAAAATGCGGTCTCATGATATTCACAAACGCACTCATTCCCAAGATCATTCCCTGGTTAATGAGTTTTTTAAATGGTTCTTCCTGCGCAATAAAACCGCGGTCTTTTAAAAATTTATTCCAAAAACGGGAATAGAGTAAATGTCCCGTGGCGTGCTCGCTTCCCCCAATATATAAATCAACCTGTCCCCAATAATCTGCTTTTTCTTTACTTACAAATCCATTTTCATTATTCGGATCCATATAACGCAAGAAATACCAGGAACTTCCCGCCCAACCAGGCATTGTAGAAAGTTCAATTGGGAAAACAGTTTTATTATCTATCAACTGAGAACTCACAACCGACAACTTTTTCTCATCCCAAGCAAATTCTTTTGCATTCCCCAATGGCGGATCACCATCTTCTGTAGGCAAATATTTTTCAACTTCTGGTAATTCTAACGGCAAAGCAGAAAAGGGTAAAGTGTACGGAAATCCGCTTTTATAATAAACCGGAACTGGTTCACCCCAATATCTTTGTCGGGAAAATATGGCGTCTCTTTGTCTGTAATTGATTGTTCCGAAACCAATTTTTTTATTTTCAATTTCTGCGATAATTTTTGCTTTGGCGTCTTTATAATTTAGACCATTTAAAAAATCAGAATTGACACACACAGAATCTTTAGAATCAAAGGAATTTTCCTGAATATCTTCTTCAGTTTCTACGACTTTTAAAATCTCCAAACCAAATTTTTTCGCAAAACGGTGGTCGCGTTCATCATGCGCCGGAACTGCCATTACAGCACCAGTTCCATAGCCCATCAATACATAATCTGAAATATAGATCGGCATTTTTTTACCTGAAAAAGGATTTTCAACAAAACTTCCAGTAAAAGCGCCCGAAACTGACTTCACATCAGACATTCTGTCTCTCTCAGTTTTCTTAGAAGTTTGTTCAATATAATTTTTAACTTCAGATTTTTGGAAATCTGAAGTTAGTTTTTCAACCAAAGGATTTTCTGGCGCTAAAACCATAAACGTCGCGCCGAAAATAGTGTCTGGTCTTGTTGTAAAAACAGAAATTTCCTCTTCTGAATTTTGAACTTTAAATGAAACTTGCGCGCCCTGCGATTTCCCAATCCAATATTCCTGAGAATCTTTTAAAGGTTGTGGCCAATCTATAGTTTTTAAACCTTGCAATAATCTTTCAGAATAAGCAGAGATCCGCATGCTCCATTGCATCATTTTTTTCTGAAAAACCGGAAAACCGCCGCGTTCAGATTTTCCGTCTTTCACCTCATCATTGGCCAAAACAGTTCCCAAACCTGGACACCAATTTACGGTTGTTTCCGCTCTGTAAGCCAATCTGTAATTTAAAAGTAATTCTTGTTTTTTATTTTCGTCCGCATTTTTCCATTCTTCAGCAGTGAAATTTAAATCTTCATTTTGAGCAGCATTAAGATTTTCTGTTCCGAAGTTTTCTAAATGACTAATTAAAGTAGAAATCGCTTCTGCTTTGTCAGCCAATTTATTATACCAGGAATGAAATAATTCGATAAAAATCCATTGCGTCCATTTATAATAATCTGGTTCTGAAGTTCTTAATTCTCGACTCCAATCAAAGGAAAACCCAATTTTCCGCAATTGTTCTTCATATCTGGTAATATTTTGTTCAGTAGTAATTGCCGGATGTTGACCCGTTTGTATGGCATATTGTTCTGCGGGAAGTCCGAAAGAATCGTAACCAATTGGGTGTAATACATTAAAACCTTCATGTCTTTTGTATCTCGCGTAAATATCTGAAGCGATGTAACCTAAAGGATGACCCACGTGCAAACCTGCACCGGAAGGATATGGAAACATGTCCAAAACATAATATTTTGGCAAATTTGTATTGTCAGATGTTTTAAAAGTTTGATTTTCCTGCCAATAATTTTGCCAGTAATTTTCAATTTTTTTATGGTCGTAGAACATTTGGTGAGATATTAGAGGTGAGATATTAGAAGTTAGATTTCAGTTGTGAATCAATATTAATCTTTACTTCTAATATCTTATTTAATTAATTTTTGACAAATTTAAGATTTTGAAATGAAAAAATTTAAATTAAAAAAATTGTACTGCATTTTAAATGATTGAAACTTCCTTTCAAAATAAAAAATAAACTAAATTTTTAGCCGCGGGTGAAGCGCCATCCTTTTTTTGTTAGAAATAAGTATTGTTTCTCGTGGAAAACTTGATAGCAAAAAAAGATACAGCGGAACACGGGAAGACAAGTCTGAAAGGTGCAAAATCTTGCCGCTCCCTTTGAAAACTATTTTTATGAATATAATTTTATATTTGTAAAAATTCTAAATGCCCCAAGTTTCCATTATTACGCCGATGTATAATTCCTCAAAATTTTTGAAGGAAACTATAGCATCGGTTTTAAACCAAACTTTTACCGATTGGGAATGGCTGATCACGGACGATTGTTCAAAAGATAATTCAGTGGGCATCATTGAAAATTTAAATGATCCCAGAGCTAAATTAACAGTTGCTGAGAAAAATGGTGGCGCCGGACACGCGAGAAATATTTCGCTGAAAAATGCGACGGGAAAATACATTACTTTTCTTGATGCAGACGACTTTTGGGAACCAAATTTTTTAGCAGAAATGGTTGCGTTTATGAAGGCGGAAAAAGCGGAACTCGCTTATTCTAATTATGCACGTTGCGATGAAAATTTAAACCCAAAAATCGAAGATTTTAAAGCGGATAAAATCGTGACTTTTAATAATCTATTGAAAACCTGTCGATTGTCTTTATTGAGTTCAATGTACGATTCTGAGCGCGTTGGTAAAGAATATTTCCCTGAAGGAAGTAAGCGAGAAGATCATGTGATGTGGCTGAATTTGTTGAAAAAAATTCCTGAAGGAAAGCCTTTAAATAAAACAATGGTGAAATACCGAATGCATCCAACCAGTATTTCCAGAAAAAAAACAAATATTATGGTCGATCAATATTTGGTTTACAAAGATTATATGAAATTTTCAACTTTAAAATCCTGGTATTATACAGCAAATTGGGCGTTAAACGGTTTTTTAAAATACTCAAAACTTTTTAATTAATGGAATATTCTAAAGAATTTAAAGAAGCTCTGAGCGAATTTACACCCAAAGAAAAGGATAAATTAATTTTCAGATTATTAAGAAAAGATAAAATTCTCTCCCAAAAACTTTATTTTGAACTAATTGAAACCGTAACAGCGGACGAAAAACGAAATGATTTAGAGAAAAAAATCGAAGAACGTGTTTCCTACTTTGCAAAAACAGTTACCAATCCGAAATATTTTTTGGTTTTAATACGGAAATTGAGCGGCGAAATTACGCTTCATGTAAAAGTGACAAGTGATAAATTTGGCGAGGTGTACGTTAATTTATTCCTGGTGAAAACTATCTTAAAAGAATATAAAGAAAAACTTTCCAGACAAAATTTCGAGCAAACTTACAAACTCTATCTCTATTTAATTAATAAGATTTTTCGCGCTTTAGTTTTAAGTCAAAAATTAGACGAAGATTATTTTTTAGAAATAGACCAAGTTTTAAAAGAAACTTTAGATGAAATTTTGGATAATCAAAAAATGCAGAATTTGTGCTTTAATAATGAATTAAATTTCAATTATTTCCAAACAGAAAACATTCCGGAAAATATAACTGAAATTGTAAAGGATCTTAAACTTCAAGGTTTTTTAAAGTAATTTATTTAGCTTCTAATAAATTTATTTGCTTCATTACGCGGTTTACCATGGCGTCACAATAAATTAAATTAAACTCAAAAATATCTTCTTTGGTGTAAAACTTTTCTACTTCTGCGCGCAAAAAAGTTTTCGCTCTATTTAAACGAACTTTAACATTACCTTCGGTGATAACTAAAATATCTGCCGTTTCCACAACGCTCAAACCATTTATTTCTCTTAAAATAAAAACGGACCGATAATCTAACGGAATATTGAGCAAACTTTCTTCTATCACAGAATTGATTTCGTTATTCATCACTGTATTTGATGTTGTTTTATCTTGAATATTTTCTAAATTTTCAGTATGGTTTTGCAGTGACTCCATGTTTTTAGATTCCCACTTTTTCGTCATTCTAAAACATTTATTGTACATTATTTTGGAAATCCAGGTACGGAAAGAAGAACGGCTTTCAAACTGATGAAGATGCGCGAAAGCGTCCACATAAGTATCCTGCATCAAATCTTGAATATCTTCGTGCGAGAATCTATACATTTTTCCAATTCTATAAATGTAGCGGTTATTGCGCCGAATGATCAATTCAAAAAGTGCCATTTCTTTGTTGATCACTTTATCAACTAATTCCTGATCGCTGTATTTTTGCTGTTGCATTTTCTTATTTAAAATCGAAAACTTTTGCTAATCTTGCCATTGAGAACGCTGAAATCGCCATCACCAAATCTCTTACGGCAACATCTGCGTAACTCCAACTTACCAATAAAGATAGCGCAATTAAAACCAACCATGCCGAAACAATTAAACCTCCAATTTTTGGCATTTTAAAAACAATAATTCCTGCAACAATTTCGATTACGCCAACTATCATCATAAATGTATGACCGGAAAATGGCAGCATATCTAAAACTGTAGGATTAATATAATGCGTCCAATCCGTTAAAATATTGGTAAATTTATCTGCACCCGCCACAATCGGAACGATTACAAAGACGTATTTTAAAAGGTTAAAAATAGGATGAACTTGTTGTTTAAAATCTGTTGTGTCCATTTTTTTTATTTTTTATGGTTAATATTTCTGCTTCTAATTCAATAGAGTCGAGAAATAAAAAAAGGTTACAACAAACGCTAAAATTTTATAAATTCTCTTCTATTTTTTTAATTATTAGATTCGTGGCGTTTGGCTGAGAATGAATAAATTCTTTTGAATTTTCGCCTATTTTTGCTAAAGTTTCACCGGGATTTTCGGCTAAAATTTTAAGTAGGAAGTCTACGGTATCCAATTCATTATTGAAAGATTTTGCACCATTATTTTTGATTAAATCATCGGCTTCGGGATTTTTTCGGTATTGATTTCCGAAGAAAACAGGAATTCCAAAAGTGGCCGCTTCCAAAATATTATGAAGTCCTTTCGAATGAAAACCTCCCCCAACAATGGCTAAATCTGCGTAAGAATAAATTTTTGAAAGTAAACCGATGGAATCGATTATAATTTGTCGGTTGTCTGTTGTTGGTTGTTGGTTTTTAGATGCAATTAAATCGCTGTATAAAATTGCATTTGGAAAATTTGCTTGAATTTCTGGAATTCTTTTTAAATCGTGCGGCACCAGAATAATTTTGGTCTGTGCTGGTTTTTTGGAAATTATTTCGGCTATTTTTTCTTCTTTTTCCCAGGAACTTCCGAAAACTATCAGTCTATTTTTACCTTTAAAATCTTCAATAAAAGGCATAGAATTATCGCGGTCGAAGATTTCTTTAACTCTATCAAATCTTGTGTCGCCGGTCGTGATGGAATTTTTTAAACCAATACTTTTTGCCAAAGCAGTTGAATGGTAAGTCTGGTGAAAAAAGTAATCGATGTTTTCCCTTAATTCTCTGGAAAACCATTTCCCATAAGGTTTAAAAAATACCTGAGTTTCATAAAAAAGCGCTGAAATGACGTAAGTTTTTGCGCCTTGAAGTTTCAATTCTTCTAATAAATTATACCAATAATCGTATTTTACCGTGAAAAATATTTTTGTGGTGAAATTTGAAGTAAATTCTTTGACCCATTTTTTTTTGTCAAAAGGCAGATAGACAATGGCGTCTGCCATATTTTTTTTATTAATGACATTTTCATATCCACTTGGCGAGAAAAAAGTGATTAATATTTTATAATCCGGAAACTTTGCTTTTAAAAGTTCTAAAACTGGAAGTCCTTGTTCATATTCACCGAGGCTGGCAGCGTGCATCCAAACTACTTCATCAGTTTTTAAAAAGGTTTTTTCTACAATATTGCAACTTTGTTTACGACCGAGAATTCCTTTTTTTGCTTTGTCATTAAACCAGGAATAGATTTTCATTCCTGAAACTAAAAGTTCGATAAAGATTTGGTAGAGGAATTTCATTAATTTTATCTGTAAATATAAGCCGCAAAAACAGCCATTACAATCAAAGCAAAAATCGAAATCAAAAACTTTGAATTGGAAAATTTACCTTGATAATCGTTTTCTGTTGAATATTTAAATGTGTTTTTCTGGATATTTAAGAAAAGAATCAAAACAATGATTGGTAACAATTTCAAAAATAATTGCATTATAAAAATTTGATTTCCTTTATTACTTTCAGTTATTTTAAAAGGAAAATTGACAGTCGAAATGTCTTTTTGTGTATAAGAAATTAATGCAAAAATTAAAATGGCAACGGTTGGAAGAATAAAAAACCATATTTTATTTCCAAACGAATCAGGATTTCCATTTAAATCATAGTGAACCGGAATTATTTTTGGCAACTTTTTGAATTGTAAAACACTGTAAATCCAAAGAATACCCAGTAAAGCATAATTAAAACCATCTAAGAAATTCAGAATATCTTTCATCAAAGTAAATTTTTTACAAATCTCAATTTATGTGTGTGCGTATTTTTTTCTTTGTTAAAAATTCCTGTAGAATCCAGTTCATCAATGCGAACTTTTCCGTGTGCATGTATAATTTGATGAGAATTCAGCATAATTCCGACATGAATAATTCTGCCTTCCGAGTTATCAAAAAATGCCAAATCACCTGCCTGACTTTCTTCCACGAAATCTAAAACTTTACCCAATTCACCTTGCTGATAAGTATCGCGCGGAATTTTCTTTCCATTAACTTTATAAACCAACTGCGTAAGTCCGCTACAGTCAATTCCAAAAAAACTTTTTCCGCCCCATAAATAAGGAACGTTCAAAAATTCTTTGGCGGTTGTAATAATGTTTTGTCGTAAATTTTCACTTTTTTGCGTAGAAATCGTTTCAAAATCTACCTCAGAACCGATGGATAAAAGCATTTTACCATCTTTTAAAATATGCGACTGGAAATTTTCTGTGATTAAGCTGACTCTTCTGTTTTGTAAATATTCCTCAGAAACTGCAGAATATTGTTTGGTATCCATCCAACCTTCGTAACCGTCAAAATCGATTTTTATTTTGGTCCAGTTTGACGTAACTTCTAAAACAGAGAGACTTTCACCGAATAAAAGTTCGGTTACGATTTCCGCTTTATCTGAGGCTTCGGCACGAACTGGCGCGACTGACACATTGCAAATGGCTTTATCCATAATTTAAATTTTTCTGGCGAGTTGAATGCCGTCGCGTAAAGGTAAAATAAGATTTTCAAAATCTTTGTCTTGCGCAATTAATTCATTTAATTCCTTAATGATTTTAGTGGATTCTAGCGTCGAATTTTCTTCTAAAACTTTGCCGTGCCATAAGACATTATCAATTAACAATAAGCTCCCACTTTTCATTTTGGGTTTAATTAGATTAAAATAATTAATATAATTCTGCTTATCCGCATCTATGAAAACCAAATCCCAATCTACATTTAATTTTGGGATTTCTTCTAAAGCATTTCCTTTAATAAAATTTATTTGGGAAGAATAAACACTTTCTGAAAAATATTTTTCTGGTAAATAAGCGAGTTCTTCATTTTTGTCGATTGTATAGATTTTTCCATCTTTGGATAATCCTTCAGCTAAAGATAAAGTTGCATAACCTGTAAAAGTCCCAATTTCCAAAATATTTTTTGGCGAAATCATTTTTGAGATTATACTTAGTAATCTTCCTTGCTGAAGCCCCGAAATCATATGCGGTTGCGTTGTTTTCTGAAAAGTTTCTTTTCTTAGTTTTTTTAAAATTTCAGGTTCATTAGAAGTATTAGATTCTAAATAACGATCCATTTCCAGACAATTTTCTTCAAAAAAACTCATTGATAGTTTACTTTTTTCAAATTTACATAATAAAAATAAAAACTGAGAAACGACTGCAAAAAAAAAGCGCTGCTAGAGATTAAAACTCTAACAGCGCTGAATTCATTTTTTTAGAAAAACAATTAGTTTTTAATTGGTGCAATGTCCATTAATTTCATAAACTCATCCAATTTTGGCATGATGATAATTTCTGTTCTTCTGTTTTCAGCTCTTCCCGTCACTGACATATTTGTCGATTTTGGTTGGTATTCTGAATTTCCACCGGCTGTAATTCTCGCTGGGTCAACACCAAATTGACCTTGTAAAATTCTTGCAACTGAAGTCGCTCGTAAAGCACTTAGATCCCAGTTGTCTTTTGGCACCGATGAGCTGTTCAAAGGAACATTATCAGTATTACCTTGAATTAATACTGAATATTTATCGTAATCGTTAATTACTTTCGCCACTTTTCCAAGCACTTCTTGTGCAGCGGGCATTACGTCAAAACTTCCTGTTTTATAAAGCATTTTATCAGAAAGTGAAATCAGCACCACGCCTTTCAATACTTTTATTTGTACATCGCCATCCGCGATATTGTCCAAAGAGCGTTTCAGTTTATTAGACAAAGCCATATTCAAGCTGTCATTTTTCGAATTTGTAGAAATTAATTTTTTAATATATGCATTAGATGAATTGATCTCGCCAATTAATTTATCAATGTTTGCGGAACCTTTCCCTGTGTTGCTAAGGCAAGCGTCTAAAGAAGATTTTAAAGAATTATTTTGGTCTTTCAACAAACCGTTTTCACTTGTGAGCCCTGCATTTGAACTTTTTAAATCTTGAATGCTTCTCTGGTTTGCGGCTGCACCATCGAGACATTGCTTGTAATTAATGTTTAGCGCTTCGAATTGCTTCTTACTTACGCACGACGTTAAGGAAATTGCCATCGCACCAATTGCGACCATCTTCAAAATTTTCATAAGATTAAATTTAATTGTTTGATTTAAAAAATTAAAGACCACCTTAAGTAATTTATTAGGGCGGTAAATTATAGTTCAAATTTACGAAATCATTTTAATAAGAAGAATTATCTTTGTTAAATGTATCTTAATAAACAAAACTTTCACGCTGCCATATTAGAATTACTTCTCACTTTTAAAGATGAAAAATTTCTTTTGGCTGTAAGCGGCGGTGCAGATTCTATGGTGATGGCAAATTTGTTTAAAATGCTAAAGCTAAACTTTCAGATTGCGCATATTAATTACAAACTGCGTGGTGAAGATTCTAATTTAGATGAAAAATTAGTTCAAAACTTTTGTGTTAAAAACGGAATTAAATTTCACTTATACACCGTTTCTGAAGTTGATCATAAGCCTGAAAATTCTATCCAACTTTGGGCGAGAAATTTAAGATATGCCTTTTTTGATGAAATAAAATCTGTAGAAAACCTTGATTATTTGGTGACTGCGCATCATTTAAATGACGAACTTGAAACTTTTATAATCAATCTTTCCCGTGCTTCTGGATTACCAGGTTTAAGTGGAATCCCTAAAAACAAAAATGGGATTTTACGCCCGCTTTTAAAATTTAGTAAAGACGACATTTATAAATTTGCGGCAGAAAATAATATTGAGTTTCGGGAAGATAAAAGCAACCAAAAATCTGATTATTTAAGAAATTTTATCAGACATGAAATTACACCTCAACTTATAAAAACCAATGATGTTTTCTTAGAAAATTTTAGCAAAACTTTAACTTACTTAGAAAACACTCAAGATTTTATTTCAGCAGAAATCAAGCAAAAACGTAAAATTTTAAGCCAAAAAATAAATTCTAAAATTGTTTTTGACAAGGAAAAACTAAATGAACAATCCGATTTTGTAAAATTCGAACTTTTAAAAACTTATGGTTTTATTGACAAAAATGAAATCTCCAAAATATTTATCTCACAAAATGGCAGTTTATTTTATTCTAACGGTTATAAAATTCAAATTGTAAGAAATGATTTAATTATTGAAGAAAATAATTTAAGAAAGGTAGATTTTGAGGAAATCATTTTACCAGAAATAGTCCGGGTTATTTTAAAAAACTTTATTGAAGTTGCTGATTTTACCGCTAAAAGCTGGAAAATAGATTTAAAAAAAATAGAACTTCCACTAAAAATTAGAGAAAAAAAAGATTCGGATATTATTTTTCCCATCGGAATGATAGGGAAAAAGAAGATTTCAAAAGTGATAAAAGAATTAAAATTATCTACTTTAGCCGAGGAAAAAATTAAAATTTTGTCTGATTCTAAAAATCAGGTTTTGGGAATTCTGCCTTACAGACAGGATTCCCGTTTTATAGCGAAAGAAGGTGATAAAGATTCTGTTGAAATTATTTTCTAAAATTTAAATACCAATTTTTAAACGAAATATGAACCGCAGCACAACAAATAATTTATCTCTAAAAGATTTTAAAGGCAACAGCAATGAGGCTTTCGGGATTTTGTACAGCAGTTATTTTGTCTACACAAAACTGTTTGTTTTAAATAACAAAGGTTCTGTAGAAGATGCAGAAGACATTTTTCAGGACGCTTTAATTGTTTTGTATGAGAAACTTTGCGCGGATAATTTTCAGGTTTATACGTGTCTGGAAAATTATGTGACCGGAATTGCAAAGAATCTTTGGCTCAAAAAATTGAGAAAACAATTTAACACTGAAGAAATCTCTGATAATTATTATGCTGAAAACTCAGAAGAAATTGATTTAGCAATAGAAAATGAGCGAAATTACGCGGATAAATTGGCAGATTTCATTGGTAAAATTTCATTGCATTGCCAAAATTTAATCGCAGATATTTTTATGAAAAACAAAAGTATTGAAGAAATTCAATCAAAATATAAATATTCCACTACGAAAAATGCACAAAATCAAAAGTACAAGTGTGTGGAACAAATACGAAGAGTAAAAGAAAATGCAAATATTTCTGTTTGATTATCAAATACTTAAAAAATATTTTAAATTCTTTGGGTGATATTGATGAAAATTTGGAACCTAATAATGAAGCGTCTATTTAAAACTGTAAATTTTACTTACAGAATTCGCTTTAAATGATAAACAAACATTTAATTAATAATTTTTAAACCTAAACAATGTCAAAATTTACAAAAACATTTCTACTAACATTATCTCTTTTATTGACAGGGATTTTGAGTCAAGCACAAATTTACCCAACTGCAGACGCCGTAAAGCCAATTTTAATTGGTCAAAAATTTTCAGATGCCACTTTACAAGATGTCAACGGCAAAGATGTCAACTTACAAGCCCTGATTTCTAAGAAACCTTCCGTAGTTGTCTTCTACCGCGGCGGTTGGTGTCCTTATTGTAACGCACAACTTTCTGGATTAGCAAAAATTGAAAAGGAAATTACAGATTTAGGCTATCAAATAATCGCAATCAGTCCGGAAAATTTTCAAAATATTCCTGATGTTGCAAAAAAAGATAAAGTAGCTTACACTTTGCTTTCAGATGATGGCGGGAAATTAATCCAAAAAACAGGAATTGCTTTTAAAATGCCTGATAATTATCAAACGATGCTTGCTGGGAAAGTAAAAGGTGGATTAACACCATTATTACCTGTAGCTTCCGTATTTTTGCTGAATAAATCTGGCGAGATCATTTTTGAGTATATTAATCCAGATTACAAATACAGACTCTCCAGCGAAATGCTTTTGGCTGTATTGAAAACTATAAAATAAGCGACTTATTATGAAATTTAAAATTTGGTTTTTAGCCTTTTTTCTTACTATTTTTTCCGCACTTTCTGCGCAAATTAAAGATCCTGTAAAATTTAAATATGATATAAAAGATCTTGGAAACAATCAATATGAAGCAGTTCTTACAAGTTCCATAGAAAAAGGTTGGCATATTTACTCTAAAGATCTACCAGTAGATTCAGGGATCCCAACTGAAATGAAGTTGACTTCAACCGAAGGAATTGATTTAATAGGAAAAGTGACCGAAGTTGGGAAAAAGCATGATGAATTTTCTGAAGCCTTCGGAACAAGAATTGTGTTTTACTCAGATCAAGTTTTATTTAAACAAAAATTTAAATTAAAAAATCCTGCAAAATCAGCGAATATTTCCGCGGAAATCACATATCAAACCTGTAATGACAGAGTTTGTTTGGCGCCAAATACTTTAGAATTTCAAAAAACAATCGCGGCATCCACGACCACGAATGCAAAGGAAAATCCTGAAGTTGCACCAGAAAAAAGCGCTGCTCCTGTAACTTTGGTAAAAGATTCTACTTTAAAAGAAAATAACCAAACTATTGCAGCAACTTCTTCGGGCGTACCAAATTTAAAAGTTTCGACTTTGGATTTTAAAAATCCTTTGACCAATTGCGGTGTAGTTCAGGAAAAAAGTTCTGAAAATTATTGGATGTATTTACTTTTAGGCTTTATCGGCGGATTGGTTGCTTTATTGACACCATGCGTATTTCCGATGATTCCTTTGACAGTTTCATTCTTTACAAAAGGTATGAAGGACAAAGCGAAAGGCAAACGAGACGCATTTATTTACGGCTTTTTTATTCTTTTAATCTTTGTTTTATTGAGCGTTCCATTTCATATTATTGACGGAATTGCAGGAAATGTTTTTAATCAAATTTCAACAAGTGTTGGGTTGAATATTGCATTTTTTATCGTTTTTATATTTTTTGCAGGAAGTTTCTTCGGTTATTACGATATCACTTTGCCGAGTTCCATCGCCAATAAATCTTCAAAAGCAGAAGATGCGGGCGGAATTATCGGTATATTTTTTATGGCTTTAACTTTAGTAATTGTCTCATTTTCTTGCACAGGTCCAATTTTAGGAAGTTTATTGGGAAGCGCCGTTACAGGCTCGACCAATATTCCGATGCTATTAACTTTTGCATTGGCTGGTTTCGGCTTGGCTTGGGCAATTATTTTCGGACTATTAGCACTTTTCCCACAAGCCTTGCAATCTTTGCCAAAATCTGGCGGTTGGATGAATACCGTGAAAGTCTTCTTAGGTTTTATCGAACTCGGTTTGGCTTTGAAATTTTTATCAAAAGCAGATTTAGTAACCAAAACATTTTTGCTAAAAAGAGAATTGTTTGTTGCGATCTGGATCGTTATTACAATCGGTTTAGTACTTTATTTATTCGGCGTAATTAAATTTCCACACGATGATAAAAAACCGAAAATTTCAATCGGTAGAAAATTATTCGGCGTGGCTGGAATTGCCTTTGTGATTTATTTAGTTCAAGGTTTAATTCCTGCGGAAAGACCAAAACTACAATTACTAAGCGGTATTTTGCCACCTTTAAATGTGAGTTATTTCCATGATGAAAAAGACGGAATTTTAGGAATGCATCCGGAAAATGATTACTTTAAAGCCATAGAATTAGCTAAAAAAGAAAACAAACCTGTGTTGATCGATTTCACCGGTTATGGTTGTGAAAATTGCCGTAAAATGGAAGAATTTGTTTGGTCGCAACCTGATGTTTTGCCAACTTTACAAAATGATGTTATTCTCGCGTCGCTATATGTTGATGATAAAGAAGAACTTCCTCTAAATCAACAAACTAAAGTAGATATGGGGAATGGTCAATTTAAAAAAATACAAACGATTGGAGATAAATGGAGTTTGTTTCAACAGATTAATTTTAATAATAATTCGCAGCCGCACTACGTTTTGGTGACGCCAGACGGAAAAGTGATCAATCCGCCAGTTTCAGGTTATATGTCTAAAGATGATTTTAAAAAATTCCTGAATTGTGGAATTGACTATTTTAAGAAAAATAAATAGAAATTATAGTAAATTTTTTAAACCTTGGTAAGAAATTATCAAGGTTTTTTTTATGCTCAATATTTAAATATTACGATTTATTTAAACAATATTAAATAAAGGCATTATTTTTGTAAATAAAATTTTAATTAATTACATTTAGTTTATTAAAAATCCAAATTTCTTAAACATTTTAAATTTAAAACTATGGAAAACATTACAGGAAAAGAAGTGAAGGGAAAACGTTCTTTAAGCAACAAATTGATTCGCGTGGACATGACGCCGATGGTCGATCTGGGATTTTTATTGATCACCTTTTTTATGTTTACCACCAATTTCTCCAAACCTAATATTATGGACCTAAGTTATCCGCCGAAACCGCCGGCAATAAATAATAATGTGATTGATTTTAAAGATCAGGTTACTTTTATCATTGGAAAAGACAACCGCGTTTTTTATTACCAAAGTGAATTGAAGGATCTAAATACCAAGATTTTAGAAGAAACCACTTTTGAAGGAAGTAAAATTGAAAAAATAATTTACGACTATAAAAAAGTGGCGCAAAAACCAGATTTTTTTACAATAATCATCAAACCAACTGATGACGCAAATTATAAAAACTTCGTTGATATGCTTGATAATATGGCGATCACAAAAAGTGACAGATACGGCTTATCAGATCTTAAACCTTTAGAGAAAAAGGTTTATGAAGAGAAAATAAAATAGCACAAAGTGATTTTAAAGAAAAAACAGCGAATTGAGGCTGTTTTTTCTTTAAAATAAAATTTTTTAATTTAATTTTTTTCCTGTAATTTTTTGACATTTTCCAAACCAATCCCGCTGACAGCATCGGTAATTCCGTTTTCTTTTAAAATAGAAATTGCTTTCCCACTTCGTTTTCCAGTTACGCAAAAAGTGACAATATTTTTCTTGCCTTCAAATTCAGAAATCCGGTTTTGAATTTCATCCAAAGGAATATTTACCGCACCTTTTGCGCTGCCTTTGGCAAATTCTTCCGGTGTTCTTACGTCAACCAGAAAAGGATCTTCACTCAGTTTTTCCTTTATTACTTTAGAAGAAGTTACTGGTAAATTTTGTGTAGGTTTTACTGTTGGTGCGCAGTTTACAAGTGCTAAAACTAAAACGATGGCAATAATATTTTTCATGTTTTTAAAATGAGATTTAGCCTACAATTTACAAAAATTCGGTGGTAAAATTTTCTGATAATTATTAAATAAGCATTATAATAATTTAAAAATTAATTCAAAATGTCGTTATGAATCATTAATTTTATTAAAAATTATTAATGAAACAATTATTCTATTTCTGCCTGTTAATCTGCTTTATTTCTTGTGATAAAAGTTCAAATACAAAAGACAGTAAGACTAAAACAGATTCTTTAAATGAAATTATTGCAAAGAAAAATGACAGCATTACAAAAATAAACAATACTAATTTTTACTTTGACTGGAGCGGAACACATAAATTAACTCATAATTCAATATCGAAAAATGGCGAGATCAGTTTTGACAAAACCGGAAAAGACGAGTACAAAGTTTCGGGAAGTATCAACGCTGGAAAAAATAATTTAAAAATTACGGGAACAATGAAAGTAGTGTCGGATATTTATATGAATTTGGAGGGTAAAATTATTCAAAACATTAAACAAGACGGCGCAACTTTTACGCGAAAAGAAAACAATACTTTTAAAAAACAAGGCAAGTTTTGGCGTTTGCAAAATAAAGTAAATGGTGCCGGTTTTGTAGATTACATCGATATTTATAAATAGTATGTTACACTACGAACTAACCGGAAACGGCAAAGAAAACTTAGTTTTACTTCATGGTTTTATGGAAAGTTCAGAAATCTGGAAGTTCTTGGAACCTCATCTTTCGGATCAATTTAAAATTATAAAAATAGATTTACCCGGACACGGAAAATCGTCAAATTACGGTGAAATTAACACGATGGAAATGATGGCAAAAGAGGTTGAAAAAGTGATTTCCGATTTAAATTTAGAAAAAATTCATCTTCTGGGACATTCAATGGGCGGGTACGTTTCATTAGCTTTTGCAGAATTATTTCCAGATAAATTAAAAAGTATAACGCTATTTTTCTCCACTTTTCTTGCCGATGATGAAGAGAAAAAAGAACAACGCAGCAAAAGTTTCAGAATTATAAAAGATGCTTTTAAACATTATGTGAGTGCCGGAATTCCGAATTTATTTAACCCAAACGAGAAAGATATTTTAGAAGGAAAAATAAATTTCACTAAAGAAATTGCCTTATCGACAGACAATTCTGGCGTTTTAGCAGCGGTAAAAGGAATGATCGAAAGAACGGATAAATTGGAAATTATACAAATTCTTGATGCTAAAATACTAGTGCTCGCTGGTAAACATGATTCTGCCGTAAACATTGAAAAAACTTTAAAACACCTTCCAGATAAAACCAACATAAAATCTTACGTTTTAGATTGCGGACATATGGGACAACTTGAAAAACCTGAAATTTGCGCCGCAATAATTAACACAGAATTACTTCACGATTTACCAAAGCATTTCATTTTTTAATGATTATTTGGGCATCACTTTATAACTCGGATCTTCCAAAATATTAACTTCGATTAAACTGTCTGCGTTTTGTAATAAATCTTTACAATCTCTACTTAAGTGTTTTAAATGAACGATTTTGCCTGCTTTTTTGTACCGTTCGGTTAATTTATTTAAGGCTTCAATTGCCGACATATCAGCAACTCTACTTTCCTGAAAATCAATAATTATCTCATCCGGATCGCTTTTTAAATCAAATTTCTCTGAAAAAGCCTGTGTTGAGCCAAAAAATAATGGTCCGTAAATATCATAATGTTTCACACCATCGTCATCCAAATATTTTCTGGCACGAATTCTTTTTGCATTATCCCAGGCAAAAACAAGTGCCGAAATGATGACGCCAATGATTACTGCAAGGGCCAAATTATGAAGAAAAACCGTTATTAAAGTCACAATAACCATTACGAAAATATCAGATTTTGGCATTTTTGTAAAGACTTTAAAGCTCGCCCATTCAAAAGTGCCAATTGCAACCATAACCATTAAACCCGTTAAAGCGGCAACGGGAACTTTTTCAATCAACGAACTTCCAAACATTATAAAAACTAAAAGCATCACACTTGCCACGATTCCTGATAACCTTGCTCGCGCACCGTTAGAAATATTAATTAAACTTTGCCCGATCATTGCACAACCGCCCATTCCAGAGAAAAATCCTGAGAAAATATTTGCTGCACC
The DNA here is from genome assembly GCF_052976925.2 of Halpernia sp. GG3. Classification (NCBI taxonomy): domain Bacteria; kingdom Pseudomonadati; phylum Bacteroidota; class Flavobacteriia; order Flavobacteriales; family Weeksellaceae; genus Halpernia; species Halpernia sp. GG3. The sequence continues at coordinate 62,971 of NZ_JBRIIR020000017.1, forward strand.
TTGCGCTAACGCTTCTCTATTTCCATTTCCGGTGGATTCCGTTAATTCATCTACAATATTTAAAGTCAGTAAACTTTCTATTAAACCTACGCCCGCTACGATTGCGGCGTACGGAAAGACAATTTTTAAAGTTTCAAAATTAAAAGGAAGATCAGGAATATGAAAAGGTGGAAATCCGCCTTTAATGGAAGCCAAATCGCCGACAGTTTTTGTCGGAATATTAAAAAAGAAAACCAATCCAAAAACCACTAAAATCGCGGTTAAAGAAGCTGGAAACGCTTTGGTATATTTTGGCATTTGCCAAATAATCAACATTGTTAAAAGTACTAACCCTAAAATACTGTAAAGTGTAATGCCTGTGAGCCAATTTCCTGAAGTGTCTTTAAACTGAACCAATTGAGACATGAAAATCACGATTGCCAAACCATTCACAAAACCGTAAATCACAGATTGCGGAACGAGTCGAATTAATTTCCCCAATTTTAATAAACCTGCAAGAAATTGAATTACTCCGGCTAAAATTACGGTTGCAAAAATATATTCAATGCCGTGCGTCTTTGCCAAAGCAACAATCACAATTGCCACCGCGCCAGTCGCGCCAGAGATCATCCCTGGTCTGCCACCAAAAATAGATGTTACAAATCCCATCACAAAAGCCGCGTAAAGTCCGGTCAATGGTGAAAGTCCTGCAATAAAAGCGAATGCCACAGCTTCGGGAATAAGTGCCAAAGCAACTGTTATTCCTGAAAGAATTTCAGTTTTGTAATCTACTTTTTGTTTAAAATTAAATAAATTTATAATTTGATTCATTAAGTTTTTTTTAAAAAACAAATCCACCTATTAAGTGGATTTATAGTTTACATATTTTCGTCTGCGATGATTTGCTTAAATTTTTCAACCGTATTTTCTAAAGTTTCGTCGCACCTTCCACCAGCGGCATTAATGTGACCGCCACCGCTGAAGTGTTTTCTTGAGAATTGGTTCACGTCAGTCTCGTCTTTACTTCTAAATGAAATTTTAATAAAATCATCATATAAATCTTCCATGAAAAATGCGGAAACTTTTGTGCCTTTGATACTTAAACCATAGTTTACAAAACCATCCGTATCTCCTTTCTGATATCCTAAAGATTTTAATTCTTCCCTTTTTAAAGTTAAAATAGCAACTTCGCCATCTTGCACAGTTTCTACTCTTCCTAAAACCAAAGCTAACAAATGCAAACGCGAAACAGAATTCGTATCCCAAGTATTTGAAGATATCATCGCGGGATCCGCGCCTTTTTCAATTAAATTTCCCGTGATTTTATGCGTCAATGCGCTAGTTGAACGGAATCTGAAACCGCCTGTATCTGTCATAATTCCTGTATACAGACATTCTGCTACATCTTTATCTATTAAATTTTCATCTCCCAATGCTTCAATAAATTGATAAATCATTTGAGAAGTTGCCGGAACTTCAGTATCCGAATAAACAAAATCAAACACGTCTGGCTGTTGATGGTGGTCTATTAATATTTTCTTTGCCCAAGATTTTGTGAGCCAATCTCCTAAAATTCCTATTCTAGAAGCGGTATTAAAATCTAAACAAAAAATAACATCAGCTTTATAAATCGCTTCACCCGCAATTTTTCTTTTGTAATCTGCAATTACTATTTCTTTGGAATCTGGCATCCATTTCAGAAATTTTGGAAAGTCATTCGGTACCAAAACGGTAGCTTCAATCCCTTTATTTTTTAAAAAGTTTCTTAAACCTAATGAAGAGCCAATTGCGTCGCCATCGGGATTATGATGTGTAATTATAACTATATTTTTATCGGGTGATAATAATTTTTTTATATCTGAAATTTCCTGTGAGCTGAACATTTTTTAAATTTTTTGAAGACTGCAAAGGTAGGTTTTTATAAGAAGAATATCTTAAAAAACAAACTATACTTTGCTTAAAATACTGATTTTTAGTGCTTTAATTAAATAATGTCCATTTTAATACTTTTGCAAAAAAATGAAGATTTGGTTTGTAGATTTTAAAAATATGTATATCTTTGCAATCTGAATTTTAAGAATAATAAAGGCTAAATATATAAGTCATGAGTAAAAGAACCTTCCAACCATCTGAGAGAAAGAAAAGAAACAAGCACGGTTTCCGTGAAAGAATGTCAACACCAAACGGTAGAAGAGTTTTAGCAGCAAGACGCGCTAAAGGTAGAAGAAGCCTAAGTGTTTCTTCACAACGTGCTAAGAGATAATTCTTTTTAAAAATATTATAAAATGCTTGAAAAATTTTTTCAGGCATTTTTTGTTGTTAAAATTTGCTAAAATTTAGGCTTTACGCTGCTTTTTTAATTATTTTTGACCAGCAATATAAATATTGAACCTAAAACTTTAAGTATGCCACATAGAAATGAAGACGGAGACAGTATCATCGTTCTAAAAAATGCAAAAATAGTCCAGAAAAATTTTACGGTTTTAAGTGATGTCAATCTGCACATTCAAAGAGGTCATTTTTGCTATTTAATAGGTAAGACTGGCTCGGGGAAAAGTTCTCTTTTAAAAGTACTTTACGGCCATCTTCCGCTAAAAGTAGGCACAGGTACCGTTGCAGGCTTTAAATTGGAAGCTCTTCGAGCGGGAGAAGTGCCTAATCTACGCCGAAAATTGGGCATCGTTTTTCAGGATTTTCAATTACTGACAGATAGAAATATTGAAAAAAACTTAAAATTTGTTTTGGAGGCTACGGGTTGGAGTGATAAGATTAAAATCGATGACCGCATTAATGAAGTCCTTTCCAGCGTTGGTATGAAAACCAAGAAGCATAAAATGCCGCATCAGCTTTCCGGTGGAGAACAGCAAAGAATCGCCATTGGGAGAGCGCTTTTGAACCATCCACAATTGATTTTAGCCGATGAACCAACAGGGAACTTAGATCCCGAAACTTCTAATGATATCATGACACTTCTGAAACAAGTTGCTCTGGAAAATAATTGTGCGGTGGTGATGGCAACGCACGATTACCACATGATTCAGAATTTTCCAGGTGAAGCTATAAAATGCGAAGATGGTAAAGTTTCCATTATGAATACGGCAGAACTATTTGAATAATTACAATCATTTAAATATATGAAAATCCTTCGTGATTTCTAAATATTGGTCTGAGAAAATTCTCGGACTTTTTTCTATCATAAATTCTAAAATTTCTGGAAGTGATTTTTGTTTTTTAAATTCCAAAATCACACGTTTCGGTTTTAAATTTTCCCGGCCAAAAATCGTAATTTTTTTTGAGATGAAAAGAGAATTTTGAGTAGCAATATCTTTAAAATCTTTTTCACTTTGGAATGGAATTACAACCGAAAATAAACCATTATCATCTAAATGAAGTGCGGTATTAACTATTAACTCGATAAAGTTCAGGTGAATCTTTTGACGCGCAATTTCGTCCCGATTACTTTGGTGCGTTCTTTCAAAATAAGGTGGATTACAAATAATTAAATCAAATTTTTTGTCTGATTGAAAGTTTTTAAAATCAATATTTTTGGCAGAAAGTCTATCAGAATACGGTGAATTTATAAAATTTAAAAATGATAATTTTTTGGCCTCTCCATCAATATCTATAGCAATGATATTAGCCGATAAATTGCGCTGAGCAACCATAAGAGAAATAATTCCACAACCACTTCCTATTTCCAGTATATTCTCGTAGTTTTCTACTGATGAAAGCGCGCCTAGTAAAACCGCATCTGTTCCTACGCGAAAAACCTTCAAATTTTGAAGAACTGAAAAATTTTTAAAATTAAAAGCTCTCAACAAGAATTAAGTATTTGCCGGCAGAGATATGACGAATCGGCAGCCTTTTCCCTCTTCAGAAGTAAGAACAATATCGCCGTCATACTCTAACACCATTTTCTTTACCATTGTAAGACCAAGACCCATTCCATTATTTTTTGAAGTAAAATTGGGTTCAAAAATTTTTTCCTGAAGCCTTTCTGCAATGCCTTTGCCATTATCTTCTACAGAAATATTGATTCTTTTATTTATTTGTTCCAGATCTACATTTATAATGGATTTTTTACCTTCCACTTTCGCCTGTACCGCATTAGTAACGACATTTACAATAATCCTCGAAAGATAAATCTTATCGATATTAATCTCAATGTTAGTTTGATTTGCATGAATATGAATGTTTTCATCGCTAAAAACATAGAGAATCTCTTTCACCTGCTGATTTAGATTCAGTACTTCATTTTGCTGCTCAGGAAGTTGCGCAAATTGAGAGAAAGCCGTTGCAACAGCCGCAACCAAATCGATCTGGTGCACCATAGATTTACTTAGATTTTTTACTTTTTCAGCGATATCCGGATCACCGCAATCAAATTTTCTTTCAAAATTTTGAATTGTTAATTTCATTGGGGTCAAAGGATTTTTTACTTCATGCGCTACTTGTTTTGCCATACCGCGCCATGCATCTTCTTTCTCTATAAAACTTAAATGTTCTTTTTGATTTTGAAGCTGTAGAATCATTTTATTATAGGATTTAACGAGAGAACTTAACTCGTCATTTTGAAAATATTTGATGGGCTTCAATTCCTTTTCAAAGAGTGTGATTTGTGTAATCATATTTGAAAACTTTGTCAATGTCCTAGTTAATTGCTTAGAAATCACCCAACTGAGCCATATACTGAACGATATAAGAATGATATTTAGGACTATAAATAATTTTAGATATTTATTAAATAAATCGTAATAACTTGTGTTATTGTGGTAGGAAGGCAGATAGACGATGGCAATAGGCACCAACATATTATTTTTTAAAACAAGATAGGAGGAGGTACTCGTAGAATTATTGATTTTATCAAAGTTTTCAATATCCACTCTCTTTTCCTTTCTTAAAACTTTATTTAAAATTGAAAAAGGTAACTTATTCTGTTTAATTAAATTCTCATCTTTGTTCGACAATAAAAAATTTCCCTGCAAATCGTACAGAATAACATCATGCTTGTTAATATCTGCAATCTCAAAAATTTTATTTTGAAGAATGTTTTTTAAATCTGTCGTCTGCACTTGCTGATGACTTACAGCATAATCCAGATAAGCCATTAATTCCTCAGACTGTTTCAACAGCTGCGTTCTGCTTTGCGCCTGTGAATTCGTTTTGAGCACAAAATAAGACAGGGCACTCATACCCATAATACTTAAAAGGCAAACGGTCAGAAATCCCCAAAAAATTCTATTTCTAAAACTATATCCCTTATATCTTTTTAGCGACATGATCTCTATTCATCAGTTTTGTAATATATTTTCCTATAATATCAAATTCTAAGTTTACTTCATCGCCAATATTTAAATTCTTCATATTTGTGAATTCCCACGTGTAAGGAATGATGGCCACAGAAAAATCAAAATCATTACTTTCAGCGACAGTCAAACTAATTCCATTAACCGTGATTGAACCTTGAGGCACGGTAACAAATTGTGAATATTCATCCATTCTAAAAGTAATAAAATAACTGCCGTCTCTATTATCAATTCCGCTCACTTTTGCAGTTTCATCTACGTGCCCCTGCACCAAATGTCCGTCTAATCTTCCTTCAAATTTTAAACAACGTTCAAGATTCACTTCAGATCCAACTTTCCACTCTTTTAGGCTCGTTTTTAGCAGCGTTTCATCAATTGCAGTAACTTTATATTCGTCACCATTTATTTGAACAACTGTCAAACAGCAGCCGTTATGCGCCAAACTTTGGTCAATTTTCAGTTCTTTTGTAAAATCACAGGTCAAAGTAAAATCGATATTACTCCCGTTTTTTTCAATATTTCGAACTTTTCCCGTGCCTTCTATAATTCCTGTGAACATTTTTATTTTTTTTAGGTGCACCACGTTTTATGCCAATTTAAAAAATTGGTACCTTCTTTTCGTTATATCTCTTTTTTTGAAGTGGAACGCCAAGAAAGAGGCGTTCTTAAAAAAGATGCCACTTCAAAAACGAGAAATGAGTTTCAACGGTTCAAATTAAGCATTTAAAAATAACTGAGTCAATCAGGGCTAAAATTTAGTATTTGCTTTTTCCGCAAGGAAGAGAAATACGAATTGGTACTAAATTAATTTTGTTAAATTTGCAATCTTTAATTACAACTTCAAAGATAAAGAAATGAGTTCTAAACATCATAAAATAAGAGTAGGAATTTCTGTTGGTGATTTCAACGGTATCGGTCCGGAAATTATTATGAAAGCTTTGAAAGATAAAAGTATAACCGATTTTTTCACGCCAATTATTTTTGGATCCGGTAAATTATTTACCTACCAGAAGAACATTTTTAAACTTCAGGTAAACTTTAATTACATAGAAGATGTAAAAGATGCGGTAAACGCAAAAATAAATATGGTGAATCTTTGGAAAGATAACGTTAATGTAAATTTTGGTATCCCCACAGAAGAATCCACCAAAATGGCGGTCGATTCATTAGAGGCAGCAACACAAGCACTTTTAAATAAAGATATTGATATTTTAGTAACCGCGCCGATCAACAAAGATGAAATGTTAAAATTAGGTTTTAAACATACTGGACATACGGGTTATTTGGAAGAAAAAGCAGGTAAAAAAGGAGTTATGTTCTTAGTAACAGAAGATTTAAAAGTGGCTGTATCTACCCATCACATTCCAATTTCTGAAGTTGCTGGTCATATTTCCAAAGAAACTATTAAAAAGCAGATTAAAATTTTAAACCAAACTTTAATAGAAGATTTTTGTGTTGAAAGACCTAAAATTGCAGTTCTAGGTTTAAATCCGCACGCAGGTGATGGTGGCGCAATTGGTAAAGAAGAAATTGAAATAATTTCACCCGCTATTCAGGATTTATTTGAAAATGGCATTCTCACCTTTGGACCTTATCCAGCGGACAGTTTTTTTCAACCTTCAAACTATACAAAATTTGACGGAGTTTTGGCTATGTACCATGATCAAGGTTTAGCTCCTTTTAAAACAATTGCTTACGAAGATGGAGTTAATTATACTGCAGGCTTACCATTTATTAGAACTTCACCAGATCATGGCGTTGCTTACGATATTGCTGGAAAAAATATTGCGGATGAACAGTCATTTTCTGAAGCTATTTTTACAGGAATTAAAATTTTTAATAACCGAACTGAGTACAACGAATTGCGTGAAAACAGACTTGAGGTAAAAAAACAAAGTCCTGAAAATAGGTACCGGGAAGAGAGATAAATATTTAATTTGCTATTTAAATATTTTTAAAGCCAAAAACATTTTGTTATCTTAAAAAATTAATTTATTTTTGCAAACCGATTTTATGGACAAATTTAGAAACTACGACATTGCATTTTCCGGCTTAAAAGATGGAAAGCATGACTTTAAATTTGAAGTAGATCAAGCGTTCTTTAATTTATTTGAGACTGAACAAGAGTTTACAGCTCCAAAAATTTCAGCAGATGTTTTCATGGTAAAACACGAGAATTTTTTGGAAATTCAGATCAAGGTAGCAGGAACAATTCAGTTAGTTTGTGATATTACCACAACAGATTTTGATTATCAAATTGAAAATCAAATAAAAGTTTTGGTAAAATTCGGAAATGAATATGACGACAGCGATGTTGACGTAATCACTATTCCCCGCCAGGATAATGCTTTTAACATCGCACAACTTCTGTACGAGGATATAGTTCTTACGGTTCCGATGAAGAAGGTATCACCAAAACTTTCGGCAGAAGATATTTCGCTGCTAGAAAAGTTTAGTCCGCAAGATGAGATAGAGACAGAAGATGAAGTAGATCCACGCTGGAACGCGTTGAAAAATTTAAAAAATAAAAATTAAAATTTAAACAATATAATTTTAAAGTAAAATTTAAAATTTAAAATTTACAAAATGGCACATCCTAAAAGAAGACAATCGAGCACAAGAAGAGATAAAAGAAGAACGCATTACAAAGCAATCGTTCCTCAAATTGCAAAAGACGCCACTTCTGGTGAAATGCACCTTTATCACCGAGCGCATTGGCATGAAGGTAAATTATATTACAGAGGAAAGGTTGTAGTAGAAAAAGAAGTTGCAACTACGGACGAAGACTAAAAAACTCGGTTTTAAGCCAAAAATCATACAAAACCACTCAAATTATTAAAATTTGAGTGGTTTTTTGTTGTTTTTTATTATCTTTGGCCTATAAATAATATTCTTTTTATGGACATAAAAGACATCCAAAATCTAATTAGATTTGTTGCAAAAGCAGGCGTTTCTGAAGTAAAATACAAAACTAAAGATTTTGAAATCAACATTAAAACACCTTTAGCAGGAAACGAATCTGTAAACTATGTGGCGCAACCACAAATGTATCAGCAATCTTTCGCACCACAATCAAATCCTGAGGCGCCAAAAATGGAAAGTAGTTTAACAGCCACTTCCGCAACAGAGCATGATAGTAAATATATTACAATTAAATCCCCAATGATCGGGACATTTTATAGAAAACCTTCACCAGACAAAGAAACTTTTGTAAATGTAGGCGATACAATTACGGCAGAGAAAGTGGTTTGTGTAATTGAAGCGATGAAATTATTTAATCAAATTGAGGCAGAAGTTTCCGGTAAAATTGTTAAAATTTTAGTGGATGATTCTTCCCCTGTTGAATATGATCAGCCTTTATTCTTAGTAGATCCTTCTTAAAACAATTTTAAATTTAAGATTATAAATTTTAGATGGACAGTCTAAAATAATTTAAAATTCAATATTTAAAATTTAAAATTTCTAAGATGTTTAAAAAAATATTAATAGCAAATCGTGGCGAAATTGCAATGCGTATTTTGCGCACTTGTAAGGAAATGGGCATCAAAACAGTTGCAGTCTATTCCACCGCTGATAAAGACAGTTTGCATGTGAGGTTCGCAGACGAAGCCGTTTGTATCGGTCCGCCTGCGAGTAAAGATTCTTATTTAAAAATTCCAAGCATTATCGCTGCAGCGGAAATCACCAATGCCGATGCAATCCACCCGGGTTATGGTTTTCTCTCAGAAAATGCTAATTTTTCTAGAATTTGTGAGAAAAACGGTATAAAATTTATTGGCGCTTCACCTGAGCAAATTGAAAAAATGGGTGATAAAGCGACTGCAAAAAAAACCATGAAAGAGGCCGGAATCCCCTGCGTTCCAGGCTCTGTCGGTTTAATTGATTCTTATGAAGACGCCGTAGAAATTGCTGCAGAAACTGGATATCCAGTGATGATCAAAGCAACAGCAGGTGGAGGTGGAAAAGGAATGCGCGCTGTTTGGAAACCGGAAGACCTAAAAGAAATGTGGGATTCTGCTATTCAGGAGGCGGTTGCCGCTTTTGGAAATGGCGGAATGTACATGGAAAAATTAATTGAAGAACCCCGACACATTGAAATTCAGGTTGCGGGAGATCAATATGGAAAAGCCTGTCACCTATCTGAAAGAGATTGTTCTGTACAAAGAAGAAATCAAAAACTGACGGAAGAAACACCGTCCCCTTTTATGACCGATGAACTTCGTCAAAAAATGGGTGACGCCGCCGTAAAAGCCGCAGAATATATCGCTTACGAGGGCGTTGGAACCATAGAATTTTTAGTTGACAAACACCGGAACTTCTATTTCATGGAAATGAATACCAGGATTCAGGTGGAACATCCGATTACTGAGCAAGTTATTGAATATGACTTAATTAGAGAGCAAATTCTTTTAGCGTCCGGTTCACCAATAAGTGGAATTAATCATTTCCCAAGGCTTCATTCAATAGAATGCAGAATTAATGCGGAAGATCCGTTTAATGATTTCCGACCTTCACCAGGAAAAATTACAGAATTAAATATTCCGGGCGGACATGGAATTCGTGTTGATACGCATGTTTACTCTGGTTACACAATTCCACCAAATTATGATTCTATGATTGCAAAGTTGATCACAACTGCGCAAACCCGTGATGAAGCGATTGCAAAAATGCGTCGTGCATTGGATGAATTTTATATAGAAGGTATTAAAACAACAATTCCATTTCACCGTCAATTGATGGAAAATCAAGATTATTTGGATGGAAATTACACAACCAAATTTATGGAAGATTTTAAAATGGATAAAGATTTTGATAATTAAAAATTAATTTTATAATTAACAAATACTGATATTTTGAATGTCAGTATTTTTTTTGCTAATTTTTTAAATAAACAAACTTAACTAAAATAGATTTAAAGAAAAGTGAATAATCCTATATTTAAATAAAATAATAACCATTTGATAACTTTTTTTTCATTAAAACATAAATAAAATCAATATTTTTACAATATTTTAATTCATATCACAAAATACTAATAATGATTTGTACAATTAAATATTTTGGAATTTTCATAATTTTCAATTTTACTTTTGCACAAAAAGTTCAGCCAAATAAGGTCGCGAAAGAAACCATCCAAAACTCACAATCAAAAAAAGAACGCTATTGCTGAAATGAAACGACGAAATGGTTGCACAATTCCAGACCCAAAAAAAATAGAGGCTATAAAAGAGGCACTTATCGGTTATGGAATGAATTTCGATTAATTTATTAATATTTATAAGTCAAATTACCTATAATTAAAATGTCTCTTATTGAGACTCTTTCACTCAAAGATTTGAATAATTATCGTTAAATTTGCAAAAACAAAATATTATGTCAGAAGTTTTGCAAGCAAGGGATTCACAGTACTTTATTGAATTAGAAAATAAATACGGAGCACATAATTATCATCCACTTCCTGTGGTTTTAGAAAAAGGTGAAGGAGTTTTTGTATGGGATGTGGAAGGTAAAAAATACTATGATTTTCTTTCTTCTTACTCTGCTGTAAATCAGGGACATTCACATCCAAAAATTGTGCAAGCATTAATAGACCAAGCACAAACTTTGGCTTTAACTTCCCGCGCTTTTTACAATAATGCTTTAGGTCCATACGAAAAATTTGTAACTAATTATTTTAGTTTCGATAAAGTATTGCCGATGAATACTGGTGCAGAAGCAGTAGAAACTGCTATTAAATTATGCCGAAAATGGGCTTATGAGAAAAAAGGTATTGAAGAAAATCAGGCGGTAATTGTTGTGTGCAAGGGTAATTTCCACGGAAGAACAACAACAATTATTTCTTTTTCTGATGATGACAATGCGCGGGATAATTTCGGTCCTTACACTGGCGGATTTGTAAGCATTCCTTTCAACGATATCAACGCTTTGAAAGAAGTTGCCAAAGATAAAAATGTAATCGGCTTTTTAGTAGAACCGATTCAGGGAGAAGCGGGAGTTTATACACCGGATGAAGATTTTATCTCTAAAGCACAGGCTGTTTGTCATGCAAATGGCATGCTGTTCATTGCAGATGAAGTTCAAACAGGAATTGCCCGTACTGGCAGTCTTTTGGCAGTTTGTGGTAATTGCACTTGCGAGAATCAATGTGAAAAACAATCAACTTATACAAAACCAGATATTTTAATTTTAGGCAAAGCACTTTCAGGAGGCGCTTATCCTGTTTCTGCAGTTTTAGCGGATGATAAAATCATGGAAGTTATAAAACCAGGTCAACATGGTTCAACATTCGGTGGTAACCCGATTGCAGCGAATGTGGCAATTGCTGCGCTGGAAGTAGTTAATGAAGAGAATTTAATTCAAAATGCCAGACGATTGGGAAATATTTTCCGCAAAGAAATGAATCGAATCATTGAAAAATCAGATTTGATTGTAAAAGTTCGCGGAAAAGGTTTGTTAAACGCAATTATCATCAACGATTCACCTGAAAGTGAAACGGCTTGGAATCTTTGTGTCGCCATGAAAAATAATGGTTTATTAGCCAAACCAACCCACGGAAATATTATTCGTTTTGCGCCACCTTTAGTTATTACAGAAAAACAGATTTTAGATTGTGTGAAAATTATTGAAAAAACGATTCAAGAATTTAAAAAATAGTCTTTTTTAAAATAGTTTTCAAAAACAAAATTGTAAATTTTAATCATAAACGCACAAAGATTGATTCAAAAGAGTAAAAAAAAATCATAAAGTTTATCTGTGTTATTCAGTGATAAAGGCAGAAATATAGTCGTAAATTCGTGGCAAATTTTTTTTACTTTTTAACTATTTACAATTTATTCATCTAATTTAGAATTTCAAATGAGTTTGCCGAAAGTTTCCGGTCTGATGATTACTTTTAACGAAGAAAAAAACATCCAACAGGTTCTGGAATGTTTTCGCTTCTGCCACGAAATTATTCTCATAGACTCTTTTAGTACAGATAAAACTGTAGAAATTGCAAACACTTTTCCAACAGTAAAAATTATTCAAAATAAATTCGAAGACTTTACAAAACAAAGAAATTTGGCTTTAGAAAATGCTTCGAACGATTGGGTTTTATTCCTTGACGGAGATGAGAGACTAACACCAAAATTAGAAAACGAGATTCTTTTAGAATTAGAAAAACCCACCACAAAAGACGCTTATTATTTTTATCGAAAATTTTTCTTTGCTGGAAAAGCTTTAAAATATTCCGGGACGCAGCACGATAAAAATTTTCGCCTTTTTAGAAAAAGCAGATGCCACTACGCCGCTAACAAAAAAGTACATGAAACTTTAGAAGTAATGGGTAAAATTGGTTTTTTAGAAAATAAATTACTTCATTTTTCCGTTGACAGTTATAGTTCGTATAAAGCAAAAATGATTCATTATGGCATTTTAAAAGGCGAAGAATTATTTGCGAAAGGGAAACGTTTCAATGTATTTACGCAATATTTAAAAACTATTTTTAAATTTTTTAAATCTTATATGCTAAATAGAGGGTTTTTGGATGGTAAAGAAGGCTATCAACTGTCATACCTTCAAAGTTTAAGCGTTTTTGAAACTTACGAATCCTTAAAAAAAGTTGGGAATAAATCTTAACTTACCTTTTCAGAAAAAAAAGTTTAATGAAAATCTGTATAATTAGTTTTGATTTTTGGAATTACGATGAACATATCGCCGCTACATTGCGCAAAAAGGGTATAGAAGCGCATCATATTAATATTGGTGCCTATAAACACAGAAATTTTTCTGCAAAAATTACTAATACTTTCTCAAAAGTTTTTCTTCAAAAAAATGTCAAAAATGAAAAAAGACAACAATTTATTTTAGACGAACTAAAAATGCTCGGTCATCAAGATCAAATTTTAATAATTAATCCAGAATTAATAGAAGAGAAATTTCATGTTGCAATAAAAAAATACACTTCCCGATATATTGCATATTTGTATGACAGTTTAGCGCGTTGCCCTGTGGGTAATATTCTCCATTTGTTTGATACCATTTACTCTTTTGAAGGTGCTGATTCTAAAAAATACGGCTTTACGAAAATTAATAATTATAATTATTTAGAGAAGGTAAAAACTGATAAAAATCCAGAATTTGACCTGGTTTATTTGGCTTCTTATGATGAGCGTTTAAAAATTTTATATAAAATCACGGAACGTTTAGAAAAAATGGGTTTAACTTACCAGTATGTGATTGTTGGTAAAAAATCTTGGAAGAAAAATCTATTAAAAATGGTTAGTTTCAAAGGTGAAAATGTATCAAAAAAATATCAAACTCGAAGAATTAATCAAAAAAATATACCTCAATTTTACATGAAAGGAAACGTGTTACTAGATCTGGTTCGTGAAAATCAAAGTGGATTAAGTTTTAGGATTTTTGAAGCAATGGCTTTAGGAAAAAAAATAATAAGCGATAATCAATCTTTGCGAAATTATGACTTCTATAAACCTGAAAACATTTTAATTCTTAATAAAGATCTAAGTAATCTCAATTCTATGTTTTTTGAAACACTTTATGAACCTTTATCCGACGAAATTTATAAAAAATATTCTTTGGAAAATTGGGTTGAGACTGTTTTTAATTTAAAATAGTTAAAGTGGCTAAAAAAATATTATTTATTGCTCCAGATTATTATGGCTTTAATGAAGTAGTTTTTGAAGGATTAAAAAGCTATTCTGGTGCGGAAGTAGTTCAAATTATTTCAAATGAAAACTATAATTATAAAAATATTAACGAGAGAATTCAAAATTTTTTCAGCAAAATTTTTCTAAAGAGAAATATAAAAAAAGCAAAAGCTTCGCTCGAAATCTTAAATAAAATACAGAAAGTAAAAGATGTAGATCTGGTGATTATAAACAGGCCTGATCTGCTTTCAGAAAAACAGTTAGATTCTCTTTTTCAAAATGCAAAAGAATCGAAAGCACTTCTGTGGGATAGCTTAGAGAAAATTCCAATGGACGAAAGTATTTTGCAAAGATTTGACTTTATTTTAAGTTTTGACGAAAGAGATTGTGAAAAGTATAATTTCATAAAAATCACCAATTTTTATTTTCAAGATAAAATTGCTTCTGAGATTAATTATGACGTTGCGTTTCTCGGTACTTTTGATGACAGAGTTCCTACATTGCTAAAAATAGTTGATTATTTTAATGAGAATAATTATCTAAATAAAGCAATGATTTACTCATTTCACCAAAAAAATTTGGATAGAACTTATGCAAAAAGTATTGAAATCATAAATAAAATAATTCCTTTCAGTTCTTCATTTAATTTTTATGCAGATAGTTTTGCTATTTTAGATTTAGAGCAACCTAATCAGGAAGGATTATCATTTCGCCCTTTCGAGGCGATCGGATTAGAAAAGAAAATAATAACAACTAATAAAAATATTAAAAATTATGACTTTTATGATTCACAGAATGTCTTCATAATTGATAATATTAATGACATAAATTTACCTGAAAGTTTTCTGAAGACGCCTTACAAAAAATTAACGGCCGAAATAAAGGAGAAATATTTTATTAAAAATTGGATCCAAAATATGATTAAGAGCTAAAAGATGTTGAACCCTAAAATATACTTTGTTTGTCCTAATAATAAATTTGCTCACGGAGGTATAAAACAGATTTACCGACAGGTTTATTTTTTAAGAAAAAATGGCTTTAATGCTGTACTTTTAAAAAAAATTCCTACTAGTGACAATTGGTTTAAATTAGATATTCCAGTAGAATATTCGCGAGAAGTTTTTAAGGAAATCAAATTTGCTAAAATAAATGTTGGTGGAGATTTTTTTAACAGACAGTTAATTAAATACTTAAAGAAAAAAAGCGTTGTGATTTCAGCGGAAGATATATTTGTCTTTCCAGAAATTTTTGGACCTCATATCGGCAAAATTTATCCTGAAAATCGAAAAGTTATTTTTAATCAGAACTGTTATTATACATTTAGACATTTCTCTTTGGAAAATGATGTCGAAAATAATATTTATAAAAATCCTAAACTTCTTGGAACAATCGTTGCGTCAAATGATGCAGAAAATTATCTTTCATACACTTTTCCGAAAATAAATGTTTTAAAAATTAGATTAGGTATCGACGGAGCTATTTTTAAATATACTTCTATCAAGAAAAAACAGATCGCCTACATGCCGCGTAAACTTTCCGAGGATGTTTTGCAAGTTTTAAATATTTTGCAAAATAGAAATAACATTGTAGGTTGGAAGTTATTCCCAATTGAAAACAAGGATGAAGCTGAAGTCTCCGAAATCATGCAGGAAAGCGCCATATTCTTAAGCTTTAATCATAAAGAAGGATTTGGATTGCCACCTGCCGAAGCAATGGCATGCGGATGCGTAGTAATTGGCTACAAAGGACAAGGCGGTAAGGATTACTTTAATGAGAATTATTCCTACCCTATTGATGATGGGGATATTGCGACGTTTGCAAAAACAATTGAAGCTGTTATTGGTGAGTTTTCCATAGATGAAAATCGAATGAAAATAAAAGGTAAAGAGGCGTCTGATTTTATTTTGGGCAAATTTAATTTAGCAAATGAAGAGAAGGACACAGTAAAAGTTTGGCGGGAAATTTTAAAAATTAACGATTAAATAAAATTATTTCCGGTCGTATTCATCATCTAACCTCACAATATCATCCTCACCAAAATAAGTTCCGGTTTGCACTTCTATAAAAACAACAGGTTTTTCACTAAGATTCATCATTCTGTGTTTTGCTCCTTGTGGAATGAAAATACTTTCGCCGTAAGCTAATTCTATTTCTTCATCATTAAGAACAACAGTGGCATTTCCTTCAATAATTGTCCATTGTTCCTGTCTTTTGTGATGGTATTGATACGATAATTTTTGACCAGGATTTACCTCAATTCTTTTCAGTTTGTAATTTGGCTCATCTGCCAAAACGAAATATTTTCCCCACGGTCTGTCGCCAATTTCTAACATAGATTTTAATATTTTACAAAACTATATAATTTAAAGAGGAGTAAAAGTACTATATTTTCTTAAATTTGCACCCTAATAAATGAAAATGAAAAACGTGAGAGTGCGCTTTGCACCGAGCCCGACCGGACCGTTACATTTAGGCGGTGTAAGAACCGCATTGTATGATTATCTCTTTGCCAAAAGTACAGACGGAAAATTTATTTTAAGAATTGAAGATACCGATACAGCAAGGTTTGTGGAAGGTGCGGAGGATTATATTTTGGAGGCTTTGGAATGGTGTGGACTCATTCCCGACGAAAGCCCAAAACACGGCGGCGATTTTGGTCCGTACAGACAATCTGAAAGACGTGATATTTATGATAAACATTTAGCGGAAATCTTAAAAACAGATTACGCCTATTTGGCTTTTGATACGCCTGAAGAACTGGATGAAATTCGTAAAGAATATGATGAAAAGGGCGATGTTTTTTCTTACAATTACATCATTAGAAACCGTTTAAAAAATAGTCTGTCTTTAACAAAAGAAGAGGTCCAAACGCTTTTAGATAAAAAAACGCCATATGTCGTTAGGTTTAAAATGCCTGTTGACAGAACTTTAATTTTAGAAGATATTATCCGCGGGACCTCAAATGTAAATACCAACTCTTTGGATGATAAAGTTTTAGTAAAACAAGATGGAATGCCGACTTATCATTTTGCAAACGTGGTTGATGATCATGAAATGAAAATTTCACACGTAATTCGTGGGGAAGAATGGTTGCCATCTTTGGGACTTCACTATTTATTGTATGAATCTTTTGGTTGGGAAAGACCACAATTTGCGCATTTATCACTGATTTTAAAACCTGAAGGTAAAGGAAAACTTAGTAAAAGAGACGGCGATAAATTTAATTTTCCCGTTTTTCCGTTAAATTTTAAAGATCAGGACACCGGAAATGTTTCGAAAGGTTATAGAGAAGAAGGTTATTTGCCAGAAGCATTTTTAAATATGGTAGCGCTTCTCGGTTGGTCGCCCGCAGATGATAAAGAAATTATTTCTTTGGATGAAATGGTTCAGGAATTTGATTTAAATAAAGTGCATAAGGCCGGCGCAAGATTTAGCAAAGAAAAAGCAGAATGGTTTAACCATCAATATTTACAGAAAAAAACCGACAAGGAAGTTTCTGAAAGTTTAAAAAACTTAAAGGAAGTTTCTGAAAGTAAAATTACAGATGATAAGTTACTGAAAATCGTGGGTTTAATGAAAGAGCGCGCCACTTTTATTAAAGATATTTATACTGAAGGAATTTTCTTTTTTACAGCATCCAAAACGTTCGATGAAAAAGCCTCCAAAAAAGCATGGAATGAAAACACCTCATCTATTTTAAAGAATCTTTTAGAGAAAATTTTACTCACTTCCTTTATGAAAGATGAGATTTCTAAGGCAATTCACGACTTCGCAACAGAACAATCCCTGGGATTAGGTAAAATAATGATGCCTTTGCGTTTGGCCTTGGTTGGTGAATTAAAAGGTCCGGATGTACCAGATCTGTTGGAAATTTTAGGGAAAACTGAAACTGAAAAGAGAATTAATTTTGCGATTGAAACACTTAAATAAGTCAATTGCTAAAATATTTATATAAATTTGAAAGATAATTCTAAAAGATATAATGGAATATTTAGATTTTGAGCAGCCAGTAAAAGAATTGATGGATCAATACCAAACTTGCTCGCTTGTGGGCGACGAAAGTGGCGTTGATATGAAATTAGCCTGCAGCCAGATAGAAGATAAAATTGAAGAAACAAAGAAAAAAATCTACGGAAATCTTACGCCTTGGCAAAGAGTGCAACTTTCGCGACATCCAGACCGCCCTTACACATTAGATTTTATAAAGGGGATCGTAGATGAAGGAAGTTTTTTAGAGCTTCACGGTGATCGGAATTTTGCAGATGATCCGGCAATGATTGGCGGATTAGCGAAAATTGACGGACAAAGCGTCATGCTAATTGGTACTCAAAAAGGAAGAACGACTAAAGAAAGACAATTTCGAAGATTTGGGATGAGTAATCCTGAAGGTTACAGAAAAGCGTTGAGATTAATGAAACTAGCGGAAAAATTTAAAATTCCTGTTATTACTTTAGTTGATACGCCGGGAGCATATCCTGGTTTAGAAGCTGAGGAACGCGGTCAGGGTGAAGCGATCGCCCGAAATATTATTGAAATGACCACGTTAAAAACTCCGATCATTACCATCATTATTGGTGAGGGAGCAAGTGGTGGAGCTTTAGGAATTGGTGTGGGAAATAAAGTTTACATGTTAGAAAATACTTGGTATTCCGTAATTGCGCCAGAAAGTTGCTCATCAATTTTGTGGAGAAACTGGGAACATAAAGAAGACGCAGCCAATGCTTTAAAATTAACACCGGATGACATGCTTCGGGAAAAATTTATTGATGGTGTTATTAAAGAACCTTTGGGAGGCGCACATTACGACCCCGAAACAACTTTTAAAAACGTAAAAAAGTCTATTTTAGCAAACATAAAAGCTTTTAAAAAATTTACTGATAAAGAGTTGGTTACTCAGAGACAAGATAAATTTATTGAAATGGGACAGTTTAAAGGCTAATTAAAAACTTAAAAAAAGTCTGCTAAATATCTTTTAGTGGACTTTTTTCGATTTAATTATTTATCTCTTACTATAATTTAAGGTAATTATAATATCTTTTGTCACAGATTTTACTGAGGAATATTGAGCATCACAGATAGAAGTTGTGAGTTTGTAGGTTCCCTTATCCACCATGATAAAATTATTATTATTGGCTGGAATAGTTAAATTATAAAACTTTTTTCCACTAATTTTTACGATTAAATTACATTTAGACTTATTTTCAATTTGGATATATGCATTTTTATCACTTGGATCATTGTTAAAAAGATGTGTTAAGACTGCGGCGGCCTGTTTGTTTTGCGCATTAGTCCCACCTGTTAAATCACGCTTTACTTCCTTTTCTAATTTAGCTTTAGTAAGCGGAGTAATTGTAGGTTTTGCGACAGCGGAGTTGCCACCACTAACTATTGCATATAATTTCCTTTTGAACTCGGGCGTTTTAGGATTATTGGGATTATTTTTTACAAAATTCGCTATGACTTGCGGATCGCTACTTTTTTCTACTTGTGCCTCGGTGTATTTTGATTGCGAACACATAACTGCGGAGATAAACAGGCTGAAAATATATAAATATTTTTTCATTTCTTTAAATGTATTATTTTAAACCAGACAAAATTTAAACGTTAAAAGCATCTTTTTAGTTTGCATTAAATTTATTATCTTTGCAGCGCTGAAAACACAGCAATAATTTACAATAAATTTAAATAAAATATTCGATATGTATACACCCGCAGCAGCAGAAGTAGCAAAATTAAGAAGTACAACCGGCGCAGGAATGATGGATTGCAAAAAAGCCTTAGTAGAATCTGAAGGCGATTTCGAAAAAGCAATTGAAATTTTAAGAAAAAAAGGTCAGAAAGTGGCTGCAAATAGAGCAGATAGAGAGTCTTCTGAAGGTGCAGTTATTGCAAAAACCAATGAAGATCATACAATGGGCGCAATTATCGCACTTAATTGCGAAACAGATTTCGTTGCAAAAAATGCTGATTTTATTCTTTTGGCTAATGAATTGGCTGAGCAAGCGGTTTTTTATTCAAATAAAGAAGAATTTTTAGCCTCAGATTTCCACGGCCAAACTGTCGCTGAAAAATTAATTGAGCAAACTGGTATAATTGGTGAGAAAATAGAAATCGGTGCCTTCGAAAGAATTGAAGGCCCATTTTTGGGAGCATATATTCACGCAGGAAATAAAATTGCGGCGATTTCCGCATTATCAGGTAAATCAGACGGAGGTAGTGAAGTTGCAAAATCTGTTTCTATGCAAGTTGCCGCCATGAATCCTTTGGCTTTAGATGAAACAAAAGTTTCCCAAGCAACAATTGATAGTGAATTAGAAATTGAAAGAGAGATTTTAACTAAAGAAGGTAAACCTGCCAATATTATTGATAATATCTTGAAAGGGAAAATGCAGAAATTTTACAAAGACAATACTTTGGTACACCAATCTTTCATTAAAGATAGTGGGATGAGCGTTGCTGATTATGTAAAATCTGTCAACAGCGATCTAAAAGTTGTTGGCTTTATTAGAGTTAGTTTAACTTAATGTCGTGATTTTGATTATTTAAATAATCGATCTTAAATACAATCTCTGCTAAAATTTAGCAGAGATTTTTCTTGCTTAAAATCTGTTTTCACTAATTGGATTCTTCTAAAAAACCAGTAAAATATTTGCTTTTTAAATGAATATTTAATTATAAATTTGTGGCACACACAATCTTATGAAAAAATTATTCGCATTACTCTTTTTCATTTTTTTTATGATCAAGAGTTTTGCACAGCTAGATACAGAGCATTGGTTTGCACCCATGATCGATCGCGCGAAAACAGGCAATTATGAGCAAACTCTATATTTTTCGACAAATTCCCCAACAGCTTTTCCAGTTACTATCTACAATAATAATATTGTAATTGGGACGGTTGTTAACTTAAGCAAAGGAAATCCGCAAACGTTCGCCGTTCCGAGAAGTTTAATAATAACAACGCTTCAGACGGATTTATTTACACCCACTACAATGGGTCTTTATTGCAAGGGAGACAAACCTTATTTTGCTAATTTTAGGTTTTCTGAATTTAATCATGCAGAAATTTTGACTTCTAAAGGTAAAGCGGGAATTGGGACGAAATTTTATGCTGCAATGGCGCCAATTACCGTCAGTAATGCCATACTAAATTTTATGACAGGGATTTTAGCGACAGAAGATAATACGACAGTGACAGTTTCTGGATACCAACCATCTGTTGTTTTTTCAGCGCCTCAAGCATCGATCATTACTTTTACTTTAAATAAAGGGCAATCCTATATCATTGACGGACTGGGAAATAATCCAGATAACTTTACCGGTTTTATCGGAGCAAAAATAGTTGCAAATAATCCTATCTCTGTTACAAATGGTAATTTTAATGGGCAATATGCGGGGAATTATCCTGGCAATTCAGACATTGTAATGGATCAATCTGTACCTGTGGAAAGATTGGGGCAAGAATTTGCTTTAATTAAGGGAAATGGCAATATTGGGGATAATATGGAAGGCGGTCTCATTGTAGCAACTGAAAATAATACGCAAATTTATTTAAATAATGGTGCAACGCCCGTAAAAACTTTGAACGAAGGTGAATATTTCGTTATACCTGACAGTAATTATATTAATGCTGGCAATGGCATTTTTAATATGTACGTAAAAGCCACCAAAAATATTTATCTCTATCAATTATTAGCAGGTGTTAGTGGCAATAGCTCTAAAGCAACTGGTGGGTTTAATTATATACCGCCTTTGAGTTGCTATCTTCCAACTGTCGTTGGTGAGATTGGCTTAATTAATGAAAACCCAGGTACAAGCGGAAATAATGTCTTTAGTAAGACCCGAAATACAAAACTGAATATCATCACGGAAGTTGGTGCTGTTGTAACTGTTAATGACTCTCCTCTTACTGCTGCAGAAGGTCCAAAGCCTTTGGTCGGAAATGCGCAATGGGTGACCTATTCTAAATTAAATGTAATGGGAAATATTACCATAAATTCCACAAAAGCAGTAACTGCAGGTATTGCAGCAGGTGATGGCGCAGTTGGTTACGGTGGTTATTTCGCAGGATTTTCTTCTATTCCCGCTATATCAAAACAATCTGGAACTTGTCTGCCGGGAATTGTTCTGGAAGTAAATGCTGGTTTTGACACTTACCAATGGTATTATAATAATTTATTACTCGCAGGCGCAAACACCAACACTTTTACCCCATTACAACCAGGCAATTATACTGTTGTTGTAAGTAACGGAACTTGCCCAGCAGTTACAACTCCCATCTTCACAGTTTTAAATTGTACAAAGCAGACAACTGTGTTTAGGGGAGTTTGTGGAAGTTTTACCGAAACACCAAGATTCACAAATTCTACCCAGAATATCGTTTTAAGTTCTATAAAAATAATAACACCGCCAACGAAAGGAATAGCTGCAATAGATGCCGCCACTGGTTTAATAACTTATACACCTAATTTAGGGGCGGTGGGAGCAGATACTTTTGTTTACTATTTTTCTGGAGATGGTACTTTTCCTGATAGTGAGCAGGTAATTGTTAATATTACTATTGGGCAACTGACAGTTAACAATACAACTTTAACTAGTTGTAAAATAGGAACTACCGGCACTTTCAATCTATCAAACGCAAATATTACAACGAATTCCCCGGTAACAAAAAAATATTATAAAAATTTAGCTGGTGCAAAGGCGGAAGACGCGGCGCAAGAAATTTTAAATTATACGGCTTACGTTTCGGCTGGAGTAGACGTTTATGCAGTTGTAAAAACTCCTGAAGGTTGTAGTGATATCGCAACTGTAACTTTGGGGTTTTTCCCTGAAATATTTTTAGACCCAAGTCTTTATAATGCGGTAAACTGCGATGATAATTTAGATGGACAAATTGATATTGATTTTTCTACGATAACACCAAAGATTCTACAAAATTCGTCCTACTTCCAAGTTCGATATTATTTAAATCCAACGGATGCCACGGCTGGAAACGGAAATACTTTACCAAACAATTGGTCTTATGCTAATAATACAGCAGTTTATGTGAGAGTAGACTCTCCCGACAATTGTCCTTTTAAAATAGCACAAATTGATTTTAAAATCGGTGCAAATGTTAGTATTTCAACGCCGATCACGCGAACTGTTTGTTCTCAAAATACTTCAGAAAATGTCACACTTTCGGATTACATTAATTTATTTACGGCAGATAATACCGTTACTTATAAATTTTACAAAACATTTGCGGACGCTCAAGCCAATTTTTTAGGAACAGAAATTTCTGCTAATCAAATCTTAAATTCTGACACTACTTATTTTATCAGATTTTCTAAAACGGGAATTTGCGACAATATCGGGACTTTAAACTTATTGTTTGCACATCCTTTAAGTTCTACCACTCTATCGAACACTGTGACTGTTTGTGAAGGCGATTCTACAACTTTAGATGCAGGTCCAGGCTTTGTAAGTTATCTTTGGAGCACTGGCGCAACCACCCAAATAATTAATGCAGGGAAAGGAACTTACACTGTAACATTAACATCGCCAAATGGTTGTTCGTTGATTCAATCAGTGGAAGTTAAAGAATCACCAAAAGCCGTTTTAAATACTTCCGATTATACCGCAGAAAATTGCGACACGAATTTTGACGGCAATATTGATGTTAAATTTTCCGATATTACTCCCATCATTTTACCAAATAGTACAGGATTTACCGTTAAATATTACACAACAAACGCCTTGGCAAACGCAGGCGGAACCGGTTTACAAAATGATTTTTCTTATAAAACAAATACAACAGTTTACGTGCGTGTAGAATCTCAATTTTGCCCGCCAGTTATTAAGCCTTTAAACCTTAAAATAGGAACAACGTTAACTTTAATAAAATCTTCCTATTCAACTTCAGAATGTGATGATGATTTAGATGGAACAAAAAGCGTAGATCTGTCGAAATATCTATCTGAATTTACCACAGATTCTGGCGTGACTGTGAGTTATTACGATTACTTAAATAATGCAAAAAACTCTCAGAATCCAATCCCAAATCCAGTTTCAGTTAATAAAACCGGCACTTATTATTATCGATTATCAAAAGTCGATTTTTGTCCTGTTCTCGCAACTTTAATGATTACGATTGATTTTCCCACAGCTTCAACTATTTTACAGGATAAAAAGATTTGTCCAGGAACGACGACAACGCTTGATGCAGGAACAGGTTTCACCTCCTACAGCTGGAGCAGAGCTGGGGAAAAAACATCATCTATTACAAATGTGAGTGTAGGTGATTATTATGTGGATTTAGAA
Source organism: Halpernia sp. GG3 (assembly GCF_052976925.2). Classification (NCBI taxonomy): domain Bacteria; kingdom Pseudomonadati; phylum Bacteroidota; class Flavobacteriia; order Flavobacteriales; family Weeksellaceae; genus Halpernia; species Halpernia sp. GG3. Next base: position 87,206 of record NZ_JBRIIR020000017.1, read on the forward strand.
AGTGGCAACGGCTGTGTTTACCGGCAAAAAGTTTCCGTGAAAGAAGTTGAATTACCCAAAATTACTGCGATTGATATTAAAGGATCAACCGTTACAATTAATGCTTCCGGAGGAAAGCAGCCTTATCTTTATTTTTTAAATGGTTCTGCACCACAAAGTTCCAATATATTTACTGACGTTAAAAGTGGCGTAAATACAATTTATGTTACCTCCGCAGATCAATGTGCGCCAGTATCCAAAGAATTTTCTATAATCATTATTACAAATGCGATAACTCCGAATGGCGATAATATTAATGACACTTTTAATTACTCGCAGCTTAAAAATAAAGACAATCCAAAATTTCAAATTTTTGACCGTTATGGAAAATTAGTTTTTACGGGGTCAGAAAGCAATCAATATACTTGGGATGGAACGCTTAATAATAGAAAATTACCAACAGATTCTTACTGGTATGTTTTACAATGGCAAGAGTTTGGCGCCAGTACCATAGTCACTTACACCGGCTGGATTTTATTAAAAAACACTAATTTTTAACAACATTTAATTAAAAATTGGTAAATGACTTTGAACTTTAATAAAAGTTTAACGCAGGCGAAAGGAATTGTAAAGTGGAAATAAGCAAATTCTCTTTACTTTTGCTCCCGATATGAAGAAATTATATTTCCTTTTTTTAATCCTGATTGTTTCGCAGATCGATGCGCAAATATTCGGTGGTGAAGTTTTTTTAAAAGACAATTCAAACCTTTATTTAAACCAAATTTATGTCACTAATCTCAATACCCAAAAAACAGTTTTGGCGGATTATAACGGCAATTTTAAATTAGAAGCTAAATTTGGTGAAATGATCCGTTTTACGTCCATTGTAACAGATAGAAAAGATGTGCTGATTACTGAGAATATGATGTCTTCTTTTAGAAATTTAATAGAATTAAAAGTATCATATACGGATATTGAAGAGGTTATCATTCCACGGTTTAAAGTTTCCGGAAATCTCAGGAAAGACGTTTTGGCATTGCGGACTGACATGAAAAAGGAGCAATTGGAAAAATCAATTGGCCTTCCACGTCCAAAAGGAGACGGATTACCAACTCAACTTCCCATTGCCGGTTTTTCTGGTGGTGGCCTTACATTTGGCTTAGACAGTATTTTTGACCTTCTTTCCGGTGAGCGCAAAAAGAAAGAACGGGCTCAAGAATACGAAACGATGTCAAAAGATGTGGAAAATATGCAAAAATATTTTGGAGATGATTATTTTATTAAACTTAAGATCCCTCAAAATCTAATTCCTAATTTTCTTCAATTCGTTTACAGTTCAGATAATTTAAAACCCTATTTGCTATCAAATAATTTTGAAGCAACTCAAATTTACTTTGAAAAATATTTGCCTATTTATTTAGCGCGTTTAAAAAATTCTAATCTACAGAAAATTTTAACAGATCCTGTTGTGAAGTAATGTAATGAAGATTTTACCTTCTATTTTATTTGCAAATTTAAAGTTCGGTAACTGATATTAAAATGATAAAGCCATTTAAAGCAAATATATCTGAAGAAATTCTGGATGATTTAAAGTTTAGAATTAAAAATACTAGATGGCCAGGTGAAATAAAAAATTCTGACTGGAAATACGGATCTGATCTTTCGTTTATGAAAGACATTTCTAATTATTGGCTAAATGATTTTGACTGGAGAAAAATAGAGTTAGAAATAAATTCTTTTCCTAATTTCATCGCCACTATTGACAATCTCGACATTCATCTCTTGCATATTAAAGGAAAGGGGGAAAATTGTATTCCCTTAATTATGACGCACGGTTGACCAGGTTCATTTCTAGAGATGATGAAAATAATTCCGCTCCTGACGCAAAATGATGATATCTGCTTTGATTTAATTATTCCATCTATTATCGGTTTTGGATATTCTGGTTCCTGTGAAGTTGAAGGATGTAATTCCGAATTTGTGGCAGATTTGTGGAATAAACTGATGATTGAATTAGGATATAAAAAATATGGAGCGTAGGGTGGAGACATCGGTTCAGCGATAAGTACTTGGCTTGCAATAAAATATCCCGAAAGAATTATTGGTTTGCATCTAAATTATATTTCTGGCTCTTACCAACCTTATTTAAAAGATGATGAAAAACTTACCGAAGAAACTATAGAATTTCAAAGATCTACACAAATATGGGCTTCAAAAGAAGCTGCTTATTCAGTCATCCAAAGTACAAAACCTTTGACTTTAGCTTATGGTTTGAATGACTCTCCTTTAGGGCTTTGTGTGTGGATTTTAGAAAAATTTAACTCTTGGAGTGATAATGATGAAGATATTTATTCAATTTTCACGAAAGATGAATTACTGGCAAATGTTACTCTCTACTGGATTACTCAAACCATTTCATCGTCTGTTAGAATATACAAGGAAAATAGCAAAATACCCTTAAAATTTGGAGCGAAGGATTTTGTAAAAACACCTGTAGGATTTGCAAAATTTCCTAAAGAATTACCCACTCCTCCCCGTTCTTACATTGAAAAAAGTTTTAATATCATACATTGGGAAGAAATGTCAGTTGGCGGTCACTTTGCGGCTGCAGAGCAACCATTAATTTTGGCAAATGACATTAAAAAGTTTTTTTTTAAAATAAAAAGCTAATATAATACTTTGCTCTTGATTTCAGACTTCTCTTTATTTAATATTTTTTATTGAAATATTTTTTAATACGACATCTTTAGAAGACTTTTTTTTAAAGATGTATAAAAAATTACTTTTCACTACTTTTGTAAATAATAATCTATCGGACATTATTTAGAGTATTATTATTTTATGCAACTGAAAAAAAATCTATTTTTTTTAAAATTTTCGCCAAAGTCTTATTGGAAAGAAATACTTGCAGTATTTATAATTTTACTCGCTTTCGTATTTTTCCGCAGTGAAAGACATGAAATGCGACAGATCATTCCCCAACTGAAACAGGCCGATCTCACTTGGATTATTATAGGAATTCTGGTAACATTCATTTACATATTGCTTCAAGCTTTAATGTATGTTGAGAGTTTTAAAGCTGTTGGTTTAAAAATAAAAATTTCTGAAGCCACATCTCTATTTTTAAAAAGAAATTTTCTCAGCGTATTTCTTCCTGCAGGCGGAGTAACTTCCTTAGCGTATTTACCTACAGAATTAAAAAGAAAAAATTATGACATTGGAAAAATGCACCAATCAGGTGTAATTTATGGATTCGTTGGTTTGCTTACTTTATTTGTAGTTGGCATCCCCATTCTTGCGTACAGCGCCTTTAATCACAAAGACCTGGGAAATGCGTGGGTTGCAATTATAATTTTAGGTGTCATTTTACTGCTCTCTTTTTTATTATTTAAAGATATAAAACAGCAAGGATTAATTTATAAGTTTTTAGACCACAAATTTCCTACTATAATTTCTTATCTTGATTCTATTTTTTCCACAGAATTAGAAAAAAAACATTTTTACAGGGTTGTGATTTATTCTGTCCTTATGGAATTTGTCGGTATATTTCACGTATTTATTGCAATGGCAGCTTTAGGTGCTACCCCCTCTTTCTCTGCAGCGGCTATAGCCTATACTGTTTCTGTTTTGTTGATGATTGTTTCGCCATTTTTACGTGGTTTAGGCGCAGTAGAATTTACGATGCTTTACATTTTTAATTCTTTCGGCTTCAGCAATACCGTTAGTTTAGGAATCACTTTACTTTACCGGATTTTTGAATTCTGGTTGCCTTTAATTTTTGGTATTTTCGCTTTTCTGTACAACGGTAGAAAATTATTTGCAAGGATTTTTCCTGCAATTGCAATCTTTACTTTAGGTGTGATAAATTTAATATCAGTTATAACTCCGCCATTAGCCGAACGTTTGGTAATGGTGAAACATTATTTGCCTTTTGAAACGCGACATATTTCAAAATTATCAGTTTTGGTAATCGGGATTGGATTAATGATTGTTTCTGCACAACTTTTAAAAGGTTTAAAAAGCGCCTGGTACTTGGCAATTATTTTTTCAATATTTTCAATTGTTGGAAATGTTTTCAAAGCATTTGATTATGAAGAAGCTTCATTCGCAATTTTTACAATACTGCTATTATTTTTTACCCGAAAACAATATCTGATAAAGACCAACCGTAAATTCCTCAGGTTGGGTTTAAGTACTATCTTACTTGTTCTGTCAGCAATTTTGATTTTTGATTTTTTCAGCTTTTACCTGATTGATAAAAGACATTTTGGAATAGATTTTACATGGAATCAATCTATTTACTACACTTTCCAAAGTTATACTTTATTTTATACTGATCTACCAAAGGCTGCAACACCATTTGGCCGTGATTTTATTAGTATCACTAAATTTTTAGGTTTTATTTCCTGGTTATTTTTAATTTTAGCTCTTTTAATTCCATTTAAATTTGATTTTGAAAATGAAGAAAATGAAGAAAATTCTGCCAAAGAATTAATTAATAAATATGGCAGTTCCGCCTTAGATTTTTTTAAAATCAGTAAAGATAAAAGCCTCTATTTTTCTGAAAATCGGGAAGGCTTTGTTTCTTTTAAAATTGCTAATAATTTTGCCGTAGTTTTAGAAGAACCAGTTTGCGATGAAGAGGACAAACTTTTTATTTTAAGAGAATTTGAAGGATTTTGCCGAAACAAAGGATTGAAACCTATTTACTACCGGGCTCCAGAAAATAACTTATTTCTCTTTAAATCCTTAAAAAAACAAAAACTGTTAATTGGACAGGAAGCTTTGGTCGATGTTCAAAATTTTACTTTGCAAGGAAAAGACCGTAAATCTTTAAGAAATGGCATCAATAGTATTTCAAAAAAAGGATATGTTTCAGAAGTTTATGAAGCGCCCCATTCAGCAGAATTAATATCAGAATTAAAAAGTATTTCAGACGAATGGCTAAATGAATTCGACAAAAAAGAAAGTGTTTTTTCCCAGGGAAGTTTTGAGGATGATGAATTAAAAAATCAAACTGTTATTGCTATTAAAGATGAAAACGGAAAACTTCAGGCTTTTTTAAATATTATCCCAGACTTTGCACCTGAAGAAAGCACTTATGATTTAATTAGAAAAAGAAAAGAAGCGCCAGGTGGATGTTTAGATGTTTTAATTGTCAGTTTAATTGATTATTCTAAAAGTAAAAATTTAAAATACCTAAACATGGGACTTACGCCAATGAGTGGAATAGAAGAACCTGACAATCCCGTAGAGCAGATTATGAAGTACGCATATCACCGGGTTGGCAGCTTAAAACATTTTCAAACTCTCAGATTTTTTAAAGAAAAATATGCGACTATTTGGGAAAATAAATTTCTAATTTACAATAATGATTTTGAGTTGCTGCAAATTCCTGCTGCACTGAATAAAGTAATGAAAGAGTGATGAAATTATTTTCGAAATTTAATATTATTCTGATATTCTCGCTTGCATTTTTGCAAGGTTGCGCAGATTCTGCCGAAAATCCAGATTTTCCAATCCGTGAATTAGATGCTCAAAATGACAGTCCATTTATATTTTACGTCAGCGGTGACGCCGGCTTTAATACATTTTCTAAAAGTTTGAGTGATGAATTATTTAAAAGAAATTATGACATCACTGCATTAGATTCTAAAATCTACTTTTGGAAACGAAAAAATCCCGCGGAAACTGCCAAAAAGATTAGCGATTATTTAACTGCAAGATTAAAAGGTAGAAAAAACCAAAAAATAGTGTTATTAGGTTATAGTTTTGGTGCGGATATATCACCTTTTATTTATAACCGATTGGCAAAAAACATACATGACAAGATAATTTCCGTCATTCTTTTGGATCCATCAAAAACTGCAGATTTTGAAGTTAGTTTTCAGGGAATGATTTTCGACAAAGGTCGCGGAGATTATAAAGTTTTACCTGAGGTCAATAAAATGAAAGCTCCGAAAACTTTGGCAATTTTAAGTAACATTGGAATCAGATTTCCCTACAAAGCGATTACTGTTAAAGATTTTACAATGAAGCATTTACCAGGAAATCACAGGTACAATAATGAATACGCAAAATTGGCGACTTTGATTTCTCAAAATATCACTTCTAAATGATCATTTTAAATAATTCTACCTCTAATATTTGCATTCTAAAATATTAGATTTATTTTTGCGTGGCGAAAAAAATTATGGGAAAAAACAAACAAAAACGCTTTGACGAGAATAAAACATTACCAAATGTTTTTCAACCAACAAGAGCAGAAGCTTTAGCAGAATACCATTTAAAAGGAAAGTGGAACGCAGAAGTTTTTAAAAATGATAAGCCTATTGTTTTAGAACTAGGTTGTGGCAAAGGCGAATATTCTGTCGGTTTAGCAAAAGCATTTCCAGATAAAAATTTTATCGGCATTGATATTAAAGGCGCACGTTTTTGGTTTGGCGCAAAAGAAGCACATGAAACTGGTTTAAAAAACGTGGCTTTTTTAAGAACTCAGATTGAACTTGTAGATCATTTCTTCGCAACAGATGAAATTGACGAGATATGGATCACATTTCCCGATCCTCAAATAAAATACCGCCGTACGAAACACCGAATGACTCATCCGGAATTTCTGGCTCGTTATAAAAAATTTCTTAAAACAGATGGCTTAGTTCATCTGAAAACAGATTCTGAATTTCTACACGGCTATACTTTAGGGCTGCTGCAAGGCGCAGGACATGAAATAATTACGGCGCACCACGATATTTATGGGGCGCCAGAATATGACGCTAATACCGCACTTCTGAGGGAAATTCAAACTTATTACGAGGATTTATTTTCAAAAAAAGGCAAGACAATAACTTATATTAAATTCCGTCTAAAGTAAATTAAAATCAGAAAATAATTACTTTTTATTATCAGTTTCGCTCTTTGCTTTTCTCAGAAAAAGACTTTTCTAAATAAAAACAAATACAACTATCCACCGAATAAAACGAATGACCTCAGGGAATTTTAAGTATTTACAGTTTTTAGTCAGATTATTTTGAAGTCTTTCTTCGTGCTTTCGCGATCACAACATCGTCATCCGTCAAGCTATAAAAATCCTTTGAAGATTTCATTTTTACCGCGCCATTTCTCCAAAATTTACTTTTTTGATTTTTAGAAAGAATCAAGTTAGATTCATAGTTTTTATAATTAAACCCAATTAATTCTGCTCTTAAATGATTATCATTAAATAGCAAACCAAAATTTCCAGATGCGCACTCAAAAACAGAATCAGTTTCACCCGGTCCGATACATTTATTTTTTAAAACACTCCATACATTTCCTGCCGAGCCTTTGCAACCAAACTCATCAAAATCAGCACCTGCCATCCTCTCACCATTTTCACCATTAAAATTAGCATAAAGTTTATTTTTAAAATATTTTTTATCTACTATTATTAAACTGAAATTACGAGAAGAAAATGATTTTACATCTGTCTTACTTATAAAATAGCCAATATTGAGGGTGTTGTTTCCAAATGTCAAAGCATTTATATCTACAGATTTTACATCGTTTGTAACTCTATTAATTAAAGCAATTGCAAAACTCTTCGAAAAATCGATGGTCGTTGGTTTACCATTTTCTCCCATCCTCGTTGCAGTACCAAAAATCGCATCCAATTGTTCGGCAGATGTTATTCTTTTCATTTGCAGATCATTATCCGGAAAGTCATTCCGAACGAAATAATTTTGAGCTAAAATGAAAGGGACTTTTTCACTTTTTCTTGCCGAGAGCAGTGATATTGCGCCGAAGAAGAGAATCAGAAACGTAAGTTTAATAGTTTTTGTTTTCATTAGGTTTATGCTTAAAATGTTTTGTTGGAAGAAATGAAATTTGTAAGAATTGTTTAAAATCTTTTATTTTTATGATTTAGAACAAATGTTATAATTCAATATTTAGTCATTTATATTCTGATTAATTTATAATTAAAATTATTATGAATATAAAGTAAAGATATTATAAATATTGCATATATTATATAGATTATTTATAGAATACGAAATTTTTAATTTTAATTAAAAATCACTTTAAAGATTTAAATCAAAAAAAATCCGGCTCAAATAAATTTGAGCCGGATTTCTATATCATAAGAAAATCTTATTTCTCGTCGAAATCTGCATCAGTTTCTGCTGATACTTTTTCGCCTTCTTCTTTAGATTTTTCTTTGTCTGCTTTTCTCTGAGATTGTCCTTCTTTTACTGCTTCTGCAACTTTAGTTAACAAAAGATCTACAGATTTTGAAGCATCATCATTCCCCGGAATAACATAATCTACTTTTCTTGGATCAGAATTCGTATCTACGATTGCAAATACAGGAATGCCTAAGCTTCTAGCTTCAGTTACTGCAATGTGCTCACGCATAATATCTACCACAAAAAGAGCAGAAGGAAGACGCACCATATCAGAAATAGAACCTAAATTCTTTTCTAAATTAGCTCTTTGTCTGTCAACTTGAAGTCTTTCTTTTTTTGATAAAGTTTCGAAAGTACCATCTTTCTTCATTTTATCAATATGGTTCATTTTCTTGACCGCTTTACGAATGGTAACGAAATTCGTCAACATTCCTCCGGGCCATCTTTCAGTAATATAAGGCATGTTGAGTTCAGCCGCGTGTTTTGCCACGATTTCTTTCGCTTGTTTCTTTGTTGCTACGAAAAGAACTTTTTTGCCTGCAGAAGTTAATTTTTCCAAAGCTGTACAAGCTTCTTCCAATTTTACTGCTGTCTTATGTAAATCAACGATGTGAATACCGTTCTTCTCCATAAAAATGTATGGAGCCATGTTTGGATTCCATTTTCTAGTCATGTGACCGAAATGAACGCCTGCCTCTAAGAGGTCTTTTACATTTGCTTTTGCCATGTTCTTGTTTTTTAGTTTACATTCCGCTGTTACGCAATCAACATTTCTTTAGATGGGAGAAAAGTTTGGGTGCTAAACTAAACGGGCAATTTTTTGATTAGATAATAGAGCCAAAAACCAATTGCCAAGAGATAAAAACTTCGAAAAGTCTTGAATCTTGAATCTTCAATCTTGAATCTGAAATTTTTTAACGTTTTGAGAATTGGAATTTCTTTCTCGCTTTTTTCTGTCCTGGTTTTTTTCTTTCAACCATTCTAGCGTCTCTTGTAAGCAAACCTTCAGGTTTTAACAACAAACGGAACTCTGCATTAATATCGCAAAGTGCGCGTGAGATTCCTAATCTGATAGCTTCACATTGACCTGTATTTCCACCACCAAAAACATTCACGGTGACGTCATATTGACCAACCGTTTCGGTTAATAAAAATGCTTGGTTCACTTTATAAACCATCACATCTGTGGAGAAATAATCAGCAACATCTTTGTGATTTACCGTAATAACACCAGAACCTGGCTTAAGGTAAACTCTAGCTACAGAAGTTTTTCTTCTCCCTATTTTATGAGTTATAGACATATTAATTATTTGAATTCGTTAATATTGATTTCCTTTGGCTGCTGAGCTTCATGCTTGTGATCAGTCCCTTCATATAAATAAAGATTTCTGAACAACTGACTGCCTAATCTGTTTTTAGGAAGCATTCCTTTTACGGATTTTTCCAAAACTTTTAAGCTGTCTTTTGCTTTTAACTCTTCAGCAGTCATAGACTTCTGGCCACCAGGATAACCTGTATGCCAAATGTAGGTTTTGTCTGCCCATTTGTTTCCTGAAAGAGTAATCTTTCCAGCATTCAAAACGATCACATTATCTCCGCAATCTGCGTGAGGCGTGAAATTCGTTTTGTGCTTACCTCTCAAAATCTTTGCAACCTTGGAAGCTAACCTCCCTAAAGTCTGATTTTCAGCGTCTACCACAACCCATTCTTTATTTGCAGTAGCTTTGTTAGCTGAAACGGTTTTGTAACTTAATGTATTCACAATTTATCGTTTACGATTAAACATAATTTTCCCCAAAACGGGTGCGCAAAGGTAGCAATATTTTTTGGGACTAAAAACTATATTTAAGAAATCTGAAAATTAAAACCTAAGTCTATCAAGAAATCAAACCACTCATTTAAAAATACTTTGTGATTTAGAAACTTAAAAATCTTAGAAGCAATAAATTTACTGCTTTTTAGACTTTCAGTCCCGCTTTTCACTCTATCTTTTCCTTTTTGCAAAAGAAAAAGGATGCCGCTGCAATCGGGGCTAAGTTGAAAACTGTTTTTTGTTCAGAAGATTTAGACAGTGGCGTGAGATATTTTTCAAATCTTCAATGATTATTGGAATTTTATCCAAATTAAATAATTCACAATATTAAATATTTCATTATTTTTGAAAAAAAACCAATGAGTCATGGAAAATTAAGATTAAATAAAAATTGCCTGAATTGTGGACATATTGTAGAAGAAAAATTCTGCCCAAACTGCAGACAGGAAAATATTGAATCAAAACAGCGCTTTCACTTTCTTTTCACACATTTTGCGGAAGATTTTACGCATTATGACGGTCAATTCTAGAAAACCATTAAACATCTCCTTTTTCGCCCAGGGAAATTGACAAATGAATATATAGCAGGAAAAAGACAGCAATATGTAGTACCCGTGAAACTCTATATTTTCGTTAGTTTTATCACTTTTTTTTTTCATTATCTTCTCCAATTTCAACAGTTGCAGTTTTTAACAATGTTGCAGCAAAAAAAGGTGAACAAAAGCAAATTATCGATGCGCTACATTCTGAAGAAGTTTTAAACAAAACAAATACTAATAAATCTTTAAGTATAAAGGATTCCTTGGCACTGTTAAAAGTAAATGATTTTATAAAAGATTCAGCGAAAGTCAATAAATTTCTAGAAGCTACAAATATCGATAACAAACTGAGGGCAGACTCAGAAATTTATGATTTCAAGACGACAGAAGATTTTGATCGAAATATGAAATTGCATCCTTCCTGGACTAATTCATTTAAAAAACCTTTTGCTTACAAGTTTTATGAATTAAAAGAAATGGGAATTTCCAAAAAGGAAATCCTTATTAAATTTTTTGAAGTGGCTTTTCACAAACTGCCAAAAGCACTTTTTATTTACTTACCACTCTTCGCCTTTTTCCTCTGGATTTTTCATAACAAAAAGAAATGGTGGTATTTTGATCACGGCATCTTCACACTCCATTATTTTTCCTTCCTTCTGCTAATTATTACCGTCTTTTGGTTACTTGCCAAAATTGTGAATTTATTCTCAGGAAACGGGATTGTCAATTTTATTGAAGGATTGTCAATTTTTGTGATAACAATTTACACACTGATCTATTTCTTTCTGGCGCACCATCGGGTTTATCATTCAGGGAAAAGATTCAGCGTTTTAATTGGAATTATTTTGTTCATTATCAACTTTTTTGCCTTTTCACTCGTTCTCGTAGGATTAATGGCTTTAAGTTTTCTAATGGTGAAATAAAATTATTCCCGCATGGATTTCGTCTTCCGGAAACTTGCCATTAAATAATAGGCAACGAAAATGATTGAAAATTTAATAACGGATGGAATTGCCTGTTTTAAATTAAAAAGAAAATAACCTAGAGCAACTAAAATTACCATGGCTAAAAGCGAAATTCCCAGCTTTATTGGCAAAGAAAAAGTTGGATTATCTAAATAGTAAGCCAGTCCCCACGCAGAACCGTATGCTAAAGAATAATAAAAATTTAACGTTAAATTTTGGGTATCAACAAAAAGGTAATATAATAGGAAACTGAAAACTGTTCCTGCTGCAAAGTAAATTAATGTTCTTTTCATTTTTTAAACTACCTTTTTTTCAATGTAATTTGAATTCATTGCGCGAAGTGCACCCATGTAATTAATGGAAAAATCTAACATATCTCCCACTTTATAATTCTGGCGATTTTCTCCCAAATCTAAAATAATCATATCTGAACTGGATCCAAAATAGCCAATCGTTTCGTCTTTAGGAAAAATATTGATGCGGTCCAGATCCAAAATTCCTAAATCTAAAATCGCGCGGAAAGAAGTTTTTCCGACTAGATGTTCTTCTATCTTATATGTCTCACCTTCCAGATTGGTTCCAAAATCACCTTCGGGAACCATCGGTTTTTCTATTAATTCGATAATTTCTGCCTGCAAAGTAAAAACGTCCTGCTCCAGAAGATTGCTTTTTTCATCTTTGTAAACGTCAGTTCCCTGATACAGAGTCTCTCCTACACGAAAATGATTAATTCCTGCCGGTAACATTTTCTTTAAAATTAACGGAATTGTCACCGAAGAACCTCCGGAAACAAAGGGAATTTTTTTTTCGAAAGTTGCTTCGATCAGCTGTTTGTAGAGACAGAGTTGGATCAATTTATCCGTATTTGGCAAAACCCCAAAAAGGCAGGAAAGATTTGCGCCCAAACCAACAACATCAATATTTGGCAGATCAAAAACCTGGCGATAAAAATTGATGACATCTTCCCGCATCACTCCTTCCCGCAATTCTCCCAACTCAATCATTATAATAATCTTATGAATTTTTTGCTGTTTTACTGCCTCCTCAGAAAGAGATTTTATAGTTTCAATATTAGTATTCATGCTAATATCCGCATATTTTACTACGGAAGAAACGGATCTTTTTGGCGTGGGCTTTATATAAATTGTCTCCATTTCGGGATTCAATTTTTTAATCACTTTAAGATTACTCACGCGCGAATCGCAAACTTGAGAGGGATTTAAAGCTAATATTTCTTTTAGAAAAAGTTCATTCCCACAGAGAATTTTCGTGACTATGGACCAATGTATTTCTTTAGATTTAAACAAATAGTCTAATCTTTCAAAATTGTAATGCAGTCTTTCACGATGTAAAGTAATTGTTGCCATTATTTTACCAATCTCATTTCTAAATATTTATTTGTAAATCCCAGTTTTTCATATAATTTCTTCGCGGGATTATCTGGCTCTACATGAAGCGCAATATTTCCATCTGCCTTTTCAATCGCCTTTTCCATCAACTGCCGTCCGATTCCCTGTCCGCGTTTTTCCGCATCAGTGGCAATATAAACCAAAATATTTTCAGGAATATAATCCTTCATTCCCGTTCTATTAACAATTACAGAACCAACAATTTTATCTTCTAAAAAAGCCACACAAATAAAACCACCAATAGCGCTGGTTTCTTTTAAAGCGTAATCTATACATTTTAAAATATCTTCTTTTGGATCACCATATTGCTCTAGACTTTTAAACAAAAATCCAGCAATCGCCTCTTTTTCTGAAGAGGTAGGTTTATCGGTTGGCGTGTAAGTATTAATTTTTAACATAATTTAATTTTGAACAAAATTCTGTCGCAAAGATAAGATTCTCAGATTTGATGTCTTAAAAATGTATTTAAAAGATTTTCTTTAAAGAAAATCAACCTTCAAAATACCTTCTAGTTTTTTTCAGAATGATTATCTTTGGACTTTAGCAAAACATATGATACCAACAGAGAATTATTCCCCTAAAAATAATGTAAGAATTGTAACTGCAGCTTCACTTTTTGATGGTCATGATGCCGCCATAAATATTATGCGGCGCGTGATTCAGGGAACTGGTTGTGAAGTTATTCATCTTGGCCATGATAAATCTGCAGAAGAAGTAGTGAATTGTGCCATTCAGGAAGACGCCAATGCGATCGCTTTAACTTCTTATCAAGGCGGTCATAATGAATATTTTAAATACATCTATGATCTTTTACGCGAAAAAAATGCTCCGCAGATTAAAATTTTTGGCGGTGGTGGTGGCGTAATCTTACCGGAAGAAATTAAAGATTTAATGGATTACGGCATCGACCGAATTTATTCGCCCGATGATGGACGGGAATTGGGATTACAAGGAATGATCAATGATTTAGTGAAACAAAGTGATTTCCCCACAGGAAGAGACATCACTATTTCGGATTTAGATAAAATTAAATTTGAAGATGCAAAATCTATTGCAGAAGTTATATCCGCGGTTGAAAATTTTTCGGAGGAGAAACAAGATTTAGTACAAGAAATAGATAAACGTGTCTCTGAAAATAAGCATTATAATACAATACCAATTATCGGAATTACTGGAACTGGCGGAGCAGGAAAATCTTCTTTGACAGATGAATTAGTGCGGCGTTTTTTGCGTTCAAATCCAGATAGAAAAATTGCGATAATTTCAATTGATCCATCTAAAAAGAAAACAGGCGGTGCACTGCTAGGCGACAGAATCCGAATGAATTCTATTAATGACAAACGCGTTTATATGCGTTCAATGGCAACGAGAGAAAACAATGTTTCCGTTTCACCATATATCCATTCGGCTTTAAATATTTTAAAATTAGCAAATCCAGATGCAATCATTTTAGAAACATCCGGGATCGGCCAGTCTGGCTCAGAAATTACAGAAATTGCAGATCTTTCAATGTATGTAATGACCCCAGAATACGGCGCTTCTACACAGCTGGAGAAAATTGAAATGCTAGATTACGCAGATTTAATTGCTTTAAATAAATCTGACAAAATGGGTGCTTTAGATGCGGTTCAAGCCGTCAGAAAACAATACCAAAGAAACCATCTTTTATTTGAAAAAACTTTGGAAGAAATGCCGGTTTTTTCTACAAAAGCGAGTCAGTTTAATGATTGGGGAACCACAGAATTATTTAATATTTTAATTAAAAAATTAAATATAAAATTTCCAGAATTAAATTTCAATGTTTACGTCGAACAAAATCATCAGGAAGAAACCACTATTATTCCACCAAGAAGAGTTCGCTATCTCTCTGAAATCGTTGATAATAACCGTGAATACGATGCAGATGTAAAAAACCAAGCACTGATCGCAAAAAGAATGTATTTGATCGATGGCGCGAAAAATCTGATTACAGATGATAAAGACACCACGGAAAAATTAGAAAAAGTTTTTATTAAAACGAAGAAAGAACTTTCCGAAGATAATATTCGGTTTTTAAAAGGCTGGAAAGGTTTTAAAGAAGAAATGAAACAAGACACTTTTTCTTATTTTGTACGTGGAAAGGAAATAAAAGTGGAGACATCCTCCAAAAGTTTATCTGGCTTAGCTATTCCAAAAATCTCTTTACCTAAATTCCAAGATTGGGGTGATCTTATTCAATGGAAAGGTCAGGAAAATGTTCCTGGACAATTTCCATTTACGGCAGGAATTTATCCTTTTAAAAGAACTGGCGAAGATCCAACGAGAATGTTTGCTGGTGAAGGTGGTCCGGAAAGAACAAACCGAAGATTTCATTATGTTTCTGCAGATACCCCTGCAAAACGTCTGTCAACAGCATTTGATTCTGTGACGCTGTATGGACAAGATCCGGCATTGCCGCCAGATATTTATGGGAAAATCGGAAATGCAGGTGTTTCGATTGCGACTTTAGATGATGCTAAAAAATTATATTCCGGTTTTGATCTGGTTAATGCAATGTGTTCCGTTTCAATGACCATCAATGGTCCGGCTCCAATGTTACTTGCCTATTTTATGAATGCCGCGATCGATCAAAATTGTGAAAAATATATCACCGAACATCACTTAGAACATTTAGTAGAAGCAAAATTAAAAGAAAAATACGACGATAATAATCTTATAAGACCAACTTACACCGGCGAATTGCCACCAAGTAATGACGGTTTAGGTTTAAAACTTTTAGGTTTAACTGGTGATGAAATTTTACCTTCGAACATTTACGCCGACATTAAAGCCAAAACGATCGCAACAGTTCGTGGAACTGTTCAGGCCGATATTTTAAAAGAAGATCAGGCGCAAAATACCTGTATTTTTTCCACTGAATTTGCTTTAAGATTGATGGGCGATGTACAACAGTATTTCATTGATGAAAAAGTAAGAAACTTTTATTCGGTTTCAATTTCCGGTTATCACATTGCAGAAGCGGGTGCAAATCCGATTTCACAATTGGCTTTTACGCTCTCAAATGGTTTCACTTATGTCGAATATTATTTGAGTCGCGGTATGGATATCAATGATTTTGCACCGAATTTATCATTCTTTTTCTCAAATGGTGTTGATCCGGAATATGCAGTAATTGGGCGTGTTGCAAGAAGAATTTGGGCAAAAGCCATGAAAATAAAATATGGCGCCGATGAAAGAAGTCAGATGTTGAAATACCACATTCAAACTTCGGGACGCTCTTTACACGCACAGGAAATTGATTTTAATGATATCAGAACGACGCTTCAAGCACTTTATGCGATTTACGATAACTGTAATTCTCTTCACACAAATGCTTACGATGAAGCAATCACAACACCAACTGAAGCGTCTGTTCGCCGAGCTATGGCAATTCAGTTAATTATTAACAAAGAATTAGGTTTGGCTAAAAATGAAAATCCTTTGCAGGGTTCGTTCATTATCGAAGAATTAACGGATCTAGTTGAAGAAGCAGTTTATACAGAATTTGATAAAATTACAGAGCGTGGGGGCGTTTTAGGCGCGATGGAAACGATGTATCAACGCTCAAAAATTCAGGAAGAATCGATGCATTATGAATGGCTGAAACATACAGGAGAATTTCCAATTATTGGAGTAAATACTTTTTTAGGAAAAGATGGTTCGCCAACTGTTTTGCCAAAAGAAGTCATTCGTTCTACGGATGAGGAAAAGAAAATTCAGATCGCGAATGTAAAAAATTACCAGCAAGCACACTCTGAAAAATCGACAGAAATTTTAAAAGAATTGCAACACGCGGCTGTTAATCAAGAAAATCTATTTGCAGTGATGATGGAAGCGGGGAAATATTGTTCTCTAGGAGAAATTACCAATGCACTTTTTGAGGTTGGCGGAAGATACAGACGGAATATGTAGTCAGGAGTAAGAACCAAGACACAAATAAAAACTCTCAAATTCTTTTGAGAGTTTTTTTTATATTTGTGAATGAAAATTTTTAAAATATTAATCGTGGTCATTCTTTCGACGATTTCAGCCAGTACATCTGCCCAACAAACGACTAAAAAAATAGGTATTATTTTTAATATTGACGGGCCGTACAAAATTTATAAACAAGCGGTCTATGCGACAACTGCAACCGACCGAAATGTAAGTGAAGAAGATAAGTTTTATGGCGTAATACAGTTTATGGGAACAGAAAAAGGCAATCCCTTGCCAAGATTAAAAGACTTCTATATCAATACCTTGAAAGAGAAAGGATATGATGTAGTCGTTTTAACAGATACCGTAGACACGAAAAACTTCTCAATATTTACTGCTACTAAGAAGAAAATAGATTTTCGACAATTCAAAGATAAATATAATGTAGATGAACTGATCGTGGTAAAAGGCGAGTATGGTTTGGAAGTTGAAAAGGTTGGCGCTTTTAATGGGGACAAAAGAACAAATATCAGTTTTTGGAATTATTGGATGGATACAAATACCAATATTTTGAAAAAAGAATTTTATGTTTTTAAATATCAAAACATAACGAAAAAAGATATGATTAATCCTCCGGATTATCCAAACGTAACTGAAAGCATGGATTTACTTTTAAACAAAAAAGTTTTCCGAAGTCTTAAATCACAAATTTCAGACTTATAAAATCCACAAATGAATTTATTCCAGCACATTAAAAAACTTTTAGAGCAAAACGAAATGTTTGCTAATGAAGAAGTGCTGCTTAAAAATAAAATTGTTGAAGCTGGTTTAAAATTAGATCCTGCACTTTTATCACTATTAATAAGCGACGAAAAAGCCAAAAGTATTTTTTTTCAAGAGGCTTCGGGCACTTTAGTCTTCGATAAAGTAAAATTCCAAAAATTTATTTCGAATAAAGAATTTTTACCAGATAGTTTTACCTCATTTAAAAATAAGATCGGACTTAGCGCAAATGGTGAATATCTCACAGAAACTAGGGAAGTAGTTTTGAATTTCCCCTACAAGGACTGCATTTTGGAGGGTGGACAAACAAAAGAAGATCAAAAAAAACAAGAAATTTTTTGGAACGAAACTTTAGCGGTGGATGAAATTGACCGTTTACTGGAGCCGAAAGTTTTTACCAATTGGAAAAAATTTGACAAAGATGGAGAACATAAAATTGATGATATTTCAGTAAATGATAATTTTATTATTAGAGGGAATAATTTGATCGCTTTACATTGTTTAAATAAAATCTACAAAGGAAAAGTTAAACTTATTTACATCGATCCACCTTACAATACGGGAAATGACAGCTTTCAATATAACGACAGTTTTAATCATTCTACGTGGCTTACTTTCATGAAAAATCGTCTGGAAATAGCGTGGCAACTTTTAAATAATGATGGTGCTTTTTTCATACAAGTTGACGACAGTGAATTTGCGTATTTAAAAATTCTGTGTGACGAGATTTTTGGCAGAGAAAACTTCCGGGAAACTATTGTTTTAAAATCAAGCACAGAAAGTGGCGTAAATGCAATCAATGTTAAAAGAGGCGAAAGACTTTTTAAAGTAAAAGAATATATTTTATTTTACTCAAAAAGCTCAAAATTCAGGTTTAATCCCTTTTATACTAAAGCAGAATTTAATTCAAACTATAAATATGAAGTCATTAAGACTGACAATGAATTTAAAGTAACAGATTTATCAAAAAAATATAAAGAGAAATTTGAAAACTATCATTTGTCTAAAGCAGAAAAGGATATTTTAGCTAAAAAAGAATTTGAAATCTATGCTTTAAATAACGCTAAAAACATCTATTCTTTAGAAAAAAACATAAAAAAAGCTGGTGAGAAATTTAAAAATTTTGCAAGTCAAAATAAAACTAAAGGCTTAGTAGAAGAATTTATTAACTCATTAGATAAAACCGTTTTAATGTACGAAGGTGGCTCGCTCGTTCCTTTAATTGAAAGAATCGTAGAAGAAGATGGCAAAAATTATTTTGGAGTCTTGGCTTCTGATCTCTGGGTAGATATTGGTACAACTGCTTCCACCGAAGGCGGTGTTAGTTTTAGCAATGGTAAAAAACCGGAAAAACTTCTTAAAAGAATTATTGAAATGTGTACTTCTGATGGAGATCTGGTTTTAGATTATCACCTTGGAAGTGGCACGACAATGGCCGTTGCGCATAAATTAAACCGAAGATATCTGGGAGTCGAACAATTGGATTATGGCGAAAATGACAGCACGCAAAGATTAATAAAAGTTATTGATGGTGAGCAATCTGGAATTTCGAAACGCGTAAAATGGACCGGCGGAGGTTGTTACGTTTATGCGGAAATGCTTGAAAATAATGGGAAATTAGTAGATTCTATTTTAAATTCGAATTCTACAGAAGACTTACTTTTGATCTTGAAAAAACCAAATTTTGAAAAATCAATTAAATATAATGCCGATCTTGAAAAATTAATAGGTAAAGATTTCGTTGCACTTTCTTTCGAAGAACAGCAAAAAATCGCTTTAGGAATTATAGATAAAAACAACCTCTATGTCCCATTTTCAGAGATAAACGACATTGATTATAAAATATCAGAACGTACGAAGAAACTGAATAACCAATTTTATAATTTTTAAAAATGGCAAATTACAAGATTGACAGAGCGTTTACAGATTTAATTCATAAAGAAGTGGCGCTATTTAAGATTTATAAACAATTAGGTTGGCAAGAAATTTTGCGAGATAAAGACGAAGCAATTCAGGCAGATATAAAAGATGGAATTGATTATGCTTTTTTTGCAAATGGTAAAACTGTAACAGTTCAGGAAAGATTTAGAGAAAAACAATATGCGATTTATTCGGATTTTACCATACGATATAGAAGAGATCATAATGTTCATTCTGACAGAAAAGAATCGGAATATTATAAAATAAAGGCAGATTATTTTGTTTACGGCGTTACTAACTGCGATAAAAATTCATCTCATACTTGTAGTGACTTTTTAAAATATGCGGTCGTCGATTTAAAAAAGATTTACAAAAAACTTGATTGTGGAGATATTTTCATAGTTGACAATGGTAAAAATACTTGTATAATAAAAGAAGGAAAAATAGAGTGTCCTATAAAATATAACAACGATAATTCTTCCAGCTTTTTCCCAATTGAAATTTTATTTCTCACGCAACTTTGGGGTGAAGAATTGGTTTTATCCCAAAAAGGATTTATTTAAATGCAGAATTTAAATAATCAAATTTCCACCGCTTTATGTGAGCATTCTTTTAAAATCGAATCCACTCATAACATTTCGGTAAATCTTAATTCAAAATGGGAATTACGGCCTTATCAAAAGGAAGCGTTTGCAAGATTTGATTATTATACTTCGAAATTTCAATCTAAAAAAACACCTTCTCATTTACTTTTTCACATGGCGACCGGCAGTGGAAAAACGTTGGTGATGGCTGGCCTCATTTTAAATTTATACGAAAGTGGTTATCGTAATTTTATTTTTTTTGTCCACAACAGAAATATCATCGAAAAAACGAGAGATAATTTTCTGAATAATTTATCATCGAAATATCTTTTTGCAGACCAAATCGATTTTAACGATAAAAAAATAGAAATTGCAGAAGTAGAAAATTTTGAAGCAACAAATAAAGATGACATAAATATCGTTTTCACGACGATTCAGGGCTTGCATTTAAAGATGAATTCCCCAAAAGAAAATTCAATTACTTATGAAGATTTTGAGGAACAGAAAGTCGTCTTAATTTCGGATGAAGCGCATCACATTAATGCTGATACGAAGAAGGGAAAGCTGACGAAAGATGAAGAAGAAGCTATTTTAAGCTGGGAAGCGACGGTCAATAAAATTTTTAAGTCTAATAAAGAAAATTTTTTAATAGAATTTACGGCAACTGCAGATTTAGAAAATTTAAATATTAAAGAAAAATATGAGAATAAATTAATTTTTGATTATCCTTTAAAGCAATTCAGGATTGACAAATACTCAAAGGAAGTTAATTTGCTTCAATCGAATCTGGAGCCTTTTGAGCGCGCTTTGCAAGCAGTAATTTTAAGTCAATACCGAAGAAAAATATTTCAAGATTTTGCAAAAAATATAAAACCAGTTACTCTTTTGAAGTCAAAAACCATTGACGAAAGTCTCGCATTTTTTGAGGAATTTGTATTAAAAATTAAGGGCTTAAAAGAAAGTGATTTAGAAAATATTAAAATCAAAAATGGGACAGGTATTTTTAAAACGATATTCGAATATTTAGAGAAAAATAATATTTCACTAGAAAATTTTTTACTTGAAATTAAAGAGGATTTTGATAAAAATAAATGCATTTCGATAAATAGTAAAAATGATAGTAATGAAAAACAGTTAATCATCAATAGTTTAGAAGATATAAATAATGAAATTAGAGTAGTTTTTGCGGTCGATAAATTAAATGAAGGTTGGGACGTTCTTAATCTTTTTGACATTGTTCGTCTTTACAACACACGAGACGGCGATCATAAATCTGGTAAAATTGGAAAAACGACGATGTCGGAAGCCCAACTCATTGGTCGTGGTGCACGTTACTGTCCTTTTCAAATTGACAAAATGCAGCCTTTATATCAAAGAAAATTTGATGAAGATTTGGGAAATTCACTCAGAATTTGCGAGGAACTTTATTACCATTCTGCGCATAATCCAACTTACATTTCTGAACTTAATAAGGCTTTGGAAGAAATTGGCCTAAAAGAATCAAAAATTATTGAGCACAATATTAAATTAAAAGATCGTTTTAAAGAAACTGAATTTTATAAATCTGGTGTTATTTATTTAAATGCACGAGAAACAGATGACAGATCAAATATTTTTGAACTACCGAAAGAATTAAGAGTAAAAATTTTCAAAGTAAAATTTTCTCATGGTTATTCTACAAATTCGAGAATTTTTGAAAAAACGAGTCTAACAAAAAATAAAATTGCAACAAAAACATATCATATCCTTGATTTTGGAATAGTTGTTATTCGAAAAGCGCTCAATAAATTACCATTCTATCACTTTGATAATTTGCAAAAACACTTCCCCCATCTTTCTTCTATTAACGATTTTATAAATTCCCCATCATTTTTGAAAGGGATAATAGTAGAAATTGAAGCTGATTATGATTTTGCAAATAATCCGGATAAGGAAGTCCAATTAAAAGTTATAGTAGCAGTTTTGAAGGAAATTGAAGAATTTATTTTAAAAAGTGTAGTAGAATTCAGAGGAAGTTATGAATTTAAAGCAAATAAAATATCAGACATTTTTAGAGATAAAACGATGAGTTATTCCGTTAATGCAAATGTTGCTAAAAATGTTGAAAAACAGAAAACTTCAACAAATAAATTAGATTTAATTGAAGGTTTTTATCCATTTGATTCCCAAAAAATAGCTTCGCAGGACGAATATTTACTTAATTTATTAAAGCAATCATATAAGTCACTCCAAAAATCATATGCAAATATTTATCTTTTCAAAAATCATAACCACTTTAAACTTTATAATTTTGAAGACGGGAAATCTTTAAACCCAGATTTTGTTTGTTTTTTAATTGAAAAGAATAAAAAAGACTCAAAACTATTTCAAATATTTATAATAATTGAAGAGAAAAATCAGAAAAATACTGAAATTTATACAAAGCAATTCTTTCGTAAAATTGAAAGTGAAGCAAAAATAGGAGTAACTGAAGGAACACAGAATTATAAAATACAATGCATATTTATAAATGAAGAACAAAAAACAGGGAATAGTTTTGACAAATTTTTAAAAGAATTAAAAAAAAAGCAGGAACTATAATTCCTGCTTTTTTTAATAATGCTTGTAACCTGAATATACAATGCTTTGTAGCGAAGACGGGAATTGAACCCGTGACCTCAGGGTTATGAATCCTGCGCTCTAACCGACTGAGCTACCTCGCCATTTTAAGGTGGTGCAAATATAAAAAATTATTGCGACTTAAAAAATAGTTATTTCAGATTTAAAAATTTAAATAAATCTGCCACATGATCTGGTTTAGCGATGATTTTGTTATTTTTATCTAAAACAAAATAAGTAGGTGTAGCGTGCACATTGTACTTTTCTGCGTAAGAACTGTTCCAACCACGAATCTCGGCATCGTTAATCCAAGGTAAATCTTTTATTCTCTTTTCATATTTCTCTTTATCACTGTCTACTGATAGACCAATCACCTGAATATTTTGCGCTTTTAGCTCGTTGTATTTTTCAATGATTTTTGGTATTTCTTCTTCGCAGTGTGAACAAGTTGAAGCCCAAAAAAGTATAATTTTTTTGTCAGCTTTCACATCATAAATAGATTTTACAGCGGTGTTAAAAGGTTGAGTAAAAATATAATTTTGGAATGTTGCTCCCATTTCGACATTCTTATTGGTTGAAATGGTAGCTGCTAAGCGATCATTAATAGTACATTTTAGACTGCTTGCCTCGGTTAAATACTTTTTTTTTAAATCACTCATATCATAAGTATCAAAAATCTCTATCAATTCTGATAAAACAGTTTGTCCGCGGGGCGTTTCAACATTCAATGCGGTAAGTAATTTATCAATAGAGCCTGACACTGAGCTTTTGGGTGCATTATTAAGATAGGATATTAATAATGGTTTTAATAGTGATGAAGTTTCCAGCATTTCGCTGGATGATGAGATGAAATTTATGACCTCATCTTCCTTTTTAGGAACAGAATTGGCATCGTTCTCCAGATATTTTTTATAATTTACGTTGTAAAAATAAATAAAAGGATACTTCGTAGGTTCATAGGTTATTTTCTGAGATAGTCTTTCGATTTCCTGATTTATTGCCTTTTTAAAAGGCGAAGCGATAGTATAAAAATCATTCATTTGATAAAGTGCAGGCAATATAAGTTCCTTTTTTCGTAGAATATCCTGAACTTCGTTCATAATGCGGTTAGAATCATCCTTATATTCAATATCAGTTAATTTATTTGCATTCATTTTAAAACTGATATTTACGTCCTTATTTTCAGAAATTAAATTAATAGAGTTATTAGCTTGAGGGATATAAATGCGCATCATTCCTTGGTAAGAATTTGGCACATTAAAAACCCAGCCATTAACATCTTTCAAAGCTTTGGAAGACAATATATCCTTGGATCCATTTAAGGTGTAAAGGTACGCTTCATCTCCTTTTTTCAAATCAGTAGAATTTATGGTAACAGTAAATTGTGCTTTAATAAAAGATGCAATGAACAGTGTAAGAATGAAGATCATTTTTTTCATGGCGTAAATATAAAAAATCTCGCAATAAATATTGCGAGATTATAAGTTAAAAATATTATAAAGATTATGCCTTATTAAATTTTATTTTTTTATAAAAATAGGTTATTAAAAGAATTGCCAATGTGAATAATACAATTTGGTATATATCGATAGGTGTAGCAGGAACCGCTCCAGGTCCACCCGCGCCATTTGGTGGCGGTGGTGGTGGAGTTACTCCAGCTTTTGCAAAATTAAATAGGCTTGTAACTAATACCAAGAAAGTAACTACTAATTTATTTTTTAAATTTTTTTCCATGTTAATGATTTTTGTGTAAATACCTTGTATTATCTTACAATTTTTGCTGTTGCTTTTACTCCTTTTTCTGACACAGCAGTTACTACATACCCACGATTCTCTTTAGCCAACTGTATCACAAAATCAGTACTAGTAGATACATTTTTCTTACTTAAAACCAATTTTCCACTCATATCATAAACTTGAATGTTTGCTTTTTTCCACTCAGAATCAAATTTTAAAATATAATTATCGATGGACGGATTATATGCTACCTGAGTTCTTGATATTTTGCTTATTGATGTATCAGTTCCTAAAGTTTGGTTTGGTTTACCATAAAATAGTGAGTATTGAGAGTTAGATACTGGAATAGTTTGATCTTGAGCAGCTTCTTCAGCCTTACCATTTATAGCTTCATAATAGAAGCCTGTCCCTGTAGAAAGGTTATGCACTCCGGTATCAACTAGTGCACCGTTTTCACGAATTTCAAATTTTAAAGATTTTACATCAGATCCAAATATGGACAGCGGCAGTGCTTTTCCATTAAAATCTTGCTCATTCGCCTCATTAATATAAAGCCAATACTGTGAAGCATAGTTACTATCTATGC
The DNA here is from genome assembly GCF_052976925.2 of Halpernia sp. GG3. Taxonomy (NCBI): domain Bacteria; kingdom Pseudomonadati; phylum Bacteroidota; class Flavobacteriia; order Flavobacteriales; family Weeksellaceae; genus Halpernia; species Halpernia sp. GG3. The sequence continues at coordinate 112,214 of NZ_JBRIIR020000017.1, forward strand.
CACCCAAAGTGGGATTTTCTTCATATGTTCCAATGACATTAGTCTGTTCACCAGAAACTTGAGTAGTTCCTATTGATGAGTGACCGGACAAACCACTATTATAAACTACGAAATAAGTCCTACCCAACTCATTACCGTCTGAATCCAAAGCTAAAACACCTAATTGTTTGACAGTTGATCCGCCAGAGCCAATGTTCTTGGCTGCTGAAACGGAATATGGAGTAGAAGGATTTCGTACAACATTATTAAATCTTCTTAATTTATCAAAACCTAAAGTTTGTGCTGTAGTGTTATTTCTTAATTTAATTTCAAAAGTCTGCATTGGTTTTATTATCAAATAAGTAACGTCCCCAACCAAAACAGGAGGATTTGCGTTAGTGAATGTCACATATTTTTCAGAATTATTTACTGTTCCACTAGCACGAGTGTTTATGTAAGTTCCATCAACTCTGATTCCCTGAATGCTACTTATATAATTACCATCACCATTTGCACTAGCATCATTTATATAGATATTAGACAAGTCTAGATTTGTAAAATAAGGATTTGAATATTGGTAAATATTTTTCCCATAACCATTTGCAACATCCCACGCGGGAGTTACAAATTCGTCCGATAAATATGTATTAAATTTTTCGTTGTAAACGTTTCTGCCATTTCCGCCGTTCCCAAAATCAGCACCTGTTCCAGCGCCTGATAAAGTTACCGATATACCATCTGCGTATGGCATTCCCTTAAGCGTGTGCAGCGTCGTAGCAACATTTAAATTAGTTCCACCGACAATATAGTAACCTGTCGGGTCGACCGTCGCGGATGCAATATCAGTATTACGACTCACCGCTTTAAAAGCATCCCACTTTAAAATTTCATTTTTACTATATCGCGAATTAATAAAAGTTTTACCAACACCAAAATCTCCGGTAACCGTCCCGTTACCAAGGGTACTAAAAGTTTTATTATAAAAAGGAATTGCCATTTGCTGGTAACTTCCATTAGACGGAACTTGATATTCCTTACTTACAATTCCTGTTAAATTAACTTGTGTGATTCCAGAAATATATAACTGTCCGTATGAAGGAGGAGCAGTAAAAACCCCTGGCGTATTATCCTTTAAAGTAAAATTGCCAGTTGTAATTGTTTCAAATTTGTCAGAACCGGTTCCGACAACCATTACATTTCCACCGTTGTTAAATGCACCACCAGTATCGACTTTCAGTCCACCACCATTATAAACCAATGTATTCGGCGTAACTGTCAAGACCGCTGTGTTCCCAACGTAAGTAATTTGTGCGTGCGCAGCTAAGCCAAGGAGAATGACCCCTGCAGTTAGTAAATTTTTAATCATCGGTTTGTGTTTTATAAATATTTACTACGAATAAATATTTCTGTACAAAAGTACTTTTTTTCTCTAAATCCACAAAATAATTAAAGATTTTATAATTTATATGCTGATTTTCTTTTCTATACTGTCAATATTGTACATATAATCCTCTAAAACTTTCTCCGTAGTTCCTCTCAATCCACGCGCACCTAAACCCTTCTCTAATGTATCGTCAACGATATCGCCAATCGCTTTTTCGCTGAATTTTAAAGAAACACCATCCATTTTAAACAACTCCACAAACTGGTTTACAATAGAGTTTTTTGGCTCAGTCATTATACGAATCATGGTTTCTTTAGTTAATTTATCCAAATAAGTGATGATCGGAAATCTTCCCAAAAGTTCTGGAATTAAACCAAAAGTTTTTAAATCGATCGCATTTAATTGGCTTAAAATATAGTCTTCTTCTTCAATTTTATTTAATTTTTCTGCGCTAAAGCCAATCACTTGCTTATTCAGTCTTCTTTCAATAATATCTTTAATACCGTCAAAAGCACCACCTGCGATAAATAAAATATTTTGTGTATTAACCTGAATATATTTTTGATCGGGATGTTTTCTTCCACCTTGTGGCGGCACATTTACAATACTTCCTTCTAATAATTTTAATAAACCCTGTTGCACACCTTCCCCCGAAACATCTCGTGTTAAACTTGGATTATCAGATTTCCGGGCAATTTTATCAATTTCATCAATGAAGACAATTCCTTTTTCGGCTTTTTCCACATCAAAATCAGCAACCATAAGAAGTCTGGACAAAATACTTTCCACGTCCTCTCCTACGTAGCCTGCTTCCGTTAAAATTGTTGCGTCAACTATACAAAAAGGCACATTTAATTCCCGGGCAATTGTCTTCGCTAAAAGCGTTTTGCCCGTGCCAGTTTCCCCTATCATAATGATATTCGATTTTTCAATCTCAACTTCCCGGTTTTCATCTTTCGTGTGCAAAAGTCTTTTGTAATGGTTATAAACAGCAATTGCCATTTGCTTTTTCGCCTGTTCCTGGCCAATAACATATTGATCTAAAAAGTCAACAATTTCGCGTGGTTTTTTAAGCTCTTCTAATCTTTCAGCAGGTGAAAATTTTTCTTTTTCGCCACCTTCTTTTACAATAACGTGCGCTTGCTCGATGCAGTTTTCACATATAAAACCTTCTTGCCCGGAAATAAGCATTTGCACTTCATTTCTCTTTCTTCCGCAAAAAGAACATTGGTTTGAGTTCATATTTTATCTAAATTAAAAATTAGCCTTTCGACTAATTTTTATGAGTTTTTAATTAAATTTTGTGTGTCTTCAAATTCTTTAGTAGAAAATTTTAAACGGGTATTTTTGAAGTTCATGTCGCCTATGACATTTAACGGAATCAAATGAATATGAGCGTGCGGTACTTCTAAACCAACCACGGCAAGTCCTACTCTTTTACAGGGAATCACTTTTTCAATTTTTTTCGCAACTGTTTGAGCAAAACCAAATAATTCTTTGAAATCTTCAGTTTCAATATCAAAAATTTTATCCATCGGTTTTTTAGGAATGACCAGAGTATGACCTTCTACCAAAGGCGAAACATCTAAAAAAGCTAAAAATTTATCGTTTTCCGCAATTTTATATGCAGAAATTTCACCATTAATGATTTTTGTAAAAACTGTTTCCATCACTATTTTCTTCGTTCAAAATTACACATCTGATGCTTAATGTTTAAATTAAATCGTGATATTTAAAACCTCGAAAGAGAGTTTATTTCCATTTGGCAAAATAATTTCTGCAGTTTCACCTACTTTTTTATTAAGCAGACCCTTTGCGATCGGCGTACTTACAGAGATTTTTCCTACTTTAATATCACTTTCATTATCTGGAACTAAAGTAAATTTTTGTTCCTTTTTCGTATCAAGATTCATTAATGTGACCGTCGTAAGCATTGAAACTTTTGAAGTATCAAGATTTGTCTCATCAATGATTTTAGCCTCGGCTAAAATATTTTTTATTTTCGAAATACGCATTTCCAACATTCCTTGCGCTTCTTTAGCCGCATCATACTCAGCGTTTTCTGATAAATCACCCTTGTCGCGTGCTTCTGCGATTTGTTGCGTAATTTTTGGTCTCTCAATGGTTTCCAACTGCTCCAATTCGGTTTTCATCCTATCAAAACCCTCCTGTGTTACATAATTTGCCATTACATTTTATTTAAAATTTATATAAAAAAATAATCCGACATTTGCCGGACAATATCTATTCTTGATTTGTAGTTACAAAGATATAAATTTATTTTAATGAAAACTAAGACTTCTTTGGTCCTTATTTTAATAACATTGATTTTCAGTGCTTTATTAATAACTAATTCCTGCGGTAACAGACAAGATACGGTCAGTTGTTTTCCAAATTCACCAATTAGTGTAAATTTAAATCTAAGTCTTCCAGCCTATCAAAATCTTCAAAATGTAGGCGGTTACATTTACGTAAATGAACAAAGCAGCGGAACACGAGGTTTAATTGTTGTGCGAACCACCAATTCATTTAAAGTTTATGACAGAAATGCACCGCATATTTGCCCGGGCAGCAATACCACTCTCGAAGTGAAAGACAACATTAAAGTAATCTGCCCAAGTGACGGTGCAGAATGGATCTTAATCACCGGCGAACCAATTAACATTTCTAAAGTTCCGCCAAAAACATATCCTGTAAATTATGATTCTTCAACTAACATTCTCTCTATCTTTAATTAAATTTATTCAATGAGAATCGTCATTCAAAGAGTTTCTTCGGCAAATGTAGAAGTTGACACGAAAATTGCTGGCGAAATTTCCAAAGGTTTGCTTTTACTAATTGGCGTTGATGAAGAAGATACAAAAGAAGATGCAGACTGGCTTGTAAAAAAAGTTTTAGATCTGAGAATTTTTAGCGATGATGAAGGGAAAATGAATCTTTCGGTGAAAGATATTCTCGGTGAAATCCTTTGTATAAGTCAGTTTACATTAATTGCAGATTACAAAAAAGGCAATAGACCTTCGTTTATAAAAGCTGCAAAACCGGAGTTAGCTCTGAATTTATTTAATTATTTTAAAACGGAAATTGCAAAGTCTACTTTAAAAATTGAAAGCGGAATTTTTGCTGCAGATATGCAAGTGTCTTTGGTAAATGACGGACCTGTTACTTTGGTTTTTGATAGTAAAACAAAAAATTAACTTCAATTTTCAAATTTTCCCATTAAGATTTAATAATTTAGTGAAAATTATTATCCAATGAAATATTGCATTTTCCTGTTTGCTATTCTATTTTCAGCAAATTGCTATTCTCAAAGTTTAATTTCCTACGCGAACCCAATGACTGGAACCAAAAGTATGGGACACACTTTTCCAGGCGCAACTGCACCTTTTGGAATGGTGCAACTTTCCCCGGAAACAAATCAGCAACCTTATATAAAAGACGGAAAATACAATGCTGAAACTTACCGATATTGTTCTGGATATCAATACGATGACGATACAATTTTCGGCTTTTCACATACCCACTTAAGTGGAACAGGTCATTCCGATTTAGGAGATTTTTTAATTATGCCAACAGTTGGTAAACTTAATTTAGAACCCGGCGATGCTAAAATCCCGAAAAGTGGTTTTCATTCCCAATTTTCTCATTCTTCCGAAAAAGCAGAACCTGGATTTTACAGCGTAATGCTTAATGATTATAATATCAAAGCAGAACTAACTGCCACGGCACGTGTTGGGTTTCACAAATATACGTTTCCAAAATCGTCAGATTCTCATATCATTTTAGATTTAATGTCTAATATCTATAATTATGATGGCAAAAATGTCTGGACTTTTGTTCGTGTAGAAAATGATTCAACTGTTACCGGATATCGCGAAACGACAGGTTGGGCAAGAACTAAAAAAGTATTTTTCGCGATGAAGTTTTCAAAACCGTTTAAATCTTACGGTAGAAAACGCTATGAAAAGGTAGAATATAATGGCTTTTACAGAAAGTTTAACGAAAATGAAAATTTCCCGGAAATTGCTGGCAGACAAATTCGCGCCTATTTTAATTTTGATACCAAGGAGAATGAAAGCATTGAAATAAAATTTGCCCTGTCAAATACTTCTACAGATGGCGCGATGAAAAATTTAGAAACTGAAATCCCAAATTGGAATTTTGATCAAATTAAAAAAGAAACCCAGCAAAAATGGGAAAAAGAATTGTCGAGAATTCAGGTGGAAAGTTTAAATGAAAATGATAAAAGAGTTTTTTATACTTCCATGTATCACACGATGATGTCGCCGTCAATTTATGAAGATGTTGATGGAAAATATTTGGGATTGGATCAAAATATTCATCAATCTGATGGTTTTACGAATTATACTATTTTTTCACTTTGGGACACGTATCGTGCGCTGCATCCACTTTACAACATTATTCAGCCGAAAAGAAATAATGATTTTGTGCATTCTATGATAGCACATTACGAGCAAAGTGTGCATCACGCTTTACCGATCTGGAGTTTATATGCGAACGAAGATTGGTGTATGACCGGTTATCATGCGGTTTCCGTAATTGCTGACGCGATTTTAAAAGGAAATACAGACATTAATATTAATGAAGCTCTAAAAGCCGCACAATCTTCCTCAAATTTAAAATATTATGATGGAATAGGTTCTTATTTAAAATACGGTTACGTTCCGGAAGATTTAAGTAATGCTTCAGTTTCAAAAACTTTAGAATACGCGTATGACGACTGGACGATTGCACAGATCGCTAAAAAAGCTGGAAATAAAGAAGTTGAAAATGAATATTTAAAAAGAAGTGAAAATTATAAAAACGTATACGATCCAAAAAGTGGTTACATGCGACCAAAATTATCCGATGGAACTTTTAAAAAAGAATTTGATCCGATGGACACTGAAGGACAAGGTTTTATAGAAGGCAACGCTTTTAATTACGGCTTATATGTTCCACAAAATGTGCCGAAAATGATTGAAATGATGGGCGGAAAAGATAAATTTTCTAAACATTTAGACAGTATTTTTACGACACTAATTCCGGATAAATATATTGAAAGAAACGAAGATATTACACGTGACGGAATTATCGGGAATTATATCCACGGGAATGAACCAGGACATCACATTCCGTACCTTTACAACTGGACGAATGATCCGTGGAAAACGCAGGAAAAAGTTCGTTTAATTTTAAATAAGATGTACCACGATGGGCCTGCGGGACTTTGTGGTAACGACGATGCTGGACAAATGAGCGCCTGGTATATTTTCTCTGCCATAGGATTTTATCCGGTTTTGCCAGGCTCAAATGATTATGCATTAGGAAGTCCGCTCGTTAAATCTGCCGTTATTAATTTAGAAAATGGAAAGAAATTTACCATTAAAACTGAAAATCAATCTGCTGAAAATGTCTTTGTAAAAAAAGTGACTTTAAATGGGAAAGAAATTAAAGACCATACTTTACATTATCAAGATGTAATTGCCGGCGGAACTTTGGTTTTTTATATGCGCAATAAGCATAATTAAATCAGACATTTGAAATTATAACCAAAAAAATCCATCACAAATCTGCGATGGATTTTTAACTTTAAGAAAAAGTTTATTTATTTTTTTACTTCCGAAGTATCTGGAAATCTTTGCTGCGTAAATTCTCTCGAAATTGCTGCTTTTTCAAATTTAATTTTCCCCGCCATTGTTTCAATCACCACGCCGTCTTCCATTACCTGAGCAATTCTTCCTTGAATTCCTGAAGTCATTACGACTCTAGAACCTACTTTTATGGTTTCCTGAAACGTTTTTTCCTGTTTTTGTTTTTTCATTTGTGGACGGATCATCAGGAAATAAAATCCCACGAACATTACGCCCATCATTAACAAAGTTGGCGTCATAGAACCTTCACCGCCGCCAAACTGTAATATTGTTGCAATCATTTTTTTAATTTTTATTTAATATTTGCTGTGAAATTTATTGTGATTGGCGCTTTTGCAACATTTGCATAAACATCTGCCGTTTTATTAACCACGCCGTCAAAAGCTTCAGATTCAAACTTTAAAGTAATTTTTCCTTTTTTTCCGGGCATAATTGGATCTTTTGTAAATTCGGGAATCGTACAGCCACAGCCAGGTTTAACCTCAGAAATAATAAGCGGATTTGTTCCGGTGTTTGTTATTTCATAAGTGTGGCTTTTCACGTCTCCTTTTTTTATTACTCCAAAATCAAACGTGTTTTCTGAAATGGCAATATTGGTTAAAGGTTTGGATTGCGCTTCTTTTATGGAAGCCTCGTTCGGATTTACTGGTCCTGTCGTCATTGTATCAACATGAATTTGATCTGCTGGCTGACTTTTTTTCTCACAAGATTGAAAAGAAAATACAACTAACGTGCTAATTGCTAATAATTTAAATGTAATATTCATAACTAAACTCTGTTTTTATCTTTTATATATTTATCTAAAATACCGTTAACGAAGATATTAGATTTTTCCGTAGAAAACACCTTTGAAATCTCAATGTACTCATTCATAATTACCGCAGACGGTGTAAAAGGAAAATGATCCATTTCTGTAATTGCTGCGATAATGATGATTTTATCAATTAAAGAAATTCTTTCTAAGTCCCAGTTTTGCAAACGTTCTTTTACTTTCTCTTCACTTTCTTTTAAATGAATGATGGCATATTTTAATAAATTTCTTGCAAAATCAATGTCGTCGTCATTTTTAAACATTTTGATCAAAGTGTGACTACTTACATCTGGTTTAAGATAGCCAACTGTTTTTTGAATCATAGAATTAGCAATGTGAAAATCATCTGCCCAACTCAATTCTTTTTCTTCCAAATGTTCGTGAAAATCTGTGTTTTCTGCAATATATCTAAGAAATAATTTCCCGATAAATTTTTGATCGTCCTCAAAAGAATAAGTATCCTCTTCCAGCATAAAATCCTGATACCTTTTCCCCGCTTTTATCCGCTGAAAAGTATGAACAAGCAAACTGTCATACAAATCCCATTTTAATTCTAAATGCTTGGACGTGAATGATAAACGCTCGGTGTTTTCTTCTAACTGAAGCAGAACTTTATTATTAATAAATTTTTGATTCGGATTGATCGTAGATTCAGTTTTAATGAATTTATTCTTGCTGATCTCAATTTGCTGCTCCGCAACATTCTTTAAACCAACTAAAAAATTAAGTTCATAGATGTACAAATGATAAATTTTATCTATCTGTGATATCATATTTTTCTCCAGAATATCTGCTGCTATTGGATTCTGATAATAAGAATAAAGTGTTTCCACTACTTTTTCACGGATTTGTCGTCTACCTAACATTCAAAGAACTTTTTTGTGCCGCAAAGGTAACAATAAAATTTGTAATTTTGCCCTTCATATGAAAGCGCTAAAAACCCTCAATCCTTATTTCTATAAACATAAACTCCTTCTTTTTTACGGATTTATTTTTATAATTTTAAGTAACTTTTTTAATATCTATAAGGTTCCTTTTATCGGCGATTCTGTTAATGAGATTGCCAGTTATAAAGGCTCTGGCTTTAATCCAAAAATATTAACTAATGTTGGAATAATAATCGGTTCTTCCCTTCTTACGGGATTTTTCACTTTTATGATGCGCCAAACAATTATTGTGGCATCCCGAAGAATAGAATACGAACTGAAAAATAAAATCTACAGCCATTATCAGGAAATTTCTATCACAGATTATAAAAAAACAACTATTGGTGATTTATTAAATCGCCTCAGCGAAGACGTTGTTGCGATAAGAATGTATCTCGGTCCAGGCGTTATGTATGTGGCAAATTTAATTGTACTGGTTTCTATCACTACATTTTATATGCTAAAAACGGACGTTTCTATGACATTATGGACTTTAATTCCTCTGCCCATTTTATCTTTTTTAATTTACAGAGTAAGCTCAGTCATCAGCAGAAAATCAAAAATTACACAGAAAAGTCAGTCTGCGATCTCAACTTTTGTGACAGATAGTTTTTCTGGGATAAGAGTTGTAAAGTTTTTTGCTAAAGAAAAATTTATAGAGAAAAATTATAGTGATAAAGTCCGTGATTATCAGGATAAATCATTGGATCTTGCAAAAACGGAAGCCTATTTTTTCACGATTATTACTTTCGTAATTGGCTTGCTAAATGTGGCAATTCTCTTTATTGGTGGACAAAAATATATTTCAGGCCAAATGAATGTCGGGACTATCGCAGAATTTTTCACTTATATTAATATTCTTATTTTTCCTTTCTCAATGCTTGGTTGGGTAACTTCCATCAATCAAAGAGCCGATGCTTCCATGCAGCGTGTGAACGAATTTCTAGATATGAAATCTCAAATTGTTAACACAAATACCAATAAATATGACATTGGCGGCGGTATCGAATTTCGCAACGTTTCCTACACTTATCCAAACACAGGAATTAAAGCCTTGGATCATTTATCCTTTAAAATAGAAGCCGGAAAATCACTCGCTATTATGGGGAAAACCGGTAGTGGAAAATCGACAATCGCACTTCTTCTCAGCCGATTAATTGATCCCGATGAAGGCGAAATTCTTATTGACGGAAAAAATCTAAAAGACCATAATTTAAAAAATTACCGCAACAATCTTGGGTTCATTCCACAGGAAAGTTACTTGTTTTCAGATACTATTGAGAATAATATCGGTTTTGCTTTAGACCGACCTTCGCATAAATTAGTAGAAGAAATGGCGAAAACCGCAGACGTTCATAATAATATCATGGGTTTTAAAAATAAATACGAAACCATGGTTGGCGAGCGCGGCGTGATGCTTTCTGGTGGACAAAAACAGAGGATTTGTATTGCGCGTGCTTTAATAAAACAGCCGAAAATTTTAATTTTTGACGATTCACTTTCCGCTTTAGATACAGAAACTGAAGAAAATATTTTAAAAAACATCGATGAAAAAATCAATAACACGACCAATGTGATCATTACGCACCGTGAAAGCAGCGCAAAACGAGCAGACAAAACCCTGCATTTAACGCCGATAAACGAGTTTGAACTAATTTAAATTATTGATTTACAGTATAATTAACTAATTTTAAGAAAATATATTAAAATTAAAAGATTTCTTTTATATTTGTTATCACAAGATTTCAAACAAAGCGTAAAAATGAGTGATTACAAGGAAAGAAACGAAAATGAGATTTTCACGAAAGTTTTAAAAGCCGGGCGCAGAACCTATTTTTTTGATGTGCGGGAAACCAAAGCGGGAGATTACTATCTCACGATTACAGAAAGTAAAAAAAGTTTTCATGACAATGGCGAAGCCAGTTTTGAAAAACACAAAATTTACCTTTACAAAGAAGATTTCGCCCAGTTTGGCGAAATGTTTACCGAGGCCTCAGATTTTATTATAGAAAACAAAGGCGAAGACGTGATCTCAGAGCGCCACGATAAAGATTTCAAGGCAAAAACCTTCACCATAGATTCTGAAGACGAAATTTAAAAACATATAAGAGCATTTAATTTATTAGATGCTTTTTTTATTTTCTTTGGGCGGACATTTCGTGCTATCCGCTGTATCTTTTTTGTCATTGCGAGCGACGCGAATCAATCTGTTGAACTTTTAATCGCAATAACAAAAAAGGATGCCGCTTCTATCACGGCCGCAGTTTATCGGTATTTGCGAGGTCTTGTTTAATAAGAGATTTAGAAAATCAAAAAGTTACTTATATTTGAAAAGGCGTGGAAAATCAAAAAACTAACAAATGAGAAAACTGATTAAAATATTCAGCCATTTACTTTTGCCACTATTTTCAATTACAATTTATTCTCAAAATTTATATTCTGAAAAATTTGAAGATTGTAAAACTTCAAGTTTTTGCTTAGATTGTGGCGATTCCGATGGCGCGGATTTATAATCCGTGACCTAAGTATTTATAATTATAGAAATCAAAAAAGTGTTCCAATCGGAACACTTTTGCTTTGGGTGGATGACCGGGTTCGAACCGGCGACCTTCGGTACCACAAACCGACATTCTAACCAACTGAACTACAACCACCGTTTTTCAGAAGTGCAAATATAGTATTTTCTCTAAAATTAACAAACAATTCCGTCAAAATTTTTGAAGGCTAATAACTTTTCACTTGTAAAACCTTCGGCAAAATCTACGCCTGATAATCTTCCCAGATCTTGTGCGCGGTAAGTCAAACTTTCTAAGAAATCTTTGGTGGCAATTGGCGTAACCGGTTCTGTACTTTTCGGATCGTAAAACTGGGTTTTATAAGCCAAACACGCTTCAATTTTTTTATCCATAAACTCTGAAATATCGTACACAAAATCTGGTTTAATATTTTTCCATTGGATATAGTGGAAAATCTGTTTCGGCCGCCAAACTTCCTGCGTATTTCCGTCAAGTTCAGTTTCTATTTTTTTTAAACCTGCCAGAAAACACGCGTCTGAAACTAATTTTGCAGCCTTTGCATGATCTGGATGGCGATCGTCAATGGCGTTGCAAAATAAAATTTCTGGTTGGTATTTCCGGATTATTTTTACAATTTGCATTTGGTACTCCTGTGAATTTTCAAGAAAACCATCTTTCATTCCAAGATTTTCTCGATGAGAAACCCCTAAAATTTCAGAAGCATTTTTAGCTTCTTCCGCCCGGGTTTCGTCTGTTCCGCGAGTCCCTAGTTCGCCCCGCGTCAGATCTACGATAGCGACGCTTTTGCCTTCAAAAATTAATTTGGCAAGTGTTCCGCCACAACCTAATTCTACATCATCTGGATGTGCGCCAATTGCTAAAAAATCTACTTTCATTTGATTAAATTAAACGCTGCAAAGTATTTCGCAGTTTTATCACTACAAAAATAAGAAAAGTAAAACAGTTTTAAAATTAACCTGAGATAAAAAATCCACTCAAAAAAATTTGAGTGGATATAATATATAGAGTTTCGCTTGAGGCAATTCTTGCAAAGCGAAGAATTGCAAAATTAATGTGCGACGTGAGAGTCAGAATCGTGGTGCAAATAAGGACCATGTCCTTTTGGATTGTTATAAATCACTTCATAACCTTCTTTTTCATATAATTTTTTAAATCTCACTTCTTCCGGATCAAATGCTTTTGATTTTCCGAAATATTCCCAAAGTCCTTCAGTTAACCAAAGTGGCAATACAAAACCAAAAAACATAAAGATACACCAGAAGCCAACAAGCATCATTCCTAAAAAGAAACAAAAACCAAGAAACTGGTAAAAAGGCCAAAAAGCGGATAGCATTATCATTGCAATAAATTTTAAGCAAAAATACTTTAAAATTTCTTTCATACAAAAGTTTTCTGACCAAAATTTATCATTTTGTTGAGATTTTAGAAATGCGTAAATTTGCAATTGAAATTTTTCAGCAATTTTATCTGATGAAAAGTAGAAATAAACTTGAAACTTAGCCCCGATTGCAGTGGAAATCTTTTTAATTTTTAAAAAAAATTAAAAAGATTGTAACGAAAAGCGGGTAAAAAAGTGAAAAGAAACAAAAACCCTTCTTGCTCCTAAAAAAATAAAACTAAAACTATGGATTTCAGAATTGAAAAAGATACGATGGGCGATGTGCAGGTGCCTGCGGATAAATTTTGGGGCGCGCAAACCGAGCGTTCCAGAAATAATTTTAAAATTGGGCCAGAAGCGTCGATGCCAAAAGAAATCATTGAAGCCTTTGCTTATTTAAAAAAGGCAGCGGCTTTTACGAATGCAGAATTGGGTGTTTTGTCGGATGAAAAGCGTGATGCGATTGCAAAAGTTTGTGATGAAATTTTAGCAGGAAAATTAGCTGATCAATTTCCACTTGTAATTTGGCAAACCGGCTCTGGAACGCAATCTAATATGAACATGAATGAAGTGATCTCAAATAAATCTCACGTAAACGCAGGCGGAAAATTAGGCGAAAAAGCGGAAGTTCACCCAAATGATGATGTGAATAAATCTCAATCTTCAAACGACACTTTTCCCACGGCGATGCATATTGCAGCCTATAAAAAAGTGGTGGAAACGACGATTCCGGCTGTTGAAAAATTGAGAGATACTTTAAAAAGTAAAGTTTCAGAATTTTCAACAATTGTTAAAATTGGCAGAACGCATTTAATGGACGCAACTCCAATTACATTGGGACAGGAATTTTCCGGGTATGTAGCGCAATTAGATTACGCTTTGAAGGCGATAAAAAATACGTTAGAACATTTGCATGAACTCGCTTTGGGCGGAACTGCGGTGGGAACTGGCTTGAATACGCCAAAAGGTTACGATGTTTTAGTCGCAAAATACATTGCAGCTTTTACAGGTTTACCTTTCGTGACGGCACCAAATAAATACGAGGCTTTGGCCGCACACGACGCGATTGTAGAAACGCACGGCGCGCTAAAACAACTCGCAGTTTCTCTGTATAAAATTGCACAGGATATTCGTCTTTTGGCTTCTGGACCGCGTTCTGGTATTGGTGAAATTCACATTCCTGAAAATGAGCCGGGTTCTTCTATCATGCCTGGAAAAGTAAATCCAACGCAGAATGAAGCCTTGACAATGGTTTGTGCGCAGGTTTTAGGAAACGACGTAACGATTTCTTTTGCAGGAACACAAGGAAATTATGAATTGAATGTTTTTAAACCTGTTATGGCAGCGAATTTTTTACAGTCGGCGCAACTTTTAGGCGACGCGTGTATTTCTTTTAACGACCATTGTGCGGTTGGAATTGAACCAAATTTGCCTAGAATAAAAGAATTGGTTGATAAATCTTTGATGTTGGTAACGGCTTTAAACACACATATCGGTTATGAAAATGCCGCAAAAATCGCAAAAACGGCGCATAAAAACGGAACAACTTTAAAAGAAGAAGCCGTAAATCTTGGACTTTTAACGGCTGAACAGTTTGATGAATGGGTGAAACCGGAAGATATGGTTGGTGGTTTGAAGTAGGTTTTAATTTTAAATCTAAAATTCTCTGTAGTTTTTTAAATACCAAAAAATATAGTCCTCATACAATGATTCAAAAGAAAGTTTTTTTCTCAGAAGAGAATTCTTTGGAAGAATATTTAATAATGCAAGGTTTACATTAAGATTTATAAATCTCTCATTTCTTTCTGTTATTGGTTGTCCCAAAACGTTTAAAAAATCTAATTTGTAATTTTTAGTTTGAGTTATAATTCTTGCAGAATTCCAAGTGTCTGTGTGAACGAAAAATTCTTCCAGATTTGGCTTAATAGAATCAATAAATTTTTCAAATTGTTTTAGTTTTTTTATTTCTCGAATTTTTTTTCTTCCAAATTCGTCTATTCTATCACTGTCGTCATCTCCAATAAAATAAAAAATATTACACTTTTTTGCAGTTTTAATAATTAAACTTTTTGAAATTTTTTTATCTAAATTTTGACTGATAAATTTATAATTGAAATTATTTTTATTTTGATTTAATTCTGAGAATAATTCACCAACATGATTTTTATTTAAATTTTGATTTTTTATTTCAATTGTGTCGGTTTCTGATCTATCATTTTTACCTGTTACATCATTAAAAACCCAAGATTTTTTTAATTGTAAATAATTTAATCTGAAATTTTCCTTTATAGGATAAATATTAATAATTTCTTCCCTTTCATATTCACCTTTTTCTCCAAATCCATAACCTCCAATTTTATAATTAATTTTTAAATTTTGAGAAAATAAAAACATTGGTAAAAAAATCAAAGTTGAAAATAAAATCTTTATCATTTTAAAAATAATTCTAATTTTAAACCACAACCGATTCTGCGAAAAACGCTTCCAATTCTTTCAACGTTTCAGGATTGGTTTTGATGTCTTTTACAATTTCGCCTTTATTTAAAACCACAATTCTATTGCTCACTTCAGTTGTGTGGGCCAGATCATGGCTGGAAATTAGAAAAGTAACCTGAGAATCTTGAGACCACTTTCTAATTAAATTTTTAAGTTTAATTTGTGTGGAAGGATCTAAGTTTGCAAAAGGTTCATCTAAAATAATAATTTCCGGCTTGCCGATTAAAGCGCCAACAACGCCCACTTTTTTCTGATTTCCTTTAGATAAATCTCTGACGTATTTTCCGGCATTTAGAATTTCACCATTAAATAAATCTGTGAATTGTTTCATAAAATCATCGACTGATGCTTTATTTTCGCCGCGAAGTTCGCCAAGAAAATAGAAATATTCTTCTGGCGTGAGATAACCAATTAAAAATGATTCATCTACGAAAGCAGAAACTTTGGTTTTCCAATTTTCAGATTTGGCAACGTTTTCGTCATCAATTAAAATTTCACCAGAACTGGCCTGAATTAAATCTAAAAGTAAAGAAAAAAGCGTTGTTTTTCCCGCACCATTATTTCCCACTAAACCGAAACTTTCGCCTTTGGGAATTTCCAAGTTTTGAATATTTAAGACCTTTTTATCGCCGTAAACTTTTGAAATATTATTTATAGAAATCATAGTTGTATTTTTTGTGGTTAATCTAATTTTTTGAACGCGGACAAAGTTGAATATTTTTCGGTTTTGTAAATTTTAACGATATAATCGAAAATTTTATCTCTCAATAAAAATCCAATAAATCCTAAAAATGCAATGGCTAAAACTGCGGCAGTTAAACCAAAGAAATATTTCACACCCATAAAAACGCCGATGGGAACTATAAACTGCGGAATTACCAGAAGTAAATTTTTAATATTAAAATTATTTTGCCCATTAGAAAATCCTTTTGCGGCAGAATTTAGATCAACCGGTCTTTTGTTAAAAGCTCCCGCAAACAACGTGACATAAGCATTTATACCCAAATTATAAAGTCCGGCGGCAAAAATTGTGAAATAATATTCCCAGCCTTTGTAAAAACCATAAGCGGTAGCGAGTATCATTGAAATTAAGGTTGCAATTACAACCAACCACCATTTTGCTTTCAGATAATCTTTATAGGGCACATTTTGCGTCATCATCAGCGAATAATAGGAACTGTCCCAAGCTGGAACCTTCTGTCCAAAAACAATCATAAATCCACCAGTAATAAAAATCCCCGGGAATATTGGTGGGATAGCGCTTTTTGTTCCCATAAAAAACAAACCATAAAATAGGAAGAAAATACCGCTCATTGCGGCGCCTTTTGCAGCTTTACTTCGCTTTATTAATTTTAAATCATTATTTAAAAAAGTTCCAACCGCGCCAAATTTATTTAAGAAAACAATATTCTCGGTTTTTCCAACTGCTTTTTTTATTTCCAAACCTTTATCTAAATAAAGATTACTTTTTATAAATCTAAAAACTAAGACGCTGAAAAGTATTGCTAAAAATAAAGGAATTAAAAACAACAAATGATTGTTATAAAATTTAAAAATAAACTGCTGTGAAAAGGCAAAAACATCTATTACTTGAAAATAATTCAATGTGCCAACGGCTGCTAAAGAAGCGAAAACGAAGTACATTAAACCATCAATTTTATTGATAATAACGTTGATAAAAGTATTAATGATGATAAGCGAAACCGCCGCTAAAACTAAACTAAAAATGGAAATTACCGGAAAAGTGCCGTTATGAATGAGCAGGGCTAAAAAAGGAATAAAAAATAGTAAAAATGCCCAGCTGAAGAAGGATGTCAGGATTTTTACCACCGTATATCTGGTAATAATATTCTTATTAATATTTTGCGTCAGTAAAGGTTTAATATTATTAGTTGGCAGTTGTTGCCAAACAAATTTTAGAACTAAATCAACCGTCCAATAGGCTAAAAAATATTTGCAGAACATCAGAATAGGATTTTCACCGTTTTCTAAAGAACCAAAATAAAGTAAAAAAGCGACGCCAATTAAAATGGACGCAAAATACATCAACAGAAATATAGTTCCAATTTTTAGTGCAATCCCAGAAGCAAAGCGCGGACTGCGAAAAAAACTTTTAATTTCGAGACTAACAAATTTATTAAACATATAAATAGTTTAATTAATTGGTAATGAAATGTTAAAAATTGTTACAGTTTAGCCAATTAATTCTTTTGCCTGCGAAATTGCAGCATCGGTAATCTTACTGCCAGAGAGCAATTGCGCAATTTCTTGCAGCTTTTCAGACTCATTTAAAGGAATAATATTGGATTGTGTTTTGCCTGAAATATCTTCTTTTACCACTTTATAATTATTATTTCCTTTGGCGGCAACTTGCGCAAGATGCGTGATGACAATTAACTGTAGATCTTTCGCCATTTCCTGCATCACATTACCCATTTCCTCGGCAATTTTACCAGAAACGCCTGTGTCAATCTCATCTAAAATTAAACTTGGTAATTCTGAATTTTCTGCCATTATTTTTTTGATGGAAAGCATTACCCGACCTCTTTCGCCACCAGAAATCGCCTCTTGAATTGGCTTTAAAGGAAAGCCTGAATTCGCTTGAAATAAAATTTGCATACTTTCTTTACCATAAATTGATAACGCCTCAGTTTCTTTTAATTCAACTTGAATTTTCGCTTTTTCTAATCCCAATTGTTTAATTATAACTTCAATTCTTTTTATAAAATCGGGAATAATTTTTTTTCTGTTATCACTTAAATTTTCTGCGGATTTTTCTAAATTTTTCTTTGAATTTTGAAGCGATTTTTCTGTCTTATCAATCTCATTTTCTAAATCTAAAAACTGAGACTGGTTTTCGGATATTTCATTTCTAATTGCTATCAATTCTTTCACAGAATTCACGTTATGTTTCAGAAACAAAGAATTTATCTTATTGGATCTAAAATTTAATTCCTGCAGTAATTCACCATTAATATCAATATTTTCACCTTCATTTTCTAACTCAAGAAGTAGATCTTTCAGCTCCAACCAAACTTCTTCAAGCCTTTGTTGTGGATTTTCAAACTGTGATGAAAGTTGGGCAATTCTATTTAATTTAATACGAACATCAGATAATTGAGAAAAAATTCCCACATCATCCTGCTGAAAAACCTGAATAAATTGCGCTAAGTTATCTGAGATCTGTTCCGCATTTTCCTGAGTATTTAGTTGCTCCTGAAGTTCATCAAAATTCAATTCATCAAGGTCTGCTTCTAACAATTCATTTAAAAGAAAATCTTTATAATCTGCTTCTTTATTTCCTTCCCTTAATTGGATTTTTAAATTTTCGAAATATCTTTTCAATTTTAAATAATCAGAGAACTCCTTTTGATAATTCGGAAGTAAATCCTTATTTTCAGAAAGTCCATCTATAATTTTAAACTGATAATCTTCGTTAAAAATATTGGAAGTTTCAAATTGAGAATGAATATCAATCAACCTTTGAGAGAGTTGTTTTAAAACCTCAAGTGTTACCGGCACATCATTAATAAAAGCACGCGATTTACCTGTTGGTAAAATTTCCCGACGAATTATGGTATGTGAATCGTAATCTAAATCTTGTGCTTCAAAATAATTCTTAAAATTATCATTTAATTTAAATTCTGCCTCTACAATGCTTTTTGACTCATAATTTGAAATAGATTTTACATCCGCTCTTTCTCCTAAAATTAATCTCAGCGCTCCTAAAATGATCGATTTTCCCGCACCAGTTTCACCCGTGATTACTTGTAAACCTTCATGCAAATTAATTTCAAGATGGTCTATTAAAGCAAAATTTTTGATGAAAATTCTTACAAGCATTTATTAAGTCGTTAGTTTATGGTTTTTTGAAAGCGGTAAGAAAAATCTATTTCCAAACATTCCACTTGCTCTCAATATCTTTAGGATCAAAAGTTGACATGATGGTCTTAAGGTCGTTCATATTAACCGAACCATTGTTACTGGTATTGAAGATATTAAAAATTTCGGCATTTTTAGTATCAATAAACAGACTAAAAGGATAATTTAGCTGAAAGTTATTTTCGTAAGCTTTCAATTGTAATAGTGAATTTGCTATATTTTGCTTGGCGCCACTTTGATCCTGTTTACTAAGATTATCCATGCCGGAACGGTGGTATACATAAAAAGTATTTCTTAAAATGTTACTGTTTTCATTTAAAAGTCCATCAATTAATCCTGCTCTTGTTTTCGGGCCCTCCACTATCGACCAACCTGCAAAGTTTTGATTTTGAGAATTTTGTGAAATTTTTTGAGCTTTCTGAAAGTAATCCTCGCCACCTTTTGATTTAAAACTATCCGCATCGTATCCTAAAACTGTATAAACATAAAAACTAATGACATCTATTAAATTTTTACCAGAAAATTGTCTTTCATTAAAAATTAAATTTTCATTCTCAGTGTAAGTAAAAGCAAAATTAGTATCATTAAGATTTAGTAACGGACTTTCATAAGTTGAGTCAAAAGTTGGGCGAACTGCTTGTACAACAATGCTGCCCTTAAATGAATTATTATCAGGACGCGATGAAATAATAATTGAAAAATTACATTTTATTTTTTCAAAGTTTTGAAGTTTTTTTCCGGTCCAACTGGTATTATTTATAAAATCCCGTAAACTTTTTTCTAATGTTTTAAAAACCTGCACGTTACTCCCACCGATCTGGCTGTAGTTTACTTGTACATTTGCCAATAATTCTTGTGCTGGAAAAGAACTTGAGAAAATAATTAAAAGGAAAAATGCGATAAATTTCTTCATTTATTTTTTTAAATTTTAAAACGGAAATATAATTAAATTATTTCAAAATCTGCGTTTCTATAAAGTCCAAAATATCTTGTGCGACCGCTTTTTTCGATTTCAAATCAAAGTCTAAGATTTCATTTGCAGTCAAAATTTTAATTTTATTAGTATCCTTTTTAAAACCAGCTCCATCATCTTGAAGTGAGTTTAAAATAATCATGTCCAAATTTTTCTTACTCAATTTTTCTTTTGCATATGCTTCTTCATTATTGGTTTCAAGAGCAAAACCCACTAAAAATTGATGGTTCTTATTTTCTCCCATGTATTTTAAAATATCAGGATTTTTCACCAGTTCTAAAGTCATAGAGTTTTCTGATTTTTTTATTTTGTCTTTGGCAATTTCTTTTGGTGCATAATCTGCCACTGCCGCACTCGCAATAGCGATGTCTACATTTGCATAACACTCAAAAACTTTCGTAAACATTTCCTTTGCGGAAGTTACGCGGTGTAGATCAATATTTTTGCTTTCGGTATTTAAAACAGATGGTCCAGAAATTAGAATCACTTTTGCGCCACGTTTTGCAGCTTCTTCCGCCAATGCAAAACCCATTTTCCCGGAAGAATGATTGCCTATAAAACGCACAGGGTCAATTGCTTCGTAAGTTGGTCCGGCAGTTATTAAAACCGTTTTTCCAGTTAAAGTTTCTTTAATATCTAAAAAAGAGCTTATCGTTCCTAAGATAGTTTCATTTTCCGCTAATCTTCCTTGCCCCTCCAAGCCACTTGCTAATTCGCCAAATTCTGCCGGAATTATTATGTGCCCGAAATCTTCTGCTTTTTCTAAATTTTGTAAAGTTGAAGGATGTCTATACATATCCAAATCCATTGCCGGAGCGATAAACACAGGCGATTTCGCCGACATATAGACCGCGAGCAAAAGATTATCACACATTCCATTGACCATTTTCGAAAGCGTGTTAGCTGTGCAAGGCGCCATTAAAATTAGATCTGCCCAAAGCGCCAATTCAACGTGATTATTCCAAACGTCATTATCATCATAAAATTCAGAAAAAACTGGATTGTTAGACAAAGTTGAAAGCGTTAATTTAGAAACAAATTTCTCTGCGGAAGGCGATAATATCACCTGAACTTCTGCACCAAGTTTAATGAAATCCCTTACCAGATAATTCATCTTATAAGCAGCGATTCCGCCGGAAATCCCTAAAACTATTTTCTTGCCTTGAAGTGACGCCATATTTTAAAACTGTGATACGAAATTACTTAATTAAAATTAACTTTAAATTGGTATAAAAAAAAATCACAAAAGCAGAACTTTTGTGATTGTAAATTTTTAACGGTAAAAATTATATTTTCTCTTCTGTTTTTCTGAAATAAATTTCATCATCTAACCATTCTTTGATTGCGATTGATGTTGGTTTAGCTAATTTCTCGTAATGCTTGGAAATTTCGATTTGTTCTCTATTTTCAAAAACCTCTTCTAAAGTTGCATTATGAACAGCAAATTCATCTAATTTACCGTGAAGTTCAGAGCGGATTTCTGCATTAATTTGCTCGGCTCTTTTACCCATAATTACGATGGCTTCGTAAATAGAATCAACCTTTTTCTCTATTTTATCTTTATCGTAAGTTACGGTACTTAATTCTGCTTTTGAATCTTTTATGCTCATTTTGAGATATTTATTTTATTTGAAGTGTGCAAAGATACAATTTATCTTCTAATTTTAAAAGTGGCCGCCGGCTTTGGTGTTGCAAGTTTTGCACTATCTCTTAAGGTCTGATTGGCTTTATTTTCTGATTTCACCTGATTTTTAGCTTGATCTTTCTGTGTTTGATCTGCAGCAATTTTATCAACCGCAATTTTCTGCTTTTTTCCAAACTCTACATTTCTTGTGTCTACTGCAGCCTTTAATTTGATGAATTTTTCCTTTTCAGTTTTCAAATTTTCTCGGTATTTCAAAGCATCAGCAGCATATTCCGATCCGGCCAATTCTTTTTCTACAGTTACAGTGTAAGCCAGGGCATTATCAATCCTGTCCGATTTCAAATCATAAATAGAATTCATTGCCAGTTGATACCGGGATCTCATAATGTAATCGGTAATTTTTGGTTTTAACTTTGTCGCGGGGAAATCATTTAAAACATTTTCAAAAGTGACGTTTGCCGCTTTATAATCTGCCATTTTAAAGTATTGACGTGCATTTTCATAAGCCTTAAATTCTAGTTTATAAGAGAGCTCATCTATTAACTGTCCAATATTTTTAGAACGTTCTGAATTTGGATAGGTATTTAAAAAATCTTGTAACTCATTTATTGCCGCAGTTGTACTTGTTTGGTCTAAATTATATTCCTGTGAATCCTGATAGTAACACAGAGCTGACAAATAAGCTGCTTCTTCACGGCGAGGGTCATCTGTATATCTTACCGCAAAATTTTTGAACTGATGTCCCGCTAAACGATAGTTTTTATCATAGTAATTAGCATAAGCTGTTTTATATGCGATGGTTTGCAATTCGTCTGTCCCAGCCACTAAATTAGCAACGCGATCATATAAAACTAAGGCATCTTTCCATTTTTTTTGCTCAAATTTTTGATTGGCCACTTTTAGAATAAATTCTTTATCTGCACTTTTCATGGCCTGATCCTGAAGCTTGTTGCAAGAACTTACCACAAATAAAGCAAGAATTATAATGATATATTTTTTCATAAGGTGTATGTCAGAATGCGTTTTTTCTGCTCTGAACTTTCAATCTGCAAAAATAGAATTTTTTTCTCAATCCTATTATATTTAAGATATTTTAACTTTTTTTATTGTACAGTGTATCCCAAAAGTGCAAAAACACTGGTCAAAAGATTTTCCTGCACTTTTCTTTCAGCGGCCGCAAAGTAGTTTTCATCAGTTTCTCTGATATAAAGTTCATAAAAATTTCTATTTCTGATGACAAAAAGTGTAGAGCCTAAAACTAAAGTGAGAATGTCTTCAGACTTGGGAATATTTATAAACGCACCACTGACCAGTCCCTTTTTTACCACCTCATCTATTTTATTAGCACAAATTTGATATAAGGCCAGAAGATCGTCTTTTAAATGTTCCGTGTGCCGAAGTTCCTGTGTCACAAAACCGTGGAAGTAATTATATTTAAATAATTGATGTATCAAAAACTTCACAATTTCTTTCATTTGCATTTCTGGTCTACCCTCTTTTATAGTTTCAGAAAACTCAGAAAAACCTTCTTTTGTCCGTTGCACACGGTATTGATAAAGATAAGACATCATTTTTTCTTTAGACCCAAAGTAGTATGAAATCATCGCCACATTGATCTGTGCTTTTGTGGAAATATCCCTAACAGAAGTTCCTTCAAATCCTTTCTTGGCAATTAATTCCTCGGCAACATCTAAAATATGAATTTGTTTATCGGTAAATTTTTTTTTCATTAAAGGTCTTTCTGTAAAGTTATAAAAATAAACGGTTGTTTAATTGATATTACTTTTTTTATCTTTGGTAGATGAGAAATTTTAATTTCCACCATCACTCTTACGAAAATTTTGGAATTTATAATTTAGATTTTAGCGAAAAGATTCCCGAGTCGATTTTTTCTGCGGGCATTCATCCAAAAGATATTTTAGAAGATTTTGAGTTCCAATTGTCTTGGTTGAAAAAAACTGCCGAAAATAAAAAATGTGTCGCAATCGGTGAATGTGGTTTAGATAGTTTGGCAGATAAAAATTTACAAATACAAAAAGAAGTTTTTACGCGACAAATTTATTTAGCTAACGACTTACAAAAACCGTTAATTATTCATTGTGTTCGGCAGTTTCACGAACTTTTAAATTATAGAAAAATCGCAAAAGTTCCAATGGTTATTCACGGTTTTAATAAAAAATCAACGGTTGGAAATGAACTTTTAGTAAAAGGTTTTTATTTTAGTTTGGGGAAATCATTGTTACAAAACGTAGATTTGCAAGACTTTTTTAAGTCGATTCCTTTGGATAAATTTTTCTTAGAAACTGATGCGTCAGAAATGGACGTTTGTTTAATTTATCAAAAAGCAGCAGAAATAAAAAGTTTATCACTTGAAAATTTAAACAAAATAATTCAAATAAACCTCAACAAAATAGGGATTAATATTTAGATTTTATGGACAAAAATTGGCTTGAACGCACCGAACTTCTAATAACAAAAAATGGAATAAATTCTTTAAAAAAAGCACATATCTTAGTAGTGGGATTAGGCGGAGTAGGATCTTATGCAGCTGAATTTTTAGCGAGATCAGGCGTGGGAAGTTTAACTATTGTAGATGGAGATACCGTAGATCTAACGAATATTAATCGGCAACTTCCTGCGCTTCATTCTACACTTGGGAAAGAAAAAGCAGATGTGATGGAAGCGCGTTTACAAGATATTAACCCAGAGATAAATATTATAAAGATCAATCGTTTTCTTAATCCTGAAGAAATGATGGCTTTATTTGATGATCAAAACTTTGATTACGTTGTTGATTGTATCGACAGCTTAAGTCCGAAAGTAGAATTACTAAAATTAGCAAAAAGAAATAAAACCAAGATCATAAGTTGCATGGGAGCAGGCGGAAAATTAGATCCGAGTAAAATTATCGTACGAGACATCAGTAAAACAAATCATTGTTTTTTAGCAAAACAAGTGAGAAAACGTTTGAAAAAAGAAAAAATTGATAAGGGAATTCGGTGTGTATTTTCGACTGAAATACAGGAAGAAGAAAGTTTACATTTAACAGATGGTGCAAATTATAAAAAATCTTTTTACGGCACGATCAGTTATATTCCCGCCCTTTTTGGTTTATTTGCTGCTGCAGAAGTCATTAATTATTTAATAGAAAAAGAAAACTGATTTTGAAGGAATTTGGCTATTCAAAGGAAGAAAAATTAAAACAAAAAAAAGAAATTGCACTTTTATTTGAAAAAGGAAAATGGCAAACTTGTGGCAATTTGCGGATTATTTTTTTAAAGGAAAATCTGTCACAACAACTACAATTCGGCGTTTCCGTTTCGAAAAGATTTTACAAAAAAGCGGTCGACAGAAATCGTATTAAACGATTGTTGCGTGAGTCATTCCGTCTAAATAAATCTGAATTTAAAACTGCATTTGGAGAAAATTCCTCAGCGATGTTATTTTATATTTCGCCTACAAAACCAAATCATTTTAACGAAATTGAAGCCAATTTTTCAAAACTTTGCAACTTAAAAAAGAAATAATAACTAAAACTTTTGATTTCGCAGCTCCTTAATTTTCAATAATTTTTCGTTAAAACTATCTGCTTTTGCGGGATTTTTTTCGATTAAAAGTTCGAAGGCTTTTTGCGCTTTGGAATAGAGTTTTTGGTCTAAGTATAAATTTGCTAAAGTTTCCGTCATCAGATGAGAAATATTATCGCCTTTATCTTTTATAATAAAACTCGATTCCTCTTTTAATTTAGAGATTTTCGGCTCTCTTTCAATAAAGCTTTCAATGGCTTTTTGCCTGATATTTTCTTTTATAACCGGTGTTTCTGGATTTAATTTTAACCAAGTTTGCCAAGTATTTATGAACACAGGAACATTGCTGATTTCTTCATCTAAAGAGTTTTCGTTAATTTTTTCAGCAGTTTCTGAATCAATAACTTTTTCTTCATTTGAAATTATTAGTTCATTTGGATTTTTCTGAATTTCTTCTAGTTTTTCCTCAATTAACTCCTCTTTTTCAACTGAAGATTCAGTTTTTTCTGAAATTTCATTATTTCTAAAAACTGACTTTTTAGTAGAAAAATCAATTGCTTTCCAAGATGAAACAACCTCATTTTTTTCAACTTCTACTTTAGAATTATCTTCATTTTTTTGATTTTCCAGAACTTTTTCTTCGTGTTCTTCATTAGAAATACCAGTATAATTTAAGGAATGATTTTCTATTAAATCATCTTCATTCACAACATTTTTTACTGAAGATTTTTTCATTTTAGCTTCCACTTCAGCAATTAATTTCTGTATTTCAGCTTCGTGCTTGCTCATTTTATTTTCAGCTTTGAAATATGGTACAACTTCTGCCTTAATTTTAATTTTTACATTTGGGAGAAATTCTGATTCGCCATGAAAACTAAGTTCAGCACCACTTTCAATAATTTTTTCTTCAGATTTTATAGCATCTTCATTAATAAAGGTTTCAGTTGTAAATATCCTGATTGTTGCATCAAAATCCTGTGAAACAGTTTCTATCTGTTTTAAACTTAACGATTGCTTTTCATTGATGATCTCATCTTCAACTTGAATATTTTTATCAATTCCATGAAAACTTAGTTCGGCTGAATTATCCAAAATAACGTCTTCATTTTTTATTTTTTCTTCCTTAATAATAGTTTCCGAAGTAAACTTATGTGTCGTATGTGCAAATTCCCCTGAATTTGCCTCTGTACTTGCGATCACAATTTTTCCAGATTCTTGCGTTGCTTCCAAATCGATTGACAGCGTCTCTTCATTTAAAAAATCTTCTTCACCTTCAAATAAAATTCGGTTCAATTCCCCGTCAATAAAAACCTCATTCGGTAAATTAAACTGCTCAATTTCTATTTCCTGAAATCTTGTCTCTGGCGTTGCAATCAATTTTTCAACTTTTGAAAGTTCATCTTTTTCCACTAAACTTTCTGAATGTATATTCGTATTAATTGTATTTAAATCTTCGACGCTTAACTTTTCTTCAATTTTCTTCTGATGAATTAGTTGGTATAAAATTTTTTTATCCGTTGTGAATGCTGCCGTTTCTGATAATTTCGCAGCAAAATCTTCTCCTTTAAAACGATGTGTCGCCAACAACTGAAGTGCCCGAAAACTTTGAATGTAAGGGTTTTTTGAAATTTCTTTTTCAAGAATTTCAATATCGTTAAAACTTAATAAGTCAGGATTTTTTACTATTTCTAAAAGTCTGTTATTCATTACCAATTGGCTACAATGTCATTAAAAATTTTATTGATGATGCGATCATTTACCAACTTTACTTGTGTAGTTTCTATCTGATTGATATCTAGACCACTGCTAAATACAGCCTCATCAGAATACGATCTATCAAAACTTTTTGCTTCTTCACCTTTCACATGATTTTCATAGTGAACTTGCACAGTAATTGTCAATTTATTCTGCGCAGCTTGCAAAACGCCGCCAGGTGCATTCACGGAAGTTGATATCGTCGTCGGTGAAATACTGTAATTTGTAATTGACCCTTCCACTAAAATATCAGGATTGGTTTTTGTTCCCTTTAAAGTTGTACGCTGCAAAAACCTGTTTTGCAAATCAGTTGAAAATTGCTGTGCTAAATTTGGATTTACCAAAGCCGCATTATTTGGGAAATCATTAATTTGAACAGTTTTCGTCTCCGGGCTTAGTGATGAACCTGTGAAACTATAGCAGTTGATAAGTAAGAATGCAAACGGTAAAAGCAAAAATGCTTTAGAACGATTACTTTTTTTTAATTGTAAATTATTTTTATTGAAAATATTTATCATTAAATAATCAATTTTAAATTGTTCCTATTTCTTTTATTTCGTCAAATTGAATCTGTTTGATCGCATCCTCATAAGCTAAAAACTGACAAACATAATTGTACGGTAAAGTTAGCAAAACCCCAATAAAACACAGTATAATTCCAATTTGACTTAAAAAACTTATTACGAAAGCGAAAAGCAGAATATTCCACGCATTTCCATTGGTCATAGTTTGAGACATCTTCCAAGCTGTTTTAATATCTTTAACATTTGCCACAGATATTAGCGCTGGCATGTAAAAGCCTTTTATAATAAAATAAAAACTAAATATAACTAATGAGAGAGCGTAAATTGGAATTAAAAAACTGAAAGATTCTGAAGTTTGATGTGAAAGGAAAATGATTAATAAGAGGGGAATTTCAAAAACGATAACTGCCCCGAAAATGATCAACTGTAAATAAAAGTAGATAAGAAAATCCTCAAAATTAAAAATATCCGAAGCTTCCGCTGGTTCCCCATTAAAGGTTTTATGACAAAATTTATAAAAATTTCCAAAAGCCAATAATGTACAAAAAGGAATAATAGTCATTAAAATGGTTATTAAAAAAGCACCAAGATATTTACCATAATTCTTCTTCAAAATTTCAAAACCCTGGCTTAGATAATCGCCGAAGTTAAAATCGATTGGTTTAATATTTAGTCTTACTTCCATCCTTATTCTTCTAAATTATATTGTTTTATTTTTCTATAAAGCGTTCTCTGGGAAATTCCAAGTTCGCTCGCAGCTTTATTTCTTCTTCCTTTGTGCTTATCTAAAGCTTTCACAATAAGTTCGCGTTCATTATTTTGAAGTGAAAGTGAATCGGTTTTTGGCTCTTCAATTTCAATATCTTCTACATCGTGATAATCTTCTGCTTCCTTTTGCTGTGAATTTTGATTGTTAAAATTGCCGGTATTTTTGGAATTTTCAAAATAAAGCAAAGAATTGGAATTTTGTGGCGGAGCCTCCGAAGTATAAATTCTATTAATAAGATTTTTTTCCTGATTGCTAAAATCTTCGCTTGTTCTGTTCTTAATAAGTTCTGAAGTTAAAGATTTTAAATCATTTAGATCAGTCCTCATATCAAACAAAATCTTATACATAATGTCGCGTTCGGAATTAAATTCTGACGAAGACCCGGATGAATTATTGTTTTTCTGAATCACCGCAGGAAGTTGGTTCAGCACCGGAATATATTCTGCTAATTTCACCGCATTAATTTCTCTATTTTGCTCAACAACAGTCACTTGTTCTACCAAATTTTTTAATTGTCTAATATTTCCAGGAAATGGAAAATTTTCTAAATAATTCACCGCGTCATCGGTCAATTTTAATTCTGGCATTCTGTATTTTTCAGCAAAATCTATGGCAAATTTTCTAAAAAGCAAATGAATGTCGCCTTTTCTTTCGCGCAAAGCAGGCATATCGATTTGAACAGTGTTCAATCGGTAATACAAATCTTCCCGAAATCTTCCGTTTGTAATGGCGCTCATCATATTAACATTGGTTGCGGCCACAATTCTCACATTCGTCTTTTGTACTAATGAAGAACCAACTTTAAAAAACTCGCCACTTTCTAAAACTCTTAAAAGTCTAACTTGCGTTTGCAATGGCAATTCGCCAACCTCATCTAAAAAAATTGTACCGCCATCTGCGACTTCAAAATAACCTTTTCTGGTAGAGGTTGCGCCAGTAAAAGCGCCTTTTTCATGTCCAAAAAGTTCCGAATCTATGGTTCCTTCTGGGATTGCACCACAATTTACGACAATATAAGGTTGGTGTTTTCTACGGGATTCACCGTGGATTATTTTTGGAATAAACTCTTTTCCAACTCCAGACTCTCCCATCACTAAAACTGAAATATCAGTTGGCGCAACTTGCACGGCTTTTTCTAAAGCACGATTAAGAACCGGATAATTTCCGATAATGCCGAATCGCGTTTTTATGGATTGTAAATCTGTCATTTATCTTTTTTGTATAATGTAAAATTACAATGTGTTTTCTAAATATTCTCGTCTAATAATTTTATAAAAACTATATTGATTTCTCGCAAAAATTGCAGCCCGACTTGAGTGAAACTCTTTTTCTATGTAGCAAAGCGGAATAGAAAAAAGTGGGAACGGAAGGCGGAAATGCTGCATAAATAATAAGTAAGCCTTCGACAAAGTCAATTGTCTGCCCAAACTATAAAACCGTTTCTCCTAAAAGTGTGCCTTGAGTATTTCCATGGACAAAAACATCAACAAAGTCCCCTAATTTCTGACCTTCTAACATATCAAAAACGCAAACTGCATTTTGTGAGATCCGGCCTTTCCATTGGTTTTTATTCTTTTTAGAAACGCCTTCAATTAAAACCTGATGGACTTTTCCGGAATAACCTTCCATTCTTTTTCGGGATAATTCTCCTTGTAAAGCAATGACTTCGGCTAATCTTTTTTGTTTTAAATCTGCTGGAATATCATCTTCCATTTTTTTGTGGGCCGGCGTTCCAGGACGTTCTGAGTAGGAAAACATATAACCGTAATCGAATTCTACTTCACGCATTAAACTCAAAGTTTGCTGGTGATCTTCGTCAGTTTCGGTGCAAAAACCAACCATCATATCCTGTGAAAATGAAACATCTGGAATAATTTCTTTGGCTCTTTTTATTAAATGTAAATATTCTTCGCGCGTGTGTTGGCGATTCATTTTTTCTAAAATCCGGTTGCTTCCACTTTGCACAGGAAGGTGAACGTAATTACAAATATTATCATGTTTTGCAATCGTGTGAAAAACATCTTCCGACATATCGTGCGGATTAGAAGTTGAAAATCTGATGCGTAATTCCGGAACCGCAACTGCAACCATTCCAAGTAATTGCGCGAAATTAACGGCTGTTGCTTGTTGCATTTCTGATGCTTTATTAAAATCTTTTTTCGGACCGCCGCCAAACCATAAATAAGAATCGACGTTTTGACCTAAAAGTGTGATTTCTTTATAGCCGTTTTCGGCTAAATTTTTACATTCTTCTAAAATAGAATGCGGATCACGGCTTCTCTCCCGACCTCTGGTAAAAGGAACGACACAAAATGTGCACATATTATCGCAACCTCTTGTAATTGTCACAAAAGAAGTGACGCCGTTTCCGCCCAAGCGAACGGGATTGATATCTGCGTACGTTTCTTCTTTGGAAAGAATCACGTTTATCGCATCTCTTCCATCGTCCGTTTCTTTCAAAAGATTTGGTAAATCTCTGTAAGCATCAGGACCGACAACTAGATCTACTAATTGTTCTTCTTCTAAAAACTTGGTTTTCAAGCGTTCTGCCATACAACCCAAAACACCAACTGTAATGCTCGGTTTTTCTTTCTTTAAATTTTTGAACTGCGCCAAACGCATCCTCACGGTTTGCTCAGCTTTCTCACGAATTGAACAGGTATTTAATAAAATTAAATCTGCTTCTTCTACATTTAAAGTCGTGTTGTAACCTTGGTCATTTAGAATAGAAGCCACTATTTCAGAATCTGAGAAATTCATCTGGCAACCGTAACTTTCCAAGAATAATTTCTTGCCGTTCCCAGGTTTTTCTGCTATTGCGTAGGCTTCGCCCTGTTTAGTTTCGTCTATATATTTTTCCTGCACTTCTAAAAATTTTAAATTTTGAATTTTAGATTTTAAATTCAAGTTGCAAAGATAGAAAAATTAGGACAGAATGGCAGGTAATTTATTGCGATTGTAAATTGAAATTTAATGTGAAGTTAAATGGTTTTTTAGAAAGATCATAACCTTTAGGAATAATCCACTTTGTTTTTATTTTCTTTAGAGCAGAAAGTAAACTTTTTTCGAAATCTGAATTATGTGGTGTCGAGTTAGCACTTATATCAAACATTTCACCCTTACTATTAACTGATAATTTTATTTGACAATTTATTTTTTCGTTAGAATCTAAACCTGAAAGATTAAACTCTTTTGAAAATTTATTCCTAAATTCATTAATTCCGCCAGGAAAACGAACTTGATTTTTTTGAATAGGAATTCCTATGTAGTCTTCTTCATAATTTTCAAATAAATCATTAGGAATAAAATCGAATTCATAAATCGCTGCTGTTTTTTGATTTTGATAAATGGCTGGTTTCCAATTTTTCAAATAAGGAAGAACTTTCTTTGCAAGATCATAAGCGCATTTATTTTGGGCAATTGCTAAGGAATCGTCTGTATTTCTAATTATTGAAATAGACGCATCTTTTTTAATAATAAGCGCAACTTTAAAATGCTGAAGTGTGTCTTTGCATTTTTCAAAATTATGTTCCACCAAATTTTTATGTAAATCTTTATACATCTGTTGTTTTCCTCCAAAATAAGCTACTTGTCCAGCAGGATATAGATAAATGCCATTTTCTTGCGAGAAACCTAGAACTGAAATTAAAAAGAAAAGTATTATACTTTTTTTCATGTTTAAATAACCTCAATCTGATTTCTCAATAAGTCTTCAAACTCGTCCCTCCGTCTAATAAGATGCGCTTTTCCGTCTAACCATAGAACTTCCGCCGGTTTTAAACGGGAGTTAAAATTAGAACTCATTTCAAAACCATAAGCGCCGGCATTTCTAAAAACCAAAACATCGCCTTCACGCACTTCATTTATTTTTCTATCCCACGCAAAAGTATCGGTTTCACAGATATTTCCGACTACCGTGTAAATTCTTTCTGCACCTTTTGGATTAGAAAGATTTTCTATTTTGTGGTAAGAATCGTAAAACATTGGACGAATTAAATGATTAAACCCAGAATTAACACCAACGAAAGTGGTCGCCGTTGTTGGCTTAATTACATTTGATTTCACAATAAAATGACCACTTTCACTCACTAAAAATTTTCCCGGTTCAAACCAAAGTTCGAGTTTTTTGCCTTGCTCTTTATTAAAATCAGACAAGGCTTTTTCCACTTTTTTACCTAAAGATTTTACATCCGTTTCTAGATCACCATCTTGATAAGGCACTTTAAAACCACTTCCCATATCGAGATATTTCAAATCTGGAAAATTTTCTGACATTTCAAACAAGATTTCTAAACCCTGCACAAAAACGTCCACGTCTTTTATTTCGCTTCCTGTGTGCATGTGAAGTCCTTCTACGCGTAGATTTGTAGATTTTATAACGCGTTCAATATGTCTTAATTGATGAATAGAAATCCCAAATTTTGAATCAATATGTCCCGTCGAAATTTTATAATTACCACCTGCAAAAATATGTGGATTAATACGCACAAAAATGGGATAAGAATTTCCGTATTTTGTACCAAATTGCTCTAAAATAGAAATATTATCAATATTGACGTGAACTTTAAGCGCAACTGCTTCTTCAATCTCTGTGAAATCTACACAGTTTGGCGTAAATAAAATATGATCAGCCGTAAACCCCGCTTTTAATCCCAACTTTACTTCACTAATGGAAACGCAATCTAACGAAGCGCCTAAATTTTTAATATATTTTAAAATATTAATATTGGTTAAAGACTTCGCAGCATAAAAGAAACGGGTATTCTTCGTAAAAGAATCTGTTAGTTTTTGATATTGTGTTTTGATAGATTCTGCATTATAAACATAGGTTGGCGTGCTGAATTCCTGTGCGATTTTAAGTAAGGTTTTATCTGTCATGAGGTTGTTTTTTAAATTAAAAAAGCAGGCTACAAAAGAGCCTGCTTTACAAATATTATTAAATATTGGCTCTTAATCTACGAAGATTGCTTTAGAGAAAAACTTTTTCCCTTTTGCCGCAAACTTTTTTATAGATGTGTGAACCTTCATTTTATTTCAGTTAAATTTTTGACAAAAATAATTTTTTTTATTGAATAATGAACTATTTAGAAAATGGACTTTATTACTCTTTAGCAATTTCATTTTTTTTTGGATGTGGGATTATTTCAAAATAATTTTTCAAAAGTCCCAATTTCATATAATTTTCCATAAGTTTCGGCTCAAAAGAAATATCAATTTTAAGTTTTTTTATCATTTCCCAAGATTTTATTTGGTGGTATAATTCATAAAAACCGAAACCTGTTAAAAGTCCATTTTCAATTATCATAAAGGATTTTTCGCCTAAAGTTCGGCCTTCCGAAATCCACAATTCATTACGGTTTTCTAAATTTATAATAGAATTGAAGTTTTCAAAATCCTTAAATTCTGCTTTTTCTTCCGCATATTTCAACACTTTTGAGGCCTGCGAAAAGGATTTCAGTTTTAATAATGGTTTTATTTTTTTTACAGAAGTCAATCTTTTTATGCTGAATTTTTCATTGATATAAAACAATCCAAATAATGCACGATTATCTTTTGTGATTTTTTTATTAAGCATTAAAATTCTCGCAAGAACTTCATTTCCAACCAATTCATAATTAATCTGCTCTGATAATTGCTGAATATGGTACCACTTTTTAGCCTTAGAATTCAGAATATTTTTTGAAATCCTATACAAATCTGTGACATAATCTAGATAAAGTAATTTTCCGTTTTCATCCTGAAAGTAAACCAAACCTTTCTTCGAAGGCAGAGTTTCCGTCAATTTTTTTATTTTATTTAAAAAAGTTTTTGAGCGCGCTTCTTCCTGTTGTTTTTGAATAATTTCTGCGGATTGGTCTTTCAGCATGAGTAATTTAAACAGATCTAAAGTTGCTCTCGCATCGCCACCTGCGCGGTGTTTTTCCGTTAAAGGAATGCCGATGGATTTGCAAAGTTTGCTTAAAGAATAACTTTTTTCTTCAGGAATTAATTTTCTTGCAAGTGGAATTGTGTCGATGGTTTCACGTTCAAATTCAAATCCCAAAGCGGAAAATGATTGCCGCAACATTCTGTAATCAAAATCTACATTATGACCAACGACGGTTGTATTTTGAGTTATCTCAACAATTCTTTTCGCAATTTCATGAAATTTCGGCGCCGTTCGTACCATATTTTGGGTGATTCCCGTTAATTTCTGTACGAAAGGTGTAATTTCACTTTGCGGATTTACCATCGAAATAAACTGGTCTAAAACCTGATGCCCATCGAATTTATAAATGGCGATTTCTGTGATTTGTTCTTCCCGAAAGGCAGCGCCATTGCTTTCTATATCTATAATTGAATACATTATTTTCTTTAAAATCTGAAAAATTAAATCTAAATTTCAGACTGGTATTTTTTTTAAAATTAAATTTCTATCTTCTTTTTACTGTGATCATTCCCAACACAAATTTCGCGCCTTCTCTTGCTAAAGTGGACATAAAATTTTATCCGGCACGACTTCCTATTACTTCCTGAAAAATATTGGGTTGCGTTTTTGCCATCGTGACTTTAACTTCTGGCGCGACGGCTTGCACAGCTTGCTCCATTCTGCTTGTCAACATTTCATATGCAGAATCTTTATTTACTGTTTGTTCATATTTTTGAACCAATGCAGACTGACTCGTTAGCGTTGCAACTTCGGCGTCTGATAAAACGTCCATTCTACTTTCTGGTGAAATTAAATAAGTTGCAACTGACGGCGTAGGAATTCCTTTTTCGTCTAAAGCCGTAATAAATGCTTCACCAATTCCTAAATTTTGGATTAGCTGTCCTGCGTCATAACATTCAATGATCGGGTAATTTTCCCAAGGTTATGAAATCACCTTTTGTGGTATATTTGGTTGTAAGTTCTTGGATAAATTTTTCTTTACCAGCCACCTTTATGATTTTTCAAAGTTTAAATTTAGACAAAATAAATAAAATCATGAAAATTACTTTTCGCCGCAAGTGTCACGTATTTTTTTATAAGTTTAAACCGGATCTACTTTTTTTTATTTGATGATCTATTTTAAAATTTACGTGAGTTTTTTCTAATTTATAATTCATTAATTTTGTTAATTAACAAGAGAAACATGGAAAAGAAAAAACTTTTAGATAAAATAATTGAAGAGCAAGGAAAAATTATAGAAAACCTTAAAGTAAACGTGGAACGTTTCCGTAAAGCATCTGATTTAGATGAGGATTCTACCTTAGATTCACAGGACTTTTCTAGCCAAGCTCAGGCAAAAGAAATGCAATTGAGATTTGAGCAATTTTTGCGCTCATCAAAGCAAGATTTAAATTTTCTACAAAATCTATCGGAAGAAATCACAGACAAGATAGAGCGTGGAAGCGTCATAGAAACCGATAAATTTTATTTTTTCGTGGGTGTCTCTACAGCTAACTTCAAATTTAACGGAAAAGAAGTGATTTGTTTTTCAGAACAAGCGCCTATATTTAAAAAAATCCAGCAAAAGAACGTCGGTGATACTTTTAAAATGGGTGAAAATGAATTGAAAATTTTAGATGTGCAGTGATAGTACATAACTTGCCTCTCAAGATTGATTTTTAAAAAAATAAAATGAAAATAGAACAAATATACACAGGTTGTTTAGCACAAGGCGCCTATTACATCGTTTCTGAAAATGAAGCCGCAATTGTGGATCCTTTGCGTGAAATTAGTCCTTACCTCAATCGTTTAAAAAAAGATAATGTGACATTGAAATATATCTTTGAAACTCACTTTCATGCAGATTTCGTTTCAGGTCATGTTGATTTAGCCAAAGTAACTGGCGCATCAATTGTTTATGGACCAACCGCAAAAACAGATTTTGAAATAATTGTGGCAAAAGATGAACAGATTTTTCATCTTGGAAAAATTAAAATAAAAGTGCTGCACACACCGGGTCACACTTTAGAAAGTTGTACTTATTTGGTAATTGATGAAAACGAAAAAGAAACTGCTGTTTTCTCGGGTGACACTTTGTTTTTGGGCGATGTTGGAAGGCCAGATTTAGCGCAGAAAATTGGAAGTATGACGCAGGAAGATCTGGCTGGAATGCTTTATGACAGTTTGCAAACGAAGATTATGCCTTTAGCAGACGATGTTACTGTTTTTCCTGCTCACGGCGCAGGTTCTGCGTGTGGAAAAAATATGCAGAAAGAAACGGTCGATACTTTGGGAAATCAAAAACGAACAAATTATGCTTTAAATCAGCCAAATAAAGAAAGTTTTATTGCGGAAGTTTTAGATGGCTTATCTGCACCACCGAAATATTTCGGCATGAATGTGGCGATGAATAAAAGTGGCTACGAAAGTTTCGAAAGTGTTTTAAAAAAAGGTAAAAATCCAATTTCTGTGGAAGATTTTGAGTTGGTTGCAGAAGAAACTGGCGCACTTATTTTAGACACAAGAAGTGCAGAAGATTTTTCAAAAGGATTTGTTCCAAACGCTATAAACATTGGTATAAAAGGTGATTTTGCACCTTGGGTTGGCTCGATGATCGTAGATGTGAAGCAACCAATTTTGTTAGTTTCTGATGAAAATTCTGAAGAAGAAGTGATTACAAGATTGTCCAGAGTTGGTTTTGATAATGTAATTGGTTATTTAAAAGGCGGTTTCATTTCCTGGAAAAATGCAGTCAAAGAAATAGACAAGATAAATCGAATTTCGGCAAAGGAATTTGAAAGTGAATTTAATGAAAATTCTAAAGTAATCGATGTGCGAAAACCAAGTGAATACAATGCATCACATGTTGATGAGGCGTTCAGCAGACCACTTTCAAACATCAGCGAATGGCTAAAAACCGTGAATAAAGACGAACATTTTTTTCTTCATTGCGGGGGCGGCTATAGAAGTATGATCGCGGCAAGTATTTTACAATCTCACGGCATCAGAAATTTCTCAGAAATTGATGGCGGTTTTGCCAAGATTAAAGAAACTACTTTACCACAAAGTGATTTTGTCTGTCAATCGAAAACGCTTTAATTTTTAGTAAAATATAGATGTCTAATTTCTAATCTAATGAACATCACAGAAAAAATAAACTGGACGGATAAACCTGAAGTTACCATTATCCAGAAAACTAAAAAAGTAAAACAATTTTCTGTTGCACTTGGAAAAAATGGTGTTTTACAAAAACATAAAGCAAGCGTTCCGACAATGTTAATCGTTTTGAAAGGAGAAATTAATTTTTCTATCGAGAATCAAAACCACCATTTTAAAACATTTGACACGTATGAAATTCCACTAAATGAACAACATGAAGTGACAGGTTTAATGGATGAAAATCTATTTTTATTAACTCAAGAATTATAAATTGAAAGATATAATCAGTTGTGGCACTTTAAAAAAAGGCGAATCTTTAGCTCAGAATTATTGGGAAGACAAATGGCAAAAGCAAGAAATTGGTTGGGATATCGGTTGCGCTTCACCGGCAATTTTAGATTATCTTAAAAAAGTTTCAGATAAAAACAGTAAGATTTTAATCCCAGGTTGTGGAAATGCTTATGAAGCGGAATTTCTTTTAAAAGAAGGTTTTTCAGATATTTCTATTATTGATATTTCGCCAAAAGCGTGTGAGATTTTAAAGGAAAAATTTAAAGGAAATAAAGAAGTGAAAATCTTTTGTGGCGATTTTTTTCAACATGAAGGGGAATATGATTTTATGATTGAGCAAACTTTTTTCTGTGCGATCCCAACAATTGACAGAAGTAAATACGTGAAAAAAGCCGCTGATTTGCTCCCCGAAAATGGAAAAATTATCGGACTTTTATTTAATAGAAATTTTGAGCAAAAAGGCCCGCCGTTTGGTGGAAGTTTGGCCGAATATACGTTTCTCTTCAAAAAATATTTTGAGATTTTAAAAATGGAAGAATCTCTGAAAAGTATTCCTGAAAGAAATGGAAGTGAGTTATTTATAAGTTTAAAGAAAAAATAAATACGCTTTATTAATTTAATAAGCGATAATTAAAACTAAAACGATGTTAGAATTTTTTAAAAATCTTTTCGGTGGCAATTCGGTCAGTTTTGCAGAATTGATGAACAACGGTGCGCAAATTATTGATGTGCGTACAGAAACTGAATTTAGCGGTGGGCACATTAAAAATTCTACAAATATTCCGCTTCAAAATTTATCACAAAATTTGAATAAATTAGATAAAAGCAAACCAATTATTACCTGCTGCGCCAGTGGAATGCGAAGTGCTTCTGCAAAATCGATGCTTGAAAAAAATGGGTTTATCGAAGTTCATAATGGCGGTGGCTGGAACAGTTTAGAACAAAAAATATTAAAATAAGAAGTAACAAATGAAAAAGTATTTAATTTCCTGGGATCTGCGCCGCATTATTTATTTGGTTGGCGGTCTCTTTTTTATTCTTTTAGCGGTCAAAGACCAGGTTTGGTGGATGGGTTTAATCGGTTTGTATTACGCCGGAATGGCTGTCTTTAAACTGGGTTGCGCTAGTGGAAATTGCAATGTTCCATTTGCTGAAAAGAAATAAATTGTCAAAATCTTCTATCTAATTTCTAAAGTCCAATTTCTAACTTCTACTCTCATGTCAACAAAATTTCAAGAATTGATACAATCTGAACGTCCGGTTTTAATCGATTTTTTTGCCGTTTGGTGTCAACCGTGCAAAGTGCAGTCTTCAGTTTTGACAACGGTGAAGGAAAATGTAGGCGATAAAGCCAGAATTGTAAAAATTGACATCGACCAATATCCTGCGATCGCTTCACAATATGGCGTTCGAGGTGTTCCAACTTTGGCGGTTTTTAAAAAGGGGGAATTACTTTATAAAGAAAGTGGCGTGCATGACGTGAATCGGTTGACGGGTGTTTTGGAACGGTTTATCTAAAATAATTACGTATCAATTTTATTATAAAAATTGTTAAAAATAATAATAAAGTTAATAGAGGAAAAATGACAAAAATTTTTCCTCTATTATTTCTTATTTTAAAAATATAAAAAACTAAAAAGAGTATAAAACTTGGTGTAAAGTAAAAAAAATTTATCATAAATAAATACTTTCTCGGTATTTCCAATTTATAAATATTTATGTAAATAACACTAATTACAAATGCTATAAACAATAAAAATACTTTTTGAATGGAAAATAATTTTTTCAATCCTTTAATCCTTTAATTTCATTCCACCTCCAACTCCACCACATAACCTTCATGACCTCTCACATTTATAAAATTCCCACCTTCAAAATAAAGATATTGTCCTTTAATTCCTTTTAAAACACCTTCAAATTCTGGGTTTTTATCTAAAGTAAAAGACGTGATTTTTTCCGGCGCTTCATAAGGGAAATCCAAACGCTCGACTTGGCCTTCATTGAAATAGAAATTTTTGAATTCTTCTGGAAAATAGTCGCGTACTTTTTCTCTGAAATCTTTTAAATCTAAATCGCCTTCAAAATCATCCTGCAGCATTTTTCGCCAATTGGTTTTATCCGCAAAATGCTCTTTCATCGCCACTTCAATCATACCGGCTTCATAACGATTTTCCGTCCGCGCAATC
Source organism: Halpernia sp. GG3 (assembly GCF_052976925.2). Lineage (NCBI taxonomy): Bacteria > Pseudomonadati > Bacteroidota > Flavobacteriia > Flavobacteriales > Weeksellaceae > Halpernia > Halpernia sp. GG3. The sequence goes on from NZ_JBRIIR020000017.1 coordinate 151,998, forward strand.
TCTAAGGCGAAAGTCGCGCCTTGATCAATCCATCTTGTTGGGATTTGAGATTCTCTCGTCACGCCAACTTTCACGTCGCCGGTGTAGGCCAAATAAACGACATGTGGTTTTAGTTGGATACTTTCTTCAACGGCTAAATCCCGTTCGCCAATTCCCAAATGTGCAGTAGAAAGTTCAGGTCGGATAATGGTTTCACTGGCGTAAGGCGACTCAAAAAAACATTTTTTGCAAAATCCCATGCGAAAAACTTTTTGCTCACTTCCGCAGTTTACGCATTCATAACCAATATGTTTAAGACTGATTTTTCTATTAAATAATTGATTAACGTGAATCATATCACCCGAAAGATTTAGGTAATATTGAATGGGTTTTCCATTTTCAGTGATCATTTTTAACAGTTGCCCGGAGAATTTCATATGTAAATATATATTTTTTAAGGTCATATGGTATCGCCAACCTTCATCGGTTTATGTTTTTGAATTTTGGTAATGGCGATTTCATTTAAATTATTTTTGTAAAAATAAGAATTTTAAAGCGCAATCGTTTTACGTTTTGTTTGCTTAATTTTGTTATTTGAATTTAAAATATGAATTACCTTGTAACGGGCGGAAGCGGTTTTATCGGTTCTCATTTGGTAGAAAATTTACTTAAAAAAGGACATTCTGTCATTAACATTGACAATTTTGATGATTTTTATAACTATCAAATTAAAATAAAAAATACGCTGGAATCGGTTGGGAAATTTATAGATTTTACCTTCACCAATAAACTTTCGGATATTCAAAAATTGCAATCTGAAGTAAGTTCTGCAAACTACCAAATTCATTTTCAGGATATCAGAGATTATGAAGGTTTAGAGGAAATATTTAAATCAAATAAAATAGATTTAATTATCCATCTTGCAGCTTTAGCGGGTGTAAGACCTTCTATTGAGCGACCTTTGGAATACCAAGAAGTGAATATTAAAGGAACGCAACATCTGTTTCAATTGTGTCAAAAATTTAATGTAAAAAAGTTTGTTTGCGCTTCTTCCTCCAGCGTTTACGGAAATAATGATAAAATACCTTTTTCAGAAACTGATAATGTAGATCATCCAATTTCACCATATGCAGCAACTAAAAAATGTGTCGAAGTAATTGGGCATGTTTACCAATCTTTGTACAGTATTGATATGATCCAGTTACGGTTTTTTACTGTTTACGGACCGCGACAAAGACCAGATCTGGCGATTCATAAATTTGCAAAATTGATGACTGAGAATCAAGAAATCCCCTATTTCGGCGATGGTTCGACGGCGAGAGATTATACTTATGTTGATGACATTATCGACGGTGTTTTAAAATCCATTAATTATTTAGAGGAAAATGAAAATGTTTATGAAATTATCAATCTTGGTGAGAGTGAAGTCATTACATTAAAGGAAATGATTTCCACTTTAGAAAATGCTTTAAAATTAAAAGCAAAACTTAATCAACTTCCGCTGCAGCAAGGCGATGTAAAAAGAACAAGTGCCGACATTTCTAAAGCTAGAAAACTTTTGGGATATGCGCCGGAAACGAACTTTCAAAATGGCATAAAAACTTTCGTGGAATGGTTTTTGAGAAATTGCTTTTGATTATGAGGTAAATTATTTATTCTAAAATCAAAGTTTATTGAAAATCAGGCACAAAAAGCTTTTTTTTGTCATCTAATTTTCTATTTTTGCAAAAAATTTAATATTATGTATTGGACATTAGAATTGGCCTCATATTTAAGCGATGCACCTTGGCCGATGACCAAAGCCGAACTTATTGATTACGCAATCCGCACAGGAGCGCCTATGGAAGTGGTAGAAAATCTTCAAGCGATTGAAGATGAAGGTGAAGTTTATGAAAGTATAGAAGAAGTTTGGGCAGATTATCCTACGGATGATGATTTCCTCTGGAACGAAGACGAATACTAAAACTAAGACCGCCTGCTGCAGTCAGCTTTCTGCGCTTGCGATTCAAATAAAAAAGCGATAATGACCTTTTAAAAACTATTTTATTTGGTCTTAAGATTAAAAGATATGGATGTTCTAAGCAAGGTTCTGAAAGGTTTTTTGGGCGATAAAAACGCCAAAGATTTAAAGGAAGTAAGGAAAGTTTTAAAAAAGATAAAAGTTGTTGAACCACAAATTCAGGAGCTTTCTGACGACGGAATCCGTGAAAAAACGGCTGAGTTTAAAGAAATAATTAAAGCTGCTACTGCACAGTTTACTTCACAAATTGATGCTACAAAAGAGTTGATAAAAGAATCTACAAACGTAGATGAGAAAGAAGCTTTTTACAGCAAAATAGAAAACTTAAAAAAGGAATCTTACGAAGTAGAAGAGAGAGTTTTAGGTGAAATATTACCTGAAGCTTTTGTAGTTATAAAAGAAACAGCGCGAAGATTAGCTCAAAATGGGGAGATCCGTTTGACCGCAAATGATCGCGATAAGGAATTAGCTGCAACTAAAGATTTTGTGAGAATTGAAGGTGAAAAAGCCGTTTGGCTTAATGAATGGGATGCGGCAGGAACACCCATAAAATGGGATATGGTACATTACGATGTGCAGTTTATCGGTGGTGTGGTTTTACATTCCGGGAAGATTGCTGAAATGGCAACTGGTGAGGGAAAAACTTTAGTGGGAACCTTACCTATTTATTTGAACGCACTTACCGAAAGGGGCGTTCACGTTGTTACTGTTAATGATTATTTAGCAAGACGTGACAGCGCGTGGATGGGACCAATTTATGAATTTCACGGTATGTCAATTGACTGTATTGATAACCACCAACCAAACTCAGATTCCCGTAGAAAAGCCTATCAATCAAGCATTACTTATGGTACAAATAACGAATTTGGTTTCGATTATTTAAGAGATAATATGGTGACTTCGCCGAATGAACTTGTACAGGGTGAATTAAATTTTGCAATTGTAGATGAGGTCGATTCAGTTTTAGTTGACGATGCAAGAACGCCATTAATTATCTCCGGACCAGTACCGCAGGGGGACAGACAGGAATTTGATATGTTAAAACCAAGTGTTGACAGAATTGTTGGCATTCAAAAGAAAACTGTTTCAGCATTATTTAGTGAAGCTAAAAAATTAATCGACAACGGCAAAAACAAAGAAGGTGGTTTTAAATTGTTACAGGCGTACAGAGGCTTGCCAAAAACCCGTCCTTTAATAAAATATCTTTCAGAAAGTGGTCACCGGTCACTTTTGCAGAAAACGGAAGCGACATATATGCAGGATAACAATCGCGATATGCCTATTGTAGATCAGGATCTGTATTTTGTAATTGACGAAAAAAATAACCAAATTGACCTTACAGATAAGGGTGTAGAATATATGTCTGCAGGAAATGAAGACCATAACTTCTTCGTTTTAAATGATATTGCGACAGAATTAGCAGATCTGGAAAATAAAAACTTAACCAAAGAAGAAGAGTTTGAAGCCAAAGAAGAATTGTTCCGTGAATTTGGAATTAAATCTGAGCGGATTCATACTTTAAATCAACTGCTAAAGGCTTATACATTATTTGAAAAAGATGATGAATATGTCGTAATTGAAGGTGAAGTGAAAATTGTAGATGAATCTACCGGTCGTATTATGGAAGGAAGGCGTTATTCTGACGGACTTCACCAAGCAATCGAAGCCAAAGAAAATGTAAAAATAGAAGCGGCTACCCAAACTTTTGCAACAATTACTTTGCAAAATTATTTCCGTATGTATAATAAACTTGCGGGAATGACAGGAACGGCGGAAACTGAAGCTGGCGAACTCTGGGAAATTTATAAACTGGATGTGGTTGTAATTCCGACCAATAGACCAATTGTACGTGATGACAGACAGGATCTGGTTTACAAAACAAACCGTGAAAAATATGCGGCCGTTATTGAGGAAATTGAAAGATTAACTTCTGGTGGAAGACCAATTTTAGTAGGTACGACTTCGGTTGAGATTTCTCAATTATTATCAAAAGCGCTGCAATTGAGAAAAATTCAGCACAATGTTTTAAATGCAAAATTGCATGCGAGAGAAGCAGAAATCGTAGCGATGGCAGGTGGACCAGGCGTTGTGACGATTGCCACAAATATGGCAGGCCGTGGAACCGACATTAAACTTCAAGGTGAAGTAAAAAACAATGGCGGTTTAGCAATTGTTGGTACAGAAAGACATGATTCCCGACGAGTAGACAGACAACTTCGTGGCCGTGCCGGAAGACAAGGTGACCCAGGAAGTTCTCAATTTTACGTGTCTTTAGAAGATAATTTAATGCGTCTTTTTGGATCTGAGAGGATTGCAAAAATGATGGATAGAATGGGTCATAAAGAGGGTGAAGTTATTCAGCATTCTATGATCTCGAAATCCATTGAGCGCGCACAGAAAAAAGTTGAAGAAAACAATTTCGGTATCCGTAAAAGATTATTGGAATATGATGATGTGATGAACAAGCAGCGTGATGTAATTTACAAACGTCGTAAAAATGCATTATTTGGTGATCACTTAAAATATGACATTTCTAATATGATTTTTGATGTATCGCAAAGTATTGCCTCAAAAGCAAAAGCAAGTGGTATTTACAAAGATTTTGAGTTTGAAGTCATCAAATATTTCACAATGGAAGCACCGGTTTCGGAAGAAGATTTCAAAACGATGCAACTTCCTACCTTAACTAATATTTTATTTGAAAAAGCACAGGAAGATTACAACCATAGACTTCTACTTTTAAAAGAAAAATCTTTCCCGATCATAGAAAATGTTTTTAAAACACAGGGTTCGATGTTTAAGATGATCCAGGTGCCCTTCACCGACGGAACCAAAACCACGACGATCGTGACAGATTTAAAAGAAGCGCACGACTCTAATTGTGACACTTTAATTAACGATTTTGAAAAAAATATTTCTCTCTCAATCATCGATGAAAACTGGAAATTACATTTAAGAGAAATGGATGATCTTCGTCGTTCTGCGCAAGGCGCGGTTTATGAGCAAAAAGATCCGTTGGTAATTTACAAACAAGAATCTTTTTACTTATTTAGTGAAATGGTAGAAAATGTAAACAAAGAAATTATTTCATTCTTGTATAAAGGCGAAATTCCTGCGTAAAATTTTTTACTAATTACTTCTAAAACTCTTTCAATTTTTTTGGAAGAGTTTTTTTTTATATTTACATTAACAAACGACTATAAATATTTGTAAACACTTGAAAATAGTAGTTGCGTGTATTTATGAGTTGTGCGTCAGTTTTAAACACGTAAATATTAAACGAGAAAATATGTCAATAAACACTTTTTGGAAAATCATAATTAAAATCATTGGCCTTTGGCTATTGTTTGGTTGTATTTCAATTATTCCTCGATTCTTTTCCACTTTATCTTTTACAAACGGAAGTTTAAACTTTGAAAGTTTGCTAATGATTTGGTTGATGCTTTTTGGCGCAATCATAGTTTATATTTTAATTATCCGGTTGTTTCTTTTTAAAGCAGAATGGATTATTGATAAATTAAAACTCGAAAAAAACTTCAATGAAGAAAGAATTAATGTAGAAATCAAAAGTTCAACAGTTTTGACAATAACCGTTATTGTTATTGGCGGTTTAACAATAATAGAAAGTTTACCAAGCTTTTGTTCTACTCTATTCAATTTTTTACAACAAAAAATGTTGATTAAAGATTATCCTGATTCTTGTTGGCTGATTTTCCATTTCCTAAAAATAATCATCGGTTATTTGTTATTGACAAATGGAAAAAGGATTGTAAAATATATTGAAAAAGAAAGTGACGAAGAAAGAAAACCGAACGCATAACAGCCGTTTGGCTAGATTGGGGTTTTAGGCTAGATTTAAAGTTGGTCTTGTATTTGGAAATTTTGTGCTTAACCGAAATATAAATCTTAATTTAGTCCCCAACCTCGCCAAGCGGCGGGACGTTAGCACCAATATTAAACAAGACCTGTAAACTATGTGCATATTTTTTGGATTTAGTGATGAATGTGGAACTTATCAAATAGAAAAGACGAAAAAGCACCTTGCTGTTCACCCTTATTATATTAGGTCTACCTTGCTAATTAGAGGAGATGAATGGAAAAAATTAAATAAGCTTTTTAATGCTTTAAAACTAGAATTTAATTTACCATTAGAAAGAGAAATAAAATGGGCTTATCTATGGCAACTTAGGAAATTTCAAAAGGAAAATAAAGAAATTCCAAAAAATAAAGATTTTAAATTTTTGGAAAACCATAGCTATAAATCAATTATTGATTTCGTTGATAAAAGTTTAAATCTCTTAAATCAAATTGAATATAAACAAATTATTATTACTCATACCGAAAATCTAACTTGTTCTAAGATTAACGAAAAAGCTTTCTTGAAGATGCATCTTCAAGAACATATGCAACGTGTTGAAATGCAAATTCAGACAAGAGAAGAAGAAAACTTAGCTGTTTTGTTTTTTGACCCTGTATGTGAAAAAACGGACAAACATTTGAGAGATATTTATTTTGACCTTTTCAATTCCGGCGATTTTATTAATTCTTATAAACATATCAAAGACAGTTTGAATATTGAACATTCGCATCAAAGCGTAGGAATTCAACTAGCAGATTTTATTTCGGGAGCTTTTTCGTCCATTCTAAAAGGACTAAGGTCAGATAATTATGAAATGGGGAAAACTATCTATTACAATTACATTCATACAAATTTAAGAAGTTATAACGGAACTATATGGGGAGCAGGAATTAGAGAAGTACCTAGTGATATGAAATACAGAAAAAAACTTGCTGAAGAATTACAGGCAGATTTAGCGAGAAAAAATTAAAAATACTGGAGCTAACAGCAAATTTGTTCAAAAATGGCTGAGGGTGGTTTAAGTTAATCCACCAGTTATTTATTTAATTAAGTGTGGTGCGACAATGGTTCTGAAAGTAATGCCATTTCTGCAAAAATTTTCAAAACGTTGTGTGATATCGCTGACAAAATCGTAAATAATCAACATCTTTTTAAAATTTTACAAATAAAATAGTTTATTAGAAAGCAAAATATTATTTTTGAAAATAAATAAACATTGTAAATGGAAAAGATAAAATTTATTGACCTTTTTTGCGGAATAGGCGGATTTAGAACCGCAATGGATGAAGCGTGTCTTGAAAATGATATAATTCCAGAATGTGTCTTTTCATCTGATATAGATAGTTTCTGTCAAGATAGTTACGAAGCAAATTTTGGAGAAAGACCATTTGGAGATATAACAAAAATAGATGAAAAAGATATTCCCGACCACGATATTTTATTTGCTGGTTTTCCTTGTCAATCTTTCAGTATAATTGGTAAAATGCAAGGATTTAATGATGTTCGTGGAACATTGTTTTTTGACATTGCAAGAATTTTAAAACACAAAAAACCAAAAGCTTTTGTTTTAGAAAATGTTAAACAACTTTTTGGACACGATAATGGAAATACACTTAAAACAATTGTAAATGTTCTTGAAAAAGAATTAGGTTACAGTGTTAGATTTGCAGTATTGAACGCACTTGATTTTGGACTTCCACAAAAAAGAGAACGAATAATTATTGTTGGACACAAAGAACCAATTTTATTTAATTTTCCATCACCAATTAGACCATTTAAACCATTAACAGAAATTCTTGAGAAAAAAGTTGATGCAAAATATTTTGCATCTGAAATGATTTTAGAGAAGAGAAAAAACAAACATAAATCTGCATATAATCTTTCTATTTGGCACGAAAATAAATCTGGAAATATATGTTCTTATCCATATTCTTGTGCATTGCGTTCAGGTGCTTCTCACAATTATTTATTAGTTAACGGAGAAAGAAGATTAACTCCAAGAGAAATGTTTCGTTTGCAAGGTTTTCCAGATAAATATAAAATTGTAGTTTCTGATGGACAAGCAAAAAGACAAGCAGGAAATGCAGTTCCAGTAAATTTAGTAAAAGCCGTTATATTAAAACTTTTACCTTATGTTGCAAACTCTATGGATATGACTTCAGTATTAAGAGATTATGAAGTAAGTTATGGAGAATAACCAATCACCTAAATTAAGAACAGTTAACAAATCTGTTTCGGCATTTCCACTAAACGAATTTCCAAAAGAATTTCCTTTTTTGTTAGGAAAAGAAATAATCTATTTGCTTGCTTCAAAAGGGAAACCTGAATTGGAAGGTTCGGAATGGGAAAGTATTTTTGCTAATTGTATTGGAGCAGATTGGAAGCCTTCAAATGTTGGTTTAGATGATGTTGTAATGGGCAATACCGCTTGGGGCGCAAAAACCGTAAAAGCAAAAAATCCATCAAAACAAAAGAAAGTTAGATTAATTTCTGGAAGAAATTCGCCAAACTATTCATTTGGAGAAAGAAGTGACCAAAAAGCAGATCCAAAATTAATTGGTAAACTTGTACTTGAAATTTGGAATGAAAGAGTTTCTTCGATTCGTGAAAAATTCAAACATTTAAGAACAATTGTACTTTTGAAATCAGACGATTTATCAGAAGTTGTAGTATTTGAATTTGATACAATCAGATATGACCACGAATTGTATAAATGGGAATGGAATAAGAATGGAAACTTAACTGGAACTAACATAAAAACTGACGAACATTGTTTTACTTGGCAACCTCACGGTTCCCAATTTACAATAGTTGAAGAAGTTCCTGAAAAGTGTTTAATCATAAAAATTAAACAACCCGAAAAATTAGACAAAAATGTAATTTTAAAAGCATTAGGATTTGACAAATCTTGGGTTACAGTTTCGCAGAAAACTAAATAGAAACCAAACCGTAAATTGCGACATCACACAACAGCCATTTGGCTAGATTGGGGTTTTAGGCTTAATTTAAAGTTGGTCTTGTATTTGAAAATTTTGTGTTTAACCGAAATATTAATCTTAATTTAGTCCCCAACCTCGCCAAGCGGCAGGACGTTAAATTACTCAAACCAAATTTCCCATCCCCTCGCAAAACCGATTCCCGAACTTTTAGCCCTGATCACAATGGAAATCCTTTTTTATAAAATGGCGTTTTTAGCCGTTTTCTAAAAAAGATTGTAATGCAGAGCAGGTACAATCTTCCGAAAAAACGAACTCTTGTTGCTTCTAAAAAATCATAATGTTAGATTTTGGAAATTTGTTGAATAACTTTTCTCAATTTTACCATCACAATAGATTTTTTTACTAACTTCCATTTTCAAAAAATTCACTCAAACATGTCATTAGTAAATCTATCAAAACAAGTGGCGCTAGGTATTGATATCGGCGGCACAAATACAAAATTCGGCTTGGTTAATCACCGTGGTGAGATTCTAGAACGAGGCTATCTTAAAACCGATAAATATGATAATGTAGAAGATTTTATTGATGAATTGCATAAGATTGTACATCCACTTTTAGCAAAATACATTATTGATGGCGAGTTTTACGGAATTGGTGTTGGAGCACCAAATGCCAATTATTATAAAGGTACAATTGAACAAGCGCCCAATTTAAGATGGAAAGGTGTCGTTCCATTTGCAGATCTAATGTCGAAAAAATTTGGAGTACAATGCAAAATTACAAATGATGCAAATGCTGCAGCTTTAGGCGAAATGATGTATGGAGCAGCGCGCGGTATGAAAGATTTTATTATGATGACTTTGGGAACCGGCGTTGGAAGTGGAATCGTGTGTGGCGGAAATTTAATTTATGGTCATGACGGATTTGCTGGGGAACTAGGTCACACCATTATAAAACCTGGTGGCAGAAAACACTGGAGCACTGGTTCTGAAGGGTCGCTGGAAGCTTACGCATCGGCAACTGGCATTGCAATCACCGCAAAAAAATTCCGCGCAGAATTTCCGGATTCTATGCTAAATGAATATCCGGAAGAAAAAATAAATTCCAGAACAGTTCATGAATGTGCTTTGAAAGGTGACCCAACCGCAATAGAAGTTTTCAGATATACTGGACAGAAACTAGGCGAAGCTTTAGCAAATTTCGTGATGTTTTCATCCCCAGAAGCAATTCTTCTCTTTGGCGGGGTGATAAAAGCTGGTGAATTTATTTTAAAGCCTACCAAACGCCATATGGAGCATAATCTTCTACCTATTTTTCGAGGTAAAGTGAAACTTGTTTTTAGTGAATTAGACGAAGCTGACGCAGCCATTTTAGGTGCAAGCGCTTTAGTTTGGGAGAATAAATTTGCGCCACTCTCACAAGTTAATTCTTAAAATTTTATTTTCAGAATTTCTAAGTTTTCTGACTAGCATTATATTTGCTTGAACATCTAGGCAAACTTTGATTGCGAATAAATCGTAGATAAAAGTAATAATCATTAAATATTAAAATGAAAAAATTCCTCACCCTTTTTATGGCCATTTTGCTTGTTTCATGCAACGGTCAGGGAAAAGATAATAAAATGGACGCGAAAATGGCAGTTCAGAAAACAGATAAAGCCAACTTGGAATATGTAACTATTGGTGGTGGCTGTTTTTGGTGTGTACAATCCACTTTTCAAATGCTTAAAGGCGTAGATTCTGTAGTTTCAGGTTATTCTGGAGGTTTTAAAGCCAATCCAACTTATGAAGAAGTGTCAACAGGAACAACCGGCCACGCAGAAACGATAAGAGTTGGTTTTGATCCGAAAGTGATTTCTTATCAGAGATTAATGGACGTTTTCTTCTTCCTTCATGATCCAACTCAACTTAACCGACAGGGCAATGATGTTGGAACTCAATACAGATCTGTGGTTTTTTATAAAAATGAAACGCAGCACAAAGAAACTTTAGAAGCTATTAAAACTTCCGTAGCCACAAAAAGATGGAGTGGCAAATACGTGACGCAAGTGGTGCCTTTTGAAAAATTTTGGCCGGCAGAAACTTACCACCAGGACTATTACAATCAGAACCCTACACAACCATATTGCAGCGCAGTGATTGGGCCAGAAATCGCAAGATTTAAAGAACATTATAGTAAATTAGGTTGGTTAAAACCAAATTCTTAAACACAAAAAAGAGGCTTTAGATTAGAGCCTCTTTTTTTTATTAAAATATAATTTGCTGAGAAATAATATATTTTTATTCCTGAAAACCATAATCATCATTCTCATTTACCGGAATGTCTCTTAAAAAATTACCCCAACTGTCACCTGGATAATTACTTTCCGCGCCGTAGGAATCGATGATCATGCCTTTATTCCCTTCATTATCTTCCGCTACATATAAAACTGCATTATCACCAGGATTACTGTCACCTTCAAAACGAAAGGTCTTAAAAATACTTAAATCGCTTGGTTCATAGTTTTTTTCAAAATTTGTTAGGCGCATTTCACCTTTGTCATTCATTCTAAACTCTCTCACGATGCCTTTTTGCGCCAGTTTATTCATCACTTGGCTCAAAGTTAACATTGGTTTTGGATGTTCCATAATAATATTTTTTCAATAGGTACAATATTTATTCCAACAATAAATAATTCTGTAGAAGCCAATCCTGCTATCCGCTCTATCTTTTTTTGCCAATACTTAAAATCATGATTAAGAATTTCCAGCCAAAAAAAAGGATGCCGCTTCTATCAGGGCTATTTACATCTCCGCTGTTTTCATTCTTAACTTTACAAAATCAATATTTAAAATTAATAAAACTAAAATCCCAAACTTATCACAAATAAACTTTCAGATATTAATCAGGCTTTATTTTTGCATCTTGTTCAAAAAAGTAAATTTAAAAAAGATGAAAGCATTACAATTAGTAAATTACGGTAAAATAGAAAATAGTTTAGCCTTTAATGAAGTTGAAAAACCTCCGCTAGAATCTACCGACATATTGATTGAAGTAATGGCAGCGGCGATAAACCCCATTGACAAAGAAATTATTTTAGGTAATTTAAAAAGCATGCTTCCCTTAAATTTTCCTGCAACTCTTGCGTACGATGTGAGTGGAACTGTAATCGAAAAAGGTAATTCTGTAAATAATTTTCAAATCGGCGACGAAGTTTACGCGCGTGTCCCACAAGAACAAATGGGGACTTTAGCAGAATTTGTAGCCGTAAAATCTGACGTCGTTTCAAAAAAACCAAAGAATGTTTCTTTTGAAGAAGCGGCCAGCTTTCCATTGGCTGCATTAACCGCTTTGCAATGTCTGGAAATAGCAAATATTAAAAATGAAGATAAAGTTTTAATTCATGCCGGCTCAGGTGGTGTTGGAAGCTACGCCATTCAATACGCCAAAGAAAAAGGCGCTTTCGTTTACACAACAACCAGCACAGATAATGTGAATTGGGTTAAAGATTTGGGCGCCGATAAAGTCATAGATTATAAAACTGAGGATTATAAAACAATCGTGAAAGATGCAGACATTGTCTTTGACACACTCGGTCACGATTACACGATTGATGCTTTTAGAGTTTTAAAAAATGGAGGAACTGTTGTAAGTGTAAAAGGTCCGATGGATGAAAAATCTGCAAAAGCTTTTGGAATTTCGGATTATAAATTACCCGAAGATTTAGCAAAAGCCATTGAAAATAAAGATGCGATATATAAATTTATTTGGATGCATCCTGACGGCGAGCAATTAAAACAAATAAAAACCTTAGTTGAAGCCGGAAAAATAAAACCGGTGATTGATAAAATTTATCCTTTCTCGGAAAGTATTAAAGCTTTTCAGCATTTAGCGACGGGAAGAGCAAAAGGGAAAATTATCATTAAAATAAAATGATCGTTCTTTTTCCAAGATATAAAACCAACTTACTGCAAGTTGGTTTTTTCTATTTAAATTATCGAAGAAAACATTTTCATATTCCTTTGAAATACTTTAATTTTGTCAGAAAGCAAAGATGTCCATACATAGCAAAATAGTAGAGACCGCCATCACTTTTGATGATGTGCTTCTCATTCCTTCCTTTTCCGAAGTTTTACCTTCACAAGTTTCTCTAAAATCCAGACTTTCTGATAAAATTACGCTCAATGTTCCGATAATTTCTGCCGCCATGGATACTGTGACTGAAGCTGAAATGGCAATTGCTTTAGCAAGAGTTGGCGGTTTAGGATTTATTCATAAAAATATGAGTATCGAAGAGCAAGCTGCAGAAGTAAATCGCGTGAAACGTTCAGAGAACGGGATGATTTCCGATCCTGTCACTTTATCTAAAGACCACACGTTGAAAGATGCAAAACTTTTAATGGAAAATTTTAAAATCTCTGGTTTGCCTGTTGTAGATTCCGATAATAAATTAATCGGCATTATTACAAACCGCGACGTAAAGTACCAGGAAAATCTGGAGATGAAAGTGGAAGAATTAATGACTAAAAATCACATCGTCACTTCGGATAAACATGCGACTTTAGAAACTGCGAAACAAATTTTATTAGAAAACCGCATCGAGAAATTACCCATTGTAGATGCCGAAAATAGATTAGTTGGTTTAATTACCATTAAAGATATTGATAATCAATTGGAATATCCGGATGCTAACAAAGACGGAAAAGGCAGGTTAATCGTTGGCGCTGGCGTTGGCATTGGTGAAGACACAATTCAGCGTGTTCAAGCCTTAGTAGACGTGGGCGTAGATATTATTGCCGTAGATTCTGCCCATGGACATTCTATTGGAGTTTTAAATAAAGTAAAAGAAATCCGTGCAAAATTTCCCGATTTAGATATTGTTGGTGGAAATATCGTAACCGCACAAGCCGCTGAAGATTTAATAAAAGCCGGCGCAAATGTTTTAAAAGTTGGCGTTGGTCCAGGTTCAATTTGTACAACAAGAGTTGTCGCAGGCGTTGGTGTTCCTCAACTTTCTGCTATTTATAATGTGTTTGAAAAAGCGAAAGAATACAATGTTGCTGTTATTGCAGACGGCGGTATAAAATTATCTGGAGATATTGTAAAAGCACTTGCAAGTGGTGCAAATGCAGTAATGCTGGGTTCACTTTTAGCCGGAACAGATGAAGCGCCGGGCGAAGAAATTTTATTGCAAGGCAGAAAATTCAAATCTTACCAAGGGATGGGCAGTTTAGCAGCAATGAAACGCGGAGGAAAAGAGCGCTATTTTCAAAGTGAAGCCAAAAAATTTGTACCAGAAGGCATTGAAGGCCGCGTTCCACACAAAGGAAAATTGCAGGAGGTAATTTTCCAGTTAACTGGCGGTTTACGCGCTGGAATGGGTTATTGCGGCACAAAAGATATTGAAAGTTTACAGCGTGATTCTAAAATGGTGCAAATCACTGGAAATGGCTTGAAGGAATCTCATCCGCATGATGTGATCATCACGCAGGAGGCACCGAATTATTCTTTATAAATTTTAAAATAATTAAATATTTAAGTCATAAAAGAAATCGTCTTTTGTGACTTTTTTTTATTTCTATTACTTTATTTTAAAATTATCGCCATCTTTTAAAAATGGAAACTTTTGTCTAAAATCTTGAAGTTGATCTAAATCTAAATGAGCAGAAACGATTTGGTTTGAAACTGTAGAAATCACATTTCCTTCTCCATCAAAACAGTAGGAACTTTCAGGATAAACCAAATTATTTCCGTCTGTCCCAATCCTGTTTAATCCAAAAACAAAAGATTGGTTTTCAATGGAGCGCGCTTTTAATAAACTTTCCCACGCAGAGATCCTTGATGCTGGCCAATTAGCAACATATAAAATTAAATCAAAATCATTTTTATTTCGGGAAAAAACGGGAAATCGCAAATCATAACAGACTTGCAATAGAATCTTGAATCCTTTGTAATTAACAATTTTTCGAGGTTCACCTCTTTCGTAAATTTTATTTTCGCCAGAATAAGAAAACAAGTGGCGTTTATCATAATAAGTAAATTCACCATCGGGTTTTACGAAATACATTCTATTGTAAAATTTTCCATTTTCTTTCACAGAAACACTTCCGCAAAAAGCCGCATTTTTTTCCCTTGAAATTTCTTTTAACCATTTTAAAGATTCGTTATTTTGATCAGCAATTTCATCTGCATCCATGCAAAAACCCGTTGAAAACATCTCTGGTAAAAGGAATAGGTCTGCATCTTCGTTCTCCAAAAGTTTTTTAATCTGATGGAAATTTACATTTTTATCCTTCCATTTAATATCAAGATTTAATGCTATAATCGTTAAAAGAGTCATTTTTAATTGTAATTTTTATGTAATAAATATAGTAAAATTTTATATAATATTTAAAAGAATCCTTAATTGGTGCTATTTTTGATACAATTTTTTCAACAAAAAAAAATATTAAATAATTATGAAAAAGTTAATTTTAGTCTGCACGTTATTTTTCGCAGCATCAATGGTAAACGCACAAGCATGGAACGGGAAAGGCGACCAAAAAATTCAAGTTGGTTTAAGTGGTTTAGGATACGGGTCAGGTATTGTAGGAACTTACGACTACGGTTTATCTAAATTAATTTCAATTGGTGCAGGCGCAAACATTTTCTTCAGTCACAACGATAGTAAATATGAGAATGACCACTTTGGGATTTTTGGACGCTTAAATGTACACTTACAACAGCCTTTAGGTCTTCCTTCTCAATGGGATATCTATCCGGGTATTGATTTAGGTGTTTTAGGAAAAGGTGGGACTTATATTGGCGCTCACATTGGCGCAAGATATTTCTTCAATAAAAATGTTGGTATTTATCTTGAAGCAGGTAATAATGGAAGCATCGGTGTTTCCTTTAACCTCTAAAATATAAAATTTAGAAATTACGAAGACCTTCATTTTTTGGAGGTCTTTTTTTATTGGGCAGGCTTTTTAGAATGCTTATATTTGCAACCTTATTACAAAAATCAATGACTTTAATACAACTATTTCAATTTTTACTGAGTATTTCGATACTCGTTATCTTGCACGAATTAGGGCATTTTATCCCCGCAAAATTATTTAAATGTAAAGTAGAAAAATTCTATCTTTTTTTTGATCCTGGTTTTTCAATTATTAAAAAGAAAATTGGAGAAACAGAGTACGGAATTGGCTGGTTACCTCTTGGTGGTTATGTAAAAATCGCCGGGATGGTGGATGAAAGTATGGACAAGGAGCAACTTGCCCAACCCGCTCAACCGTGGGAATTCCGAAGTAAACCCGCATGGCAGAGATTAATTATCATGCTTGGTGGCGTTACGGTGAATTTCTTTTTAGCGTGGTTTATCTATTCGGCGTTATCATATACGCAAGGCGAATCTTACCATGATTTAAATAAATTTCAAGACGGCATTTCAGTTACACCCGCTGGTCAAAAAATGGGGTTAAAAAATGGGGACAAAATTTTAAAAATAGATGGTAAACCTGCAGAACGTTTGGAAACCTCAACTATTAATATGCTTTTCGCAGACCAGGTAACGGTTTTAAGAAATGGCAAAGAAGTAACGTTCCCAATTAACGAATATGGCATTGCAGATGTTTTAGCACAAGATGGCCCGAAAGGTTATTTTGCGACTAGAGCGCCCGTTGTTGTAGATAGTTTTCAAGCAAACAGCAATGCTAAAATTGCTGGTTTAGAAATTGGTGATAAAATTATTGGCGTAAATAATACGAAGATTAATTACTTTGATGAACTGGGTCCAGAACTTAGCAAGAACAAAAATAAAGATGTTTCTGTAGAAGTTTTGAGAAATAATATGCCCCAAACTATTTCTGCAAAAGTTAATAACGAGGGAAAATTAGGTTTCGTCTCAAACCCAAAATTAGCAATGGATAATTTTGATAAAACCCTTACAACTAAACATTATTCATTTTTAGAATCCATTCCACGTGGTTTAAGAAGAACCATTGATGTTTTAACAATGCAGATCAAGCAATTTAAAATCGTTTTTAATACGACTACAAAAGGTTACAAACAAGTTTCAGGGCCAATCGGTATTGTTAAAATGATGCCTACAACTT
The DNA here is from genome assembly GCF_052976925.2 of Halpernia sp. GG3. Taxonomy (NCBI): domain Bacteria; kingdom Pseudomonadati; phylum Bacteroidota; class Flavobacteriia; order Flavobacteriales; family Weeksellaceae; genus Halpernia; species Halpernia sp. GG3. The sequence continues at coordinate 168,870 of NZ_JBRIIR020000017.1, forward strand.
TAGACTGGCCGGCTCTCTGGAGTTTTACGGCGATGTTCTCAGTGTGGTTAGCATTTCTTAATTTAGTTCCGATTCCGGGTTTAGATGGCGGTCACGTCGTTTTTACCTTATGGGAAATGATAACTGGCAAGCCTGTACCACAAAAAGTTTTAGAAAATGCCCAAATGGTTGGAGTGATCTTTTTAATTGCTTTAATGGCTTTAATCTTCGGCAGTGACATTGTAAAATGGATCACTGGAAAATTTTAAAAATATTTTAAAAATATTTGGTGCTTATTATAAAACGTTTTATATTTGCACCACGTTAAAAACGACGTAACCTTCCTCTTTAGCTCAGTTGGTTAGAGCATCTGACTGTTAATCAGAGGGTCCTTGGTTCGAGCCCAAGAAGAGGAGCGAAGGTATAAACCACTACAAAAATGTAGTGGTTTTTTTATGTGCAGAATATTAAAAGTTAAGTTTGATTTCTTTAATTTTAAATAATTTTGAATCAATTAATTAGAATGCTTCAGTTTTTAGTGTTTTAAAATAGTAGAAGGCAAGTTTCTGAAATTCAATTTAAAATGCTTCCCGGATAATTCTTAAAACTTTCGTCATATGCACTTCAATCGTTTTTGTTGAAATATTCAATTTCAAGGCGATTTCTTTATACTTCATTCCTTCCACTTGACTTAGGATAAAAACTTGACTGCATTTTGGCGGAAGTTTATCAATTTGTTCAGAATAAAGACAACAAACGTTAATCTTTTGCTAAAAGTAATGAAACGCAAACTTTTTCTGCTAAATTTGCAACACATTATTGGAAAATGCCTCAGAATCTTCATCAGAAGTCTTTATATAGCCTTATCTTTTTATTTTCTATAACTTTTTTTCATTGCCAATTTCTGGTGAGTGGAATCGTCGTTGACTCGCTTCAGCAAAAACCCACTGCACATGTTGCTATTTACATCAATGACAGCAGCGAGCCAGCACTTATTTCTTCCGCTGATTTTAAAATCTCTTCTGATTCCATTATTTACAAACTCCGCTTTCAGAAAAATGGTTTTAATCTTAAAACTGTTTTGATAACCGAGAAAAGTCCGGTAGTTTTAAAAGTGATTTTAGATCAGAATACTGTAGAAAATATTCAGGGTGTTGTGATACAGGCAACGGCAAAAAAATATAAAAACAAGAAAGATAATCCTGCTTACGCTATTATGCAAAAGGTTTGGGCCAATAAAAGAAAAAATGGTTTAGAAAACTATAAAACTTATCAGTACAAGGAATACGAAAAAATTCAGTTTAATTTAAGTAATATCGACAGTACTTTCATGAAGCGTAAAATCTTTAATAAAGTTGATTTTATTTTTAAATACGCAGATTCTGCTGCCAATGGAAAGCTTTCTCTACCGATGTTTCTCAATGAGTCCGTTTACAACATCTATGGTGAAAACCAGCCGGCGAAAAAAGAGAAAAAAGATTTAATTGCTCAGAAAACTTCTGGTTTTCAGGATAATCAGATCATGGCTACAACCGTAAAAAACCTTTATAAAGAGATCAACATTTATGATAATACCCTCAACTATTTTAATATTGGTTTTCAAAGTCCGGTTTCCACAGATGGTTTTAGCACCTATGATTATAATTTAATTGATAGTCTAAATATTCGAGGCTCGGAATGCTACCACATTAAATATTTCCCGAAAAGGAAGGATGTTTTGGCTTTTATGGGTGATTTATACATTTCAAAAAAAAGTTATGCAGTCGTTAAAGCTTCTTTGAAATCTACAAGAAATATGAATGTAAATTTTGTGAACGGCGTTTTCACGGAATTAGAATTTGATAACCCCGATGAATACACCTTTTTACCTTTAAAAAACACCACACAATTTGATTTATCGCTGGTCAGTAAGGGCAAAGATTCCCACGGAATGATGGCAAAAAGAACGGTAGATTACTCAAATTATGATTTTAATAAAGAAATTAATCCTGCTATTTTTAAAAATGATGCGCCGAAAACCCCAGCAGAAATTACAAAAAATGACGCTTACTGGGAAGAGAACCGTTCAGATTCTTTAAATACAGAAGAGGAAGGTGTTTATAAAATGTTGGCGCAACTACAAACCGTACCAAAGTTTAAACGCTTCGTAAAAATTTATGAGACGCTTTCTTCCGGCTATTTTAATGTAGGTCATGCCATTGATATTGGAGATTTGTATTCTACTTTTGGCAGCAATATTATCGAAGGAAACCGTTTAAGATTAGGCGCCAGGACTTACTTCTCAGCAAATGACGACTGGCGGATTCAGGGATATGGCGCTTATGGATTTAAGGACCATCAGTTTAAATATGGGGTGGAAGCAAAATATATGTTTAATAAAACAAACCGCTTTCAAATTGGTGTGGGAACGCGCCGTGATATTTTACAATTGGGTGTGGCTTTAACAGGCGACGACGGAATTATGTCAAGGTCTTTTGCGTCATCCTCCCTATTTTCCCGTGGCGATAATAGCTCGTTGAGTTCGAGCAATCAAACCAGCGTTTATACTTCTATTGCTCCTTGGGAGAATTTTCAAATCAGAATTGATGGAACTTTACAGAGCCTTAAATCCGCTGATAATCAGTTATTTGATTTAACTTATAATTATAATAACCAAATTAGAAAAACAGTAAATGATTCGCACGTTACGCTGAGTTTAATTGCAAATCCGGGTGCAAAATTTTCAGAAACCGGCATTGACCGCTATTCTCACACGACATTGGCGCCAAGTTTTGTTCTAAAATACACACGAGGTTTAAAGGGTTTATTTAATGCAGATTACAGTTATAATAAATTGCAATTTCTTTACACGCAACCAATTTTGACTGGAGTTTGGGGTAAATCAATTGTTAATTTAGAAGTAGGAAAAACTTTTGAAACTTTACCTTTGGCTCTACAAAATATAATTCCTGGCAACCAATCTTATAATTTAATTCCGAATACTTTTTCTCTTTTAAATTATTACGAATTTGTAGCAGATACTTATTCCACGTTTAATATTGAGCACCATTTTAACGGTAAAATTTTATCTTACATCCCCTTAATTAAAAAATTGAAATTGAGAGAAATTGCTATTTTTCGTGCAGCTTATGGCACTTTAAGCCAAGCTTCGAAAGATATTAACCGCAGTAAAATTCTATATTCTGCACCTTCTGACCATATTTATTATGAGTACGGATTTGGAATAGAAAATATTGGATTCGGTAATTTAAGAATTCTTAGGGTCGATTTTAATTGGCGGGGGAATTATCTTGACCGGCCAAACATTGCAAAATTTGGAATAAAAGCGGGTTTTCAAGTTAATTTTTAAATAAAAAAAGAATTGCAAAAATGCAATTCTTTTCTAAATCTCAGCTCTAGACATCTAATTTATTTCCTTACAACTTTAAACGATTTTAGACCATTTTCACTCTTAACCGTCAGATAATACAATCCTTTTTGCAAACTTTTAATATCAATTATATTTGAATTAACTGCTTTTGAAAACACCAATTTCCCACTTGCGTCCGAAAGATTCACAGTATAATTAGAAGAATTATTTTTATTGTTTTTTATATAAATGTAATCTGAAGAAGGATTAGGATAAACTTCTAAATCAGCGTCCGATTTCGCTAAATCAATTACCGCTAAATTAGAATTGGTCGCCAGCCAAGATGTTGCATTTAAGAGTAAAGGTCTGTGATTTCCTGCAGCATCTGCTGTATAACCATTATACAAACGATCTCCTGGATCTCCTGTTCCATCATCTGGAACAGAACTATCTCCCAAGGCACAAACCTTACCTGTTCCATAACTTGCAGTTGCAAACATTATACTCGTTAAGCCTGTTGTAGAAGCACCAGTCATAAAAACTAAACCTTTTGCTGTTGAATTTTTTGATAGGTCTAAAGTCATGCTTGTTCCGTTTGAATATTGCATTTGTGTAGGTGTTCCTGATGCACCGTGCAAAATTGGATCGCTTGGTAGATTGGCAAAATTACTTGTAGTTTGCGAGAAATTTGCTAAATCAAAAGTAATTCCGAATGGATTAGTTTGTACTGTATTTGTAGTAAAAATATCATTCCACACATTGGGAGAATCAATACCGCTATTATTTCTATCGCTTATGTTATGATCACTGATCATGAAGAGTCCACCACCATTTTTTACAAAATTTACCAAAGCATTTTTTTCGGTAATGGTAAATTTAATGTTGGGTTCATCAATAACGAATACCTTATAATTTGCTAAATCCTGCGTATTGGTAATATCACCATAAGTAATTTGTCCGTCATAAGGTAAAGTTTCTACGGTGTATCCTAATTTTACCAAATCTACAGCCCATGCACTCAAAGCGCCTTGCCAATAAGTTTCAGATGTTGTAGCGGTGATGCCACTTTGGGCGGGTGTCGGGATTCTTTGTGGATTAGAATCGCTGCCACCAGTTACCATTGCGCCGCCTGTACCGGCTTTCAAATTATGAACATCTGCGTCGATAACCCAATCTGCATTGCTTGCCATTTCTGCTTTTGTGGCATCAAATAGCACTTTTACTTGCGCATTTGTTGAAAATACAGCAAAAATTATAATTATAATTAATAGTTTACTTTTCATACATAAATGTTTTTTAATATTTAAGGATGTAAATGTATACTATTTTATGGTTTACATAATATAAAAAAACCGCTTCAAAAATTGAAGCGGTTTTTGCTTTTTTTAAATTACAATTATCTGGTAAACAGTAATTCTCTATATTTCGTAAGTGGCCAAAGTTCATCATCCACCATCATTTCTAAATCGTCAGACGGCTTGCGGATCACATCAAACAAAGTTTTTACGTTTTCGCAGAAATAAGTGGCGCGTTCTTGTCCATTTTCTATCGCATGCGCTGTTTCTCTGGCGGCAAGTAATTTTTCAACACCCAATTTAATTGCAGAAACGTTTCCAGAAATATTTTCTATTAAATGCATCTGTTCTTTAGCTAAATTTCTAAATTCCTTGTCACCAAATATTTCTTTTAAACCTTTTACATTTTCAATCAATCTGTTTTGATAATTTAATGCACTTGGAATAATGTGATTTCTTGCGATATCTGCCAAAACTCTAGCTTCAATATCAATTGTTGTAGAATATTTTTCTAATTTAATCTCATTTCTCGCTTCTATTTCTCTGTGCGTGAAAATATCTAATTCTTCATATAAGTCAATGAATTTTTTGTCCATTTCACGTTTCAAAGCTTCCGGTGTAGTTTTTAAATTACTTAAACCTCTTTTCTCTGCTTCTTTCGCCCAATTATCAGAATAACCGTCACCTTCAAACATAATATCTTTAGACTGCTTGATATATTCTCTTAATATGTTAAAAATAGCTTCGTCTTTTTTAAGACCTTTCTCTACCAAAGCATCGACTTCCTGTTTGAAATCACGCAATTGTTTTGCTGCAATTGCATTCATAATAGTCATTGTCTCCGCACAGTTTGCAGAAGATCCAACAGCCCGGATTTCAAATTTATTTCCCGTAAATGCGAAAGGCGAAGTTCTGTTTCGATCTGTATTATCTAATAAAATCTCAGGAATTTTCCCTACAACATTTAGCTTTAAATCGGTTTTTTCGTCTGGTGATAATTTCCCTTTCGTTACTTTTTCCAGTTCTGATAAAACAGAATACAGTTGCGACCCTATGAAAACTGAAATAATTGCTGGCGGAGCTTCGTTTGCACCTAATCTATGATCATTATTTGCGGATGCAATACCCGCTCTTAGTAGATCTGCATATTCATAAACGGCCTTGATGGTATTAATAAAAAATGTCAAAAACTGTAGATTTTTCTTTGGATTTTTTCCCGGACTTAAAAGATTTTCACCGGTATCTGTACTCAAAGACCAGTTATTATGTTTTCCACTTCCGTTCACTCCTGCAAAAGGTTTTTCGTGAAGTAAAACGTGGAAGTGATGTTTGTGCGCAATTCTCGCCATTACATCCATTAACAGTGAATTGTGATCGACTGCAACATTTGCTTCCTCAAACATCGGCGCCATTTCAAACTGATTTGGAGCAACTTCGTTATGACGCGTCGTCACGGGAATTCCCAACTTCATACATTCCATTTCCAACTCTTTCATAAAGTTCATCACTCTAGTTGGAATTGACCCAAAATAATGATCATCAAGTTGTTGACCTTTCGCAGGAGAATGTCCAAGTAAAGTTTTTCCTGTCAAAACCAAATCTGGTCGCGATTGAAATAAAGCGGAATCAACCAAAAAATATTCTTGTTCCCAACCTAAAGTTGCAATTACCTTTGTTACATTTTTATCAAAATACTGCATAACATCAGTTGCAGCTTTATCCACCGCTTGCAGTGACCGTAATAAAGGCGCTTTATAATCTAAAGTTTCACCGGTGTAAGAAATAAAAATAGAAGGAATACAAAGCGTCGTTCCCATAATAAAAGCAGGTGATGTTGGATCCCAAGCGGTATAGCCTCTTGCTTCAAAAGTATTTCTAATACCACCATTTGGGAAAGAAGATGCATCCGGTTCCTGCTGAATTAATAAATTCCCAGAAAATCTTTCTATGGCTTTTCCACCCTCAATTGGCGTGAAAAAAGAATCATGCTTTTCTGCTGTTGCCCCCGTTAAAGGTTGAAACCAATGTGTATAATGTGTTACACCTTTTGCCATTGCCCAGTCTTTCATTGCGACAGCAACTTGATCGGCAATTGGACGTGGCATTTTCGTTCCTTTCTTAATAGCATCCATTATAGATTGGAATGCTTCTTTTGTTAAATATTCTCTCATCGTATCTTCTGAGAAAACATTTTTACAAAACAATTCGGAAAGTTTTCCCGGAATTTCAACTGCGTTGTCACTTCTGTAATTTTTAAACGGAAGTGTTTCTAATGCACTAAATCTTAATCTTGACATTTTACCCTTATTTTTTATGCAAATTTATGTTATTTTTTAATATAAAATTTTATTTACCCCATTTATTTTAGGGGTCATACCTTAATTTGTAATAAAGTTTTTAATAATTTTTATAGTCATAATATTTCTGGTTTAAAAGAAGATCAAGACATGAAATTTTTTTTAAGTAAATTTAATGGTCTTAATGTTGCAGTTAATATTCCAGTTTTTATAACCAAAAATTTCCTTAAAATTAAGAGATGATAAAAAAAGATGCCATTTTAATCGGTTCCGGTCAAGCTAATGTTCCATTTGCAAGAAAATTATCAGATGCGGGATGGAAAATCGTAATGATAGAAAAATCTGAAGAAAAGTTAGGGGGTGTTTGTCTAAATGTAGGCTGCACACCGACAAAAACTTTAATCGCTTCAGCTAAAGTGATGCACGATATTAAAGTGGCAGGTAAACATGGCATTTCAGTTTCTAATTTAAAACTCAATTTTAAAAAGACGCAAAAGCGCAAACAAAACATTGTGGACGAAGGTAAGAGCGGCATTATAAAGAGAATGAATGCGTTAAAAAATTTGGAACTTGTTTATGGTACGGCATCTTTTATTGACGAAAAATCTGTAGTTGTAAAAATGGAAAACGGTAAAGAAGAAAAATATTCTGCACCTTATATTTTTATAGACGCAGGGGCACGACCAGCCGTTCCGAAAATTAATGGTCTCGACAAAATTAAATGGTACGACTCTACTGGAATTCTAGAATTAAAGGAAATTCCAGAAGAATTACTTGTAATTGGTGGCGGTTATATTGGTTTAGAACTCGGGCAAATGTACAGCCGTTTTGGTAGTAAAGTAACTGTAATGGAGCGTTCCGCACAAATTATGTCTGGTGAAGACAAAGATATCACAGAACCACTTCAGGAAATTCTGAAAAATGAAGGCATGACATTTATCTTAAATACTGACATTGAAAAAGTCGAAGAAAAAGGAAAAAGAGTCACGTTAACTTACAAAACAAAAGCTAAAAAGCATACGATTTCCGGAACACATATTTTGGTGGTTACTGGCCGGGTTTCTAATGCCGATAATTTAAATACTAAAGCAGCCGGCATAAAACTGGACGAAAAAGGTTTTATAAAAGTGAACTCAAAACTTGAAACCAGTGTGAAAAATATTTACGCGATGGGTGATATTAATGGTGGTCCACAATTTACCCATATTTCTTACAACGATTATGTGATTATGTCCGAAAATATTTTGGGAAAAGGAAAAGCCTCTACCAAAGGTAGAATTGTTCCTTATACGATGTTCACCGATCCGCAATTAGGACGAGTTGGATTGTCCGAAACTCAGGCTAAGATAGGAAAATTAGATTTTTCAGTGGTGAAAATTGGGGGTGAAAGAATTACGCGCGGTAAAGAAACGGCGCAAATTCAGGGTCCTTGGAAGGCAATAATTGACAATAAATCTGGTAAAATTTTAGGTGCTTCTATTGTTTGCACTGAAGGCGGTGAGATTGCGACAGTTTTACAAATGGCAATGGAAGGTGGCATTCCTGCGAAACATCTTGAAACCGCCATATTTTCACATCCAACTTATTCGGAATCTTTAAACATACTTTTTTCTGTTTTAAAAAAAAATTAATTAATTAGACCGTAAACTATAATATTATGAACAACGCATTTAATTAAAATTTCCGTTAAAAATCAGTAAAAATTACTATTTGAATTATTCTAAATTTGTAAATTAAATAATCTTAGTGAACACCATTTTAATAATTGATGACGAGGAGAAGATCCGCGGGCTGCTTTCCAGAATTTTGAGTTTGGAGGGTTTTGAAGTTTTTCAGGTCGCTGACTTAAAAAGCGCTTTAAAAAAATTAGAGCGAACGGAAATTGACGTGATTGTTTGTGACGTGAAATTGCCCGACGGTAGTGGTGTTGATTTTTCAAAAATTTTAAAAGAGAAATATCCGGCCACAGAAACAATCATGCTCACGGCTTACGGCAATATTCCGGATGGCGTGCAAGCAATAAAAAATGGTGCTTTTGATTATATTACCAAGGGGGACGATAACAACAAGATCATTCCGCTTATCTATAAGGCACTTGAGAAAGTTAAGTTAAACAAACGTGTTTTTCACTTAGAAAAGCAACTTGGAAACCGTCACTCATTTGAATCCATTATCGGGAAATCTAAAATTATAAAATCCGCGATTGAAGATGCCGAGAAGGTTGCAAACACAGACGCGACTGTTCTTTTAACGGGCGAAACAGGAACTGGAAAAGAGGTTTTTGCACAAGCAATTCACGCGGCAAGTTCACGCGCAAAACAAAATTTTATCGCTATAAACTGTTCGGCTTTTAGTAAAGAACTATTAGAAAATGAATTATTCGGTCACAAAGCCGGCGCTTTTACGGGTGCTATAAAAGATTCGAAAGGCATTTTTGAAGAAGCCAATAACGGCACCGTTTTTTTGGATGAACTCGGTGAAATGCCTCTTGACCTTCAGGCTAAATTATTACGTGTTCTAGAATCCGGTGAATTTTTAAAAGTAGGCGACAGCAAATCGACGAAAGTGGATGTTAGAATTATAGCGGCTACAAACCGCAATCTGCAAAACGAAATTTTGAGTGGAAATTTCCGGGAAGACTTATATTACAGGATCAACATTTTCAACATTATTTTGCCTGCTTTGCGGGATCGGATTTCAGATATTGAAATGCTGGCAAATTATTTTCTGAAATTTTTCAGTGCAAAATCGTCCCGAAAAATAAATGGATTTTCAGAAAATTATATCGGTTGTTTAAAACAGCATTCCTGGAAAGGAAATATCCGGGAACTGCGTAATGTAATCGAACGAAGTATGATTTTGACAGACGGTGAAACTTTAGATACAGATACTTTGCCAGCCGATTTTCAGATTCAAAATTCTGAAACTAAAATAATGTCCGCTTTTGAACTTTCCAGCGCTGAAAAAATTCACATTCAGCGCGTTTTAAATTACACTAATGGTAATAAAACTGAAACCGCTAGACTTCTGAATATCGCACTTACCACACTCTACCGAAAAATTGAGGAATATAAAATTAATTAGCCTTTCAAAACGACAGCATTAATGCAAAAAACCCTTTCAAAACGATAGGGTTTTTTTTTGTTAATTTTTAAAATTAAGATATAATTCCCATTAATAAAGGCTTTCGGTTAAGAATAGATTCTGCGGTGTTGAAATTGTTAATTGCGTGGCACACTTAAAAATTAAAAACGTGGAAAATCTCAAAATTAAATTAAATCGCAACCTAAAATCTTGTCATTTGCTAGCCGCATTTTTCGGTCTGATCTCTTTGGCAGGAACTATTTTTAGCCTGATAATACTTTAAATAATGATGACAATAATCTTAATGGCACTTGGAATAGCGATATTCTTCCTCTTAGCCGAATCTATTAACTTTTTTGATAAAATTTAAACCTATGTGGACCTTATTTATCTTATCTCTTGCAGCATTTGGGTACATCTGCTATGTTTTAATAAAACCCGAAAAATTTTAAACTAAACAAAAATGAATATAGAATTACTGGGACTTGTCCTAATGTTCGTTGTCACGCTAGTTTTAGCAATTCCTTTAGGAAAATATATTGCAAAAGTTTACGGTCACGAAAAAACATTTTTAGATTTTATTTTTGATCCCATAGAAAAATTATTTTTCCGTCTTGCCGGAATTGATCCAGAAACTGGCTGGAACTGGAAACAAAATATGATGGCTTTAATTGCGATCAATTTCGTCTGGTTTCTTCTCGGTATGTTTATTTTAATGAATCAAGGTTGGATGCCATTAAATCCGGACAATAATCCGAGCATGAGCCCAGATTTGGCATTTAACACAACAATTTCTTTCATTGTAAACTGTAATCTTCAAGATTACTCAGGGGAAACTGGTTTAAGTTATTTGGGTCAAATGTATTTAATGTTTCTGCAGTTTGTTTCTGCAGCAACCGGAATGGCTGCTGTAGCGCACGTCTTTGTGGCATTTAAAGAAAAAACTACTGAAAATCTAGGTAACTTTTTTGTCTTTTTTATCAAATCTATCACCAGAATTTTAATGCCAATTTGCATATTAGTTGGTGTTATCTTGCTTTTCACCGGAAGCCCGATGACATTCAATGGTAAAGATACAATTACGACCATGGAGGGAAAAACCGTGAGTGTTGCAACCGGTCCGGTTGCCGCGTTTGTGGCTATTAAACATCTGGGTACAAATGGTGGTGGATTTTTCGGAACTAATTCTGCACACCCATTAGAAAATCCTAGCTATATCTCGAATTTTACGGAGATGGTAGCTCAGATGATCATTCCTTTCGCGCTTGTTTTCGCTTTCGGCTTTTTTATAAAAAGACGCAAATTAAGCTGGACCATATTTGCCGTCATGTCAATTGGCTTTCTTTCATTAATGGCGATGAATGTCGCCTTTGAAAACGCAGGAAACCCCGCAATTCAACATATGGGTGCAAACATTTCTCTCGGTAACATGGAAGGAAAAGAAATCCGTTTTGGCTCCTCTGCGTCTGCTTACTGGAGTATTGCAACTACTGTAATATCCACTGGCTCAGTAAATGCGATGCATGACAGTTTTATGCCACTTTCTGGGATGAATATGTTACTTGCCATGATGATCAATTGTTTTTATGGAGGCGTTGGCGTCGGAATATTAAATTATTTAATATTTATTATTCTGGCAGTATTTATAAGTGGATTGATGGTGGGAAGAACACCTGAATTTTTAGGTAAAAAAATTGAGGCTAAAGAAATGAAAATCGCAATGATGATTGCACTCTTTCATCCGCTGCTAATTTTGGCGGGAACTGCCTTAACAGCTTATCTACCGCAGTATGGAACAGCAACTTTAAATAATCCGACCTTTCATGGCTTTAGTGAAATGCTTTATCAATTCACTTCTTCTTCGGCAAATAATGGATCAGGTTTCGCAGGACTTGGTGCGACCACACCATGGTGGAATATTTCTACAGGTATTGTTTTAATTTTATCCAGATTTCTACCAATTATAGGACCTGTAGCTATTGCAGGACTTTTAGCGAAGAAAAAATTTATTCCAGAAAGTGCCGGCACTTTGAAAACCGATACATCTACTTTTGGACTAATGACTTTGGGAGTTATATTATTAATCGCTGCTTTGGCTTTCTTTCCCGCTTTAACTTTAGGACCGATCGCGGAATATCTTACTTCGATCACTAAATAATTTTTGATAAAAAAAATGAATACAAAAAATACACAAAGTCTTTTTCAAAAAGATTTAGTAAATGAAGCGCTGAAACAGTCTTTTATAAAACTGGATCCGCGCGTGATGATCAAAAATCCGATCATGTTTTTGGTAGAAGTAGGAACTGTGGTGATGTTCGTGGTTTCACTCTGGACTTTGATGGGCGAGAAAAGCCAGGGAAGTTTCGGGTATAATTTTACCATATTTATTACCCTCTTTCTTACGGTTTTATTTGCCAATTTCGCCGAAGCAATTGCCGAAGCACGTGGTAAAGCGCAAGCGGATTCCTTGAGAAAAACCAGAGAAGAAACGCCAGCGAAATTAATAAAAAACAATAAGAAAGGTTTTGATATAGAAACTGAGTTGAAAATGTCTGCTCAAATGCAACTTGGCGATATTTTCCTTTGCGTTGCAGGAGATCAAATTCCGATGGATGGTGAAATAATTGAAGGTTTAGCGACCATTGATGAAAGCGCAATTACTGGTGAAAGTGCACCAGTAATCAGAGAAGCAGGCGGTGATAAATCTTCAGTAACCGGCGGTACGAAAGTGCTTTCTGATCGCATTAAAGTAAAAGTAAATACCAAAGCAGGCGAAAGTTTTTTAGATAAAATGATTGCTTTAGTGGAAGGCGCTTCCCGTCAAAAAACACCCAATGAAATTGCCTTAACTATTTTATTAGCAGGTTTTACTTTGGTTTTTATCATCGTAACCGTAACGCTGAAACCTTTTGCAGATTATTCTAAAACACCGATCACAATTGCGGCTTTTATTTCACTTTTCGTGTGTTTAATTCCAACGACTATTGGTGGATTGCTTTCCGCGATTGGAATTGCGGGAATGGACAGAGCTTTGCGCGCTAACGTCATTACAAAAAGTGGTAAAGCAGTAGAAACTGCCGGTGATGTGGACGTTTTACTTTTAGACAAAACAGGTACTATTACCATTGGAAATAGAAAAGCGACTAAATTTTATCCTGCAGCTGGTGTCAATGAAGCAGATTTTATTAAAGCTGTCGTCCTAAGTTCAATGGCGGATGAAACGCCAGAAGGCAAATCAATCATAGATTTAGCAAATATAGATCCGCTGAATTTTCACGTTGAAGAGCCAACTTTTATTAATTTTTCTGCGGAAACAAGAAGTTCAGGGATTGATTTTGGAACCACGAGAATCCGGAAAGGTGCTTCTGACGCGATCAGAAATATTGCGGAAAAAGCTGGAAATGTTTTCCCAGCAGATGCAGAAGAAAATGTGCGCGCAATTTCTCAAAACGGCGGAACGCCTTTGGTGGTATCGCAAAATGAGAAAATTTTAGGTGTTGTAGAATTGCAGGATATCATTAAAACCGGTATTCAGGAACGTTTTGAACGCTTGCGAAAAATGGGAATTAAAACGGTAATGGTAACTGGTGATAATCCTTTAACAGCAAAATTTATTGCCGAAAAAGCAGGTGTTGATGATTTTATCGCGGAAGCTAAACCAGAAGATAAGATGAACTACATCAAACGCGAACAAGAAGCAGGAAAATTAGTCGCAATGATGGGTGATGGAACAAACGATGCGCCCGCATTAGCTCAGGCAGATGTTGGCGTTGCGATGAACAGCGGAACTCAGGCGGCGAAAGAAGCAGGAAATATGGTGGACCTGGATAATGATCCAACCAAATTAATTGAAATTGTAGAGATCGGGAAACAGTTATTAATGACACGCGGAACGTTAACTACTTTCTCTATTGCGAATGATGTGGCGAAATATTTTGCTATTATTCCGGCTTTATTTATCACGTTTATCCCGGCTCTGCAATTTTTAAATGTAATGAATCTGCACAGTCCGCAAAGTGCGATTTTATCAGCGGTAATCTTTAATGCGATCATCATTCCATTTTTAATTCCGCTTGCCTTGAAAGGTGTAGAATACAAACCAATCGGTGCAAGCGCTTTATTAAGAAGAAACCTTTTGATCTACGGACTTGGCGGAATTATCGTACCATTTATCGGTATTAAATTAATTGATTTGGCAGTAACCTTATTCATGTAATTATTAAAAATTATATTTTAAAAAAATGAAAAATTATATCAGACCAGCTTTAGTACTCACATTGGGAATCGCAGTTTTAGTCTTAGTTTATACGGGTATTGTATTTGCTTTTGGAAAGTTAATTCCAAATAATGGGTTAGGTGATCAAATTGAGGTAAAAGGACACAGACAATATACCAATATCGGGCAGCAATTTAAGTTACCGCAATATTTTCATGGACGCCCTTCAGCCGTAAATTATAACGCGGCAGCTGGTGGCGGCAGTAATAAAGGACCTAACAATCCAGAATATTTAGCAGATGTGCAAAAACGAATTGATACTTTAAGAACACAGAATCCAGCGATGAAAAACGTTCAAATTCCTGTCGATTTAGTAACAGCGAGCGGCAGTGGTTTGGATCCAAATATTTCCGTGCAGGCTGCAGAATTTCAGATTAAACGTGTGGCGAAAATTAGAAATATCACTGAAGATCAAGTGAAAAATTTAATAGTACAAAACGCTGCAGAAGAAAACGTGATTGCTTTTGCGCCACAAAAAGTAAATGTGTTGAAGCTGAACGTTGCTTTAGAAAATCTTAAATAAAAAAAGCATTAGTCTCACAAATAAATAATTTTATATTCTCTTTTTCACCAATGAAAAAATTAATTTTATCAGCATTTATAATGGCTTTTGGTATTGCAAGCGCTCAGGAAAAAACTGAAACTTCAGCGCCAAAGGTCACATTTTCTGGATATGCCGAAATATTTTACAGCTACGATTTCAACCAACCAGACAATCATATCAAACAGCTGTTTTTATATAATTATAACCGTCACAATGAGTTTAATTTAAATTTAGGCTTGGTTAAAGCAAATTATTCTACAGAAAATATACGCGCGAATCTTGCTTTGATGGCGGGAACTTATGCTCAGGATAATTTAGCGGCTGAACAGAATTCGCTAAAATATATCAATGAAGCCAATATCGGTTTTAAAATCTCAAAAAAGAAAAATATCTGGATTGATGCGGGAATTTTACCTTCACATATTGGCTGGGAAGGTGCCATAGGAAAAGATAATTTGACTTTAACACAAAGCATAGCAGGAGATAATTCGCCGTATTTCGAAACTGGCGCAAGAATTTCCTACACTTCTGATAACGGTAAATTTTTCCTGAGCGGCTTGGTCTTAAACGGCTGGCAACGAATTGCACGACCAAAAGGAAACCAAACTTTGGCTTTTGGTCACCAGCTCAGTTACAAATTTTCAAATAACCTCAGTTTAAACAGCAGTTCATTTATAGGAAATGACAAACCGATAATAAATAAAAGAATGCGGTACTTCCACGATTTATATGCTAATTTTAACCTTGGCGGAAAATGGTCTGGCGTCGCTGGTTTTGATATTGGCGCGGAACAAAAAGCAAAAGGAAGCGAACAGTACAACGCCTGGTATTCACCTAATTTATTACTGAGTTATGCGATTACAAATCATACCAAAATTGGTGGAAGAATAGAATATTATAACGATAAAAACGGAGTAATTGTTAATATTACCACGCCAAACGGATTTCAAACATTGGGTTATTCTTTGAATATAGATCATGAAATTCACAAAAACATCCTTTGGAGAACCGAAGTGCGTGGATTTTCTTCTAAAGACAATATCTTTACTAAAAATAATTTGCCAAAAAATACTAATTTCTCACTCACAACAAGTATTTCAGCCTGGTTTTGAAACTAAAAAAACTTCAAATTAAATCTTCCGAAAATAGCTCTAACATGTCATCAGCCGAACATTTTCTCGAACTCATAAAACGTTCCAAACGTGGAAAGTTTAAAATATATATTGGAATGAGCGCCGGCGTAGGTAAATCTTACCGGATGTTGCAGGAAGCACACTCACTTCTAAGCAATGGCATCGACGTAAAAATCGCCTACATTGAAACCCATAATCGCAAAGAAACTGTCGCTCTATTGGATGGCCTACCGGTGATCCCGAGGCGCAAATTATTTTACAAAGGAAAAGAATTAGAAGAGCTAGATTTTCAAGCCGTAATTAATATCCAGCCGGAAGTCGTCATTGTTGATGAATTGGCGCATACCAATATTGAAGGCAGTAAAAATGAAAAAAGATGGCAGGATGTGCTTGATATTTTGGACGCAGGCATTAATGTAATTAGCGCGGTAAATATTCAGCATATTGAAAGTCTCAATGAAGAAGTAAAAAATATTACGGGCATTGAAGTGCAGGAACGCATTCCGGACAGTGTTTTGAAGATGGCAGATGAAGTCGTAAACATAGATTTAACAGCAGAAGAACTGATTGATCGTTTAAAAGCAGGGAAAATTTACGATCAGTCAAAAATTGTAACTGCTTTAAATAATTTTTTTAAAAGCGAACAAATTCTTCAATTGAGAGAATTGGCTTTAAAGGAAGTCGCCTCACAAGTCCAGCGGAAAGTGGAAATCGAAGTTTCAGTTATACGAAACATTAGGAAGGAAAAAATATTAGCTTGTATTAGTTCAAATGAAATTACGGCGAAAAAAGTGATTCGTAAAGCGGCGCGATTGGCAAATTATTACAATAGTTCTTGGTTTCTACTCTACGTTCAAATTCCAAGGGAAAGTGCGGATAAAATTGCGTTAGACAAACAGAGGTTTTTGATAAATAATTTTAAACTAGCAACAGAATTAGGTGCCGAAATTATTAAAGTCCAGAATGGTAATATTACCGAAGCCATTATGGCTCAATGTGCAGAACGAAAAATTACTACGGTTTGCATCGGGAAACCTCATCATGATTTACTGAAAATTTTGACAGGTAATAATACCTTAAGGTCATTACTGAATAAATTAGCTGATGAAAATATTGATCTGGTGATTTTAAGTTGATTGCTAGAAACACTTTTTAACGCTTTTTTAAAATTAAAAAATGTCCCCTGTAATTTTGTTACTTTAAAAAATCAATTTTAGAAGTAGAAATTTTTTATACCACAATGAAAATAAAAACAAAACTTAATGCCGGCGTCGGATTACTCTTTATAATGATTATCGGATTGTCCGTTCTCAGCGGATGGTACGTGAATCTGTTGAAAAGAGACACCAATAATATTTTAGCGGCCAATTATAACACTTTGCAATATTCCAGAAATATGCTTTTGGCTTTGGAGGATTTGCAAACTGATCCTTTGGCTTTTAATTTATTTTCTAAACATTTAGAAAAACAGCGAGAAAACGTAACAGAAGCGGGGGAAGCAGAAGCAACGGAAAAAATTGCGGTTCATTTTGAAGCCTTAAAATCTGATCCCGAAAATCCGAAACTTCAGTCTTCTATCCGAAAAGATATTGCAGAAGTGATGCAGCTGAATATGAGTGCTATACAGCATAAAAGCAGTATTGCAAATGTAACCGCCAGTTCCGCAATAACCGTAATATCAATTGCTGGAACTGGTTGCTTTTTGATCGCGTTTATTTTACTGGTTAATTTGCCTTCTAATATTGCAGATCCTATTAAAGTTTTAACGTCAAGTATTAAAGAAATTGCGAATCAAAATTATAATCAGCGTATTGATTCTGTGGGTAATGGAGAATTTGGGGAGCTAGCAAAATCGTTCAACACCATGGCAGAAAAGCTGCAAGAGTTTTCTGAAAGTAAGCTGGACAGAATTATTAAAGGAAAAAAACGCATTGAAACTTTAATTGATAATCTGCACGATCCCGTAATTGGCATTGACGAAAATAAAAAAGTATTGTTTGTAAATGATGAAGCTTTAAAAATAACTGGCCTTGAACGGAAAGACTTCGTAGGACAATTAATGCAGGATGTTGCGGTTACAAACGATTTAGTACGTACTATTATTAGAGAAATTATTTCTTCTGACGATAAAAATTCTTCCAATGAGCCAATGAAAATATATGCAAATGGTAAAGAAAGTTATTTTGAAAAAGAAATTATAGACATTAATGTAATTCCGACCGGCGAGCAAGCAAGCCTCTTTATTGGTCAGGTAATTATGTTAAGAAACATTACTCTTTTTAAAGAATTAGATTTAGCAAAAACTAATTTTATGGGAACCGTTTCGCACGAATTTAAAACGCCAATTTCTTCTATTAAATTAGGAATTCAACTTTTAGGAAATGAAAAGATCGGCAACTTAAATGAGGAACAGAAAAATCTACTTACTGGTATTCGTGAGGATTCTGATCGACTTTTAAAAATTACTGGCGAATTACTCAATATTGCTCAGGTTGAAAGCGGTTCTATGCAGTTAAAAATGCAAAAAACGGACATTCAGGATATTTTAGATTACGCGACAGATGCTAATAAATCTGCTGCAGAACAGAAGAACATTAAAGTTTTTGTACAAAAAGATGCTGATTCACATTTAATATTTGCGGATAAGGATAAAACTTCTTGGGTTCTGAATAATCTTCTATCGAACGCAGTGCGC
Organism: Halpernia sp. GG3; assembly: GCF_052976925.2. Taxonomy (NCBI): domain Bacteria; kingdom Pseudomonadati; phylum Bacteroidota; class Flavobacteriia; order Flavobacteriales; family Weeksellaceae; genus Halpernia; species Halpernia sp. GG3. The sequence continues at coordinate 187,522 of NZ_JBRIIR020000017.1, forward strand.
TATTCCTATGAAAATTCCCGAATCAACATTGAAGTAAAACATGAAGATCACCAAACTAAATTTTCCGTAACGGATACCGGACAAGGCATTGATCCTGCATACACACAAAGAGTTTTTGACCGTTATTTCCGAATTCCCGGTAATAAAAAAGAAGGAAACGGACTGGGTTTAAGCATAAGCAAAGAATTTATTGAAGCGCAGGGCGGCACCATTTCCGTTAAAAGTGAATTTGGCGTGGGAAGTGAGTTTTCTTTCGTTCTGAAAAATGATCGGTCTTAATTATTTTATAACAACAAATGTTGCCCCTTGTTAGAATTTAAATTTAGTATCTCTTCCACTTTAACGATCAGAAAACTTTTCTAAAAGATAGATTTTAATTAAAATAAAAATTAGATCAGCACTATTAGAATTTTTAAAAATTCACACAATTACATTAAAATAAGTGGGATATTTAATTCTCGCTTGAAAATCACTCTTTTTTGCAATTTTTAATATGCTTATCTTTGCGTGAAATTTAATTTATGGCAAAATCTAGAGCAAGGGAAACCACCGAATCTATCGAACGTTTATACGTCACACTCAGACATTTATTTTATCGCGGATTCTACAAACCAAGCGGTGTTTCCGGGGAAAGTTTGAGAAGTTTACTGATGAACATTAACCCAGAGATCTACGGAACAATGGGTGTTTCTAATAAAATAGAACTGGATGGTTTAATGTATGTTTTAGACCGCCTTCCGGAAGGAATTGAAGAAACTGCCTTTGTACATTTAACGTCAGATGAAGGCTTTGATAAAGGTAGTTTTGAGCCCATTATTCCGAAAAAAAGACGCAGACTTTGTTACCGTATTGATGAACACCAGATGAATATTGAAGTTCTTCTCGGCCGTTCTGAGATCTACGATATTCTTACGCATTTAACTTTCTTATATATAGAAGCCGATAAAATTAGAAATTTAGGTTTTTTGATGGACGACGGAGCACGTCCGAAACGCACTTGGCGCATTATTGAAGAAGTCGCTTTAGGAGAGAAAAAATTTAGCCGCAAAGAAAAAGAAGTGGCGTTAATTCACCTTTCTTCTTTAATAGGAAGAACTTTTGACGAAACTTTGAACGCTTACAATTCCTTCGGCGACGACCAAAATCCAGATCGTTTATTTAAAATTATTTATTATTTAGGTAAGGGAAGTTTAGAAGATATTCAGGAAAAAAGAGAACGGGAAATCCATTTCAGTGCAATTTTGCGTGAAAGGGTTGGCCACCATTATTTTGGTGAAAAGTGGGCAAATAATGTAAAAAAGGTTTTGGCTCAAAACGACTTGCATATGCGACCGTTGCATATTATTTCCGCCAATATGCATTCCGTGAAAAACATGCTTTTTGCTAATGACGCACTTGGCAAAAAACACAAAGGCGACGTTGATTACAAATTATACGAGGAAATTAGCAATAAGAAAACGCTTCAGGATAAAATTTTAGATTACTCTTTACAACAAGGTTTAATTTATATCGATGACCAGAGTGGAAGTAATATTGATGTTCAAATTATCGACCTCAGCAAAATTGATTTAAAAAATTCTCCTTTCGCTAAAACAAAATTTACCGGTGACGATGTCATTTTAGTTTTCGATTATGCTTTTGGTGAGCAGGCTTTTGAAGTAATGGATGAACTTTTGCGTCCTTATAATTTCAATTCTGAAGTTTACACCATGAAAGTGAAATCCATTCACATTATGGGGAAAGCCGGCATTTTAACTGGTGGAAAAGGCGATATCATGATCCCAAATTCTCATATTTTTGAAGGAACGGCAGATAATTATATTTTTGATAATGCTTTAAAACTTGAAGATTTTTTAGATGAAGATCTGAAGGCTTATGAAGGACCAATGATTACCGTTTTGGGAACCTCTCTGCAAAATAAAGATATTCTTACGTATTTCATGACGACTTCATGGAAGGCAATTGGTTTAGAAATGGAGGGCGCACATTATCAAAAAGCCATTCAGGTGGCGAGTAAAATTAGAAAACATATTTCTGAAGATGTAAGGGTTTCTTATTCTTATTACGCATCGGACAATCCTTTAGAAACTGGCTCTACTCTGTCTTCCGGTGGTTTGGGATTAACTGGTGTGAAGCCAACTTATTTAATTACGCTTAGAATTTTGGAGCATATTTTTAAGGCAAAAACTAAAGAAATAATTTAGAATAAATCAAAATATTTAAAGCCAATCAATCTGTAAAGTATGATTGGCTTTTTTTATAAAATGTATTTTATCTAAAATCATTATCTTGCCATTTCAAAAAAAAATTTAATATGACCAAATTCTTTTTCCTAATCCTAACTTTAGTCTGCGGCTTATTTTCAGCGCAACAAAATGCTTACTATCAGCAAAACGCAAACTATAAAATGGATATTGATGTCGATGCGGCAAATTATACTTTTCAAGGAAAACAATCTATTGAATATACCAATAATTCGCCAGATGAATTAAATGTCGTTTATTTTAATCTCTATTGGAACGCTTTTAAACCAGGCTCTACGATGGATCAACGCGTACAATACCAAGGAAAAACTGGCGATTCCAGATTAAATATAAATGGTGTTTCACGTCTGGCATCTATTCCAAAGGATCAGGAAGGCGCTCAAAATATTCATTGGATAAAACAAAATGGTAAACTTTTAAAATTTGAAATTCAGGAAACAATCATGAAAGTGTATCTGGATAAAAATATGAGACCTAATTCTTCCACGAATTTTACAATGGAATGGGATGCGAATATTCCTATGCAAATTAGAAGAAGCGGCAGAAATAACCGTGAGGGCATTGACATGACAGTTACACAATGGTATCCGAAAATTACAGAATATGATTATGACGGTTGGGCAGCTTTTGATTATGTAGGAAGGGAATTTCACGCACCTTTTGCAGATTTCGATGTGAATATAAGAATTGATAAAAATTATGTGATAGGCGCAGGTGGAATTTTAGAAAACCCGTCTGATGTAAAAGGTTACACAAATTCACCGAACATTAAAACAGACAAAAATAATAAAGTAATCTGGCACTGGACCGCAAAAAATATTTTAGATTTTGCTTGGGCGGCAGACCGAGATTACACGGTTGATTCCTTTTCAGTTTTAAACGGACCAAAAGTATATCTTGTTTACCAAAAATCTGATAAAACTGCCGCGTGGGAGCAGGCGAAACCTTATATTACAAAATACTATCAATTAATGAACGCGTCTTTTGGCGATTATGTTTATCCTACCTACTCATTTATACAGGGCGGCGATGGCGGTATGGAATATGGAATGTGCACGATGATATTGGGTGACGCAAAATCTATAGAAGGCTTGTGCAGTTTAATGTTTCACGAAGGTTCTCATTCCTGGTTTCAGCAAATGTTGGCAACTAATGAAGCCATGCGACCGTGGATGGATGAAGGTTTTACAAGTTATGCGGAATCTTATGTGATGTATCAACTTTTTCCACCTGCAGCGCCACAGGCAAATCCTTTTGTGAGTTCTCTAAACGCCTACGCAAAATTTACAAAAACAGGTTTGGAAGAGCCCGCAGTTTGGTTGGGAGATCACCACGATAACGGAACCGCTTACACCTTTTCTACATATGTAAAAGGCGAAACTTTTTTAGTGGAGCTCGGCTACATTATGGGAGAAGAAAATTTAAAAAAAACCATGAAAGAATATTATAATCAATGGCATCTAAAACATCCCACTGACCGCGATTTTATTCATATCGCACAAATGGTTTCGGGAATGGATCTTAAATGGTTTCACCATTATTGGATTAATACGACTAAAACTATAGATTATGGTATAAAAAACGTTCAGTATGACCCTATTTCTACTACAATCACTTTAGCAAATAACGGACAGGTTCCGATGCCTATTGATTTTGGTGTTTTATTGAAAGATAAGAGTATTGTGAATTATCAAATTCCATTAAATCTAACGCGGACTTTTAAAACAAAAGATATTAATGGTGATTTTAAAAGTTTAGCAATTTGGCCGTGGACGCAGAGAGAATATACTTTCACAATTCCTTATTCCAAAGACCAACTATCAGCTTTAGGAATTGATTTTTCTAAAAGAATAGCAGATGTAAATCCGCAGGATAACTATGTCGAAGTAAAATAATTATTTTAAGTTTTATAATGAATTCTATTGTAATCAATATTGGCAATACAAATATAAGATTTGGTCTTTTCAAAGACGAAAATTGTGAGCTGAGTTGGGTCATCAATACTAAACCTTACCGCTCACAAGATGAATTGTACATTCAGTTCTTAAACATTTATCAAACTTATAAAGTTGACATTAATACCGTAGAAAAAGTAATTGTTGGCTCTGTGGTTCCCCAGCTAACTTATGATATTTCGCGTGCTATTTACAGGATACATGGAAGCAAACCGGTAATTGTGGATAGAAATACCCTATCGGAGGTGGAAGCAAAATCCAAGCAGATGGGAACTGATATTTACGCAAATTTAGTCGCCGCACATCATCTTTATCCGAAAAAAAAGAAGATAATTTTTGATTTCGGAACTGCACTTACAGCAAGTTGCGTAGATGAAACGGGTGAAACTTTAGGTGTCATTATCGCACCTGGAATTATCACCGCACTTAATTCTTTGATAAAAGATACCGCGCAATTGCCGGAAATTGAACTCATAAAACCAAAAACTGTGTTAGGTTTAGACACCGTGTCCTGTATGCAAAGCGGAATGGTTTATGGCTATTTAGGAATGGTAGAAGGTTTTATTGACAGAATTAATGCTGAGGTAAAAGACGATTGTTTTGTGATTGCGACTGGCGGCGTTTCTCACGTTTACAAACCTTTAACGGAAAAAATTCAGGTAGCAGACAGATTGCACACTTTGAAGGGTTTGTATTTTTTGGGGAAAGATTTGTAAAAATCTACTAGTTCTACTCATTTATCATCTCAGAGTACTGAAATTTCAAATTTTCTAAAATAAATATCTTTTTCCAAATTATTATTTATCTTTTTATCCAACAGAATGGATAAAATTTCACTGACATCTTTTTCCCCAGAAATATATTGTAGTTCGAAGCGATTAATTGTTGCACTTGCAGCAGAAATAAGTTCGAAAATCAACTTTGGTTTTTCTTTAATAATGATAAAATTACGTCTGTCATTTATCCCACTTTGAAATTATTGATTTATAAACTAAAGTTCCTTCCAACAAAATGTTTTAAGCAGGATAGCTAATGCAAATAGTGGAATTCCGAAGTCTTAGGTTAGGGATTTTTTATACCATATTGATTTTGTTCTAAATTTTAAAAAGAATATCTCTACGATAATTTACTATAAATAGAAAAAAAATTACAAACTATTTAACGCATTATTAATTTTTTTAATATTTTATAAATTGTTGATTGGTTTGAATTAAAATATAAAAAAATATTATTATTATTTTAAATAAAACACAATAGTAAAAAGTTACATTTGTTCTGCAAAATTGCCGGTATAAAATGGAACAATATCTAAAAAATAATATAAGTTTAGAATCTTTTATTACTCTGTTCTCTCACGCACCAAATGCTTTAGCAATGGTGCAGGGTCCAGACATGATAATTGAAGCTGCAAATAGTAAGATTTTAGAATTGTGGGGCAAAAGTGTCGGCGTTATTTCGAAGCCAATTTTAGAAGCATTACCGGAAATAAAAGATCAGGAATTCCCCCAACTCCTCAAAGAAGTTTATAGAACCGGTATTCCTTTTCAAGGATATTCGATACCTGCGACATTATTAAAAGACGGAAAGGAGAGAAAATATTATTTTGACTTTAGTTATTCCCCAATATTTGACGATTTTAAAGAAGTGACGGGTATATGTATTTCTGCTACGGATGTAACGGAAAAGATACACTCGGAGAAAAAATTTGTTGAAAGTGAATACAAATTTCAAGAACTTATTTTGAATTCCGAATATTGTTCTGCCATTTACAGAGGTCCTGAGTTGATAATTGAATTAGCAAATGACAAAATGCTGCAAACCTGGGATAAAACAGACAAAATAATCGGTTTACCTTTAACAGAAGGTGTTCCTTCACTTGTGGGGCAGCGTTTTATGGATGATATGAGACAAGTTCTTATATCCGGTGAAAATTTTCTTGCAAAAGAAGGCCGTGCAGATTTTTTACGCAACGGGAAGTGGGAAACATCTTATTACAATTATTCTTATCAACCAATCAAAAACTCTTCTGGTGAAGTATACGCGATTTTTAATATGGCTATTGAAGTAACAGATATGGTTTTGGCAAAAAAATCGGCCATGGAAAATTATAATAAACTGCAAGGTTTTATTGAAAATGTTCCAATAGCTATCACTGTCTTTACAGGCGCAGAAAATATTTTAGAAACGAGTAATAACGGAGCAAATAAAATCTGGGGAGACCTTTCACCCTATTTTGGAAAACCATTTAAAGATATTTTTCCCGAATTTGAGTCTTTCGGAGTTTTTGAACATTTTAACAACGTTTATGAGAGTGGAAACCAACTTGAAATGAAAGAAGTGAGGGTGCGTCGTTCTGGTACTTTTGAAGACACCTATCTGAACTATATTCTTCATCCAACAAAAGATGAATACGGCAAAACAATTTCCATTATTGCAATTGGTTATGATGTGACAGATGATATTAAAATGAGAGAGGACTTAAGTTTATCTGAAAAAAAATACAAAAATTTAACAGAAGCAATTCCGCAGATCATCTGGACGGCCGATGCAGATGGATTTATAACTTATTGTAATGAGCGATTACAATTTTACTTAGGAAATGATAATGAGAATCCAATAGGTAAAATGTTTTATCACCTTTGCCATCCTGAAGATTTAGCCCGCGTTCGTACTACGTGGAAAAAGGCTAATGAAAAACGAACTAATTTCGAAGTGGAATATCGAGCGTTAAATGGTGGCACACAACAGTATTTATGGCTTTTAACCAGAGGTGTTCCATCAATTATCGAGGAGGGAAAAGTTGTGCAGTGGATAGGCACAAGTACAGACATAAATGAATTTAAACTTTTGCAAGCGCAAAAAGATACTTTTTTAGGAATTGCCAGTCATGAGTTGAAAACCCCGTTAACCAGTTTAAAACTTTATGCGCAGGTTTTAGAACGTGTTCTAAAAAATTCCGGTGATAATAAAAATGCTGAATTTGCAAAAAAAATGGACGCCCAAATCTCAAAATTAAATTCTTTGATTGTAGACCTATTAGATGTAACTAAGATCTCGGCAGGAAGAATGCAATTAATAGAAAGTCGTTTTAATTTTGAAAGTCTTGCGAGAGAAATGGTGGAAGAAATGCAATTAGACTCGAAACACCACTTGATTTTTGATAGTAATTCGGAAGGTATCGTATTTGCAGATCGCAACAGAATAAGCCAGGTAATGAGTAACTTAATATCAAATGCTATTAAATATTCTCCTCAATCCGATAGAATTGTAATTTCAAGCGTCATAATTGATAATGAAATTAATTTTTGTGTACAGGATTTTGGGATCGGAATTCCAGCAGAAAAAAAGGAAAAGATTTTTGAACAATATTACAGAGTAAGTGGTAAGGAACAAAATACAATCCCAGGTTTAGGATTAGGTCTGTATATTTCCGCTGATATAGTTGAAAGATCAAATGGTAAAATATGGGTAGAAAGCATTTTAGATGAAGGCTCTACCTTTTGTTTTTCTTTGCCCTTAATAGAACAAGATTAAGAAATGATTCCGAAAAAGATAATAATTATTGATGATGACACTGCCATCCTAGACGCATTAAATTTAGTATTTGATATTGAGGGATTCGATGTAACAACTTTTGAGAGGGGTACAGAAATTTTTGAATTTTTAGAGAATCATATCAATCCCGATATAATTTTGTTAGACATGTGGCTCAAGAATGAAGACGGCAGGGATATCTGTAAAAAATTAAAAAACGCCGCCGATACTAAAAATATACCTATAATTATCATGTCAGCGAGTCGCGGTCTAGAACCCTCTGCTTTAGACTCGGGCGCTGATGCATTTATCGCAAAACCTTTTGAATTTGACGATGTGGTTGATCAAATGAACAAGTTCATTAAAAATAACGCTGATTTTTAAGTTTAATATTCTTTTTCGTAATCCAAAATATTACCCCCTCTTTTAGCGCAGAATTTTAAATCCCAGATCTGACGGCGAGCTTGGAGGGCTTGAAGGAAAACGAAAAGCGAACTATTGAAATTTTATTTATTCATCCTTTTGTGGAGATTGTAAATCAATAATTATTTGGCAGTAAATCTTAACCTTTTTTTCGTAAATAGTGGAGCTCAGTGGGGCTGATTTGCCATTTTTCTTAAACGGCCTGTGTTTTTTAAACTTTTTCTGCAATATTATTGGACATTAAACGATGGTAATATAAATGGTGAGCGGAAAGAATTTGGATGGCAGCTGCACACCGCAAAAGAATGTACTATTTAGAAACTGATTTATAACCTATCTTCTACCTTTGAAAAATTCCTTAATAATATCCGCGCATTCATTTTCCAAAACACCAACAATTATTTCTGTTTTTGGATGGAGCTTAAGATTTTTATTGATAAAACCCCGTTGCTCATCTCTTGCGCCAATTACAACTTTAGATATATGAGACCAATTTAAAGCGCCGCAACACATCACGCAAGGTTCTAATGTAACGTAAATTGTACAGTTAATTAAATATTTGCCACCAAGAAAATTAGCAGCAGACGTGATCGCCTGCATTTCTGCATGCGCCGTGACGTCGTTTAAAGTTTCAGTGAGGTTATGTGATTTTGCAATTATCCTGTCATTAGAAACAATGATGCAACCTACCGGAATTTCATCCTCTTCAAAGGCATTTTGTGCTTCTTGTAAAGCCATTTTCATAAAATACTCGTCGGTGAACATTGCTTTCTATTATTAGTTTAAACTTTTTTTTACTTTTAAAAATAAAAAAGGTTCAGCAAAAAACTAAACCTTTTGAATAAATATTTTTGGAGGTCTAAAAACGGTATCCAATTCCAAGCATTCCCTTTCCTGCAACTTTGTCATAAACACCATTTCCAAATCTACGGGCAACGCCGGCGCTTACTTCAAAAATAATATTTCTGCGGGCAACCCATTTTCCACCAAATCCAATACCCGCTCCAATAGTGGTCTTTTTTTCATAAGTGTAATAGGGGTTGTTATAATAATTATTCGGCGAGTAGGGAACGTTTAGTCTAGAATCATTTGAGGTGGTAATTGGTGCAAATGCTTCCACGAAAAATCCTGAGGCATATTTTTTACCAAAATATATTCTGTAATAAGGCGAAATTTGAGATGTAAGAGTACTGCTGTTTTGATTATCATTAAAAACAAAAATACCGTTGATACCAATTCCCGAGTCTTTATTTAAAAGTCGCTCATATGAAATATTAAGCGCCTGTGAAGCGATCAATTCTATCGGGCTAATCATAATGTCGTTCTGCCTGTCTGAAGTTGTAGTTTCCATTTCCTGAGCAGAAGCAGAAAATGCTGTACAAATAAGGGCTGAAAGTAAAAGTTTTTTCATGGTTTTTTAGTTTTTAGTTTTTTCTGTTTCTCAAATATAAACTTTTTTGTCGGGAAAAATGCGTTTTTGAATTTTACGTTTCAGAAGTATTTCAATCATAAAAACCATTGTATTATCAAAGAAAAAAATACATTTGAAATTTAGCCCCGATAGGAACGGCATCCTTTTTTGCTGCGCGGCAGCGCAGAAAAAAAGATATAGTGGATTGCGGGACTACGTTTCGAAAAAAAGCGAAACCGTCTTGCTACCAAAAAAAATTCCCATCCAAATTAATGGATGAGAATCTGTAGATTTTGAGAAAATTTTTATGCTTCAGTGTTTTCTGCAGCAGCGTCACCTTCTGGTGTCGTATTTTCTCCTGCTTCAGCAGTTTCTTCTTCATCTGAATCTGCGCCTTTAATAGCCGTTCTAGCCATTCTTACAGCAACAACAACAGCGTTATCTGGATGAACAAATGTGAAATTATTAGTTTTAATATCACCTACATAAAGTTTCATACCGATCTTTATAGCAGTAACATCTACCACGATCTCGTCGGGAAGATTTGCTGGAAGCGCTTTCACTTTCAGTTTACGGAATGGATTTCTTAGTGCACCACCGGCCACAACACCTCGTGAACGACCTGTAAGTCTTACTGGAACTTCCATTGTAACTGGTTTATCATCAGTTAACTGAAAGAAATCTGCGTGCAGAATTTTATCTGTTAAAGGATGAAACTGGATGTCCTGCAATATTGCTGCAATTGTCTGTCCTTCTACCTCTAAAGATACCGTGTGTGCTTCCGGAGTGTAAACTAAATCTTTGAAAGATCTCTCTTCCGCGGAAAAATTTAGTGTTTCTTTACCTCCATAAACAACACAAGGAACTAATTCAGCATCACGTAAAACTTTTGTAGACTTTTTGCCCACGCTTTCTCTTTTTGTACCTTGAATTGTAATTGATTTCATTATATAAATTTAAAATTTTATTAGGGTTAATTTTTATTTAATGCACTGATAATGAATTAAATAATGAACTTATTGCTTATAGATTTATGCTCGTGAACCATCTTCATAACGTCAGCAAATAATGGGGCGCAAGATAGCACTTTTATTTTAGTGGACAAGTTATTTTTAATGGGAATAGAGTCAGTTACAATGACTTCCATCAATTTTGAGTTTTCGATATTTTGATAAGCGTTGCCAGAAAGTACAGGATGCGTCGCCATTGCCCGAACAGATTTTGCGCCTTTTTCCATGATGATTTCTGCAGCTTTACAAAGTGTTCCAGCAGTATCGATCATATCATCTATAAGAATTACATTTTTATCAGTCACGTCACCGATAAGAAACATATCTTCAATAATATTTGCTTTTTTTCTTTCCTTGTATGCAATTACAACCTCTGCTCCCAGATGACCAGCATAGTTTTTTGCTCTTTTAGCTCCACCCATATCCGGAGAAGCGATACAAAGATCCTGAATATTGTTTTTTACAATGTAATCTATAAAAATAGTGGAAGCATAAAGATGATCAACTGGAATTTCGAAAAATCCTTGAATTTGATCTGCATGCAAATCCATCGTCATTACTCTGGTTGCACCGGCTGCGGTAAGAAGATTAGCCACTAACTTTGCCCCAATTGGCGCCCTGGGTTGGTCTTTTCTGTCTTGTCTGGCCAAACCGTAGTAAGGTAAAACAACCGTAATATTTTTTGCAGAAGCTCTTTTTGCGGCGTCAATCATTAGTAATAATTCTAATAAATTATCTGCTGGTGGAAAGGTGGAACCTATTAAAAAGACCCTGCCGCCACGTACGGATTGGTCCAAAACCGGCTCAAATTCTCCATCAGAAAAACTCTGAAAATTAATTTTACCTAAACTTTGTCCATAAAATTCTGCAATTTTTTCGGCTAAAACCTTACTGGTTCTTGTAGAAAATAAATAACTGGCTTGGTGATTATCGCTCATCTTGGTAGTATTGATTTTTTACTGGTGCAAATTTAAAAAAATAAAACCACCTGAAATCATTCAAGTGGTTTTATATTTAGTTAATTTTAAATTAATATTAAGGAAACTTTACGCCGGAATATTTATTAATATTTACCATTGGCAAAGTTGAGCCATATTTTGCGTTAATCTGTTTCAAAAATTCATTAGCAATTAAGCCATAACCTCTACCCGTAAGATGAACTCCGTCTAGGGAAAACGTTCCACCAGTAACAAAAGTTGCAGTAAATTTTACTCCGTTATATTGAATTCCTGAATTTGTAGAAAGTTCTATCAATTTTGCATTCGTATCAACATATGCTAATCCTTTTGCAGTTGCTATAGATTTTATAGCCGCGTTATAAGCAGCTGTAGCAGTAAGCACTTTCGCAACTTCTGTTTTTGTTAAAATATATTGATTAGCTAAAGGATAAGAAACACCATTAACATTGATACTTGCCGGTGCACCTGGAACCGTAGTTCCAATTACCGAACTCGTTGTTAAAAGTACTAAATCTTCAGCAGTGGCCTGTCTTGCCTGACCATAAATTTGCCCAAATGCGGCAGCAGTAGAGGCACCTAAAGAAGGAGTTAATGCCGCAGTAAGCTGTGCGGAAAGATTCTGCAATGAAATATCTACAATTAGTAATGGATTATCTGTTGTTGTAGATAGTAAATTAATTCTTGCCCCCGCTCCAAAAGCGGTAAGCGCTTGCTTTAATGGCCCATATAGACCAGAGTTTAACGCCGCAACATTTGCACCTATCAATTTTTGTGTTAATGGATTATAAGGAACCCTTGTAAAAAATGGAATGGAAGTTACATTAGGAATATTCGCAAGCACGCCTTTCGCACCGTTTGCAGTAAGTGCATTCACATAGCCATTTATAGAAGCTGCCACAACATTTGGATCTGAAATATCATTGCTTTTATAAGTAGCAGGATTTATGTTTCCTGTTTGATCAACTGCTTCAGTGTAAGTTGTAACACCTCCTGAAGTACTGGAATTTGTTCCACCATTTGTCGAGTAAGAGAGAACATCATTATTACCTATCCAAAGAGAAAAAAATGTTGGTTTTTGTGCAACAGCATCACCAATAACAGAAGCCGATGGACTTGATGCGAATCTGACAAAATAAGGGTTGGCCTGTCCTGTTGAAAGTCCCGCTGCATTTCCATAGCCAGCAACTCCCAAATGAAAAGACTTTGCGCCAGGAACACCCATATTTTGATAAGGTCCTGCAGCAAAAATATTTGCTAAGGTTGTAGTTCCAACGCCTGATGCAGGTATTGGTGCCAAAGAATTATTCACTACAGCAAGAACCAATTTATTACCAAAGCCAACAGATGGAATTCCACCTAAATTGTCAGCCATCAATGGTTGTTTAAAATCACCACCACCTGCTAATCGCATTTCACCTGCAATCATTGAAGGAAACGATTCATTTTGCCCGTCAATATATAAAGCACCGTCTCTGTAACCTGATGTTAGTGAGTTTCCGATTGAAACGTACTTACTAAAGTCTGCACTTCCCTTAGAAACTACCACGCTGCTGACATCTTGTTCAAAGTCAGTTTTGCAACTCACGGTGAACAGTAATGCTGAGAAAGCCAGGCTTGAAATTAATATTTTTTTCATAATTATTTTAAAATTAAAATGCGTTATAAGAAAGACCTAGACCAAAATAATATGCTTTCGCTTTTGCCTGGCCAATAAAATTATTATAAGTATTGTCTACGTTTCTGCTTTTTGGGAAAGCAATCCCGCCAGCTAAATCAAGACCAAAACTCTTGTAAAGTTTGAATCCAAGCCCTGCAGTGAAAACATTAGAATCAAAAGAAGGCGTTTCTGCCTGAAAGTTTCTATCTGTATACGGAGACTCGTCATAATAATAACCTGCTCTTAAAGCAATCATATCAGAAATTTGGTATTGTGTTCCTATTCTATATGTTTTGGTATTGTGAAAGTTTTTTGGACTAACTAAAATAGTGGGATCAGTTTGATTTCCGATCGGTGCATGGGCAAAATTTAAAGTCAACTTGTTATATCTCTCCCAACCAGAATAATTAAAATCTGCGGACACCAAAAATTTCGGTGTGAATTTATAGGTTGCACCAATTGTAAATTCATCTACCAGTGGTAAAGTTGCCGTAAATGAATCCGTTCCAGTAGAACTTAGACCAAGACTCGTATATAATGCTTGAGAAATATTAAAACTTACTAAACCATCTTTGGCTTTTACATCTACCGGAGAACGGTATGCCACACTAACATCTAACTTACTGTCTGGTTGAAAATAAAATCCAAATCCAAATCCACTTCCTGAAGCTTTCGCATTTAAATTTAAAGTGCCCCCAATTTGCGTTGCAGCTTTATCCCAATCTACAGTTCCTTTTGCATAAATATAGCTCCCCCCAAATGAAACCCAAGGGGCTAATTTCACAGAAACCATCGGTTGAAAATAGTAAGCTTTCAGTTCTAATCTTTGTACTATCTCTCTACCAGCCCAATCGTATGGCCACTCAATTGTACTTCCAAACGGCGTAGAAAAACTGAAACCAAGAGAAACATTTGGTAAAACTTTATAAGCCACTGCTGCATAAACTGGTGTACCAATAGGATTATTGGTTTTAGATGATTCCAAAGTGGCTAAACTTTGAAACGTCACACTTGATTTCGCACCGAACCCACCTACTGCAATACTTAACTTTGCAGGGATAAAAGAGATACCAGCTGGATTAAAAAAAGCAACACTAGCGTCTTCTACGTGAGCACTTGTATGCGCCATCGCTAACTGTTTTACACCTTGCAAAGAAACTCTGAAGCCGCCTGCATAAGCCATAAAACTAGACAGTAAAACTGTCGAAATTAAGATTTTTTTCATAGAAATGATTATTAATGTATCAAATATAAAATATATTTAAGTACAAATGTTAACAAATCTTAAGCATTTTTAAACAAAAGTTAATATGGCAGTTCTGTTTAATTTATTTAAAATTTTTAAATACTTTACCTTCAACTATTTAATATAACTGAAGTCTAGAATTACACAAACAGTTTAATATTAAACAAATGAATGCATACCATAGTAATTCTAACTTTACAGTTAAAAATTGACCACTCAAATATTCAAAATTTTAAGCTTCACAACACACAAAATTTATTTTAAATATTCTAATTTAAAATTATACTAGATTTGCAATTAATATAAAATAAAAAAATATGAGTTGTGGATGCAAAACATCCGGCGATTCTTCCCATTCTTGTGGCACAAAGAGCTCAAATGGGTGTGATAGTGTAGATACATGCGGTAATAGTTATAAATTAAGTGTTTTTGATTGGCTTTCAGACGTTCGATCTCCTTCTATTTCTAATAATGAATGGGTAGAAGTGAGATTTAAAAATGAAAGAAAGTTTTTTTTTAAAAATGTTAATAACCTGCCGTTACATATAGGAAGCATTGTCACAGTAGAATCCAGTCCGGGACATGATGTAGGAGTAGTAAGTCTTACAGGAGAATTGGTAAATATTCAAATGAAGAAAAAACACCATCCTGAGAATGAAATTTTAAAAGTTTACCGTTTAGCTACCCAGAGAGATGTTGAAGTTTGGCAGGGATTACGTGAAAAGGAAGAATCGATAAAAATACAGGCAAGGAAAATTTCTTATGCATTGCAACTTGAAATGAAAATTTCAGATGTAGAATACCAGGGAGATGGCGCAAAATTAACATTTTATTACACCGCAGATAATCGTGTGGATTTCCGTATTTTAATTAAAGAATTTGCCGGAACTTTTCGTTCTAAAATCGATATGAAGCAAATTGGTTATCGCCAGGAAGCTGCAAAATTAGGTGGAATTGGTTCTTGCGGTAGAGAATTATGTTGTTCAACTTGGTTGACGGATTTCCGCTCTGTTAATACTAATGCCGCGCGTTATCAACAATTAAGCATAAATCCGCAGAAATTAGCCGGGCAATGTGGAAAATTGAAATGCTGTTTAAATTATGAACTGGATTCCTATTTAGATACTTTAAGTCATTTTCCTTCTTCAAATACGACTTTAGATACAGAAAATGGTAAAGCATTTTGTATTAAAATCGATGTTTTTAAAAGAAAAATGTGGTTTGCTTACGCTGATAAGGCAATGGCTTGGTATGATCTGCACATTGATGACGTTAAAGAATTAATGGCGATGAATAAAGCCGGTAAAAAAGCCACGCCATTAGAAGAAGTTCGTGTGACTGAGATTAAGGAAAAGGCTGTAGATATTATTCAGGAAAATAATATGGATCGTTTTGAAAAGAAGAATACTTCAAAAAACAGAAACAGCCGTAATAAAAATACGAAACCGAATAATAATAACAATAGTAATGCGCAGAATAATGCGCCTCAGAATACGAAACTGCAGAATAACAATCCTCAAAATAAGGTTTCGCAAAATAGTTCGTCAGAAAACAATCCAATTTCTGCAGACGCGAATACTAATAAACCAAAAAAGAAGTTTAAGAAAAAATATCCGCCAAATCCAAATAATAATGCACAGAGTTAGTGGCTTTTTATTACTCATATTAATTTGCCTTTCCTGTACCAAAAAAGACAAAATGGTAGATGTGAAAAGCTTAAACAGTAAATGGAATAAAAAGCAAAAACTGGACTTCAAGTTTAACACCGAAGACACAGAAAAAGCAAAAAATATTATATTTGTGGTAAGAAACAACAATGATTATCCCTATAGCAATTTGCGCTTGATCGTAAATCTTGAATCTCCAGATAAGAAAATTAAAACAGATACACTGAATTATATTTTAGCTAAACCTAACGGAGAATGGATCGGAACGGGTTTTGGGGAAACAAAAGAAATTTTATTTCAATATAAATTAAATTATAAATTTACTGAAAAAGGAGTTTATAACATTAATGTAACGCAAGCCATGAGAAGAGACATTCTTCCAGGCATAGAAGATTTAGGTATCAAAATAGAATCTGCAAAGCCTTAAAATAATGGAAAACAACACAGGAACAGGCAAAAAAACATCTGCGACATTTCCTTTACCACCGAAAAAAAATAAAAATACCGGCTATAAAAAATTTGTCAAGTTTATTTGGGTGGGACTTATAGCGGTAGTATTGGGGATTTCAGGTTTGTTTTTTGCAGTGTCACAGGGCTTTTTGGGGGAAATGCCAAATGTTCAGGAACTGGAAAATCCTGACATTTACGTTGCTTCAGAAATTTGGTCTTCAGATGGTGTAATGCTGGGCAAATTTGAAAAAGAAAAAACCCAGCCAGTTGTTTATAAAGATCTGCCTCCTTTCTTAATTTATGCTCTACAAGCTAAAGAAGATGAGCGGTTTAAAGAACATTCAGGCATTGATTTAAAATCTATCGCACGTGCCATATTTTTTCGCGGTGAACGTGGTGGTGGTTCTACAATTACACAGCAATTAGCAAAATTACTTTTTACAAAAAAAGCATCTCAAAATAAAATCGGCAGAGCCTTCCAGAAATTAAAAGAGTGGAGCGTGGCGGTAAGTTTAGAGCGGATCTATACCAAAGACGAAATCATCACTTTATATTTTAATAAATTTGATTTCCTTTTTAACGCTAATGGAATTGAAATGGCTTCCAGGGTTTATTTTAATAAAAAAACCAGTCAATTGACTCTTCCGGAAGCGACAATCCTTGTAGCAATGCTCGAAAATCCGGTAAAGAATAATCCGTACAGACATCCTGAAACTGCCAAAGTGAGAAGAGATGTCGTTTTGCTGCAAATGAAAGAAACGGGTTACATAGACGAAGCAACTTACACTAAAGCTATTTCTGAACCCGTGAAAGTGGATTTTCATCCTATAAAAACGATTGATCAAGGTTATTCTGCTTACTACAAATATTATCTGCGAAAAGAAATAGACGGATATTTAAAGGATTACGAAAAGAAAACAGGTAAAGTATTGAATCTTTATAAGGACGGTCTTAAAATATTTGTAACCTTAGATTCAAAAATGCAGATTTATGCAGAAGAGGCAATAAAAGAACACCTTACGGATCTGCAGAAAAGGTTTGATAGTGAACAGCGCGGTCGGAAATTAGCACCTTTTTATTTTTTAAATCAAAAAGAAATTGATGGTTTGATGCTTCAGGCGATGAAGAGAACAGGTCGTTACCAGCAATTAAAAGCGGCAAATGTTCCCGATGATTCCATTATGATTGACTTTAAAACGCCTACAAAAATGTCAAGATTTTCTTGGGGAGGCGAGGAAGAAGTAGAAATGTCACCGTACGATTCCATTAGATATCACAAACAAATCGCACAGGCAGGTTTAATGTCAATGGATCCTGCAACTGGTGATATCAAAGCTTGGGTCGGGGGAATTAACTGGCAGCATTATCAATATGATCATGTAAAACAGGGTAAAAGACAAGTTGGATCTACTTTTAAACCATTCGTTTATGCGGCTGCGATTATAAATTTAGGAAAAACCCCTTGTTCAATTGTTTCAAACGCACCTTTTCAAAAAGGAAATTATCGGGTTTCTGAAGCTGGACCAAGCTCTATGACTTACAGACAGGCTTTATCAAGATCCCAAAATCCACCTGCCGTAAGAACGATGGATGAAGTTGGTCCAGATAATGTTATAAAACTTGCCCGCGATATGGGAGTTACAAGTGATATGCAAAGTAATTTAACAACCGCTTTGGGTTCCTCAGATATCACGATTTACGAAATGTTGGGTGCTTATAATACTTTTGCCAACTATGGAAATTATATAAAACCTGAAATGATCTGGCGAATTCAAACTCCAAATGGGCTTGTAATAAAAGAGGTGAAACCAGTTATAAAAGAAGTGATGAATGAGTTGTATGCATATACAATGATCGATATGATGAAAGGCGTAACTGAACCCGGCGGAACTGCTTTTGGAGAACTTACCAGACGGGGAGTTTCACAATCTATCGATATTGCAGCCAAAACTGGAACAACTCAAAATAACTCTGATGGTTGGTTCATGGGAATTACACCAAAATTAGCAACCGGCGTTTGGGTAGGTTGGGAAGATAGAGCAACTCACTTTGCAGGAACCGGCGAAGGGCAGGGAGCAAGAATGGCGCTTCCGATATGGGCAATTTTTATGAAAAAAGTCTGGGCAGATAAAACTTTAAATATATCGCCTGATGATAAGTTTTTAAAACCTTCAAACTGGACGGGCAATTGTGATGATTTGCGTGGATTGGGCGGCGGTTACGGCGATGAAGGTGGTCTACAAACAATAGATCAAATTAAAAACCCAAACCCACCTTCTGAACCCAAAAAATCACCTGCAAAAAAAGAAGATAACGTTAATGAAAAAATTAATTCTTCTGACGGAGTTGATTTTAATAAATAAAAAATAGTAGTAGTTAAACTAAAAGTCTTTCAGAAATGGAAGGCTTTTTGTTTTTTTGAAACCTAAAATTTTGCTAAATTGTAACTATGAATTTATCTAAAATAACTTCCCCTTTCATATCAAAATTTCCCGGTGATTTATCTGGAAATACCCAGCAACGGCAGACTCCGGATATTTTATTTTGTACTATAAAACCAGTAGAATTTGAAAATCCTGAAATAATTTGTTTTAATGAGGAACTTTCGGACGAAATTGGTTTGGGATCAATTGACTCAAATGATTTACAATTTTTAGCCGGAAAAAATTTACCGGAAAATATTCAGACTTACGCTACAGCTTACGCCGGACATCAGTTCGGAAATTGGGCTGGACAATTAGGTGACGGACGAGCAATATATCTTGGCGAAATTTTAAATCAATTTAATCAAAAAACAGAACTTCAATACAAAGGCGCGGGTGCAACACCGTACTCAAGAAATGCTGATGGACGCGCAGTTTTGCGTTCTTCAGTAAGAGAATATTTAATGAGTGAAGCAATGCATTTTTTAGGAATTAAAACAACGCGTGCTTTAAGTTTAGTGAAAACGAGCGAAAAAGTTCTTCGAGACGAACAATACAATGGAAATGCGCGGTATGAAGAAGGTGCAGTTATTATCAGAACTGCCGAATCATTTCTGAGATTTGGTCATTTCGAGTTGTTATCTGCCCGAAAAGAAATTGATACCTTGAAAAATTTATCAGATTTCACCATTGAAAATTATTTCACTGAAATCGATAAAAATGATGCAGAAAAGTACGCAAAATGGTTTAACGAAATTTCTGAAAAAACCGCAGATTTAATGGTTGACTGGTTTCGCGTAGGATTTGTACACGGGGTTATGAATACTGATAATATGTCAGTTTTAGGCCTAACAATAGACTTTGGACCGTTTTCTTTTTTAGATGAATATGATTTAAATTTTACTCCAAATACCACCGATTTACCCGGCAGAAGATATGCTTTCGGAAATCAAGGAAAAATAGCACAATGGAATCTTTGGCAATTGGCTAACGCACTTTTTCCGCTGATAAAAGATCAAAAAACAGTGGAAGACATTTTAAATAACTTTGGTCTTTATTTCTGGAAAAAACATGATGAAATGCTTGCTAATAAATTTGGTTTTGATGAAGTTCTGGAACAGGATCTAGAGTTTTTTAGCCAATGGCAGAGGATGATGCAAGATTTAAAAATAGATCACACTTTGTTTTTTAATAAGTTAGAATTAATAGGTGAATCTTCAGATCTTACATTTTTTAATGACGCGTTTTATGAAGATTTGAGAGAAGAATCAAAAATTTCATTTAACAATTTCCTTAAAATTTACCTCGAAAGATTGAAAGTAAATAAAATTTTACGGGAAGAATCTCAAAATTTAATGGCTAAAAATAATCCAAAATTTATTCTTCGGAATTATCTGCTTTATGAATGCATTGCCGAATTAAATATAGGAAAAACTGAACTTTTGGAAAAATTGCAAATTGCCTTAAAACAGCCTTATCAAGAAATTTATCCAGAATTTTCATTAAAGAGACCTTCTAAATATGAAGATGTAGTTGGTAGTTCAAGTTTATCCTGTAGTTCTTAAAAAATCGTAATTTTGCGAAAAATTTAGCCTTGCATTTCAAACAAAAATCTTCAGACTTTTTAAAAACTATTTTTCCCAGTCAATGGAATGAATTTTTTTTATTTGTATTTTTCTTTATACTTTACGGCATTCTCGGCAGTTTTATTGCGCTGAATTGCAGAATTATTTTTGACAACAGAATTCCATGGGATGCTTATTTCAGCTTTGATAATCGCGCTATCGTCATGACAGGCGGTGGATTTGAAAGACATCCGCTTTCCAATTATTTTTTTGACGGCATTAGAAATTTTGCTTTTTGGATCTCAGGCGGTAAAATGGACGCTACCTTTCGACTGGTTTTAGCTTGGTGCAGCAATTTTGCGATCAGTTTAAGTTTAGTTCAGATTTTTAAATATTTAAAAAATATTATCAGACTTCCTTTAAAAATCTCCCTTTTAATTGTAGCTTTTTTCGCACTTTTCTCGACTAATATCTTACTTTCTTTTACCCCCGAAACCTATACTTACACTTTGTTTTTCTTGGTTTTATTTAATTATTATTCTGCTTTAAAATTAAGAAAAGATGAAAAAATATCGGGTTCTGCAATGGTGCTTTCTACCATTTTTATCGGCGGATTAACGATTACAAATGCCGTGAAAGTCTTTATACCCGTTTTATTTGAGAAAAAACTTTTTTGGGACTGGAAGAGAATTTTAAATGCAGTTGTACGCGCTGTAGTTTCTGTGGTTATTTTTATTTTGCTTTATTTGAACCGTCTCAATTTTGACTATTCAAGAATCTTTGCAAAAACTGGCGAGCAGTATGAAAAATTTTCAAAACCGAAAATCACTCCACTTTGGGATATGATATCTTCCTGGTTTCTGGGCGGCAACATTTTATTCTCAAATTTTGTAATCCGGGATTATCACAATGCATCAGGTTTTAAGTATAAAGCTCTGTTTATGGAAGTTTACAGCAGTTGGATTCCTTATGTTTTTGTCGCTGTTATTTTTAGTCTCATTATCTGGAGTTACGTCAAAAATTTTAAAAATAAGCTAGTTCAGATTCTGATGATCTCTTTGCTGGTAGATGTTATGATTCACTGTGTTCTGAAATTTGGCTTGCACACAGCCTACATTTATGGCGGACATTTCGTTTTCGTCTATCCACTTTTATTAGGCTGGCTATTTTATGCTTATAAAAATTCACCTAAAATCCAGACAGTTCTGTATTTGACAACAAGTGTTTTAGTTATTTATTTAGGCATCAACAACTTTATTAGAATGGAGGAGTTTTTTGATTTTCTAAATATGTATTACCAATAAAAAAAACGCTTTCAATTGGTGAAAGCGTTTTAATTTTATTTCGGTAAACCCTTTTCTAAGGCTTTGTTTGCAATTTCTACGGCTTTTTTCTCTTTCCAGTCCATGTATCTGTTTTTATACCGGCCTTTCATGATATTATCAAAATTGCGCTGTACTGCAAGATTCCAAAGTGAGTGGGCTTTTACAGCCCAAGATTGATCCCAAGCCCGCTGTGAAATAGAAAAACTTCCATCTAAATATTTCATATAATGCCAGCAACCAGTCGGCATAAATAAAGTATCACCATGTTCTAAGAAACATTCCACACCTTCTACACCATCTAAAGCAGGGTAATTTTTAAAATCAGGTTTAGAAATATCATAATCTTCCAGCGCATAAGTAGCGTATGGTAATTTGTACAAACGCTCTTTCCATTTATAATCAAACAAAAGAACGTGTTTTCTGCCGTTAAAATGGGTGTGGAAAATATGCGGCATATCAATATCAAAATGCAAAAAAGTTTCCGAGCCTTCCCCGCCAAAGAACATTGCGGGATGTTTATCTAAAAATCCGCCCATAAGATCTTTGGGTGAAATGTAATCATCGAGTAATTTTGGTGCTTCTTTAATAGGATCAAATAGAAAAATACGAAGATCTGTCGGTGTACTTTTGATTAAATCAATATAATCTGTAAACTTCATTTTTGCACTTGCCGTATTTATTGGCGCTGATGGATCCGCTTTTGCGCTGTTATACAAAGGAACTTCTACATCACCAACGGTTTCCTTTAAATATTCCATCGTCCATTTTTTGTAAGCAGGCCATTTTTTTGCCAGATTTTTAATGACAACTGGTTTACGCGGTTTCAGATATTTTTCAAAAAATTCTTCTTTTGAAATATCGTCGACAATGTCTATGGGTTTTAAATGAAGCGGCATATATTTATCTTAATGGGCAAATTTAGAAAAAAAAACAATAGAATTTTTTAAATTATTTTAACTTATCGATTTTTAAAACATCTTACACTTGAGCAAAGTAAAATCGTAATACTAACTATTTGAAGAGATTTGTAACAATTAATGGACGATGCTTACTAATTTGAAAGAAATTTATACTATGAAAAAAGTTTTACTCATTTTCTTATTTTCCATTTCAGGAATTATGTTTTCACAACATACGATTTCAGGCAAAATTACAGATTCTGATGGTCAGGCAATTCCAAGCGCAAGTGTCACTATCGAAGAAACTGGAAAAGATGCCATCATTGCTTATTCTATTACGAATTCTAAAGGCGAATATAAAGTCACATTTACAACAGCTGAGCCAAATGTAGATTTAAAAATAAAAGCGTTTAACCAAAAACCGATATTAAAATCACTATCAAATACAACTCAGACTTCTAATTTTAGCTTAGAATCCCAAGCAACGGAAATAAAAGAAGTAAAAATAAAAACTAAAATGATCACCAAACGCGGTGATACTATTTCTTACGATCTAAAAGCATTTGAGAATAAAAGTGACCGTTCTTTAGCCGATGTTTTAAAGAAAATCCCGGGAATTGAAGTTAATCCCGACGGTTCAGTTTTGTACCAGGGTGAAGCGATCAATAAATTTTATGTTAACGGTAAAGATTTAATGGAAGGTGCCTACGGAAGTATTAACAATGCTTTACCGAAAGATGCCGTGCAAAAAGTGGAAGTTTTAGAAAATCACCAACCCATAAAAATGCTGCAGGACAAAGTACCCTCTGAGAAAGCGGCACTGAACGTTGTTTTAAAAAAATCTGTTACCATGACTGGTCGTGGTGAAGTGGGTGTCGGTTTTGCAGATCCATTTGTTTACAATGTAAAATTAACTCCAATGTTCTTCGGTCAAAAAGCGCAATGGGTAGTAAACTATAAAACCAATAATAATGGGGAATCTGTAGAGAATGACGGTAATTTATTGTCCTTTGGAAATCGATATGAAGGAAGAAGAGAAAATGTTTCGCAAAATAATTGGATTGATGTTGAAAAAGCGTCCACGCCCAGCTTACCGGAAAAACGTTATTTATTTAACAATGTTCATTATTTAGCCGCCAATTTTTTAACAAATATTGACAAAAATAAATTGTGGGAACTGAAAGGTAACGCCAGCTATACAAATAACGCGGTTGACAGAGACTATTTTCAACAAACCACAAATTTACAGACCAACACGTCATACGTAACAACTATTAAAAATAAATTATACACTGACAAATTAAAAGGAGAGTTAATTTTTACTAAAAACGCTAAAAAAGGTTTCTTTAAAAACACAACTACATTTTCCCAGTTTTGGAATGGAAACCGTGCCGATGTTAGTCGAAACAGCGTAAATGGTTTGCAAAGCGCAGGCGAAAGCGTAAACTCCCCAACCTCATCGTTTCAGAATTCATTAAGCACTATTATTCCTTGGAAGGATAAAATGGTAAACCTAATGTCATATATCAATTATCAAAATGACTCGCAGAATCTCGAAATTGTGCCAGCAAATTACACGAGCATTTTCCCGACAAACGCAGATAAAATTCAGCAGGATTTCAAACTGAAAACATTTGAGGCAGATCATTCTGTAAATTTAGGTTTCAGCGCAAAAAACTGGACTTTTACACCAGAATTCGGTTTTGATTATAATTATACGCTTTTAAATACGCAGATTCTTGGTTTTAATAATAACGGCAGGTTTGGTTATCCGGCCGCCTATACCAATGATTTAAAATTTACAACTGCAAAACCTTACGCACAAGTGGGTGTCAACTATAAAAGTGATTCCTGGATGTTGTACTCAAATTTTCCCGTGAATTTTAACAGCATTAAAGCAGATGACCCAAGAACCAACGTTTCAAAAAATTTAAATAAAGTTACGTTTGAGCCTAATGGTTTTGCGCAGTATTCCTTTGCCTCCTTCTGGAAAGCCAGTATTTTTGGTAATATTAATTATAATTTTGGTTCTATTCAAGATACGTATGCAGGATATCTTTTGACGAATCCAGCGTCCATCAATGCTATCCCAGCAAATACGCCAGTTTCTGAGAGCATTGGCAAAAGCATTGGTCCAAGATTAGAATACAGAAATCCTTTAAACAATTTATTTTTTAATGTAAGATATTCTTACAATACCAATAAAAATAATCTTATCGCCTCACCGACTATTAGTGACGCCGGATATACAATTTTAAATTATCAGAGGCTGGATAACTCTTCCAATTCAAACCGTGAAAGCGTAGAAGTGGGTAAATATTTTCCAAAATTTAAAACAAACGCTTCTGTAAGTGCGTCTAATAGTGCAAGCGTGGCAGATCAATTACAAAATGGAACATTCTTCCAAAGCAAAAGCACTTCTCAAAATTTTGGCTTTAAATTTAACAACGCTTATTTTTCCTGGATGAGTTTAGATTTTAATTTCACCAAATCCTGGAATAAACAAAACAGTATTTTTAACCAAAGTAAAAGCACCGGTTACAATCATAACTTAACCGCAGCTTTTTATCCTTTAGAAAATAATATTGTAACTTTTAATTGGGATCAGATCAACTCGGCGCAAGGAATCAATCATTATAAGAATGCCTTTTATGACATCGCATATCAATACACTTGGGCAAAAAAGAAAATCGATTTTGAGCTAAAGTGGTTGAATATTGCCAATAGAAGAGTTTTTGAAACATTTAATAATGGCGCAGTTCTGCAATCATTTACAAGATACCAACTTCGTCCAACCCAGGTAATGTTTACGGTGAAATTTAATTTCAAGTAAAATGCAAAAACTAAGTCTTATTTTTCTCTTAATTATTTTTGCGGCGCACGCGCAAAATACAAGAGTGATCTATGAGTATAAGTTTAAATCTGATTCTTTAAGTAAAGACAGTCTTAAAAAAGAATGGATGTATCTTGATATTGATAAGAATGGCTCCAAGTTTTATAGCAAATCCAAATTTGAAAATGATTCTATAATGATTGAATCAGTTCGGAAACAATTGGCAATTAATTCTAAAAACTTAAGTATTTCTCGTCAGTCGAATTCAGGCGATGTTGATTTTTCTGTAGATAAAATATATCCAGATTATCAAATATTTCTCAATACGAACGTTGATAATGACAAATACCGTGTTTTAGAAGACCGCAAATTAGTTTGGAAAATTTTACCGCAAGATGATAAAATTGAAAACTATAAGGTACAAAAAGCAACTACAGATTTTGCCGGTCGAAAATGGACGGCTTGGTTTACCACAGAAATTCCGATTCAAGATGGTCCATATAAATTTCAAGGACTTCCTGGTCTAATTTTGAAGATGGAAGATGCTTCAAAAACGCATGAGTTTTTAATGAAAGGTTTAAAAAAGTTCAGCGTAGTTGCTTCTGACGAAATTAAAAGTGAGAAAGTCCCTGCTTTTTTTAATAGAAAACCCCTAGAAGTTAGCCGTAAACAATATCTTGTTCAGTTAGAAAAATACAGAAAAGATCCGGTTCAAGGTATGCGGGAAATGCTGAATATGCCAAATTCTAAAGTTAAAATAAATATTAACGGCCAAGAATTTTCTGAGCCAAAAGATGTTTTACGAGAAATGGAAAAGAACGCAAAAGCTGAAATGGCGAAAAATAATAATAAAATAGAGCTGAAACCTTAAAAATAAAATTCCCACCTTTAGTAGACGGGAATTTTTATTTTAGATATTATTGAATATTATCCTCTACTAAAATCCTGTATCCGCACTTGGCCCATAACTTCCGGGCAAATGAACATTATTTAAGCGGTAATAAACGCCAAGTTGCGCACGGTGATGTGTAATTTGGTTTAAAGAATGACGGATCGCTTCGTATTTATTAAAATCCATTAAAACCGTCTCCCCATTATTCATCGTCCAGCGCTTATCAAGGTCTTCTTCTTTTGCATGATCTAACGCCGTTTTTCCTTTTTGAAAGTCGCTTTCCAGCTTTTGAATGAGATCTTCTTTTTTCTCTAAAAAAGTAGGTTTATAATCTCCTTTTGCAAAGTCTAATTTTTCTGTATTTAATATAGTTTCTGGCCAAGCAAACACTTCCACCAAATGCGTTGCCAACGGCATCATTTTCATACTTTTGTCGTGTGGCGCATAATCATTTTTACCATCCGGGAAATTAGCAATAAATTTTTTTGTGATTTCGTATTCGTCTTTGTACTCTTTTTGTAAATTTTCTAAAGCATCCATTTTATATAAGTTTTATAATTAATAATTTGTAAAATTGATTGTAATTTTTAGAAATCTACCCAAAGTTATGTAACAAAAATTTAAATTGGCTACTAATTAAATTAAATAACAACATAATGAAAAAATACTTTTCAATAGTTTTTCTTGCAGTTGCGTTTCTTTTAAATGCGCAGGTTACAGCCAATCGTTTTTTTTATGAACTTACTTTTAAGCCGAAACAGGATTCTGCAAAAGTGGAAAAAGTAATGACGATCTTAGATATTACTAAAGACAAATCCCTTTACCGTGATTATACCTTGGTGGCGCAGGATTCCATCATGAAAATTGCAGTTGAGGAAATGCAAAAATCCGGCGCTTTCAAGGATATTTCTAAAACCATCACAATGCCTAAATTTGGATTTAAAGTTGAGAAATCATATCCAAGTATGAAAGAAACTTATAGTGATAGAATTTCAAGCGGCTTTACACCGTTACAAATTGCTTATAATGAAGAACCAAAATTCAATTGGAAAATTTCTAGTGAAAAAGAAAAAATTGGCGATTATAATACTCAGAAGGCTACTACCGATTTTGGCGGAAGACAATGGACAGCCTGGTTTTCTACAGATCTTCCTTTTCAGGATGGACCTTATAAATTTGAAGGTTTACCGGGGCTGATTGTTAAAGTAGAAGATTCCGGAAAAAATTATTCCTGGTTATTGAGAGGAAATAAAAAAGTAGAAAATTTTCAGGAATTATCTTACGCCGAAACCATTACACCGGGTGGAGCAGGCAAATTAACAATTGTACCGCGGGATAAATTTGAAAAATCCATGACTGAGTATAAAAAAGATCCGTTTGCAACAATGAGACCAATGCTTACGAAAGAAATGATGGATAGAAAAATACCGGGAATGGACGGAACAATTGGTGATATGCTAAAAAAACAAGAAAAAATGACCCGCGATTTTTTTGGTGCAAATAATAATCCTATAGAAATGTACATGCCCACAAAAAAATAAGAAATTTTTAGTAGTGGTTTTAAGATCCAGAAGTTTTATACTTCTGGATCTTTTTATGACATATTCCCATCTTTATAAATTTCCTTATTTAGATTAAATTTAAATAAGTATATTTGTGCTTCAAAATAGAACATTGAAAGCAGACTTATCTAATAAATTATGTTGCTTCCCAAAAAATAAAGTTGGGATAATAGAAGGTTATGATAATGATAATCTAAAAATGCCGACGAAAATTATTGAGATGGGGCTTCTACCTGAAACAATTTTCAAAATACTTTATCAGGCACCTTTTAAAGGACCGCTTTATATAGAATTTGGTGAAGAAAAAAGCAGGATTGCACTACGCGAAGAAGAAGCCCAGTATATTTTTGTAAAAGAAGCACTATAATTTATTAAAAAATAAGGCACTGAAGATTTCTAACAATTTAAAAATTTAGATTTTAGTCTAACAGATAATTTCTAGAATGTAATTTCTAATTAAATGTCCAAAAACAAACAGGAAATAATTTTAGTTGGCAACCCAAATGTCGGGAAATCCACTATTTTTAATTGGCTTTGTAACAAAAAACAAAAGACAGGAAATTATGCCGGTGTAACTGTGGCAAGCCAATCCGGGAACTACGTATTTCAGGAGCAAGAAGTTGAAGTTATAGATTTACCCGGTTCTTATAGCGTTTACCCCGGTTCTGAAGACGAAGCCATTTTCACAAAATATTTAATAGACGAACAGCAAAATTATGCCGGCGTCGTCTATGTTTTAGAAGCACTGAGCATTAAAAGAGGTCTTCTACTTTTCCAACAAATACAAGATTTAGGAATCCCCGTTTTATTAGTTGTTAATCAAATTGATCAGGCGCAAAGACGCGGTATCAATTTAGATTTAGAACTGCTTTCAAAATTATTGAAAGTGACCATCATTAAAACCAATGCAAAAGCAAATATTGGGATTGATGATATTAGAGAAGCCGTGTTTAAAGAACAGTTTTCTGTTTCTTCAGAGGTTTCTTTTGAAATTCCAATGGCGCAAAAAGGTTTGGTTTTTAAAATTCTAGAAAACATTCACGAAAGTAACCAGTATAAAGTTTGGACGCTTTTAGCCTCTGAAACGTATCTCGGCAAACTTGAAACTGTGAATGACCAATTAATGCAGAATGATGTTAAATGTTTGGTCCCTAAACGGTTACAAGTTCAAGAAACGGTTCGGCGTTATCAAAAAATTGATGAAATCGTTTCTAAAGTTTTAACTAAAAAACCGCAATTTAAAGAACTCTTAACAGAGAAATTAGATAAAGTCTTAGTTCATCCTGTTTTTGGTTATATTATTTTTGCGCTTGTTTTATTATTAATTTTCCAAAGTGTCTTCTTTTTGGCAGATTATCCCATGAAATGGATTGAGCAATTTTTTATTGCATTTTCTAATTTCACAGCAACGCATCTTCCAGCGGGACCAATAAATTCTTTAATTTCTAATGGAATAATTCCTGGAATTGGCGGCATTATGGTTTTTGCGCCGCAGATCGGGATTCTATTATATTTCCTTTATTTACTGGAAGATTCCGGTTATATGGCGCGTGTCATATTTTTAATGGATCGTTTTCTAAAACCGTTTGGTTTAAACGGGAAAAGCATCGTTCCTTTAGTTTCTGGGACGGCGTGTGCAATTCCGGCGATTATGTCCACCAGAAATATTGAAAATGTAAAAGAGAGATTGATAACAATCTTGGTAACGCCTTTTATGACGTGTTCTGCGAGACTTCCCGTTTACAGTATTATTATTGCTTTAGTTATTTCAGACAAAACATTTTTAGGAATTCAGTATAAAGCATTCATGTTAATGTTCATGTATTTTCTGGGATTTTTCATGGCTTTAGTTGCTTCATTTATTTTAAAAAAAATTATAAAAGATACCTCAAGAAGTTTCTTGGTAATGGATTTGCCGGCTTATAAAATGCCGCTTTGGCGTTATAATTTTAAATTAACTTTAGGCAAAGTCTGGGAATTTATTACTGGCGCAGGGAAAATAATTTTTATCGTAAGTATAATTATTTGGGTTTTCAGTTATTTCGGACCGCCAAAACAAAGCACTCAATTTGTTTCTACCAACGTAAAACTTGAAAATTCTTATTTGGCAAAAATGGGAAAAACTATTGAACCCGCAATTGCGCCGCTTGGCTACGATTGGAAAATGGGCGTTGGGATTTTAACAAGTTTTGTTGCTCGTGAAGTTTTTGTCGGCACAATGTCCACTTTATATTCTTTGGATGATGATGCGCCACAAACGCGAATGATTGATAAAATGCGAAATGACACAAAACCCAATGGTGATAAAGTTTTCAATTTTGCGACTGGACTTTCTATTTTAATTTTCTATGCGTTCGCTATGCAATGCGTTTCTACAATTGCGGTAGTTTATAAGGAAACAAAATCCTGGCGCTGGACTTTGGTGCAACTTTTGGGTATGTCTGGCTTGGCATATTTTGCCTCGCTCATTGTTTATCAAGTTTTTAAGTGATAATCATTTAAATTAATCGTAACTTTAAGATTATGGATACTTTAATATTTCAATACGTCACCATTGCCGTCATTTTTCTTGCGGCGGGTTTTTACTTAATTAAAATTATCGCTAAAAATTTCACTACAAAAAAGCAAGTTAAAGGCGAGTTCGGCTGCGACAGAGAGTGTGGCCATTAAAATCTTTAACACTATTTATCATTTGATTTAAAATAATTCTAAACTTAAAATTATGAATTCTTTACAATTTCAATATCTCATCATCACGCTCGTTTTTCTTTTTGCGGGTTTTTACCTTTATAAAATTGTTAGAAAAAATCTTTCCTTTAAAAAGTTTAAAAAAAGTAAATCTGGTTGTGATAAAAACTGCGGCTGCTCCTGATTTTCTTATTTAATTCAGAATTAAAAATTGAGTTGCTGTTTCTAAATTCTAACTTCTCTTCTAATTTCTGTATTTTTGCATAAGCAAATATTTAATAATTTTTTTTATGTCTTTAATAAAAAGTATATCCGGAATCCGCGGTACAATCGGTGGAAAAGTTGATGAAAACCTCACGCCGTTAGATGTGGTTAAATTTTCAGCCGCTTTCGGAACCTGGCTTCAAACAAATAAAAATAAAAAAAATCTGACCATTGTTGTGGGTCGTGATGCGAGGATTTCCGGTAAAATGGTTAATTCTTTGGTTTGCGCTACTTTGCAAGGGCTGGGAATTAATGTGATAGATTTAGGACTTTCTACGACGCCAACTGTTGAAATAATGGTCCCAGAATTAAACGCAGATGGCGGCATAATTTTAACTGCTTCTCATAATCCAAAAGAGTGGAACGCTTTAAAATTATTGAATGAGAAAGGCGAATTTATCAATAGTGAAAACGGAGCAGATGTTTTAAAACTAGCCGCCGATGAAAGTTTTGATTTTGCTGAAGTTGATCATTTGGGCACATATGAAACACGCGAAGATGCATTTGACATTCACATTCAGAAGATTTTAGATTTACCGATGGTTGATGCGGATGCTATAAAAGCAAAAAAATATAAAGTGGTTCTAGATGCCGTAAATTCTACTGGTGGAATAGCAATTCCGATGCTTTTGGATAAATTAGGCTGCGAAACAATTAAATTATACTGTGAACCAAACGGTCAATTTCCGCACAATCCGGAACCTTTGAAAGAACATTTAGGAGATATTTGTGAACTGGTAAAATCGGAGAAAGCAGACGTTGGAATTGTCGTTGATCCTGATGTTGACCGATTGGCTTTGGTCGATGAAAACGGCAATTTGTTTGGTGAAGAATATACTTTAGTTGCCGTTGCAGATTATTTATTAAAAAATAAAAAAGGCGTTGCGGTTTCAAATTTAAGTTCAAGCCGTGCTTTAAGAGATATTGCAAAAAAGTATGGTTCAGATTATTTTGCAAGCGCCGTTGGCGAAGTAAATGTGGTGAATTTAATGAAAGAGAAAAATGCTGTAATTGGCGGGGAAGGAAACGGTGGCATTATTTATCCAGATTTGCATTACGGCAGAGATTCTTTGGTTGGTGTCGCTTTGTTTTTAACACATTTAGCAAAAGAAAATAAAACAGTTTCGGAATTGCGCGCGACTTATCCAAGTTATTTTATGGGTAAGAAGAAAATACAATTAACACCGGAAATAGATGTCGATTCGCTTTTAACAAAAATGGAAAAAGAGTATCAAAACGAAGAAGTTTCTACAGTTGATGGTGTAAAAATAGATTTTGAAAATAATTGGGTACATTTAAGAAAATCTAATACAGAACCAATTATCAGAATCTACACGGAAGCCTTTTCACAGGAAGAAGCTGATGATTTAGGCGATAAAATGATTGAGAAAATTAAAAGTTTAATTTAAATTTTGCTTAACTTTATTTAAAACTTTAGAGACATTAGCAAAGAACACGTTCTTTATAATGAAGCTTTGGAAGTATTTAGAAGAAAAAAAAATATTAATTAAAAAACTTTTTCAAAACTGTAAAATATTTACAGAAATAGAAAAAACAAAAATACATATTGGAAGAATTTTTTGAAAATGAACTTGTTAAAAAGTTCGAAGACATGGTAGAAAATAATGAAGAACTATACTTCGATACCGAAGAATTAGAGGATATCATTATTTACTATCTGGAAATGGGAGATATTAGCTTTGCAGAAATGGCTACTAATTTTGCGTTGAAACTTCATCCCAATTCCCTGGAAATTAAAATAAAACAAATGGAAGTTTATTTGGATTTGGAAAATTACAAAAAAGCCAAAGAATTACTTTCAGAGTTAAAAGAATCTGCCCAAGAAAATACAGATTTTTTAATTTGTTGCGCCAAATATTACAGCAATTTGGGAAATCCCAAAAAATCTATCGAATATTGTGAGCAGGCTTTGGTTTTAAAAGAGGAAGAAAATTTCCTGCACAATTTCATTGCAGATGAATATCATAATTTGGGTGATCCATTTAATGCTTTAAAACATTATAAAATTGCTTTACAGCTTGATTCTCAGGATGACTATTCTTTAGAAAATGCGATGGTTTGTTTTAATGAAATGAATCGTGGTGAAGAAGCTATTGATTTTTTAAATAAATATTTAGACGAGTTTCCTTTTGCAGAAACTGCTTGGTACGAGTATGGACAGTTTTTCTTTAATAAAAAAAATTATGAAGAAGCCATTAAAGGTTTTGATTTTCTTTTAGCGATAAATTCTCAATCAGTAGGCGTTTATGCGAATAAGGCAGCGTGTTTTGAGGCGATGAAAGACTGGCAGAAAGCCATAGAAGTTTATGAAGAAATGCTGGATTTGGAGTACACAAAAGCCTTCACGCTTTACAAAATTGGACTTTGCTATAAAGAAGGAAAATTACCCATTCAGGCACTCAATTACTTTCAAAAATCTTTACGCGAAGATCCACAGTTTTATCTTTCTATGACGGAGCAATCTTATATTTATGAGGAAATGGGCTCTATGAAAGAAGCTTTACATTTCGCAAAAGAAGCAGGGTCATTAAATGAATTTAATCTTGATTATCAAAAAAGATTAGCATTTTTACACATTGATGCTGGAAATTTTGAAGAAAGCGTGGCATGCATAAAAATCCTTTTGGATCATGAACCATCACGCTTTTACAATTGGTACGCTTACACCGAAGTTTTAATGCTTCTAGGCGACTTTCCAGAAGCTTTGGAGGCTGTTGAAAAAGCATTAAAAGTTCACAATCGAGCAGAACTATTTTACCAAAAAAGTAATTGCCATTTTCACTTGAATCAGGAGAAACAAGGCCGTGAGAGTCTTAAAACCGCGCTGAGTTTAGATGCAGATTTATCGGAAGATATGCAGCTGAAATATCCCTTCATCAAGGATCAGGTAAAAAAAGTTCGGACTAAAAAGAAGTAAAGTTTCTATTTTTTCTTTAATAATTTCCAACCTTCTGTAGAATAAAGTGTGAGAAATATTAGCACTGGTTGGAAAAATAATCGCCCTAACCTTTTCGCATCGGTGTTTAAACCAAAGCCGTCTAAATGTTGTTGATACTGATGAATATTCCCCGGGGAAATAAGGACGTAAAATATGGCTAAAATTAAACCAACATATTCTTTTTGCTTTGCTAAAAAAACCATGGCCAGACCAAACGAAATTTCCACAATTCCGGATGCTAAGACTACAAAATCCTTGGAAAAAGGAATCCCATCTGGAACTTGAACTTGAAAGGTGCCCCGCAGGAAAGAAAGATGACCGATTCCTGCGCCGATCATCGCTAAGCCTAAAGCAACTCTTATAAAATTTTTCACCTCGGATTAATTCAATAAAAGTGCCGAATAATTTCCGGAAAACTGAAATCGGAATTAATCATTCAGTTTCAAAACTGCCATAAATGCCGATTGCGGTACTTCTACACGACCGATCTGTTTCATCTTCTTTTTACCTTCTTTCTGCTTTTCTAACAATTTTCTTTTACGGGAAATATCACCACCGTAACATTTTGCAGTAACGTCTTTTCGTAAAGCTTTAATGGTTTCACGGGCAATTACTTTGGCGCCTAGAGCCGCCTGAATAGCGATATCAAATTGCTGACGCGGAATCAACTGGCGTAGTTTTTCACACATTTTTTTACCAATGTTAAAAGCATTGCTATCGTGAATTAACGAAGATAAAGCATCGACCATATCTCCATTAATTAAAATGTCCATTTTAACAAGTTTTGACGCACGCATTCCAATTGGATGGTAATCAAAAGACGCATAACCTTTTGAAATAGACTTTAAACGGTCATAAAAATCAAAAACAACTTCGGCTAAAGGCATATTAAAAACCAATTCTACTCTATCGGAGGTTAAATAAGATTGGTTTACAATTTCACCGCGTTTCTCAATACACAAGGTCATTACACTGCCGACGAAATCTGATTTTGTAATGATTGAAGCTTTAATGAAAGGTTCCTCAACGCGATCTAAGGTGGTGGGATCCATCATCTCTGAAGGATTATTAATCAAAATAGTTTTTTCCGGCTCTCTTTTAGAATAACCATGGTAAGAAACATTTGGAACGGTTGTAATGACGTCCATATTAAATTCGCGGTCTAATCTTTCCTGCACAATTTCCATGTGAAGCATTCCTAAAAAACCGCAACGGAAACCAAAACCCAAGGCTGCCGAACTTTCTGGTTCGAAAACCAACGACGCATCATTTAATCTCAACTTTTCCAGCGAAAATCTTAGTTCTTCAAAATCTTCGGATTCTATAGGATAGATTCCCGCAAAAACCATCGGTTTTACTTCTTCAAAACCATCAATTGCTTCAGTTGCGCCATTTTCAAATGAGGTGATTGTATCACCTACTTTTACTTCACGTGCATCTTTTATTCCAGAAATAATGTAACCAACATCACCACACAAGATTTCTTTTTTAGGCGCTTGTTTTAATTTTAAAGTTCCGACCTCGTCGGCTTCATACATTTTATTGGTCGCCATGAACTTGATTCTTTGGCCTTTTTTAATACTGCCATTAATCACTTTAAAGTACGCTTCAATACCGCGAAAAGGATTATAAACAGAATCAAAAATCAAAGCTTGCAAAGGAGCATCTGGATCACCAACTGGCGCTGGAATTCTGTTGACAATATGCTCTAAAAGGTCAAGAACACCTTCTCCGGTTTTACCCGAAACTCTTAAAACATCGTCGTATTCGCAACCGATTAAATTCATAATTTCATCCGTTACTTCTTCGGGATTGGCGGAAGGCAAATCAATTTTATTTAAAACCGGGATGATGGTTAAATCATTTTCCAAGGCTAAATATAAATTGCTTATTGTCTGTGCCTGAATACTTTGCGCTGCATCCACGATGAGAAGCGCGCCTTCACACGCGGCGATGGAACGGGAAACTTCGTAAGAAAAATCAACGTGTCCTGGCGTATCAATTAGATTTAAAATATATTTCTCGCCATTATGCTCGTAATCCATTTGAATGGCATGGGATTTTATGGTAATTCCGCGCTCTTTTTCAATATCCATATCGTCCAAAGTCTGCGCCTGCAGTTCTCTCGAAGTAACGGTATTTGTATATTCTAAAAGACGGTCTGCTAAAGTAGATTTACCGTGGTCAATATGTGCAATTATGCAGAAATTTCTGATGTTTTTCATGAATTTTATATCGTGCGCAAATTTACTACTTTTTAAAGTAATTTTCAGGTTTAGAATTATGCTTCAATTAAGGTTAAAATTTTTACATTTTGAATTAAATACCGCTTTCTATATTTTAAGGAAGACAATCTTACGCAGCCCGACTTGAGTGGAAATCCTTTTTTTGCATTTGAAAAAAAGATTGATTCAATTCTTATCCATTTTTTTATTTGAATCATCGAAACTCATTCTTCGTTTTGGGAACGGAAGGCGGAAAAAGCTACCCAAATAATTAGAAGAAATGCTAAACAA
This sequence comes from Halpernia sp. GG3, assembly GCF_052976925.2. NCBI lineage: Bacteria > Pseudomonadati > Bacteroidota > Flavobacteriia > Flavobacteriales > Weeksellaceae > Halpernia > Halpernia sp. GG3. The sequence continues at coordinate 224,024 of NZ_JBRIIR020000017.1, forward strand.
AAAAATCCCGAATAAATCGGGATCTTAATTTTATAAAACGCTAATTTCTTATGCGTTCGGCTCGATAGATACAAAAGATCTGTCGTTTGCTTTCTTTCTAAAAACTACTTTGCCGTCTACTAAAGCGTGCAAAGTGTGGTCTTTACCCATTCCTACGTTTAAACCAGGATGGTGCGTTGTACCTCTTTGTCTCACGATAATATTACCAGCGATAGCGGCTTGTCCACCGAAAATCTTTACACCCAATCTCTTGGAATGTGATTCTCTACCGTTTTTGGAACTACCAACTCCTTTCTTATGTGCCATTTTATTTTAAGGTTTTTGGGTTAATGTTATTCTGCAGACTCGCTGTCAGTTTTTTTAGTTGCTTTTTTCACTGCTGGTTTTTCTTCCGCTGCAGTTTCTTTTTTAGCTTTCGGCGCCGCTTTTTTCTCCTCTTTTTTGTCATTATCAAAACCAGTAATACCAGTAATTTGAATTTGAGTTAAAGACTGTCTGTGTCCGTTTTTCTTTTCGTAACCTTTTCTTCTTTTCTTTTTGAAGATTATTACTTTATCAGCTTTCAGGTGGTTGATTATTTCAGCATCTACGGTAATACCGCTTACAGCCGGGGCGCCGATAGTTGTTGCTCCGTTCACAGTAAGAAGAACTTTGTCAAAAGATACTTTTGAACCTATGTCTCCTTTCAAACGGTTTACAAACAGCTTTTGGTCTTGTCCAACTTTATATTGGAGCCCTGCTATTTCTACAATTGCAAACATTGTTTATAAATTTTTAATTAATTCAGGGTGCAAATATAGAGAATATTTCTAAATTACAGATCATAAAATTTAGATTTTTTCTAAAGTGGAATTTATCTATTTTTGAAGAAGTTAAACCTAATTATGAAATCGTCCGCAAAAAACTTCGCAAAAAAGCATTAAGCGAATTTTGCGATTACATTTGACTAAAAAAAAACAATAAATATTACAAATGAAAAGAGACCTCTATATAGATTTTGCTAAAGGACTTGCAACGCTTTCTATTATATTTATTCATACCGCATATTGGTCTGGACAATATTATATTTCGCCCGAAATTAGAATATTTTCTTTGGTTTTTGACGTTCCTATTTTTTTCGCACTTAGCGGGCTTACTTCTGGCAATAATATAGAAAAAACACTTTACCGTCTTTTGAAACTGCAAATCACTTATATGATTTTCGTAACCTTCCTCTTTTTCTTAGATTATTTTTTCAAGGTTTTTGGTTTAAACTTTTTTGGATTGGTTTGGTTGCAGGATTTTTACGCAACTTTCGGGTCGAAATATGTCCCACAAAATATTTCAACAATTCCACAATGGCAAAATCTCGGCAATTGGTATTTGCACCAATATACCAATGCCGACACTTTCCCTGTTGTGATGGGGAGCTTTTGGTATTTAAAAGTCTATTACATTCTCACCGTTTTTGGTGTTTTAATTTTAAAATTTTTCCCGAAACACATTTGGTTTTTTATTGGAGTTTGTCTGGGCTGTACTTTAATATTTAATATTTTCCCACAATATTATCCAGGTGGCGAAGTGGGCTACGTTGCTTACTATCTAGCCGTATTTTTAGTGGCGCATCAATTAAAGGGAAAAAAAATACCGACAAATTGGATTCCAGTTTTATACGGATGTTTGGGGATTTCACTCGCCGTTTTATTTTACACTTTTGGAAAAGATGCTTTTTATCTGATGAATAAGCAAAAATTCCCGCCAAAAACCGGTTATATTTTATGGTCATTATTTTCTCTAATTACAGTTCTGATTCTATATAACAGATTAAAAATCAGTAAAGACAATGTTATAAATTACATTGGCAGAAACGCCATTTTCTTCTATTTTGCCCAGGGCATGAGTTCCTCTTTGGTCTATTTTGTGGTCGTTCCATTAAAAGAAAATATAAACTGGATCCTATTGATGGTAATAATTTACCTCATCAATGTTTCACTTGCCGTTGGGATCGCACTCAGTTTAAAGAAACTGGATAGTTTTGGATGGAAAATTTTAGAATTTTTACGAAAAAAAACAGCTTCTAAAATAGAAACTGTTAGATAATTTTAAAAGGAAATTTAGTCTCTTCTACCGTTACCTCTTGAAATTAAGGCAACAATAATAATCAGAAAAACTGCACCAATTACCCAATAAACTGGGTTTGTATACCAATCTGTAGATGTCGTGGTTTTTGTCGTATTTACATCAACTTTTAGATCCGCCGCTTTCTCTTGAGCGAAAGCTGCGATACTAAAAAAGGCGGTAAAGAAAAAAATTGAAATTTTTTCAGTTTGTTTCAGAAAAATGTTTTTAGTTTGCATAAGTTTATTTTTTGTTTAAGATTGAAATTCAATATTTATGCCAGTAAAATTAACATTTGCGTGTAATAACTTAAAGATATCATAAAACCTTAACAAATTATTCAAAAATAACCAATGAATAGCAAATTCAATAACTACCTGAGACTTTTTCTTCGCTTCTTTTTACAAGGATTGGTAATTATTGGTCCAATCGCTGCTACCATTGGTATTATTTGGTATTTTATCTCAGGAGTAGATAATTTAATTCCCTCAATTTCTGCTCAGTTTCCGGGGTTGGTTTTCGTACTTGTTATCCTGGCAACCGCTTTTGTGGGTTTTATCGGTAATAAATTTATTTTAGGAAAAGTTATAGTAGACAGTCTTGATTATGTTTTGGAACACACACCTGGAATTAAATTTATTTATACCTCATTTAAAGATGTCATGTCTTCATTTGTAGGAGATAAGAAGAAATTTAATGTGCCCGTTTTAGTTCAAACATCAGAAATTCCAGAAATCTGGCGTGTTGGTTTTCTAACGCAAAGTGACTTATCTTCAGTCGGTTTTCCAGGCTACGTTTCCGTCTATATGCCACAATCCTACGCCGTTTCCGGTTGGGTAGTTTTTGTATTAGCAACTAATGTCAAAATTTTAAAAAATGTAGACGCTGCAAATGCCATGAAATTCGCTGTGAGTGGTGGCGTTGCAGGTTTTCATTCAGATGCCGCTGTTTTTAAAGCACCTGAATAGATTCTCTATTTTTTTGGCGGACTTTTCCGTCTTCCGCTCTCACTCTTTTTATTGCACGCACGCGCGAAGAGCGCGCTCCCACAAATAAAAAGGAGTTCCGTTCAAGTCGGGCTGCAGATCTTCGCTATTTCCAAAAAAATTTTTTTGATAGAAAATCTGTTCACAATTCATCAATTCACTTTTTTACTTTTTACTTTTAAATTAAACCAATGAAATTACCTTACGCAGAACCGTATAGAATAAAAATGATTGAAGAAATTTATCAATCAACTAAAGAACAAAGAATTCAGTGGCTAAAAGACGCTCATTTTAATCTGTTTAATCTCAAAAGTTCCCATGTTTACATTGATCTTCTCACAGACAGCGGAACTGGCGCAATGTCCGATAGACAATGGTCTGCGCTAATGTCTGGCGATGAAAGTTACGCGGGTTCACGTTCGTTTGAATCCTTACATGAAACCGTAAAAAATCTAACAGGATTTCACTATTTGTTACCAACGCATCAAGGACGCGCCGCAGAAAATATTTTATTTTCAGTCCTGGTAAAAAAAGGAAACATCGTTCCTGGAAATTCCCATTTTGACACCACAAAAGGTCACATTGAAATGCGAGAAGCGCACGCAGTAGATTGCACTATAGAAAAAGCCTTTAACGTCGATGACCTTCATCCATTTAAAGGAAACATTGATCTAAATAAATTAGAAGAAGTTTACAAAAATCATCCAAAAGAAGAAATTCCTTTTTGCTTAATCACAATAACTTGTAATTCCTCCGGCGGCCAACCAGTTTCACTTGAAAACATTAAAGCCGTAAAAAGATTGTCTGACCAATACGAAATCCCTGTTTATTTTGACGCTGCGCGATTCGCCGAAAATGCTTATTTCATTAAAACCCGAGAAGTTGGACAGGAAAATAAAACCATAAAAGAAATCGCCAAAGAAGTTTTTTCTTATGGTGATGGAATGACGATGAGTTCTAAAAAAGACGGCTTGGTCAATATCGGTGGTTTCATCGCTTTGAACAATGAAAAAATTTTTCAGGAAGCGTCGAATTTCACTATCATTTTCGAAGGTTTTATTACTTACGGTGGAATGGCAGGACGCGATATGGCAGCTTTAGCGGTTGGTTTAAACGAAGCCACAGAATTTGATTATTTGAAAAGTAGAATTTCTCAAGTAGAATATTTGGGGAAAAAATTGATTGAATATGGTATTCCAATTCAGAAACCGATTGGCGGACATGCTATTTTTATTGATGCTTTGAAGTTTTTACCCCATTTAAAAAGAGAAGAATTTCCCGCACAAACTTTAGGCTTAGAATTATTTAAAGAAGCCGGAATTCGCTCTGTAGAAATTGGAACATTACTCGCAGACCGTGATCCAGAAACCCGAGAAAACCGATATCCGAAATTAGAATTATTGCGACTGGCAATTCCCCGTAGAACTTACACCAACAACCACATGGACTATATAGCTGTCGCTTTAAAAAATGTTTTTGACCGCAGAAATGAAATCAAAAAAGGCTACAAAATCATTTGGGAACCAGAAATTTTAAGACATTTTACTGTAAAATTAGAAGAAATTTAGAAATCAAAACTTTTTTATAATAATTAAATTGTGCAGTTCAAAAACCTTTTGCTGCACAATTTTCTTTTAAACTATATAATTACTTTATTTATTTTTTAGAAATTTTATAAAGTTTTCCACTATCTGTAATCGCATAGAGGTTACCATCTATTCCATTTAAAACATCACGAAAACGTTCATTTTTATCGCCAAGAAGCCATTCTTCGCCCACAACTTTATTAGCATCAATTTTTAATCGGATGATTTTTTGACCGCTCAAACAACCCAAAAATAGATCGGCTTTCCATTCTGCAATGTTTCCGGTATAAAATGTAATGCCACTCAGTGAGATTGATGGATCCCAATAATAAACTGGTTGCTCAGTTCCAGCTTTGTGGGTCGTTCCATTATTAATTTTTTTGCCGTTATATTCAATTCCATAAGTTACATCTCCCCAACCATAATTTTTTCCAGGTTTAATTAAATTTATTTCATCACCGCCTTTCGGACCCATTTCCGCTTCCCAAAGTTGTCCATTTTCATCCATCGCCAAACCTTGCGGATTTCTGTGACCGTAGGAATAAATTTCAGGTTTAGATTTAATATCATTTAAAAATGGATTTCCTACGGCAGATTTTCCATCTTTTGTAATTTTTAAAATTTTTCCTAAATAAGCCATTTTGTTTTGTGCGTAAGGTCTCGTTTTCAAATCTGAGCGTTCGCCAGTACTCACAAAAAGATTTCCATCTTTGCCAAAAAGCAGACGGCTGCCAAAATGCTTATCGCCATCATAAGTAGGTGTTGCTCGAAAAATCACTTCAGGATTTTCAATTAATTTTTCATCACTTGAAAGTCTTCCTTTTCCAACGGAGGTGTGATTTCCACCAATTACTTTTTCAGAAAAAGTCCAGTAAATTGTTCGGTTAGAATTAAAATCTGGATCCAGAGCGACATCCAGAAGACCGCCTTGACCTTTTACGTCTATGTTTTGAAAGCCATTAATTTCAGACTGTAATTTTCCGTCAGTCCCCAAAATCTTCATTATTCCACCTTTTTCAGTCGCAAGAAATCTACCATCTGGTAAATTAATAATCCCCCAAGGTTGCTTTAAATCTGAATTTATGATATCAACTGTATATTCTGCCTCAGATTTTAGACCTTGTACTCTTGTTTGGTTCTCAAATGATGGTTGATATTCCGGTGAATTTTTTACCAAAGTTTCCGGATTTGGCAGTTCACCATTTACTTTAACGGTGGTTACTTCTTTATTATGACTCTGTGAATTTCCGGTACAAGAAATTAACAAAGTAAAAAAAACAAGCATTATCGATTTTATAAGTAGATTATTCATAATAAAGTTTAAAAGTGCTGAAACAAAAATTATTCCTTTAAGACATTGATTGATAATTATTTATTTACAAAATTCAAACTATTTACATCAATTTTTTATAAATACCACAAAATAATTTGCACATTTAAATTTTTATTCTACATTTGTAGAACATAATAATTTATTGTAGAAATGAATAAGAAATTAACGGACACGGAAAAAATATTAATGGACTTGCTTTGGGAAAAAGAAACTGCTTTTATGAAAGATCTTTTAGACGCCTTTCCCGAACCGAAACCAGCGCCAACAACAGTTGCAACACTTTTAAAACGGATGCAAAATAAAAATCTTGTTGGTTACAAAACATTCGGTAATTCTCGGGAATATTTTCCAAAAATTGAAAAAGGAAAATACTTTACCGGCGAAATGAAAGGTTTAATCAATCAGTTTTTCAATAATTCTGTGACACAGTTTGCTTCATTTTTTACCGCAAATGCAAAATTATCGCAGAAGGAACTCAAAGAACTTCGGGATATGATCGATAAACAAATAAAAGATTAAATTATGGAAATATACATTTTAAAAATTGCTCTGTGTTCGTCTCTATTAATTTGTTTATATTATCTTTTCTTGGAAAAAGAAAAAAGTTTTCGGTTTAATCGGTTTTATTTAATTTTTGCTTTGGCTTTTTCTTACTTAATTCCATTTTTGAGTTTAAATTTTCCAGAAAAGCCCAAAACTCAAACAGCGCTAATTTTTCAAGACACCAGTTCTCAAATACTGATTCCTGCAAATACCGTAAATTCTGGATTTAATTGGAGTCAATTATTGCTCATAATTTATACAGTAATTACGCTTTTTCTCTTGGTGAAAAGTATAATTTCTATTGTTAAAATTTTAAAACTAAAAGGAAACATTGTCCAAGTAAATAATCCGAAAATTAAAATATTAGAGGAAAATCTATCGCCTTTTAGTTTTTTTGGAACGCTTTATTTAGGTAAAAATTATTTTAAAAATTATAAAATTGATGACCGGATTTATCTTCACGAAAAAAATCATATTGATCAAAAACACAGTTTGGATTTAGTATTTATTGAGGTCTTAAAAATAGTTACCTGGTTTAATCCTGCACTTTATTTTTACAAAATAGCAATTATTACCAATCACGAATTTTTGGCAGATGAAAATGTTTTAGCTAAAAACTTTGAAATAAAACTCTATCAACAATTGATCTTAGAGGAAATCTCAACTTACCAAAATAGAAATTTTACTAATCAATTTAATTTTAACAATACCAAAAAACGATTTATTATGATGACAAAACCCAACTCCAAATTTGTGACACTGAAAAAGGTTTTTACGTTGCCCATTTTTGCTTTGATGTTTATTTTGTTTGTGCAAAAAACATATGCAGAAAATAAAACTGAAAATATATCTGCCAAAAAAATCAGCAAAATTGCTTTCAAATCAAACGACAAGAAAATTGTTTTGGATAATGCCAAAAAAGATGAAATTATAAAAACAGATACTTTAAAACCTAAAAAACAGATTTTAGAACAAAAACCTGAAATTGCAACGCCTGCGATTCCACCAACACCACCAAAAGCACCAAAAGTTGAAACCGTAAAAACGAATGCGGAATTTCCTGGGGGAATCAATGCTTTTAGATCAGGTGTTGCCTCTAACTTCAACACCGCAGTTATGACTGGAAAGGAAGGTTTAGTAAAGTCAGAAATTTATTTTAATATTGATGAAAATGGAAAAACCTCAAATTTTAGAGCAGAAGGAAGCAATGAAACATTTAACAAAGAAGCAATCAGAGCAGTTTCAACAATTAATTCTTCCCAATTATGGAAACCTGCAACTGAAGATGAAAAACCAGTAAAATCGGTTTATAAATTGCCATTAACAATTAAGTTTGCAAATTGATAAATACTAAGGTATAAAAAAGAGTGAATTTTATTTGCTCTTTTTTTATCTACTCAATGTTGAGAGAATATAATTTTAGATTATTCTAGGTAATAAAATTCCAATATTTTAATATTTAGGGTAATTAAAGTTCCTTTCTTTTTTTCGTAATTTTGTAAAGAACAAAACTAAATTTTTGTTCTTTTTTTAGTTTAAAAATAATATGAAATTTCAATTAGAATCAGAATATAAACCGACCGGAGATCAACCGCAAGCCATTGAAGGTTTGGTAAAAGGTTTAAATCTTGGTGAAAAATACCAGACACTTTTAGGTGTAACAGGTTCTGGGAAAACTTTTACGATCGCGAATGTCATCAATGAAGTTCAGAAACCAACTTTAGTTTTGGCGCACAATAAGACTTTGGCGGCGCAATTATTTATGGAATTCAAAGAGTTTTTTCCAAATAATGCCGTGGAATATTTTGTAAGTTATTACGATTATTACCAACCGGAAGCGTTTATTGCATCATCTAACACTTACATTGAAAAAGATTTATCCATCAACGAAGAAGTAGAAAAATTAAGGCTTTCTGCTTCTGCAAGTTTGCTTTCGGGCAGACGAGATGTTCTAATTGTAGCGTCAGTTTCCTGTATTTACGGCATCGGAAATCCCGCAGAATTCAATAAATCTTTAATTGAAGTTGAAAAAAACGAAAAACTTTCCCGTACAAAATTACTTCACGCTTTAGTTAGTGCGCTTTATTCCAGAACGTTGAACGAGTTTCAACGCGGCACGTTTCGTGTGAAAGGCGATGTGGTAGATATTTATCCGGCGTACGCAGACAGCGCGGTTCGTATCCAGTTTTTTGGTGATCAAATAGATACGATTCAAAGTTTTGATCCCGTTTCCGGAAACGTATTAGCAGATTTTGAAAATATCAGGATTTATCCCGCTAATTTATTTGTGACCTCGAAGGACACGATGGTTGGAGCGATCCGTGCCATTCAGGATGACATGGTAAAACAAGTCGATTTTTTTAGAGAAATAGAAAAACCATTTGAAGCCAAACGTTTGCAGGAAAGGACGGAATTCGATCTGGAAATGATCAAAGAACTTGGCTATTGCAGCGGAATTGAAAATTATTCCCGCTATTTGGATGGAAGGCTTCCTGGAACTAGACCTTTCTGTTTATTGGATTATTTTCCGAAAGATTTTTTAATGGTCATTGATGAAAGTCACGCGACAATTCCACAGGTTCACGCGATGTATGGCGGCGACAGAAGCAGAAAAGAAGTTTTAGTAGAACACGGTTTCAGACTTCCCGCTGCGATGGATAACCGTCCCTTAAAATTTCCCGAGTTCGAGGAAATGCAAAATCAAGTGATTTATGTTTCTGCAACACCCGCAGATTATGAACTTGAAAAATCTGGCGGCACTTATATTGAACAAATTATCAGACCAACAGGTTTGCTGGATCCACTTATTGAAATAAAACCTTCTGTGAATCAAATTGATGATTTAATTGAGGAAATCCAAAAACGGGTTGAAATTGACGAGCGCACTTTAGTCACAACTTTAACCAAAAAAATGGCGGAGGAATTGACGAAATATTTTGTGAAATTTGGCATCAGAACACGTTACATTCACTCTGACGTAGAAACTTTAGAGCGTATTCAAATTATGCAGGATCTTCGTTTAGGCGTTTTTGATGTTTTAGTTGGTGTCAATTTATTGCGTGAAGGTCTGGATTTACCTGAAGTTTCTTTAGTCGCGATTTTAGATGCTGATAAAGAAGGAATGTTGCGTTCACGCCGTTCTTTAGTGCAAACAATTGGTCGGGCAGCGAGAAATATTAACGGGAAAGCCATTCTTTATGCTGATAAAATTACAGGTTCCATGCAACGTGCCATTGATGAAACTGATTATCGCCGGGAAAAACAAAAGGAATATAACGCCGAACATGGCATGGTTCCGACCGCTTTAAATAAAAAAATAAGTGAAAATATGGTGGGAAGAAGTAAAGATTTTCCCGATCCAAAATACACACAAAAAGATCTGCTGCAAAAAGTGGCGGAAGAAAAAGCCTCTTATGGTGAAAATACAGATCTTCTGATTGCAGCCAAGAAAAAAGCCATGGAAAAAGCGGCGAAAAATTTAGATTTTATTGAAGCGGCAAAACTAAGAGATGAAATTGCGATGCTAAAAGTGGATTAAAAATTTTTTAATCGCAAAGTCATAAGGGATTTTCGAGGTAAATTCACAAAGGGTATAAAATTTTTAAAATTAATTTAATCCGGTTTTAAATATTTTAAAAATGGTTTTACAATTTTCAATTGTATTAAAAATTTAATTTGAGAAATAAATGTAAAAATTGCCATTGAAAACAAAGTAAAGATTCCCAAATAAATCAAAATTACCCGCCAAAATTCTATTTTATTTGAAGGGGAATAATTAAAAATTTGAAAATATTCCGGGTGATCTATTGTTTTTTGTAAATATTGCATTAAAATAACCAGAAATGTTAAAATGAGAAATGTATATCCTTGATGAAGTGTGAGAATGTGATTTTGATATTTTCTCGGAAACCAAAACTTCTTAAAATTGACGATTAAATTAATTAAAGGTAATGAAAATGTTAAGGAAAGTAAACCTGCTAAAAAATATTTAAAAGCAATATCTGATAAAACTAAATTTCCTAAAAGCGCAAGAAAAAGACCTAAAAAACTAAATTTCAAAGTAGAAAATAAATTTACCCGCAAAATATTCTTAGAAATTTTTCGCATAAAATCATTAGAGTCATTCATATCAAAACCGCCCGCCCAAGATAATTGCAAATCTTTCCGCCAATTTTCTTTTACTTCTTTAAAAGCCTCAGGAAATTGCAAATTTTTATCAAATTCTAAATTTTTTATCTGCGAAATAAAGTGATCCTGAACTTCGATTAAAATATCAATCGGAAGTTTCTTGGACAAGAGATAATTGCGGATTTCTGTTTCTTGTTGTTCTTTTAACATTTAAGTAAATTTTAAATGCGGTTTTATTTTTTTCAAAGTTTTACAGTATTTTACTTGATTTATTGCTGTAAAAATATAAGAAAAAACCAAAACAAGATAAGTTGTAAGTTTTAAAAAAGCGACAAAAGATAAATAATGGTTGAAGATTTCATTGGTCCAAGTTTGCATAGGATTTAAATATACTAATCCAAAATATCCCAAAGAAAACACCGTGAAAATATGCCATTGAAAAATCGAAACTTTATAATCTTTCAGTTTATTTTTAAAATTCAAGTACACATAAATCCAATTGAAAATAATACTTCCATAACAAAGAATTATAGATGTAATTAAAAATCCCTTTACTGAATTGTTGAAAACCTTATAATTTGCGTTCAATAATATTATTGATAGAAGAAAAATGAAAGTAATAAAAATTAGAAATGTAATTTTAAAAATATTATAATTGGCTTCTCTTTTAAATTTTCTCTCAAAATTCGTAGTTGGAATGCCTGCATTTCCAATCTTATAAAATGGTTTTGAAAAAGTCAAGTCTTTTTTCCAGTTTTCTTTAGTTTTCTCAAACGTATCTTTGAAACCCAAGTTTTCTTCTTTTTCCAAATCTGAAATTTGCGAAATAAAGTGATCCTGAACTTCGATTAAAATATCAATCGGAAGTTTCTTGGATAAAAGATAATCTCGAATTTTATTTTGTTCTAATTCTGACATAAAATATGATTTCTTTCTCAAGATATTAATACATTGATTTTTTTCTCGTAAAAAATAAAAAGTTGTATTTGTGTACAAACTTGAAAAACGAGAATTAAAATAAAAAAACTATTTCTTATATCATAAACTGGAGTATAAATTTTTAAAATAAGCGGAAGTAATACATAAAATAATAAAATTGCAATTAATTGACTTTTTAAAATTATAGGGTGTAATGAAAAACTGATATATTCAAAGAATGTTAACTTTTTAAATATCAAATTGTATAATAAGATTAAAAATGCTGTAAAGAGCATAAAGATTAAAATATAAATTGAAACTTCAGCATTAAATAAATTCAAAATAAAAAAAAGAATTGTATATGACAAACTTCTAGCAATAATTTTATTAAATCTATTTTTCAAAAGTTTTTTTTCTAAAGAAGTGATTCGTTTAAACGATAAAAAAGCTCCTTTAACCATTTTTAATTCATCTTGCCAAAGTATTTTTGTTTTTAAAAGAGCTTCTTCAAAACCTAAATTTTCGTCATCTCGTAATTGTGTAATTTGAGACATGAAATGGTCAGTAACTTCCATTAGAATAGAGTTCGAAAGTTTTTTCGCCTTTAAATAGTTACAGATCTCGACTTTTTGTTTTTCGGTAATCATACGTTAAAAATGGAATTTAGATTAAACAGATAACTTTTCATTTCTACTTCCTGCTCGCTTTGTTGGCGTTTCCCTTTATTGGTGAGGAAATAATATTTACGGTCGCGACCATTTACATTTTGCAATTCTGCGAAAATCAATCCTTCATTTTCTAACTTGTGAAGTAAGGGATAAAGTGCGCCTTCAGTCATTTCTAACTCGCCTTTCGTGAGTTCTTTCGCGCGCTGCGTCAGTTGATAACCATACATTTTTACTTCAGACGATAATAATTTTAAAATGATATTCTGAAGTGTTCCTTTATATAATGAATTCTTTTTAGCCACAATTTTTGTTTTAATACCTAACAAAGTTATACATAATTTTCTTATGTATAAAATATTTTTCAATTTTTTTAAAACTTAATCTTTAAATTTGCCTTAATGCAAAGCGAAAAAATAATCTTAGGAATTGATCCAGGAACAGCAATTATGGGTTTTGGCTTAATTTCGGTAAAGAATAATAAAATGGAACTTATTTCCATTCACGAACTAATATTAAAAAAATACCCCAATCACGAGACTAAACTAAAAATTATTTTCGATAAAACCTTGGCTTTAATTGATGAATTTCATCCAGATGAAGTGGCTTTAGAAGCCCCATTTTTCGGGAAAAACGTACAATCAATGCTGAAATTGGGTCGCGCACAAGGTGTCGCAATGGCGGCCAGTTTACATCGTGATGTTCCAATTTGCGAATATTCCCCAAAAAAAGTAAAAATGGCTATTACCGGGAATGGAAATGCGAGTAAAGAACAGGTTGCTGGAATGCTCAAAAATTTATTTAATTTAAAGGAATTTCCAACAAAATCTTTAGATGCATCTGATGGATTGGCGGTCGCAGTTTGTCATCATTTTAATTCTGGAAATATTTCAGCCGAAAAATCTTATACCGGATGGGATGCTTTTCTAAAGCAAAATCCGGAAAGAAAGAAATAAATATATTAAACTTTATATTAATTTTTAAAACTGCAGGTAAAAATTAATTATAAATTTAAAAGTTTACTTTTATTTTGTCTAATGCGCTTATCATTGATTGTAAAGAATTTAAAATGTAATAATAGATTTTTTTCCTGGCAAGTTTCGGATGACCTTTAAATTTTAAAAGGAACAAATATTTAGAAATTATCAATTTTGTATCAAAAATAGAAATTCATTTAATTATTTAGATTAAATTAGCATAATTAATCCAAAAAATTTAATCTTATGAAAAAAGTAATCTTATTAATGGCTGCAACTGTTGTATTAGCTTCATGTAAGAAAAAGACAGAAACAACCAACACTATGGCAAATTCTGATAGTTCTGCAATGATGAGCGACAGTAGCGCTATGGCGGCACCTGCAATGGCAGATTCAACTGGAATGCAAGCTGCTCCAATGGCGGCAGATGCTCCTAGCAGTTCTATGAAAAATGGCGGTATGATGATGAAAGACGGTAAAATGATGATGATGAAAGACGGCAAAACAATGATGATGGACAAAGACATGACGATGCCAAATGGCGACAAAGTGATGATGAATGGTCAGGTTATGCATAAAGACGGTACTAAAATGATGATGGAAAACGGAATGATGATGGACAAGGACGGAATGATGATGGATAAAGATGGAAAAATGATGCCTAAAGACGGTAAGATGATGGAAAAAAAATAATTTTTAAATTATTTGTAATTACTAGCCAGCTAAGATATTTCTTAACTGGCTTTTTTCTTTTAAATTAAAATTTTGTGACTGCATGATCTTCCAAAATTAAACACAATTACTTCGAAAAGTTGAAAAATAAATAAATCCAATCAAAAGCTTACTTTTAATCCGACGCCATTAAAATTAATTTACCTTTTTTGAAAAATCAATGCTTTCAGTGCTATACATTGTAAAGAATCTGGCTTAATAATTTGAGTAAAGTTTTGAGTAAATCTCTTTAAATTCCAAATGCATTTCCAGTTTTTAAAAAATTAATTTAGCGATTATTTTCTACAGTCAACTTTTACCAAAGGCATTTTAGACGACTATTTTAAACTATTGTAATTGCGACCACCGCTAAGATCATTAATTTTTTTTAATCTATTTTTCTTAATCTATTTTTCTTAAAATTAAAAGTAATCCCAAAGAATAAGAAATATCTGAACCGTTGTTTCCTATTTTATAAGCAATTACAGTTAATTGCTTATAAAAAATTTCCTATCTGATTATTATTGAAATATACATTATAAGTAGTTACAATATCTTTGAAACGGATCGTTATCCTTTCAAAAAAGAATTTCCCCGTCATTCTATTGCATCCTGCGAAACAAAAAAATAATTAGTACTTGCATTTTTTTAATTGATGCTAACTCATTACTGAAGTGGAGTCATTCTTAATAATTTGAATGTTTAAAATATTTGATTTAGATTTAGATTTATTTTTATAAGTAATTAAAAACTTACAAAATTCCATTTTATCTTTGAATTTAATTACTTATAAAAATAAATCTAAATCAAATTTTTAAAAAATTCCCAAATTATAATACCTCCGCAAACACTGACATTTAAAGAATGCTTCGTTCCCATCTGAGGAATTTCTAAAAAATGATCATAAAGTGAAAGCGCATTTTCACCTAAACCATCAACTTCATTACCCAAAACAACTGCATATTTTTCAATTTTTTTAATTTCAAATTTTTCTAAGGAAATACTATTTGTAGTTTGTTCAATACCAATTATTTGATAATTTTCCTTTTTTAAATTTCTCAAGGCTTGTTCAATCGATTCTACATGAATCCAATCTACACTTTCTGTAGCACCCAATGCAGCTTTGTGAATTTCCCGATGCGGCGGTTTTGGCGTGATACCACACAAAATAATTTTATCTACAATAAACGCATCAGAAGTTCTAAAAACGGCGCCCACGTTGTGCATACTTCGTACGTCATCTAAAACCACAACAAGTGGGATTTTATTAATTTCTTTAAAAGTTTGTACGTCAATTCTCCCGAGTTCTTCCAATTTCAATTTCTGCGTAGGCTGCATTTTTCGTATTTTTGACAAAATTAAGATTTTTAACCTAAAAATAATTCCAAAAATTTAATGTCTAAAAAAGAAACCCCTTTAATGACGCAATACAATGGTATCAAAGGAAAATATCCTGACGCCCTGTTGTTATTTCGTGTGGGCGATTTCTATGAAACTTTTGGCGCAGATGCAATTCGAGCATCAAAAATTTTAGGTATTGTTTTAACGAAAAGAGCCAACGGCGACGGACATATTGAATTGGCTGGTTTTCCGCACCATTCCATTGACACTTATTTGCCAAAATTAGTCCGTGCTGGTTTACGTGTAGCGATTTGTGACCAATTGGAAGATCCAAAAACGGTAAAAGGCATTGTAAAAAGAGGCGTTACCGAATTGATAACGCCCGGTGTAACTTTTAATGATCAGGTTTTAAGTTCTAAAAAAAATAATTTTTTGCTTTCGCTGCATAAAGAAAAAGAAAAATTCGGGATGGCTTTTGTAGATATTTCTACGGGAGAATTTCTTATCGCTGAAGGAAATTTAGAAAAATTATTACACCTGGTTGCAACTTTTGACCCAAGTGAAATCATTTACCAAAGAACTTCAGAAATTCCCTCTCAATTAAAAAATAGAAGTTGTTTTAAATTAGAGGATTGGGCGTTTCAATATATTTATGCAAATGAAAAACTGACCGCTCATTTTAAAACAAATTCTTTAAAAGGTTTTGGTGTTGCTGATTTAAAATTAGGAATTACCGCAGCCGGCGCAATTTTCGCCTATTTGGTAGAAGACACGCATCATTCTCTTTTACAACATATTACCAAAATAAATAAAATCCCGCAGGATGATTATTTAATGATGGATCAGTTTACGTTGCGTAATTTGGAAATTGTCTACTCTAATCATCCGGAAGGAAAAAGCTTGCTGGATATTATTGATCTAACCATTACGCCTATGGGTGGAAGATTACTGCGCAGACGTTTAATTTTACCTTTGAAATCTGTCAATGACATTAATCGCAGATTGAATTTAATAGAATTTTTTAACAACGAAGAGAATCTTAAATTTGAAATTCTAGACCAGTTGAAAACGATTTCAGATTTAGACCGGTTAATGGGAAAACTCGCGGCAGAAAAAATTTCACCGAAAGAGCTCGGTTATCTTCGCCAGAGTTTAATAAACATTCAAAAAATAAGAGAATTATTGCATCAGTTTCCAGAAGTTTCAGCTTGGATTCAGCCCTTGGATGAGCAAAAAGATTTAATTATCTATTTGGAAAATAATCTCAACCAAGAATTACCTGTCAATTTATACAAAGGAAATGTCATCAAATCAGGCATTTCTGAAGAGCTGGATTATTTGCGAAGTTTGCAGAATAAAGGTAAAAATTTCCTTGATGAAATGTGCGCACGCGAAATTGCACGTACTGGCATTACGAGTTTAAAAATTAGCTTTAATAATGTCTTTGGTTATTTTATTGAAGTTCGCAATGCACATAAAGACAAGGTACCGGAGGAATGGATTCGCAAACAAACTTTGGTAAATGCAGAACGTTATATCACTGCGCAACTTAAAGAATACGAAGACCAAATTTTAGGCGCAGAAGAAAAAATCTCAAAACTGGAACATGCGCTTTATCGAACAGTTTGCGAAGAAGTGATGAATTATCTCGATAGAATTCAAGATAATTCTAAACTCATTGCAAAAATTGATGTCGGAATTTCGTTGTCAGAATTAGCGGTTACTGAAAGTTATACAAAACCTATTCTAAACGATTCTTTTGAAATAAATCTGCAAGAAGCACGACATCCGATTATAGAAAACGCATTGCCGTTGGGTGAAAAATATATTCCCAATGATATTTTTTTAGATAAAGATTCGCAGCAAATCATCATGGTGACCGGACCAAATATGGCGGGGAAATCTGCTATTTTACGTCAAACCGCAATTGTGTGTTTATTAGCTCAAATTGGATCTTTTGTTCCGGCAAAACATGCTGAAATTGGAATTTTAGATAAAATTTTTACACGAGTTGGCGCAACCGATAATATTTCTTCTGGCGAATCTACTTTTATGGTGGAAATGAATGAAGCCGCCAATATTCTAAACAATATTTCCGACAGAAGTCTTATCCTTTTAGATGAAATTGGCCGCGGAACTTCTACTTACGACGGTGTTTCAATTGCTTGGGCGATTGCCGAATATTTGCACCAACATCCCACACAAGCTAAAACGTTATTTGCCACACATTATCATGAACTAAATGAAATGACGCTCAATTTTGAACGCATTAAAAACTTTCACGTCTCAATACAAGAAAATAAAGGCAATATTATTTTTTTAAGAAAATTAATCTCCGGCGGAAGTGAACACAGTTTCGGAATTCATGTGGCCAAAATTGCAGGAATGCCTTCAAAAGTGGTCAACCGCGCCTCTGAGATTTTAAAAACACTTGAAGAGTCTCGCAGCACCAAAGGGAATTCTGAAAAAATAAAACGTGTGACAGAAGAAAATCTTCAGCTTTCATTTTTCCAATTAGATGATCCGGTCTTGGAAAGTATCCGTGAAGAATTAACGAAAATTGACATTAATACTTTAACGCCAATTGAAGCTTTAATGAAACTGAATTCCATTAAAAAAATGATTGGGAAATAATTATTTATAATTGATATTTAACGGAATTCTATATCGGCTTCTTACTTTTTGACCATTAATTTCCGCTGAAATCCATTTATCTGTAATTTTACTTACTGCTCTAATGGCTTCTTTATTAAAACTTTCATCATTACCATCTGCTTTTAAATTTGAAATTGTTCCATCTCTTTCAACTAAAAATGTAATTTCGCAAAAAATATTTTTTTGAGATTTAATCTTCTTCATTCTAAAATTATCCAAAATCATTTTTCGAAAAGCATCAATTCCTTTTGGAAATACTGAAGGATGTTCATTTGTTGGAATGATTTCTTCTTTATGTGCGATAGAATCTTTAAACTGCGAAGAAGCAAAGCCAAAAGTAAATAACGCAAATATTAAAATAAATTTTCTCATTAATTTTTTTTATAGAATTTTTCGCTGATTCTAAAATCTATATCAAAACGAAAACAAACGCGGCAACTGCATCAACCGCAATTCCTACAGAAGTGAGAATATCTAATTTTCTTCTTCTCACTCTTATCCAATATAAAAGATTTATGACTGACTTGCAATTAATTTTTTTGTTAAATTTTACCTTTTATTATTTAAATCTTCCGCAATAATCCATGCTTCACTCCAACAAGCCTGAAAATTAAAACCGCCAGTTACCGCATCAATATTTAAAACTTCACCAGCTAAATAGAAATTTTCAATATTTTTTGATTCCATGGTTTTAAAATTAATTTCCTTTAAATCCACACCGCCAGCAGTTACAAATTCATCTTTGTAAGTTGATTTACCCGTTACTTTCATCTTTCTACTGCATAAATTTTCTAAAATATTTTGTATCTCAATTTTATTTAACTGCGAAATATTTTTAGTTAAATCAATTTTTGATAGCCATAAAATACGATGCCAAAATCTACTTGTAATATCAAAAATTTTCGTTGTCCCTATTGATTTCTTCGGATTATTTTCTTTAAAATCTTTAAATAAATCTTCTGCATCAGAAATTTCAATTCCTAAAAAATTGATTACAATTTGAAAATTGTAGTTTAAACTTGCTAGTTCTAGTGCTTTCCATGCAGATATTTTTAAAATTGCCGGTCCAGAAAGTCCCCAATGTGTAATTAACATCGGTCCTGATCCTTCTATTTTTAAAGCTGGAATTGAGACTTCCGCATATAAAAAAGAAGTTCCCATCAAATCTTTTAAAGCGTCATCTTTAATATTAAAAGTGAAAAGTGAAGGAACGGGTGGAACCGTTTTAAAATTCAAATTCTCTAAAATTTTTAAAGATTTTGGCGCACTTCCCGTGCAGTAAACCAGATAATCCGCAATAAATTCATCGGACTTTGTTTTAACTAAGAATTGCTCCTTTTCTTTGGTAATACTTTGAACAGATTGTTGAGTTTTGACTTCAAATTTTTTATTTTGAATTTCATTAACAAAACAATTGATAATACTTGACGAAGAATTACTCTCTGGGAAAACTCTATTATCACCTTCGATTTTAACTTCAATATTTCTTTTTTCCAACCAATCCATCATATCTGCTGGCTGGAATCTACTAAAAACACTTTGAAGTTCTTTATTCCCGCGTGGATAAAAATTAACTAGTTCTCGTGGATCAAAACAGGCGTGCGAAACGTTGCATCTGCCGCCGCCAGATATTTTTACCTTTTGCAAGACATCAGAATTCTGCTCTAAAATCACAACATTATATTTTTCCTCGTCCAAATTAGCTGCACAAAAAAAACCTGCCGCACCGCCACCAATAATTACAATTTGCTTTTTCACCATTTTCGTGATATATCCATTTTTTTTAGCTTATCTAAAGTTTAAAACATCTTAAAGGTTATTATTTTCCAAAAATACGATTTTTCTAAGCCATCTTTAATGTGTAAATTTGACCTTTAAATTTTCTAAAAAATATGTCAGAATTTCACTATAAATTTGAGGTAAGATGGAGCGATATTGATGCGAACCGACACCTTGCAAATTCCAGTTATGTAGAATACTGCGCACAAACTAGAATGGCTTTTATGAATCAGGAGCAAATTGGTTTGTCACAGCTTTCACGGTGGGGAATTGGTCCCGTTATTTTGCATGAACGGTATTCTTTTTTTAAGGAAATTTTAGCTGACCAAACCGTTTTTGTGACTTTAGAAGTTGCTGGAACTTCTGATGATGCAAGTATTTACCAATTTATTCATAAATTTTATTTGCCAGAAGGAACACATTGTGCCACATCTGAGGCTACCGGAGTTTGGATAGATACTATGTTGCGGAAAGCAACAACTCCGCCAGAGGAAATATTAGAAGTAATGGAAAAATTCAAAGATAAAAATTGCAAACTTTTAACAAAAGATGATTTGCGAAATTTACCTTTCAAACCAGAAAATGTGGAGGCTTTTCACAAAAGAAACACATTCACTTGGAAAAAAAACAAAGAAGAAGAATCTGAATAATTCATTCGGACCTTTCTACACTTTAAATTAAAAAATAAAAATGCTCGAAGAACAATCAAACGAATTAACGCCCATTTCTAAATTAGGAGAATTTGGCTTAATAAAACATTTAACCGAAAAATTTAGTTTTAAAAATACTTCAACTGAAATTTCTATCGGGGATGACGCTGCAGTCATAAATCCTGATGGGAAAAAAGTAGTGATTTCTACCGATACTTTAGCGGAAGGTGTTCATTTTAATCTCGGCTATGTTCCTTTAAAACATTTAGGTTATAAATCGGTGGTTGTGAATTTGAGCGATATTGCTGCAATGAATGCTGTTCCGACACAAATATTGGTTTCTTTGGCTGTTTCAAATCGTTTTCCAGTAGAAGCATTAGAAGAAATTTATTATGGAATTTCTTTGGCTTGTGAGAAATACAAAGTCGATTTGGTTGGCGGCGACACAACAAGTTCTCAAACTGGTTTAGTTATTACCATCACAGCAATTGGATTAGAAAACTCTGAAAATATAATTACAAGAAAAGGTGCAAAGCCGAATGATTTATTGGTTGTAACCGGAGATTTAGGCGGCGCTTATGTCGGTTTGCAAATATTAGAAAGAGAACATTCAGTGTATCTTGCAGATCCAAATATGCAACCCGAAATGGAAGGTTATGATTATGTTCTGGAAAGACAGTTAAAACCAGAAGCGCGAACCGATATTAAACAGATTTTAGCAGATTTAGATATCAAACCTACTTCTATGATTGATATTTCTGATGGCTTGGCATCAGAGATTTTACACTTATCGGAACAAAGCAAAATTGGTTTTCACGTTTACGAAAATAAACTTCCGTTAGACTCTGTAACAATTTCTACAGCCGATGAATTAAATCTTAATACGACAATGTGTGCCTTAAATGGCGGCGAAGATTATGAATTATTATTCACAATCTCTCCAAATGACTTTGAAAAAATCAGAAATAATCCCGATTTTTCAATCATCGGTCACGCTGTTGATTTAGAACAGGGAAATTTTTTAATTGCGAGTGGTAGTAATGAGTTGGTAGCTTTAACGGCGCAAGGATGGAAGGCTTTTTAAAAAATAGATAATTACGCAAAATAAAAATAGCCACTCAACACTGAGTGGCTATTTTCAATTATAAGAAAAGTTTAATTCTGCTTTTTCTTCGCTTGTGCAATATTGACAATAACTTTCACCGCTTTTACCATACTTTCTACGGAAACAAATTCGTAAGGTCCGTGGAAATTTAATCCGCCCGCAAAAATATTCGGACATGGTAATCCCATATAAGAAAGTTGCGCTCCATCCGTTCCACCACGAATTGCTTTAATTAATGGTTTAATTTCGGCGTCCTTCATCGCCTGTTCAGCAATGTCAACAATATACATTTTGCCTTCAAACTGCTGTTTCATATTTCGATACTGCTCCTTGATCTCAATTTCAGCAACTTTTTCACCATATTTTTGGTTAAACTCAGCAACTTTTGAAGTAATTAATTTCTTGCGGTTTTCAAATTTATCTGCATCGTGATCACGAATAATATATTGAATTTTCGCTTCAGAAACATCCGATTTTAAATCAGTTAGATGGTAAAACCCTTCAAACCCTTTTGTAGTTGAGGGTGTTTCATTGGCAGGAAGCATTTGAACGAATTCAGCAGCCAAAAGACTTGCATTTACCATTTTACCTAAAGCATAACCTGGATGAACACTCAATCCATGAATTTTTATAACCGCTTGTGCCGCATTAAAATTTTCATATTCTAACTCGCCAACCTCACTTCCATCCATTGTATAAGCCCATTCTGCACCAAATTTTTTGACATCGAATTTGTGCGCACCACGTCCAATTTCTTCATCTGGCGTAAAACCAATTCCAATTCGACTTCTTTTAATTTCTGGATGCGCCAATAAAAATTCTGCAGCAGTAACAATTTCCGCCAAACCCGCTTTATCATCCGCACCTAAAAGTGTTGTTCCGTCTGTCGTGATCAACGTTTCACCTTTGTATTGTTTTAAAATAGGAAATTTTGTGGCAGATAAAGTGAAATTAGACTCCTTATTTAAAACTAAATCTTCACCGTTATAATTAGTCCAGATCTGTGGATTAACGTTTTCACCACTAAAGTCAGGTGAAGTATCATAATGTGAAATAAAACCAATCGTCGGCTCGTCGTCATTTTCTAAATTTGAAGGCACGTATGCATAGATGTATCCGTTTTCATCAAGTGAAACATCATCCAAACCCAACGCATTTAATTCTTCAAAAATATATTTTGCAATGTCCCATTGTCTTTCTGTTGAAGGTGTGGATTCACTTTCAGGATCGCTGGTAGAAAATATTTTAACGTAATTTAAAAATCTGGTTTGAAGTTTTTCTTGCCATTCCGGCGTAAAATTAAATGTCATAATTATTTTATCTTACTTACAAAATTAGTTTAATTTTTAGAGAGTTAAAATTTATCTGTCTTAAATTAAACCTAAAATATATTTAAAAAATCTTATATTTGAATCTAAAGTTTTTAAAAAATGTTTTTGACAGAATGTCCACGCGATGCCATGCAAGGTTGGGGTGAATTTATACCGACACAACAGAAGATTGATTACATTAATGCCTTAATGTCAGTGAAATTTGATGTTTTAGATTGTGGAAGTTTCGTCTCACCAAAAGCAATTCCGCAGATGAAAGATTCTGGAACTGTTTTAGATGAAATAGATAAATCTCTTTCTGACACCAAACTTTCGGTTATAATTGCTAATTTTCGAGGAGCGGAAAAAGCTTTGAAACATCCTAAAATTGATATTTTAGGATTTCCTTTTTCAATATCTGAAACTTTCCAACATAGAAATACCAATAAATCTCAGGAAGAAGCGTTTGAGCAAATTATACAAATAGCCGAACTATGCAAGTCGGAAAAAAAAGAATTAAACATTTACTTTTCAATGGCTTTCGGCAATCCTTACGGTGAATTTTGGAAATGGGAAGATGTAGATTTCTGGGCAAACAAATTTTCAGAAATTGGCATTAAAAATATTTTACTTTCTGATACAACAGGAGTTGCAACGCCAGAAAGCATCTCTCTTTTATTCAATAAAATTCCAAATAAATATCCCAGTATTGATTTTGGCGGTCATTTTCATAACCGTTACGACGATTCTTATGTAAAATTGAAAGCCGCTTATAATGAAGGTTGTCGCAGATTTGATTCTGCCATAAAAGGGATTGGCGGATGTCCTTTTGCAAAGGATGAACTCGTAGGAAATATGCCTACAGAGCAGGTTTTTAACTTTATGGCGTCAGAAAAAACTGAAATCTCTCAAAATCTACTTCATTTTGAAAGTGCCTTTAATTTAGCCAAAAAAATATTTAAGTTTTAGAATAAAATCCCCAATTCAAACTTGGCTTCTTCGCTCATCATATCTTTGTTCCAGGCAGGTTCAAACGTTAATTCTAAATCAACTTCTTTCACTTTGTCTACTTCTGCAACTTTATCTTTTACTTCCTGCGGCAATGATTCTGCAACCGGACAATTCGGGGTCGTTAAAGTCATTATCACTTTTACCATTCCTTCTTCGGAAATTTGTACGTCGTAAATAAGACCCAATTCGTAAATATCCACAGGGATTTCCGGATCAAAAATAGTTTTTAATTTTTCTATTATATTTTCGCCAATTTTGGCAATTTCATCGTCTGTATAATTCATAATGATTTTGGATTTTTTACCAAATTTTTTTCTAAAATTTTATTCCGCTCGCTTTAAAAGTTCCTCTTGACGCATCTTACGGAAAACGTTTGCCAAAGTTAAGACATCTTTCTCACAATACTTTACAATTCGCGCGAGGTCTTTTTCGATATGATAAATAGAAGCAACTTGAGAACCATTAATATCATCCTTCGGTGTAGGAATACCAAATAAATGGGCTAATAATTCTAATGATACAAAACTTTTATAGTCCCCAAATTTCCACAGTTCCATCGTGTCCAAATGTGGAATTTCCCAAGGTTTTTTACCAAACATTTGAAATGGTAGTGGCGGCTGAATTCCATTAATTAAACACCTTCTCGCGATCCAGGGAAAATCAAATTCTTTTCCGTTATGCGCACAGAGAATAACATCTCTGAGTTTTGGACTGTTGAAAATATCGCCAAATTCTTCTAAAAGTTTAAGTTCATTATCGCCAAAAAAACTTTTGATTTTTAAAGTATCATTTTTTTCTAACATACCAACGGTGATGCAAATAATACGACCAAATTCTGCCATTATTCCCCCACGTTCGAGATAGTACTCTTCTGCTGTAAAATCTTCTTTTCGTTGATTTTTAGTTTTTTTATCCCATAACTGTTGTTCACTTTCTGAAACATCTTCCCAAATCGGATGATTGGGAACGGTCTCAATATCAAGGAATAAAACTTTTTCTAAAGATATATTTTGAATCATAAATTCTAGATTTAAGTAAATTTACAAAATAATTTTTAGAGGTTTAATGTTAGAAATTAAATTGTAACCTATACCAAATTATTGATTCTTTCTGAACCTAGAACAAACTTTTTACGAAAAACTTTATAAAGATGCGAAAGTCGCAGCCTCCGATAAAAGTGGAGATCCTTTTTTTCTTTGCGAATAAATAAACGTACAATAGACTTATTCACTTTGATCACAATTACAAAAGGATTGCAGTGGATTGCGAGAAATTTCCATCCAAAAAAATATTAAAAATCTATCTCGACATCTAATTTTTCTGCTAAAAGAACGGATATTTTCTTCTTCAACGGTTCAATGTCAATGTTTTTCAAAGCATCGTGGGAAAAAGCTACAAGCAACAAAGCCATCGCTTTATCCTTGCCAATTCCTCGCGCGCGAAGGTAAAAAAGTGCATCTTCATTTAGCTGACCAACCGTGCAACCGTGCGAACATTTTACATCATCTGCGAAAATTTCAAGTTGTGGTTTAGTTTCAATGGAAGCCCCTTCGTTTAATAAGATATTATTATTTTGCTGATACGCATTGGTTTTTTGCGCTAATTGATCTACAAAAATTTTACCGTTAAAAACACCTTTTGAATTATCTTTAAAAATGCCCTTGTAATTTTGATAACTCTCACAATGAGGCGTTTTGTGATGAACCGCCGTGTGATGATCAACCAATTGGTCTTTCCCAATAATGGTAATGCCGTTCATGAACGAGTTAATATTCTCACCGTTATGAATAAAATCTAAATTATTTCTGATTAATTTTCCGCCGAAAGAAAATGTATTGACAGTAGCTAAACTGTCTCTTTCCTGTTTCACAAAAGTGTGGTCTACTAAATAAGAAAACGCGCTGTCATTCTGCAATTTATGCCAATCTGCTTTGGAATTCTTCTCTGCAAAAATTTCTGTTACGGAATTAGTTAATGTGTAAAAATTATCAAAGTTATGGTGACTTTCAATAATTTCTACATGAGCACCTTCTTCTGCAATTAATAAATTTCTAACATTGTAAAATGTGTTTTTTGGCTGATTTTGAGAAAGATAAAATACGTGAATTGGTTTTTCAATGATTTGATTTTTACCAACTCTTAAGAAAAAACCTTCAGGTGAAAACGCTCTATTTAAGTTAATAAATGCGTTTTCTTTTGCGGCAATTTTATCTAAATAAGTATTTAAAATTTCTTTCTTATCAGAATCTAAAAAGGCATTTTTTAAACTAAAAAATTCTGAATTTTCGAAGGAAATTTTTGATAGTTCCGGGTGAATTTTACCATTAACGAAAACAATATAATCAAAATCTGCTTCGTCTAAATGAAGTTGTTGAAACTGTGAATCTGTAATTTCATGCTCTTCATTTGGTGAAAAGCCGTAGTCTTTCTCGGTAATTTCACGAAGATTGGTATATTTATATTCTTCATCTTTCTTTGTCGGAAATCCTTGCTCTAAAAATAAATTTAGACTGCTTAATTGGTTTCCGGTTAAAAGTTCTTTTTGATTTTCTATTTGCTCAAACAATGCCATTTTAATGCGTTTTCAAAGGTTTTTACGCTTAACGTAATCTACTAAATGTGTGAAGTGAAACTTAGAAATAATTAAAGTAACCAGTCGTAACCTTTTTCTTCAAGTTCTAAAGCCAATGATGCGTCGCCGGTTTTGATGATTTTTCCATCTGCCAAAACGTGTACAAAGTCTGGTTTTATATAGTCTAAAAGTCTTTGGTAATGTGTGATCAATAAAACTGCATTTCCTTCATTTCTAAATGCGTTCACGCCATCTGCAACTATTCGCAAAGCGTCAATATCTAGACCTGAATCGGTTTCATCTAAAATAGCCAATTTAGGATTAAGCATCAACATTTGAAAAATTTCATTTCTCTTTTTTTCACCGCCAGAAAAACCCTCGTTTAATGAACGCGCAAGGAAATCTTTTTTAATATCTAACTGCGCCGCTTTTTCACGAACTAAAGCGAGCATATCTTTTGCCGGCAAATTTTCTAAACCATTTGCTTTACGCGTTTCGTTCAGCGCGGCTTTTATAAAATTAGTTACCGTAACGCCTGGAATTTCTACTGGATATTGAAAAGACATGAAAACACCTTTTTGAGCGCGTTCTTCCGGCGCATCGTTTATAATATTTTTACTTTCAAAAATTATTTCACCATCAGTAATTTCATACTCATCTTTTCCTGCAATTACAGAAGCAAGCGTCGATTTCCCGGCACCATTTGGGCCCATTATCGCGTGAACTTCACCTGCATTGATCTTTAAATTAATTCCTTTTAATATTTCTGTCCCTTCTTCTATTTTGGCGTGAAGGTTATTTATTTTTAACATAGTTTTTTTTATTCTGATAATGTGATATAACGTAACGTAGAAATAATTATCCAACACTTCCTTCCAAAGAAACTTCCAATAATTTTTGGGCTTCAATTGCAAATTCCATCGGTAATTTGTTTAAAACGTCTTTCCCAAAACCATTAACAATTAATGCGATGGCTTTTTCAGTATTAATCCCTCTCTGGTTACAATAAAATATTTGGTCTTCACCAATTTTTGAAGTGGTTGCTTCGTGTTCTATTTGGGCCGTCGGATTTTTAACTTCAATATAAGGAAAAGTGTGTGCGCCACATTGATCACCCATTAAAAGCGAATCACATTGCGAAAAGTTTCTTGCGCCTTTAGCTGAAGGCATTATTTTAACTAAACCTCTGTAAGAATTATTAGATTTTCCAGCAGAAATTCCTTTTGAAATAATAGTGGATCTAGTATTCTTGCCGATGTGGATCATTTTTGTTCCGGTATCTGCGTATTGGTAATTATTAGTCACCGCGATTGAATAAAATTCACCTACCGAGTTGTCACCTTTTAATATACAAGATGGATATTTCCAAGTTACAGCAGAACCAGTCTCAACTTGCGTCCAAGAAATTTTTGAGTTTTTCTCACACAAACCTCTTTTGGTAACGAAATTAAATACACCACCAATTCCATTTTCGTCGCCGGGATACCAGTTTTGAACTGTAGAATATTTTATTTCTGCGTTATCTAAAGCTATCAATTCTACAACTGCCGCGTGTAATTGATTTTCATCTCTTGACGGTGCGGTGCAACCCTCCAAATAGGAAACGTAACTTCCTTCATCAGCAATTAAAAGTGTTCTTTCGAATTGACCTGTTCCCGCTTGGTTAATTCTAAAATAAGTGGATAATTCCATCGGACATTTCACGCCTTTCGGTATGTAGCAAAAACTTCCGTCTGAAAAAACGGCAGAGTTCAAAGCCGCATAATAATTATCCCCTCTTGGAACGATTTTTCCTAAATATTTTCTCACCAATTCCGGATAATCGCGAATCGCTTCAGAAATTGCACAAAATAAAATTCCTTTTTCTTTTAAAGTTTTGGTGAACGTTGTTTTCACAGAAACAGAATCTATCACAATATCTACGGCAACATTTGAGAGTCTTTTTTGCTCTTCGATGTTAATTCCTAATTTTGCAAACGTCTTTAATAATTCTGGATCAACCTCATCCAAACTCGCCAATTCTGGTTTTTTCGATGGCGCAGCGTAATATCTAATCCCCTGAAAATCTGGTTTCTTATATTTTACGTTGGCCCAAGTTGGCTCTTCCATCTTCTTCCAGATCGCGAATGCTTCCAAACGCCAATCGGTCATCCATCGCGGCTCTTCCTTTTTTGCGGAAATAGCACGCACAATGTCTTCATTTAAACCTATCGGAAATTCATCATATTCCAGAATCGTTTCCCAGCCAAATTCGTATTTTTTATTTTCTAAATCGACGCGTAAATCGTCTTCTGTATATTTTGCCATTTTAAGAAATTTTAAATTTTAAATTTTTAGCTCAGCATTTTGCCGCTTTCTAATCTCTAAATTCTAATCTCTAATCTCTAATTATAAACTGAAACTTTCCCCACATCCGCAGGTTCTGCTTGCATTTGGATTATTGAAAATAAAACCCTTTCCATTTAGCCCGCCCGAATATTCTAAAACTGTCCCGGCTAAATAAAGGATTGATTTTTTTTCGATAATTACTTTTATTCCATTATCTTCAAAAACCTGATCTCCCTCCGCTTTTTTATTATCAAAAATTAAAACATATTCTAATCCAGAGCAACCACCACTCTTCACACCGACACGTATGAAGTCTTCTAAAGGACTAAATCCCTCTTCTGTCATCAACTGTACGGCTTTTTGCTTCGCTTGGTCTGATACTTTTATCATTATTTTTATTTAGACTTATTTTAAAGTACAAAAATACTACAATTAAAATCAATAACAAATTCCGTATTATCTATTTATCTATATAACAGATTGATATTTATCATTTTTAAAAATTTAGTTAATGTTAAACTAATTATAAAAAAAATGTTTTTTAAAAAAATCTCCACTTTAAAATTAACTTTGTCCTGTTTTTAGAATCAAAAAGTAATTAATTATGAAACATCTTTTCTTTTTAATAATTTTAGTGATTTCAGTCGGCAAATTTTCCTGTCAAACTGAGCGTTATATTTATGAAACACAAGTAAATCCTGACACCATAAATCTTGTCCACGTGATGCATGAGCTTACATTTCTGGATATTACAAATGACGGTTCCACATTTGTTAGTGAAAATAAATTACTAAAAGATTCCTTAATTACTGTCTTCAGAAAACAGCAGGCAAATGATTCAAACTCTGGTAAAAAAAGAAAAGATAAACTGGACTTTCCAAAACTATCAAATGGAAAATCTTTGCAACCAAGTTTTTTTGATTTTTTTATCGAGAAAAATAATAAAAACAAAGAAGTTTCCCTAACTGAAAACGTCGGTTCCAAACAAATTTTTTACTTGGAAGATAGAAAGATAGATTGGAAAATTTCTGAAGATTTTATGGATGTGGACGGCCATAAAACTCAAAAGGCAACAACTAGTTTTGGCGGAAGAATTTGGACAGCATGGTTTGCGGCAGATATTAAAATTAGTGACGGTCCTTATAAATTTTATGGATTGCCTGGTTTAATTTTAAAATTAGAAGATGAATCTGGAGATTATAAGTTTACATTTTTTAAGAAAATAACTATTTCAAATTCATATGCGGAGGAAATCTTACCAACTGCAAAAAAATCTACAAGAATAAATTTTACAGGAGATAAAACTTCCATCGAATTGGAATTAGCTCAAAATGCGCACAATAAATCTTCCGGCAATCCTGGTTTTGTAAATTCTGGCAGAAGAGCTGGAAAAAGAGACACGCACAGCCAAGGAATGGGTGAAGAAATGGACAGCGGAGAACGAAATGGTGGAGGATTAAATCAGATGGAAGATGAAAACGACTATTCTGAAAATGAAGCTCCAAAAATGAATAAAGCAGATTTTAGTGGTTTTAGTGGACAAAGGAATGGTTTTGATGGAATAAGTAAGGCTGGAAATACCATAAATGATAATGGAAATTACCGAAATATAGCAGACGGTAATCCTATAGAATTAAAATCAAAATAAACAATAAAATGAAATTTTTAAAATTACTAACTTTATTTGCGATGCCTTTTTTTATGGCTCAGCAAGTGACTAGGTTTATTTATCAAGCCTCAATTAAAACAGATTCCACAGATGCAAAAAGCGTAAAAACAGAGTTGGCAAATCTTGATATTTCACCAACAAAATCAATTTTTTACAGCGATAATCAACTAAAAAGAGATTCGATCATCGGTAGAGCAATACAAACCAGAAATTTTAATTTTGACAGAAGTCAAGTGGAAAATTTGCAGTCTCATTTAGATTTCGTGGTAGAAAAAAATTATACAGATCAAAGCTTATTATATAATAGCAGAATAGGAAGAGATCAATATTCTTATACAGAAACGCCACAATTTAACTGGAAAATTTTACCTGAAACTGTAAAAATTGGTGATTATAACACTCAGAAAGCACAAATGAAATATGGCGGAAGAACTTGGAATGCATGGTTTACCACAGACATACCTGTGCAAGACGGTCCTTATAAATTTGGTGGTTTACCCGGTTTAATTATAAAAGTAGAAGACACTAACGGAAATTATTCTTTTGATTTGATGCAAAGCAAAAAAATAAATGCACCGGCGGAATTTGCTACTCGTGGAAATATTGTAAAAATATCGAAAAAAGATTTTGTAAAACAGTTTTCGGCTTTTAGAAAAGACCCTGTTTCTTTTAACCAAAGCAGCCAGAATTTGCGAGGCGGACGTGGTGGTGGAAACAGACCGGAACAATCACCGCAAGATAGAAAAGAAAGAGAAGATCGTTTAAAAGAGAGTGTTCAGAAATTTAATAATCTTATTGAATTAAAATAAGGTTTAGATTTGGATTTAAAATAAAAAAAGCAGATTATAAATAATCTGCTTTTTTTATTTTACGATTTTAACCATTCTGATGAATTAAGGTAATTATCATCTGGATAATATATAAAAAGGCAATTTTTCCCCTTGATCGTATTAATAATTGGTGCCGCTAATTCTCTTGGAATTGCAGGACAACCCCAACTTCTACCAATTCTTTTATGCGCTGCCGCAAAATTTTCACTTACGTAATCTGCGCCGTGCATTACAATTGCGCGTTCTAAAGCGGCATCGTTAAAACCCTTGTCCATTCCCATTAATCGTAAAGAATACCCGTTATTTCCTGTATAAGTTGCTTCTGTTATGTAAAAGCCTAAACTGCTTTGATGTGAGCTGTCAGTATTGGAAAAATGTTCTGCAAATTCTTCCCCGGTTCCCATTCCGTGCGCAACCAGGGCATTAAAAAGTATTTTTTTTTTGGATAAATCAATTACCCATAATCTTTTGGTGTTAGAAGATTTGCTGAAATCTGCAACAGTTAAAATTTCAGAATCTGCTGGAAGTTGGCCAGATTTTTTTAATTTATCAAAACCTTGATAGGCTTTTTCAAAAATACTTTCATCTAATTTTTCTTCATTTGTGAAATCTAATGCAGTAAAAATTGTCTGAGATTCTGGGACATTAAAGTTTTCTAGTGATTTGGAATTTTTCAGAACCGTCAAAGAATCCTTCTTGAAATTTTGTTTTTCGGCCGAAATCTTTGGTAAAACAAACGAAGTAACTAACAAATAAAACGGAAGAAGTATAAATAATGTTTTTTTCATTTAGAATTTTAGATTGCAAAAATAAAAAGATTGGAATCTTTAAACAGATATAAATAGTTAAAATTATATACTTTAACTCAATTTAACGGACTTTAACTTTTTAAAAAATAATATTATGATAAAAAATATCTTACCTAAAAATTGAAATAAAAAAAGAGACTTAATTAGTCTCTTTTTTGGTATCCGCAACAAAATCCAAACTGACTGAATTCATGCAGAATCGAGTTCCAGTTGGTGGCGGTCCATCATTAAAAACGTGTCCTAAATGTGAATCGCAGCGTTTGCAAAGTACTTCCGTACGCTCCATTCCAAAAGCAGAGTCTCTTTTGTAAATAACACCTTCTTTCTCTGCCTCAAAAAAACTGGGCCATCCACAAGTGGAAGAGAATTTTGCATCTGAGCGAAACAAATGATTGCCGCAAACGGCGCAATAATATTCGCCTAAACCATCGAAATTATTGTATTTTCCTGTTCCCGGACGTTCCGTATTTGCTTCGCGCGCAACTGCGTAAACATCTGGATCGAGAATTTTCTTCCATTCCGCGTCTGATACATGTAATTTTGTTTGATCAGCTCGGGAATAGTATGGATTATTTTTTGCAGTGGTATTTTCCATGATAACAGTTTTAGGGGTTTTATGAGGTTGTGTACAGGATTGAAAAAGAATGCCGATAAAAACGACAGAAAGAAATTTCATTGTATTAAATTATCAAATACTGTCAGCAAATTTAACGCCATTTAACGGCATTTATTTAAATTTAAAGAATGAAATGATTATGGACAAACTTAAGAATTACATGAATAAAATTCGTGATTCCATTTGACAATTAAAAATATAAATCTACAAATGAAACAAGATATTAAAAAAAGACAACTGTTTCTATTTAAGACTTTCGCAACGGGGCTTTTCATTTTGATGGCGGGACTATTTTTCACATTGACTATTTTAATGAAAAACAATCCTTCCCACTGGCTTGGTTATCTACGCGCCTTCTCTGAAGCCGCAATGATAGGCGCTTTAGCCGATTGGTTTGCGGTTACTGCTCTATTCCATTATCCGTTAGGTTTAAAAATTCCACACACTAATATTATAGAAAACAGTAAGGAAAAAATTGGGGATAATCTGGGAAATTTTGTGGTTGAAAATTTTCTCTCGCCCGACAACATTCGCCCATATATAAAAAAATTAAATATTTCAAAATTCGCTGGTGATTGGCTTTCCAACGATAGAAATCAAAGAAATTTAGTTAAAGAAATTTCAACCATTTTATTAAATATCATCAATAAACTTGAAGATAAAACAGTCGTTAATTTTATTGGGAATAAAGCGATAGATTTAGCCAAAGACTTTAAAGTTCAAAAATTAATTGGCAATGGTTTACAGTATTTAATAGAAAAAAATGACCATCAAAAACTGATCACTTCGCTTTCTTCTCAAATTAAAAATTATGTGTTACAAAATCAAGATTTAGTAAAAAGCCGTGTAAAAAAAGAAAGTTTTAGCTTAGTTCCACGATTTGTCGACGATGCGCTAGCGAATAAAATTACGGACGGTTTGGCAGATTATTTTCGTGAAGTGGAGGAAAATGAAAACCACCCATTACGCGATGAAATCAGTCAGAAAATTTTAGAATTCAGCCAAGATATTCAGGAAAATGAGAAATGGGAAGCTAATTTTCAGCATATTAAAGATGGATTATTAGACCCCGAAAAAATTAATAATTATGCTTTTGACATCTGGAACAGTATTAAGAAAAATTTAGTGGAAGAATTGAGTCAGGAAGACTCAACATTAAAAAAATACGTCGCGAAAAACGTGCAGGAATTTGGTTTAAATCTTAAATCTGATAAAGTTTTACAACAAAAAACTGATGGTTGGATTCGTTTAACGGCTTATAAATATATTTTAAAAAATACCCATCAGTTTGGGGAATTAATCAGTTCAACTGTGGGAAATTGGAAAGGGAAAGAGTTGAGCGAAAAATTAGAATTGGAAGTCGGGAAAGATTTGCAGTTTATTCGTGTTAATGGAACTTTAGTAGGCGGGTTAGTTGGTTTAATTATCTATACGATCGCCAATTTTCTTACCTAAAAAGTAATTCTATAGGTTCCGGTTGATGAGGAATTTGCTTTCTCAGCTTTTACATATCTTTTGACCCAACTTAAAGAGGTTGAAACCACGCAGGGATCTGAAATTCCACCACTTCTTCTTGCAGAAACTACATTGCCGGCCTTATCTACGGTATAGGAAATATTTACAGAACCGCTCGCGCTGCACTTTTGGGAAGGTTGACTGCCGCCTCGCCCCATTGTCCCAGGAATAAAGTCAATTAATTTTCGGTCAATCCCAATTTTACTATCGCCATTTCCGTCACCACCAAGTGGATCGCCCGCGTTTCCCGTCGTTCCATTTATTCCTTGAGAACCCGTTTTATTTCCTCTGCCTTTAATTAAATTTCCAATTGCGGCAGTGCCTTTTCCGTCGCCGGCAGATTTAGCTACAGATTTATTTGTTGACGTGGAAGATTTTGCATTGGAAGTTTTGGAAGGAATTGCTTTTTCTGCCGTTTTAGTAACTTTCTTCACGGTTTTTGCTACTTTTTCTACTTTTGGTGTAGAAACATTTACATTATTTCCAGTAATAATTTTCTCTGCTGCAGGTTGTGATTCTGAAACTTCTGGCTGCGGTATAATTTCTGTGTTTGCAGACGCGATTGAACCTGCCTGGTTTGCAGGTTCTTCTAGTTGTGCCCCGTTTTGATTATCACCAAAATTAATGAGCATTGTTGTCGTTACGTCCTTTGGCAGAACAGGCGTTTCCTGAATAATTTTATAAAAATAAACAAGCAGGAACAATAAAAAAAATGTCAAAAAAGTTATCACGGCGCTTTTCGTCTGATCTTTTTTCTTGTTTCTTGTATGTTCTAAAGCATAATTCATCTATTCCTGAGTCGTTGCAATTGCAAGATTGTATTTATGTTTTTCCGCAATTTCCATGACAAAAACCACATCTTTATGTTTGGTATTTCCATCTGCTCTAATCGTAAAAGTGGGCGTTGTTTCAGCCTTTAAAGCATTAACTAAATAATTTTCTAAATTTTCTTTTGCGATTTCTTTATCGTTAACGTAATAAGTTCCGTCTTCTTTAATCGTAACTGTCGCAGGATCTTGCGCTGAAGTTTCTGTAGCGTCAGCTTTTGGCAATTTTACATCAATCGCACTCTGGCTGATCGCCGAAGAAGTGATCATAAAAAATATCAATAACAGAAAAATAATATCCGTCATTGAAGCCATACTAAACTCGGCGTTAACTCTGTTTCTTCGCTTAAGTTCCATTTACAAAGGTTTATTTAACGTATCTAAAAAATCGTTCACATGCGTCTGAATTTTTAAAACAAGACGGTCGACCTTAGTTACTAAAATATTATAAAAAAAATACGCGGGAATACCGATAAATAAACCAACAGCAGTTGTAGCCATTGCCGTGTAAATCCCGGAAGCCAACAATTTTGGACTTACAGCGCCTGTCACATTTGAAATTTGAAAAAATGCCATGATCATACCGATTACAGTTCCGAGGAAACCAAGCATAGGCGCAGCACCAGAAGCAGAGGCTAAAATATTTAAATTTTTCTCAAGTTTTGAAACTTCTAATTGTCCTTGATTTTGCATTGCATTAGAAATATCAGAAATTGGTCTTCCAATTCGAGTTAACCCTTTCTCAATCATTCTCGCTTCAGGTGAATCTGTATTTTTGCAATAATCTATAGCAGCTTGAATTCTACCGCCTTCCACAAAATCTTTAATGTTTTCTAAGAAATTAGGTGTCTCTTTCGCTGCCCTTTTAATAAAAAAGTAACGCTCTAAAAATATATAAAGCGCCAAAGCGCCCAAAATGAAAATCGAAACCATTATAAGATTACCGACCAACCCGCCACTGAAAAGAATTTCCCAAAGAGAAAAAATGTGTTGTTCTACCGCGGGAGTTGTAGAATTTATAGTTTGTGCTTGCAACATTAAGTAGTTTAAAATTAGTATAGAAACGTTTTTGGAAGCTAATTATTGTAATTTAACCCTAAATAAACGCTGTAAAAAATGACTTTTAATCGTCTATTTCAATTTCGTCTGCCTCAAAATGACATTTCAATTTGAATGGAATTAGATTATCCGAACCTGTATAAAAATCTGTAATTAAACCTTTCCACAAAAGAATCAATTTATTTTCTGCATCATTTTCAAAAGTTAATGAATTCTCAGAAATATAAGCGTCTTCATCATCAAAAAGATTGACTTCCATGCTACTTTCATCGTCAACTAAGAAGGTACTGTCTAAAAGTTCATTCGTATCAATAGGAAAATCAGAGATGTTTAAAGCAATTTGGGGAAACTGATATTGCAAAGAATCATCATCAACATGATCTACATCATCGTCTGAGATCACTTCTACTTCTAAAAAATTTTCCTTATTGAGAAATACGGCTTTGCAATAAGTGCTTTTAAGATGGTATTTTAGGGTTTCTTCCGGGTGATAAATTTTTAAAATCCCTTTCATGGCTTTAAAATAGTAGATGTTTATTAAAATGTATGTAGCAAAGATAAAAAATCCATTGACACAGAGAAACTTTTTATTTTTTTAGATCTTGTAAAAATAATCAGATTAAATTATAAATTGAGTACTTTTGTTTAAATATCAAAATGTATGTTTAAACACGCTTTAAAGTTCATCTCGCTTTTAATACTTGGTTGTTTTTTAACGAATTGTGAGAAAGAAAAAAGTAAGATATTAACGGAAAAAACAGCTTCAATAGACAGTATCGCTTCTCACTATTATGAAGATTTTTTAAAATTACATCCGATAGATGCAACTGCTCAAGGTGATAATCGTTTTAATGATCAGCTTCCAATTAACATCTCTAAAGACCAGATTTCGAAAGAAATTAACCTTTATAATGAATACCAAAACGAAATTAAAACGGTAGATTATAAAAGTTTATCTGATGATAAAAAAGTTGTTTATGATGTTTTAGATTATGAAATAAAAGATAAAATTGAGGGTTTTGCGTATCATCCAGAGTTGATTCCTTTCACACAATTTGGTGGCTTGCCTTTAGATTTTCCGCTTTTGGGAAGCGGGGCCGGAAACCAACCTTTTAAAACTGCTAAAGATTACGATAATTGGCTAAAAAGAGTTGATCTTTTTGCTGTTTGGATGGATTCTGCTCAAAGTAATTTCCGACAAGGTGAAAAAACGGGTTTTGTTTTACCCAAAAAACTGGTATTGAAAATGATACCTCAGTTGCGTGCCGCAGAAATCACTAGCACGGATATGAAAAAAAATATTTTTTACGGTCCAATTAAATATTTACCAAAAGGTTTTTCTTCGGCAGATAAAAATAAATATTCTAAACTTTACCAAGAAGCAATTAATTCTAAAATAATTCCCTCTTATACAAAAATGGCAGATTTTCTAGAAAAAGAATACTTGCCAAAAGCTAGAACTACAGATGGTTATAATGGCCTGCCAAACGGAAGTGCTATTTATAGTTATTATGTGAAAAGCTGGACTACTACTCAAAAAACACCCGCAGAAATTAATAAATTAGGTTTAGATCAGGTGGCTATGTTGCGCATTGAAATGGAAAAAGTAAAAACACAGGTTGGTTTTAAAGGAACATTAGAACAGTTTTTAAACTTTGAAAAAAGTGATAAAAAAGCAATGCCTTATAAAACTAGCAAAGAAATAATCGCTGCTTTTAATGGAATTTTGACGAAGATCACGCCGGGTTTAAAAACCATGTTTAACGTGACGCCAAAAACACCTTTTGAAATTCGGCAAACTGAAAAATTTCGAGAAGCTACTGCCAGTGCGGAATATATGCAAGGAACGCCCGATGGAAAAAGACCGGGGATTTTTTACATCCCAATTCCCGATCCAACGAAATTTAATGTGACTTCCGGTATGGAATCTTTGTTTTTACACGAAGCAATTCCGGGGCATCATTATCAAATTTCATTACAGCAAGAAAATTTAAAACTACCAAAATTTATGCGTTTTGGGTGGCTTGGCGCTTACGGCGAAGGTTGGGCACATTACTGCGAAACATTAGGACCAGAATTCGGACTTTACACTGATCCATATCAAAAATTAGGTTATTTAAGTGATCAAATGTTGCGTGCCGTGAGACTTGTGATTGACACAGGAATTCATACAGGGAAAATGACACGTGAAGAAGCTATTAAATATTTTTTAGATAATGTGGCATATGATGAAGCTGGTGCAACGGCCGAAGTGGAAAGGTATATGGCAGTTCCGGGGCAGGCGTTGGGTTACAAAATCGGATCTCTAAAAATCCGCGAACTTCGGACGACTTATGAGAAATCTTTAGGTAGTAAATTTAATCTTGCGAAATTTCACGATGAAGTATTAAGCCAGGGTTGTCTGCCACTTGATGTTTTAGACAGAAAGATGAAAAATTGGTCTGAGAGACAAAAATAAAACCCTTATTTATTAGATGAATGATTCTAAACCTTTATCAATGGATCCAGATTATTTGATGGGAGATATTCCCTTCGGAGTTTGTTTATTAGACGGTGATTTCGAAATTTTAGATGCTAATGAAAAGTGGCTGGAAATAACTACTGCTGACAAGAGCGAAATCGTTGGCAAAAAACTTTCAGAGGTTTTCCCAGAAATTAAAAAAAATCTCTCTAGCTTTTTAGTAGAAATTGCTGGTAGAAAAAAGCCATTCCACTGCCACGAATTTCCAATTTCTTTCGGGAAAGATGCCCTTGCTGTAGTACGCAATTATAATTTTATCTATTATCCTGTTTTTAATTCTAAGGATGAACCAGAGCATTTCTGTTCTATAGCAATAGAAACTCCTGATATGGTTGGTCTTAAAGATCAACTTACAAAAAGTGAAGAGCGATTGCGTTTGGCAACTGAAAGCAACAATATTTCTACCTGGGATTTAGATTTAAATAGCTCTCAAATTTACCATTCCGCTGCTTTATCAAAAATTTTTGGATATAACGAAGAGTATTTGATTACACAATTGGAAATGCGTAATCACGTTATTCAAGAGGATAAACCGCTCTTAGATGCCGCGTTAGTGAATGCCTTTAACAATGGGATCTATAGTTTTGACGGCAGAATAAAGGATGCAAAGGGTGAAATAAAGTGGATAAGCAGCCGCGGTAAAATATTTTTTGATGAAAGTAGAAAGCCCAGCAGAATGGTCGGCGTACTTCAAGACATATCTGAAAGGAAAAATTTAGAAAAAGAAATTGAAGATCGGGAAATACGTTATAAATTTTTAGCTGATGCCATGCCGCAGTTCATTTGGATTGGTAACTCGGAAGGAAAACTAAATTATTTTAATCAATCAGTTTACGACTTTAGTGGTAAAACTGAAGAAGATTTTCTGTCTGATTTCGGATGGTTGCAAATAGTTCATCCAGATGATCGGGCGAAAAATATAGAATTTTGGACTAACAGTGTAAAAAACAAATCTACTTTTACCTTTGAGCATCGTTTCCAAAATAAAAATGGGGATTTTAAATGGATGTTAAGTAGGGCTGTTCCAGATTTTGATGATTACGGAAATGTAAAACACTGGGTGGGAACAAGCACTGATATTGATGAAATTAAAAAGCAGGAATATCAGAAAAATGACTTTATTAAGATGGCTAATCATGAGTTAAAAACACCAATTACCACAATAAAAGGATATGTACAATTGCTAAAGAAAATGCGTGGTAATAGTGATGACCTGTTTTTAAATAACTCACTAAATACAATAGAAAATCAAGTTAATAAATTAAATAATTTAATTGGCGACTTACTTGATATTTCGCGCATGGAAGATGGTAATTTACCTTTGGTAAGACGTCCTTTTTCTCTAATAAAACTGGTTACGGAAACTATTGAAGATATTAAAGCAGCGGACGAAAGTCACGAAATAAAATTTATATTGAACTGCGATACCGACGTTGAGGTTAATGCCGATAAAGAGAGAATAACCCAAGTTTTAAATAATCTTTTGACAAACGCCATAAAATATGCACCAAATTCTAAAATTATAAACGTGGAACTTAGTGTAGAGAATAACCAAGTGGTAGTTTGCGTAGAAGATTTTGGAATAGGAATGAATCGGGAAGAATTATCCAGGATTTTTGAACGGTTTTATAGGGTTTCAGGTGAAGATGAAGAAACTTTTCCCGGTTTCGGCATTGGTTTATTTATAGTAAAAGATATCTTAAACAGACACAAAGGAAACATTTGGGTAGAAAGTGAGAAACAAAAAGGATCCAAGTTTTATTTTTCATTACCTTTAAATAAAAAAAACTGATGAGTATCGTAATTATTGATGACAATAAGGATATTTGTGATTTACTTTTAAACATACTCCTTTCGGAAGGCTTAGAAGCAACTATTTGCAGCAACCCGCTGGAAGCTAAAGAGCTTATCAATAAAGTAAATCCCCAACTTATCATTACAGATATGCTTATGAGTGGTGTTGACGGTAGAACTTTGGCTAAAGAAATTAAAATCGATCCAAACACAAAAGATATTAAAATAATGATGATGTCTGCACATCCCGATGCGCAAAAAGACAGTGAGAACATCGGCATTGATGACTTTCTTGCTAAACCTTTTGACATTGATCATTTAGTGCAAAAAGTTCAAAATCTACTGCAATAAAAATTATCACAATGACAATTGTATTTACAAAGAAAATCGTTGAACAGCAGGTAATTGATAAATTGAATAAAAATATTAAACCTGCATTCTTAGACGTTTTAAATTTTAAAATTAAAACGCTAAAGACTTTCCCATTACACAGCAAATCCCTAATATTTACTAGTGTAAACGGGGTTGAAGCTTTCTTCCAAAATCAATTTTTACCAAGAGAAAATTTCACAATTTCACCTTATAATAAAATATATTGTGTTGGGATGAAGACAAAATTGAAAATCAAACAGTTTGGTTTTGGTGTTTTTAAAACATTAAAAAATGCGAAAGACTTATGTGAGTTTATTATTGAGAAGAGTAACAGAGAAGATTTTTTACACTTCTGTGGCAATTTTACTTTAGATATTTTAGACGAAAAATTACCACTGCAAAGTATAAAATATCAAAAAATAGAATGTTACGAAACAGAATTACTTTATCCTAAAACTCAAAAGAAATTTGATGCTTTAGTTTTTTTTAGTCCGAGCGGAGTTCGTAGTTTTGCAAAACATAATTCTTTGGAACATACTACGCTGTTTTCTATTGGCGATACAACTTCCGCAGAAATAAAAAAATTAACACAACAGAAAATAATCACCAGTAAAGATCCAAATTTAAACTCTTTGCTAATTTTGATTAATGATAAATTTAAAGCAACTACTGCTTAATAAAACATGATAAAAAACGATCTTTATATCCGCGCACTGAAAGGAGAAACTGTAGAAAGACCGCCTGTTTGGATGATGCGACAAGCCGGAAGATTTTTACCAGAATTTCGTGCTTTGAGAGATAACTATGATTTTTTTACCCGCTGTCAAACGCCGGAATTAGCCTCAGAAATAACGATGATGCCGATTCGAAGATATCCTTTAGACGCAGCCATTTTATTTTCAGATATTTTAGTAATTCCACAAGCGATGGGAATGGATTTCGAAATGCGTGAAGGCGTTGGACCGTGGCTAGAAAATCCGATCCATACTTTAGAACAGGTTCAAAATATTGAAGTTCCGAATGTTGATGATACTTTGGGCTATGTTTTTGATGCTATTGAACTGACTTTGATAAAATTAGACAATGATATTCCGTTAATTGGTTTTGCAGGAAGTCCGTGGACGATTTTATGCTATTGTGTGGAAGGACAAGGTTCTAAAACCTTTGATAAAGCCAAAGTATTTTGTTTTCAAAATCCAGAAGCCGCACATTTATTGTTGCAAAAAATTACGGATACAACGATTGCTTATTTGAAACGAAAAGTGGAAAAAGGCGTTTCTGCCGTTCAGGTTTTTGATTCTTGGGGCGGAATGTTGTCGCCGCAAGATTATCAGGAATTTTCCTGGCCTTATATTAATCAAATTGTAGAAGCGCTTGCAGATCTTTCGCCAGTTGTCGTTTTCGGTAAAGGTTGTTGGTTTGCGTTGGAAGAAATGACTTTGTCTAAAGCCTCTGCGTTAGGCGTAGATTGGACGATTACGCCAGAAAATGCCAGAAAATTAACCGGAAATAATATCACTTTACAGGGAAATTTTGATCCTTCAAGGTTACTTTCGCCGCCAGAAACAATTAAAAAAATGGTAACCGAGATGATCAACCGTTTTGGAAAAGACAAATACATTGCTAATCTCGGCCACGGAATTTTACCAAATATTCCGCTGGAAAATGCGGAAGCGTTTATTAGAGCGGTGGTGGATTGGAAAGAAAATTAGAAATTATTTTAAACCTTTGAAATCTTTAAAATTTCGAGGTTTATTGTATTATTTTAAATTCAAAGTAACAGGCAACCTATATCTGGATCTCACTCCAAATCCATTTTGACACGTAACTGTCCATTTTTTCTCTACGTCGTAAATCATTAACTCTACATTCTTATTAAAATTTTCATTATTTCCAACAGCATTTACTTCTTCGACATTTCCGTCTGCAGTGACTACAAAAGAAACAACGCTTTTTAATAGATTATCTGTAACATTTCCATAATCATCAGATTTAACATTTTTTGAATAGGTTGGTTTATAAGAAGAAATATTTGGTTTAATATTCGGCAAAACAATTTGTTCGTATTTATTACACCTACTTTTAACCTCATCTCTTTTTTCCTTTTTCTCCTTTTCTTCTGCAATTTTTATTTTTTCAAGTTGCGCGTAGTTATATATTTTTAAATCATTAGAAATATCTCTTTCTTTTTCTGCCATTATTTTATTTCTTTCTCTTTTAGATAAATTTGAAAGCGAATCTTTCGCTTTCTTTTGATAATTCACTAAAATAGAATCATACTTTTTATTGACTTTTATTAGTTCTATAACTTCTGCCCTTTGCGCTTTGACACCAATAAATAAAAAGCAAATAAAAGCCAACAAGATTTTTTTCATAAAGTAAAATTTTGTCAAATATAAAATAATTGTAAATATTTAAATCTGCGTCATCTGCAAAATCTGCGAGAGCAAATTACGAAAGCATTTTCTGCGCTTTTCTCACACCTTCCACCAAAACATCAATCTCTTCAAAAGTATTATAAACCGCAAAACTCGCACGAACTGTTCCCGCAATATTGAAATAGTTCATAATTGGTTGCGTGCAATGATGACCGGTTCTCACCGCAATTCCAAGTTTATCTAAAATCATCCCGACGTCAGAAGCAATGCCAATTCCTTCTAAATTAAAAGAAATAACGCCCGTTCTTTTGGCTTTTTCGCCATAAATTTTTAAGCCTTCAATCTCTAGCAATTTCTTCTGACCGTAGTCTAAAAGTTCATTTTCATGCATTTGAATATTTGCAATTCCTATCTCATTCATAAAATCTACACCTGCGCCCAACGCAATATTTCCACCAACATTAGGTGTTCCTGCTTCAAATTTAAACGGCAACCCAGCGTAAGTGGTTTTCTCAAAAGTGCAAATTGCAATCATTTCGCCACCGCCGTGAAAAGGCTGTAATTTTTCTAAAATTTCTTCTTTGCCATATAAAATTCCCGTTCCCATCGGCGCATAAATTTTATGTCCTGAGAATACGAAAAAATCACAATCCATTTTTTGAACATCAATTTCAAAATGAACGACAGATTGCGCGCCATCAATTAAAATGTAAGCAGAAGATTTTTTTCGGACTTTTTTAATAATTTCTTCAATCGGATTTATAACACCCAAGGCGTTAGAAACCTGATTAACAGAGACTATTTTTGTTTTCTCAGAAAGCCAGGAATTTAAAACATCTATTTGCAAAATGCCGCTTTCATCCATTGGAATGACGCGTAATTTTGCCCCGGTTCTTTCACAAAGCATTTGCCACGGAACAATATTCGAATGGTGTTCGAGATAAG
This sequence comes from Halpernia sp. GG3, assembly GCF_052976925.2. NCBI lineage: Bacteria > Pseudomonadati > Bacteroidota > Flavobacteriia > Flavobacteriales > Weeksellaceae > Halpernia > Halpernia sp. GG3. The sequence continues at coordinate 268,054 of NZ_JBRIIR020000017.1, forward strand.
AAATAATGATTTCATCATCTTTTTTTACCCAATTTGAATTCCCTAAAGCGTAAGCAATCAGATTAATCCCTTCCGTTGTTCCTTTGGTAAAAATAACTTCATAATCATTTTTAGCATTGATAAATTTCTGAATTTTTTGCCGAGACAATTCCATTTCAGCTGTTGCCAATTGGCTTAAAGTATGAATGCCGCGGTGAACATTGGCGTTGATTTCCTTGTAGTATTTTTCCCAAACATTTAATACAGAAAGTGGCTTTTGAGAGGTTGCCGCGTTATCTAAATAGACTAATTGTTTTCCGTTAATTTTCTGATTTAGAATAGGAAACTGGTTTCTGATATGTTGTAAATCTAACATTGTAATTGATCAATTTTATTAAAAAAGTTCCAAAGAATTTCTTATTATTTAGAACAAATCAAATTTACGTAATATATTTCTCAAAACTGAATGGCTTAAACCTGAGATTTATAGGTTTTTAGCAAAAAAAAATCCCGAACAGCGTTCAGGATTTAATTATTAATATTTTTCTAAATCTTACTTAAAAGCGTTCTAAAATTAACCTTTTCATCAATAATTCTTCTCAAATCTGCAACAGGCACTCTTTCCTGTTTCATCGTATCGCGGTCACGAATTGTGACGGTATTATCAACTAAAGAATCATGATCAATTGTAATACAGAAAGGCGTTCCAAGCGCATCATTTCTACGGTAGCGTTTTCCGATGCTGTCTTTTTCTTCGTAAATAAGATTAAAATCAAATTTCAGATCATCGAAAATTTTCTCTGCATATTCACCCAAACCGTCTTTTTTCATTAAAGGTAAAATTGCTGCTTTCACAGGCGCTAAAGCTGGTGGAAGTGCTAAAACTGTCCGTTCGGAACCATCTTCCAAAACCTCATCTTTTAATGAATTTGAGAAAATCGCTAAAAATAAGCGGTCTAAACCAACAGAAGTTTCAACCACATAAGGGACATAACTTTCGTTTCTTTCGTTATCAAAATACTGTAATTTTTTACCGGAATGTTTTTCGTGCGCCGATAAATCAAAATCTGTTCGCGAGTGAATTCCCTCTAATTCTTTAAAACCAAAAGGAAATTTAAACTCAATATCTGCTGCTGCATTGGCGTAATGCGCCAATTTCTCATGGTCATGAAATTTATAATTTTCTTTGCCTAAACCTAATGCCAAATGCCAGTTCAAGCGTTTTTGTTTCCATTCTTCATAAAAACTGAGTTCCGTTCCCGGCGGCACAAAATACTGCATTTCCATTTGTTCAAACTCACGCATTCTGAAAATAAACTGTCTTGCGACAATTTCATTTCTAAAGGCTTTCCCAATTTGAGCAATTCCGAAAGGTAATTTATGACGCGAAGTTTTTTGAACATTTAGATAATTAACAAAAATTCCCTGCGCCGTTTCCGGTCTTAAATATAAATCTGTCGCAGATTCTAAAGCAGCGCCCAATTTTGTCCCAAACATCAGATTAAACTGGCGAACTTCCGTCCAATTTTTAGAACCTGTATCTGGATCGGCGATTTCTAATTCTTCAATTAACGCTTTTACATCGGCTAAATTATTGTCCGTTAAAGACTTTGCCATTCTTTCCAAAATCGTTTTTTGCCTTTGTCTGTATTCTACAACTCTTGGATTAGTCGAAACAAATTCTTCTTCGTTAAAACTATCGCCAAATCGTTTCGAGGCTTTTTCAATTTCTTTTTGCGCTTTATCTTCTAATTTTGCACAATAATCTTCCAATAAAACATCCGCGCGAAAGCGTTTTTTAGAATCTTTATTATCAATTAATGGGTCACTAAAAGCATCAACGTGGCCAGAAGCCTTCCAAATTGAAGGGTGCATGAATATGGCAGAATCGATCCCTACAATGTTCTCATTCATCTGCACCATTGCTTTCCACCAATATTGTTTTATGTTATTTTTCAGTTCTACGCCATTTTGACCGTAATCATAAATCGCGGAAAGTCCGTCATAAATCTCACTCGAAGGAAATATAAAACCGTATTCTTTCGCGTGAGAAACCACCTTCTTAAAAACATCTTCTTGCTTTGCCATAATTATAAAATAAAGTGCAAAAATAGCGCTTTTTGAATTAATTTTTTTGGTAGGCGGGAATCAGCTTTTCGTTTTTATCTTTTTATCCGCCGCGCCTGCTAAAAATTATAACCACTGCAATCAGGGCTATTTACAATTTTGCTTCTTAATAAATCTTTACATCAGAACAATTATTTCAGTTAGTTATTGAATATCTTTGTATGGTTTAAAGAATTATTTCAAATGCTGAACGAAGATCGCTACCAGAAAGAATTAAACTGGCTTTTTGCACAATTGCCAAATTACCAAATTGTAGGTCAAACCGCCTATAAACCAGGTTTAGAAAACATCAAAAAACTATGTGATTTTTTCGGCAATCCACAAGACACTCTAAAAATGATCCATATTGGCGGAACTAATGGCAAAGGTTCAACTAGCAACATGCTTGCTTCGGTTTTACAAGAATCTGGTTATAAAGTTGGACTTTACACTTCGCCACATTTAGTCGATTTTAGGGAAAGAATTAAAATTAATGGCGAAAATTGTGATAAAGAATTTGTTTATCAATTCATCCAAAAATTGAAAAAATTACCACCGAAAATTCAACCTTCTTTTTTTGAGTTTACAACAATAATGGCTTTTGAGTATTTTAAAGAAAATAAAGTTGATTTCGCCGTCATTGAAGTTGGCTTGGGCGGAAGATTAGATTCTACAAATATTATAAACCCTTTAATTTGCGCTATCACAAATGTAGATCTGGATCATCAAAATCTTTTAGGAAATACAATTGCAGAAATTGCATTTGAAAAAGCGGGTATTATAAAAGAAAATATTCCAATTATTTCAGGTTCAGAAAACCCTGAAGTTTTTAAAATCTTAAAAGAAACGGCAGAAAAGAAAAATTCAGTGTTTACCGATGCTTCAATATTCACAAACAATTACAAATCAGATCTAACAGGAAATTACCAACAGAAAAATATAAAAGTTGTTGTAAAAGTTATTGAAGAGCTAAGAAAATTAAATATTGAAATTCCAGAAAGTTCTTTAGTCGAAGGGTTATTGAACGTCAAAAAAAATACCGGATTTTTAGGAAGATGGACCATATTTTCAGAAAACCCATTAACAATATTAGATACGGCGCATAATTTAGCGGGCTTAGAATTGGTTTTTAAGCAACTTGAAAAATTGGAGTTCAAAAAACATATTATTTTAGGATTTGTGAATGATAAGGTTTTAGATGATATTTTACAGATCTTACCCAAAAAAGAAAACTATTATTTTATTAAACCCAACGTTGAAAGGGGAAGAAATCCTGAGGAATATGAAGAAGACTTAAATAAATATGAAATAAACTTTAAAATCTTTAAAAATCTTTCCGACGCGTATTCATTTGCATTACAGAATATTAAAAAAAATGAAATGATTTATATTGGCGGAAGTAACTTCGTAGTGGGAGAATTTTTAGAAAAAATTTTGCAGAATTAAAATTTTGCTGTATGTTTGCAAAACCAAAAATGAAAAAAAGTGGGGCTCTTAGCTCAGTTGGTTCAGAGCATCTCGTTTACACCGAGAGGGTCGGGGGTTCGAATCCCTCAGGGCCCACAATTTTTAGAAAATCTCGTAGAAATATGAGATTTTTTTATGTTTAAATACCTTTAATCTTTTAAATTTTGTCTATTACTTTTTGAATGTTAAATTCATTAAGACAGGCATAATCTCCCCGGAAGCATTCTTTATCACCAAAGGTGGAGCATGGCCGGCAAGTTAAATCTACAACTTGAACGACATCATCACTTGATTGTCCGTAACCCAAAAAGCCCGCAAAAGGGTGCGTAGAAGCCCAAACAGAAATACACCTCGTCCCAACAAGACTTGCCAAATGCATATTAGCAGAATCCATAGAGATCATTACTTCTAAATTCGAAATAAGCGCTAATTCTTCTTCTAAACTTAATTCGCCGGCAATATTCTCAGTATTGAGTATTTCACCTTCCCAGTTTTTTAAAATATCTTTTTCTTCTGTGCCACCACCAAAAAGATGAATTTTATGCGTTTTCGCTAAAATTTTACAGATTTCATAGGACTTTTCTAATGGCAGCATTTTGCCCTTATGCTGCGCAAATGGCGCAAAACCAATTCCTTTTTTTTCAACTGATTTTACAAGATAATTATTTGAAAGTTTAACTGAAAAACCCATGTCCCGAAAAACGTCAGCATAACGCTCAAATGTCGTTTTTAACTGTTTTTTATCAAGGTTCCAAATATCAGTAAGATTCTCTTTTTCCTCTTTTCCTTTATCTATTTTATAAACTTTAAAATTTCGATTCGCGAAAAAAGTATTTAGTATTTTGGATCTTATAACGTCGTGTAAATCTGCTACATAATCAAAGTTGACATCTCTTAATAGTTCTTTCGAAAGACGTCTCATTCCAACGACACCTTTATAATCTTCCAGATTTATGCCTTGAAATCTCAGTCGGGGAATTTCTGCAAATAAAGCTTCGAAGTTTGTGCGGGTAACCATGATAATTTCCAGATCCTGGTTTTGCTCCAAAATTTCTTTAAAAACTGGAACCGTCATCGCAAGATCACCAAATGCAGAAAAACGATATGCTAAAACGCGCGTCATTTTTTTAATTGATAAGCAACGGCATAAAATTTTATTTGCTTCGTCATTGCCATTAAACCATTTGCTCTGGAAGGCGAGAGAAATTCCTGTAATCCGATTTGTGAAATAAACTCAAAATCTGAATTTAAAATTTCATTTGTAGTATGGCCGCTGTAAATACTAACTAATAGCGACGCGATCCCTTTTGGTAAAATTCCATCAGAATCTGCTTCAAACACTAATTTTTCGTCGTCAAAACGGGCATCTATCCAAACCTGAGATTGGCAACCTTTTATTAGATTACTTTCTATTTTTTTCTCTGGCGGCAAAGTCTTTAATTCTTTTCCTAAATCGATAATGTATTCATATTTCTGTTCCCAGTCTTCCAGAAAGGCAAATTCTGCTACAATCTCGTTTTGTTTTTCTTTAATGGTCATGATACAAAGTTATGAATTTAAGCTCAAAAATTTTCAACTTTTACTCTTTTGAAAAGGTTTTTTATTTTGGTTTCTTCTTCTTCCCAACATAAAATTTTTCCGGCAGTTTCTAATTCTTCTTTATAAAAATTCCTGCCGTTTGCTAAAACTGTTTTAATTTTTTCTGCAATGTTTTTAGCTTCATGGTTTTCTACTACTTCGCCAACATTAAATTGCTTTTTGATGCGCATCATTTCAGGGAAATTTATCATCACCAAAGGCACTTTTGCCTGAATATAATCTGAAACTTTATTGGGCAGAGAATAAAGATAACTCAAGCCACCATTTTCTTCTAAACTTAAACCAACATCTGCCATTCTGGTGATTTGTCGTAATTCGGCTGGTGATTTTTTGCCCAAAAACTGGACTTTATTTTCCAATTTATTCTTTAAAACAAAATCTTCATATTCTTTCCTTTTCGGTCCGTCTCCAATAATTTTAAATATGGCGTTGTCTAAATAATTCATTGCTTCAATGGCTTGCAGAATTCCTCTAGATTGATTGATGGCGCCTTGGTATAAAATGATTTTTGGATTATTTTTCGGGAATACAATGTCCTCCGTAATTTTTCTTGGGATGTTTCTGATCACGACTGGTTTTATTCCATATTCTTTTTGAAACCATTCAGCATAGCTTTCACTTTCCGTCATCATGTATTTGACTTTCGGAACTAATCTTTTCTCCAAAAATTTCCAGATTTTTTTTACAAATCTTCCTTGAAGCGATGGCATTTCTGTAAAAATCTCATGGCTGTCAAAAACCAAAGGAATATTTAATTTTTTTGAAACTAAATAATTCGGCCATAGTGCATCCAAGTCATTAGCCAACAAAATAGTTTCTGAAGTTGCTTTATTTAAAAGTTCCCGGTACAATTTGACTTGAAATTCTAAATACGCATATCGAAGTTTTTTTGATTTTAAAGTTATTATAGAAAAAGAATAAGGCCGCGTCATTTCCGGCGAACCTTCCCAATTGTTGCCAATTAAATCAATTTTATAACCTGCTTCCAGAAGTGTTTTACAAACTTTCTCAACCCGTTGGTCGGTATATAAATTGCTAAAGACACTCGCTAAAACTTTCATTAAAACATTTCGTTAAAATATTATCTAAGAAAAAATCTAATTAAGATAAAAAAATTGTGCTAAAATAGCTGATTACCAAACAAAACTACAAAAAAAATAAGTCATAAAGTCAGTTTAAGATTTTGGTAAAGTATTTGTAACTTTGATTCAAGTTACGGGCGAACTCGTCTTTAATTTAACAATTTCGATTTTAAATATATGAATAATAAATTTTCAACTGGTTTAAATGAAGTTTTTAGACACAGTAAAAGTGAAGCTAAAAGACTGCACAGTGAATTTCTAAATACAGAGCATTTTCTCTTAGGAATTATAGATTCTGAAAATTCTGCAAAAGAAATTCTTCGTAGTTTAAACGCTGATCTTACACAGATTAAAAGGAAAATAGAAACTATGACGGTTACTAATTCTAATCCTTTCTCAAATTCAGAGTCGGATAAGATCTCCTTTACAAAGTTAGCAGATCAAGCTATTAAAAGATCTGAACTAGAATGCCGCTTGTATAAAGCGGACGAAATAAATACCGTGCACCTTCTTCTTGGGATTTTATATAAATCCGAAGATCCTGCGACCAACATTTTGGATGCGTACGATATCGATTATGATAAAGTGTCGATGGAGTACAAAAGCATGCTCAAAAATTCTGGACAATTGCCAAAAGCAAGTGCTTATGATGATGATGAAGAGCGTGAAGAATTTGGTCAAATGCGGAAACCAACGGGAAATATTGGCTCCGGCAAAAGCAAAACGCCAACTTTAGATAATTTTGGTAGAGATCTTACATCATTAGCAAAAGATGGAAAACTAGATCCTGTCATTGGTCGTGAGAAAGAAATTGAACGCGTTTCGCAAATTTTATCTAGAAGAAAGAAAAATAATCCGCTTTTGATTGGTGAACCAGGCGTTGGTAAATCTGCTATTGCGGAAGGTTTAGCATTGCGAATTCAGCAAAAGAAAGTTTCCAGAGTTCTTTATGGCAAACGTGTGATTACTTTAGACCTTGCGAGTTTGGTTGCCGGAACAAAATACCGTGGACAATTTGAGGAACGGATGAAGGCAATTATGACGGAACTTGAAAAAAACAGAGATGTCATTTTGTTTATTGACGAATTGCACACCATTGTTGGCGCCGGCAGTTCTACAGGAAGTTTAGATGCTTCAAATATGTTCAAACCAGCTTTAGCTAGAGGTGAAATTCAATGTATCGGTGCCACAACTTTGGACGAATACAGACAATATATTGAGAAAGATGGCGCGTTAGAAAGACGTTTTCAAAAAGTAATGGTTGAACCAACCAACATTGAAGAAACCATTTTAATTTTAAATCAAATAAAAGATAAATATGAAGACCATCACAACGTAACTTACACAGATGAAGCCATAAATGCGTGTGTAACATTAACGGCGAGATATATTACAGATCGTTTTTTACCTGACAAAGCCATTGACGCGTTAGATGAAGCGGGTTCTAGAGTTTACATGAAAAACATGAAAGTTCCAGAAATAATTGTGGATCATGAGAAAAAAATTGATGAGATAAAGGAACTCAAACAAAAAGCAGTTAAAAAACAGGATTATCTGGAAGCCAGAAAATTAAAAGATGAAGAAGAGCGCTTACAAATGGAATTAAGCGTGGCACAGGAAAAATGGGATGAAGATATTAAAGAAAAGAAAGAACAAGTTACTGAGGAAAATGTGGCAGAAGTTGTTTCTATGATGAGCGGAATTCCAGTGACGAAAGTGGGGAAAAATGAGCTGGATAAATTGGCTCAAATGGATGCTAAACTTAACGGAAAAGTTATCGGTCAAGAAGAAGCGGTGAAAAAAGTGGTAAAGGCCATCCAAAGAAACCGCGCCGGATTGAAAGACCCAAACCGACCAATTGGAACGTTTATTTTCCTTGGAACAACGGGCGTTGGTAAAACTGAATTAGCGAAAGTAATGGCGCGGGAATTATTTGATTCTGATGAAGCATTAATCCGTATTGACATGAGTGAGTATATGGAAAAATTTGCGGTTTCACGTTTGGTTGGTGCGCCTCCGGGATATGTTGGGTATGAAGAAGGTGGGCAATTAACTGAAGCCATTAGAAGAAAACCTTACGCCGTTTTACTTTTAGATGAAATAGAAAAAGCGCATCCGGATGTATTTAATATTCTATTACAAATTTTAGATGAAGGTTTTGTAACAGACAGTTTAGGACGTAAAATTGATTTTAGAAATACGATCATTATTTTAACTTCAAACATCGGAACTAGAGATTTAAAAGATTTCGGTGACGGCGTTGGTTTTGGTACAAATGCTAAAAAATCTAATACCGACGCAAGAGCAAAAAGCACCATTGAAAGTGCTTTGAAGAAAGCCTTCGCACCCGAATTTCTAAATAGAATTGATGATGTGGTGATATTTAATAATCTTGAAAAGGAAGATATTGCTAAAATCATCGATTTAGAACTGGCAAAATTATACAGCCGTTTAGAAAAATTAAACTACCACGTGCAACTAACAGATGCCGCAAAAGAGTTTATTGGTGAGAAAGGTTGGGACAGAGATTTTGGCGCAAGACCTTTGAAACGTGCGATTCAAAAATACATCGAAGATTTATTGGCAGAAATGCTTGTGAATAAAAAACTTAAAGAAGGCGAAAGTGTCACTTTAGATGTCAATGAAGCGAAAGATGGTTTGGACGGTAAACCAGAAGCAATGAAAGAAAAAGTGAAATAAACTTTTAAATAAAGTGAAATCCCTTGTTAATGATCATTAACAAGGGGTTTTTTTGGTTAAATAATTTTATATTTTTTTTATCAATAGATTTTCCTTCCAAAATTAATTCATTAATACAATTGTAGACTGGCCTATTCTTTCAAGATAATTTATAGTTTTGCAAATCTTTTAAATGACTCGATTAATATTAAATGAAAAATAATTTACCAAATTCCACACTCTACCTTCTGAGTATTTCTGCGGGTTTAGTTGTCGCAAATTTATATTATAATCAGCCTTTGTTGCATGACATCGCATTGACTTATCATGTAAGCGATTCACAAGTAAGTAATGTAGCGCTATCTACTCAAATTGGCTATGCATTGGGATTATTGCTAATTATTCCATTAGGTGATAAAATCAGCAATATGAAAATTATAAAAATTGATTTTCTGATTTTAGTTTTATCGTTAATAGGTGCAGCGCTTTCAAAATCTTTGTTGTTCTTAATAATCAGCAGTTTTTTAATTGGTTTTACTTCTACTTTGCCTCAATTATTTGTCCCGATGGTCGCACATCTTAGTAATGATGAAGGGCGCGGAAGAGCCATTGGAATTGTGATGAGCGGTTTACTCATCGGTATTTTAGGAAGTCGCGTTTTGAGTGGATTAATTGGAGAATATTTTGGCTGGCGCAGTGTTTTTTATGGAGCAGCCGCCTTAATGACTATGCTTTTCGTTTTGCTAAAAATTAAACTTCCAGTTATTAAACCAGACTATTCAGAAAGCTATTCCAAATTAATGCAATCGCTTTGGTTCTATTTAAAAACTGAGCCTACATTGAGATTGGCAACCCTTCGTGGCGCGTTAGCTTTTGGAAGTTTAAGTGCATTTTGGACGACCTTGGTTTTCCTAATGGAAGATTCATTTCACTACGGAAGTGCAGTTGCAGGCGGTTTCGGTTTATTTGGAATTGCGGGCGCTTTAGGTGCGGCGTACGTGGGCAAACTCAATAATAGAATCAGTAAAAATAAATTGATTCTCGCCGGTGTGATTTTATTAATTATTTCCTGGTTAATTTTTCTTGTTTCCGCGCATTCAATATTTGGTTTAATTGTGGGTGTTATTTTGATAGATTTAGGCTGTCAATCGCTTCACATTACCAATCAAAATATTATTTTTTCTAAAAACACCGAAGCTAGAAATCGCGTTAATACCATTTACATGGTTGGTTTTTTTATTGGCGGTGCTTTAGGAACGGTTCTCGGCGCAATTGCCTGGAATTCTTTCGGCTGGACAGGCGTTTCAATTTTAGGTTTACTACTTTCTTTTACCATTTTAATTGTTCAATTAATTACAGCAAAAAGAGTTATTTAATTTTATCCAAAAAGGTGTTTTTGAAAATAACTTCTAATGACCACGGAAACGGAACCGTTAATAAAATTATATTTTAATTCGTTAAAAAATTTCCAGTGTTTGAGTGGCGGCAGAAATCTACTTTCCGCCCGAAACCTAAAGAAGTGGTTCGACGACATTAAGAGAGTCAATTTGGAAATTTTATAATTAAAATATAATTTTTAGGTGGGTTTCCAGTCTTGAATTTTTGGTTCTTTTGTTTCAAGACAAAAGAATAAATAATCAAAGTTTCTAATATTTAATTTCCAAGATCTCGAACTGATTTTTCCTCTCACCTAAGTTTAAAATCGCTTTATCACCTGCTTTTTTGTGCATTAATACTTTCGCTAAAGGGGTGATAAAAGATATTTTTTGTTTTTTAATATCGGCTTCATCTACGCCAACCAATTGAAAAGTTTGCTTTAAATTATTTTCTAAATTTTTAAAAGTCACTGTCGCACAGAAATGAACTTCATCTTGCGGCAATTTTTCTGGGTCAACGATTTTCGCAGATGAAATTCTCTCATTTAATAATTGCAATTTTGCATTGATATGATTAAAAGAAATTCGGTATTCTTTTTCCTGTGAACTATCTAAATTTTCTTGTTCTTCTGTCAAACTTTCACGCTCTTCCAAAAGCAGATCCATTCCATTTTGAGTGACAAAATTTTCTATATTTTCCGGTAAATCTGCTCTTGGCGCTACCATCGGCACTTCTTCCTGGTCATCTTCTTTTACAAAACCTCTGCTCATAATTTTAAAATTAACTCTTTTAAATGCAATTACTAATCCAAATTTATTGTTGCAATTTATCTTTTAAAGCAAGTTATTTTTAGAATTTAATCTTGAAAGAAAAACAAAACTTCGAGGTAGCCCCGATTGCAGTGGAAATCCTTTCATTCCGATGTAAAATCGGGATGAAAGATTGGAACGGAAAGCGGGAATAATATTGAAAATACCGATGATCTTGTTGCTTCTAAAAATTCTGCAATTATTGTAGTAAATTTGCACCTCAATAAAGAGTCTCCTTGAAAGGCTTTATAAAATGAAAAAATGAAAGTAGTAGTTGGTTTGTCCGGCGGTGTAGATTCCAGTGTTGCTGCGTATCTGCTTCAGCAACAGGGACATGAAGTTATTGCGCTTTTTATGCGTAATTGGAATGATGCATCGGTGACTTTGGAAGATGAATGTCCGTGGATCGAAGACAGTAATGATGCGCTTTTAGTGGCTCAAAAACTGGGAATTCCGTTTCAGGTGATTGATATGAGCGAACTTTACAAAGAGCGCATCGTCGATTATATGTTCAATGAATATAAAAACGGACGGACACCAAATCCGGATGTTTTATGCAACCGCGAAGTAAAGTTTGATGTTTTTATGAAAACGGCTTTATCGCTTGGTGCTGAGAAAGTTGCGACGGGACATTACGCACAAGTGACTTCCACTTTTGACGAAAACGGAAAAGAAATTTTTCGCCTTTTGGCGGGGAAAGATGACAATAAAGACCAGAGTTATTTTCTTTGTCAACTGAACCAGGACCAATTGTCAAAATCGCTTTTCCCCATTGGAAATATTACAAAACCGGAAGTTCGGGAAATTGCTAGGGAAATGGGTTTAGTGACTGCCGAAAAGAAAGATTCGCAAGGTCTGTGTTTTATTGGAAAAGTTAGTTTGCCCACATTTTTGCAACAACAGTTAAAACCAAAAGAAGGTGAAATTGTAGAGATTTTCAGTGATTTTGATCAATATCACCAAGAAAAACTGGAATTTTATTCAAAACTGGAAGAACTGGAATTTCTTTCTGCAAAAACAATTTATAAAAAATCTGACGGAAAAGTCATTGGCAAACACCAAGGCGCGCATTATTTTACCATCGGGCAAAGTAAAGGTTTGGGAATTGGTGGCCACAAAGAATCCTGTTTTATGATCTCACGCGACATGAAAGACAATTTAATTTTCGTGGGCGAAGGCAGAAATTTCCCAGGACTTTTCAGAAAAGCCTTGAAAATTGAAAATAGCGACACTCATTGGGTTCGCGAAGATCTAAAATTAAAAAATGGCGAAACTTTAGACGTTTGTGCAAGAATCCGTTACCGACAACCTTTAGAAAAAGCGACCCTTTTTCAGTTTGAAGAAGGTTTATTCATCGAATTTGAAAACCCACAATCGGCCATTGCAGAAGGACAATTTGCCGCGTGGTATTCTGGGGAAGAATTGTTGGGGAGCGGCGTGATTTCATAGAATAGCAAAAATCCTCCTTTCTTTACTTTTTTTTATTGCTGTCTTCCTTTAGCATTTTTTTATGTCCATCTTTTAAACCTTTTTTTACCTCTGAAATTTGTTTTTCAATGGGTAAATTTTCAGGGTTTTTCCCCATATTTTTTTGGATAATACCCCTAACTTCCTTTCCCACTTCGTAGTGAGTTTGCTCTAAATTATTTTGTCCATTAATACCTTTGTTTTTTATTCTTTCCTCGGTTTGTGTTACCCTAAATAAATTTGCTGCCAATTCTGTTCTTCCCATATGGTTCATAAGAGAACCCTTCTTTACATTTCTTTTCTTTTCAAGTTTCCAAGATTCCATATTGTACATCCCAACATAACCTGCATTTTGGAATCTTGCAAAATCGGTTACGCCTGATCTCTTTGCTATTGAAGCTAATGATTTATTCCCCTCTGTTAATTCTTCTCGAATTAGCATTCTCTCAATATCATTATTGTTTTCAATAAATAATTCGAATTTTCTTGTTTGTTGCGCAAAATAAACTTGTGCTTCCGCAACTTCAACTTTTTTAGGATCGCCATTCATTACCGAGATATAGCAGGCAAAACGTGAAAGTTTAAAATCTTGACAATTATTACCATCTATTTCTCGCTGTTGAGAAATAATATTTTCATAATGTGGAATATTTAATGATACGAAAGCCTTGGTCGCCCTGTCTAAAACTTTATGAAAAGATTTCATATCCTTATATCCTAACATTTTCATTAAATCGGATGCCCACCAAAATGTTATACCATTTTCATTTTTAAAATCTTCAAATGATGCTGAACTACCACTAATTTCCTGTATATCTTCCATAATAAATCTATGTATTTGCAAAAGTACTAATATAAAGAATTAAACGTATATCAAATTAGAAAGAACTTGTTAAAACCAATAAAACATTTGTCTTGAATTGTCCATTTATGTGATTGACATTTTATCGTAAATTCATACTTCATTTTAAAATACTTCTAAAATTTAATTACCCTCAAAATTTCAATATATTTTTCAATCTAGAATTCATTGCATAGAGTTGAAATATTAATCCTAAGTAACTGATTTTCCTTTTATTCTACCTCACCAACCAATCCTTAAATTCCTTCACCCGATCTCGGCTCACCGTAATTTCTAAATCCGGTTGAAATTCCATTTCTACTTTGTAGTAAGGCCAATAATTAAATAAATTAAGTGTCACCAATTTGGGAACATTTTTGTACATTTGTCTATGCGAATTATTGCTGTAAATACTTTAAAAGAATTTTGGGAAGAATTTCCGCAAGCAAAGCAGTCTTTATTATCATGGTATGAAGAAAGTAATGTTGCAGAATGGGCAAGTCCAAATGAACTTAAAGAACAATACCGAAACGCTTCAATATTAACGGATAAAAGAGTTGTTTTTAATATTAATGGAAATACTTGCCGATTAATAGTGGATATAGAATACCGACTGAAAATCATCTTTATTGTTTGGTTCGGAACGCATAAAGATTATGATAAGATTGATGCTAAAAAAATAAGTTATGTTAAAACCAATAAAAAATAGCAAGCAATACGAAAGTTCTCTTGAGAGAATTTATTTGCTGATGCAAAAAGATATTAAGGAAGATTCTAAAGATTCTGACGAACTAGAAATTCTCTCTATTTTGGTAAAAGAATATGAATTGGTGCTTTTTCCTGTTCCAAAACCAAGCCCAATTGAAGCCATTAAATTCCGAATGGAACAAAGAAACATGTCTGAAAGTGAATTAAGTAAAATATTGGGAACGCGTTCCCGAAAATCTGAAATCCTTTCCGGTAAAAGAAAACTGAGCCTGACAATGATCAGAAATTTAAAAGAAAAACTAAATATTCCTGCGGAAGTATTGATTCAATTGTACTAAATAATTTAATTTCTCTAATAAATTTTTCCTTATTAAAGTTTTTCGCCGTTTTTGTTTAATAAGAAATTATTTCACCAACCAATCCTTAAATTCCTTCACGCGATCGCGGCTCACGGTAATTTCTAAATCCGGTTGAAATTCCAGATCAACTTTGTAATACGGCGAAGTGTGGATGTTTTTAATGAAATTTAAATTTATAATAAGTTGTCGGTTGACGCGGAAAAATTGTTTTGGATCTAAACTTTGTTCGAGTTCTTCTAATGTAAAATCGGTTGGATAAACACGGTCTTTGGTTTGTAAATAAGCAATTTTATTTTCGCTGTAAAAACACGAAACCTCATCGGTGGAAACAATTTTTAGATTATAGCCGATCTTTACTAAAATTCGGGATAATTTTGGTTCTTCTTTTTTAATTAAATTTTTAAAATTCAATTCGTTAGAAGGCATTTCATTAGGTAAGAAACTTTTAAATTTATCAACGGCTTTTTCCAGATCTTCCTGCAAAATTGGCTTTAAAAGATAATCGATGGAATTCAGTTTAAAGGCTTTCAATGTATATTGATCATAAGCCGTGGTGAAGATCATAAAACTTTGCACCGGAAATTTTTCAAAAATATCGAAAGACATTCCGTCACCAAGCATTATGTCAGAAAAAATAAGTTGCGGCGCCTCATTATTTTTAAACCAGTCTAAACTTTCTTCCACGGAAGATAATACGGCAACTATTTCTAAATCAGGTATTAAACCCAACATTCTTTCTAATTTTCTGGCGGCAGGTTTTTCATCTTCGATGATTACGGTTTTGATCATTTTCTTAATTTAATAAATAAAAGGAAGCACTTTTTTTGTATGCTTCATGTAATCAGTATATGCTGTTCCAAACTGTACTTTTAAAACTTTTTCTTCAATTTTAATTCTATAAAAAAACATTGAAAATACTGGAATTAAAAGGACAATTGCAGAAATCCAGTTGTTTAAAACAAGCGCTAAACCGACAAAAGTTAGCAGAGAAAAAGTGTACGAGGGATGTCTGATGTATTTGTAAAAACCGTCAGTAATGAGTTTATGGTTTTTCATAATGGTCACATCTACGGTGAAATATTTACCCAAATTATAAACCACGGCCAAACGAAAAATAACGCCCAACATTAAAAAAGCCAAACCAATTATTTGAAAAGCCAGATTGCTGTAAAAATGGAAACTGCTTTCTTTGGCAATATAAATGCTGAAGAAAATGCTGAATCCGATCACAATCCAAAGATGCGATAACGACTTTTTATCTTTGCTACTTTCGGCACTACTTCCAGAACGCATTTTCAAAAGCAGAAAAATTTCTGAAAGCGCCCAAACGATTATAATAATATTTGTTGTTGTTTCCATATTATCTGTATTTATCCATTAATTCGCGAGTTTTTCTTTCTTCCCAATCGTTTCCTAAAATAAAATTAGGTAAGAAGACACTTAATCCGTGGGCCGCTAAACCAATTCCCCAGAAGAATAAAGTATAGAAATTATGCCAATGGAAATAGCTTTCTCCAGGTCTTAAATCTTGATAATTTAAGTAAACAATTAAAGCATTAACGCAAATGTAAACCAAAAAATGCGTGTAAAATCCTTTGATCCGTTTTACTCTTTTCTTCGCCTTCTGGTATTTTATTTCGTCAGAATTATACGTTTCCATTGTTGTTATTGTTTAGTTCTTTATCCATCATTTTTCTTTCCCAGTCTTGATTTAGAAAAAATAATTTTAACCCTTTTACCGCTAAAATAATTCCCCAGATCAAGAAAATTCCACCAAATCTATGATACTCTAAAAAAGTAAGTTCGCCTGTTCTGAAAAATCTTTCCACATTGTACACTAAAAATACAAGAATGAAAATTGCGACGCCTACATAGAATCTTTTCATACGATGAACTTTTTCTTTTGCGATAGAATAATCTATTTCGTTTTGTGAATAATTTTCCATGGTTAATAGTTTTAGGAATTTTTATTTAATATTTTCTGAATTTGTTGCTCTTCCCAGTCTTTGCTAATGCCAAAAATAGAAATAGCACGAATCACTAAACTTAATCCCCAACCGAGCATCGGCCACCAAAACCACTGGTATTGCGGCGCCGTGTAGAGATTTACAAATATTAAAAACGGAATGATCACGCAGTAAGAGGCAAGATTTCCATAAAACCCCTTTAATTCTTTTACGCGTTTTGAGGCTCGTTCGTAAGCATTGCTTTCTGATGCATTTTTTGTGTTCATTTTTTGTGTTTTTTGTGTTAATATGGGAATTTTGACTTTAAAATAATCAGAAGATTTTTCTATAAAAACATTTTTCTTTGTTAATAAAGCATAGCGTTGAACGATGTTTGAAAGCCCAATCCCCGAAGATTCTTTGATGTTTTCTCTAAACTGAAGATTGTTTTCTATTAATAAATTTCCATCTTCTGAACTGATTTTTATATGCAAAGGTTTTGAAGAAGTGGCAAAATTGTGTTTGATGCAATTCTCTAATAATAACTGCAAGGAAAGCGGCACAACAAATGCTTTTTGAACACTTTCATTGACGTTAAATTCAAAAGTGACGCTATCTTCAAAGCGGGTTTTTAAAAGCGCGGTATAAGTTTTTGCAAATTCTATTTCTTCTTCTACGGAAACCAATTCCTTGTCTTTCTGCTCTAAAATGTAGCGGTAAATTTTTGACATCGAAGCCGTAAATTTCTGTGCTTGTTCAGGGTTTTCATCTATCAAAGCACTTAAGACATTTAAAGAATTAAATAAAAAATGCGGATCTAATTGGTTTTTTAAAGTTTCAAATTGGGCGTTTGCAGATTTTGCAATTAATTTCTGCTCAACGACTTCTTTTTTAGAAGATTTTTTCCACTCATCCATAAAACCTTTTGCGTGCATAATCGCGGACACTAAAAGCGCAAAGTTGATAATGATCCAGTTGAACATGCCCATTTCACCCTTGAAAAAATTATCTGGATTGTTTTTTTGAAGGACAATTAAATTTAAATAATTACAGACAAAAACCAGAAATACATTTACAAAAAGGGTTGAAATTATTCCTAAAACAATTCTAGTACGTGTATTATCTATCCAAGAATATTTTGAATTAAGATAGCAATTGGTGTAATAATTACCCATTACAAAGACAAAGGAATACAGAAACGAAACCAGAAAACTTATTAAGAAATTATGGAAAGTTTTATCATTTGTGAAGAAAGTGAAAAAAAACAAGCCTGTTGCAAAGGAAATCCAGAGCATTGTGATCATTTTTTTTCTTAAATCTTTTGTATCCATTTTGTAAATTTAATTATTAAAATAATTCAAAATTATTTATTTAATATTTTTTGGATTTCTCTGTCTTCCCAGTCTTTTCCAAAAATAAAGTTTTTCCCAAAAACTGAAAAACCGTGTGCTGCAAGACCAATTCCCCAGAAAAAAGCCGTCATATAAGGGTCTGAAGTATATAAACTACGTGGATTATCAATATAGCAACTCGCGATAATAAAAATGTTTATAAATAAATAAACTGTTGCGTGGGTGTAAAATCCCTTGATGCATTTTACTTTTCTTTGTGCTTGTGCAAATTTTTCATCTGAGGTTAAAGTATAAGTTTCCATTACGATATAATTTATTTGGTTAATTAATAGTGTAAAGATAAACTGACAAACAGCGGTTTACAATTTTTTCCAACCGAAGGGTAAGATTATTATACTGAATGGTATTGAAAAAAATTAAATAAAAAAATCCCGCAAAAAGCAGGATTTAATTTGATATTTTTAAATTATTTCGCCACTTGAGACAGAAAATAATCGACTTCTGCTTTCCCCCAACTTGGGCTTAGCGCAGAAGTCGATTTATAAACCGCAAATTGCGCTTGTGCTTTTTTAAATAATTCAATACCTTTTTCTTTGCTTCCACCAAATTGTTCCGGCGTGTAATAAGTATCTTCCGCCTTAAGCAAAGTAATTCTTGGGTTTTCAGGATCCAATTTTTCAGCGGCTGCAAGAAATCCTGCGGCAAGCGAACCTTCACTCATATAACGCGATTGCGGATCGACCATCATTTTTAAACTGTGCATCATTTTATTAAGGATTGTAACCTCTACGTTTTTTGATGAGATGGCTTCTGCAGCATCAATGTGCTTTTGTGCGTCATCTGCTAATGCATCTAAATCTGAAAGTTTTTGTTCACGCATTAAAATCCGTCCCTTTTGAATGTCCGCGAACGCCGCATAATATTGTGGTAACCATTCTTTGTTTTCCTTTAAAGCAATTCTGCTGAAATCATTAGCAAGAGCGCCCAATTCTTCTGCATTTTGGCTTTGCTGCACTTTGGCAACTTTGTCTGCCATTGCTTTTTCATAAGCGGTTTGTGCAAATGCATTAATTCCGGTAAAAGTCAATGCAAGACTTAAAACTAAATTTTTAATTGGTTTCATTATATAAATTTTTATTGGTTTGTTAATTATAATGTAAAGATAGATTGAGAATTTTTCTTTTAAAATTAATTTATACTGAATGGTTAGTTTTGATTTCTGAAAGGTTTAAAAATAATTTAATCCCATTTCTTTTATCTTGGTTCTTGGTTTGAAAGTCTACAAGTTATTATTAATCGTATCATTCGTTTTATCTTGTCCAAAACTTATAAATGCACCAATAAAAATAAAAGTATTAACTGGCGGAACAACCGCAGAACTTTGCATGCCATTATTAGAAAAATTATAGCCGTAGATATTCTTTTGGCCTAAAATATTAGAAACACTTAAAACTAAAACGGTAAATGCTTTCGGATTTTTTTTACCCAAATTTGGAAGATAATTTAAGCTAAAATTTAAACTACTGAAGTCTTTTAGTTTTCCTTCATGACGAATAATATTTTGGCCATTATCATTAATAATATCATAATAAGGACGCCCAGAAGAATAGGTGTAAGACATATTAAACCCTGTTTTCCATTTGGTTACAAATTTTTTCGCAACAAGATTTAAAGTATGTTTTGCAGCAAAACTTGGTATAAGACTCACCGGATAATTATTAAAATCTCTTTTGGTGTCTAAATAAGAATAAGTTACCCAATAATCTATGTCTTTAATGGATTTTTTATCCCGCCAAAACAACTCTAACCCTTTTGCAAAGCCACTTCCATTATTATTTGTCGCCGTCGAAAAATATTGATCGCCTGAAGTTTTAATTAATTGATTGTATTTTTTATAAAAAGCTTCAAGCCGCAAATTTCTACCTTCTGTATTTCTTTGAACCTGAAAAATATAATGTTCTGCTTTTTGAAAGGTTAGTGGAGCGGCAGAATTTAAATATTTACTTTCAGGATTTTGGTAAAAAATTCCGTAAGCCAAAGATGTGGTATAATCTTTCGCCAAACGATAAGCAACCGCGATTCTCGGTGCAAGATTCCAATGTTTTAAATAAGAAGAATTCTCCGCACGAACACCTAATTTAGCAGAAAAATTGTTTGAAAACCCTAAATCGGTTTCTAAAAATCCTGCAGAGATTAGATCTGAATAATTTTTTTTGAAAGCACCATACTGAGATTTTTCATTCGCATTATTAAATTCAAAACCACCACGAATGGCTGAGATTTTATTTATTTTTCTATCAACAACTGCTTTTGCGTTTATATAATTCCCTAAAACATTTGAGGTAATATTGCTTTGCGGCACGTCATTTAATAAAGTGGAAAAATTTACATCCGATTTATTATAAGCATAAGAGGTTCCAATATTTAATAAATATTTTCCAAATTTTTGTTTAAATGATAGATTTTGGTAAATGTTATTTCCCTTTAACGACACTTTATTTTTATCAATATTTGGTTCTAAACTTTCAGAAAGAACACTTAATTTATTTGTATCAAAATTGGTGAAATATTTAAAAAATCCACCACTTTTAGTTTTGATTCTAAAATTGGCATCGCCGTTTACGCTTTCCGGTGCTTTTTTAAAATCAGTATTAAAATTTAGAAGTTTATTTACCAATTGTAAATTAGAATAACCCAAACTCACGCCGTAAGATGCTGTTTTTGACTGGGTTAATTTCTGATAACTTCCGCTTAAAAATATTGGTGAAAGAGCAACATCATAAGAGGTAGTTGCTGGCAAATCCACGCTTTCTAAAATTAATACGCCAGATAAAGCTTGTCCGTAAAGGGCAGAATAACCGCCGCTGGAAAAAATATTTCCTTTAAAAAGCGACGTGTTAAATCGGTCTCTACCAGGAATTCCTGGGACAGAATTAGAAAAATAATTGTTGATTAAACTGCCATCCATGAAAATCTTTGTTTCCGCACCAGTTCCACCACGCACAAAAAGTCCTTCAGATTCCCCAACTTTTTGCACTCCGGGAAGATAATTTAAAGCTGACGAAATTTGTCCGTTCGCACCTGCTGTTGTATAAATATCAATCGGTGTCAATAAAGCTGTGGCTCTTTTTTTATCACTTGCTTCAATACTTCCTGCCGAAATAACGACGGCATCAATTTCATTCACCTGTTCTCTTAAATCAACATTTATACTAATGTTTTCAGTGGCTAAAACAATAGGTTTCTCAACTTCTTGAAATTTTGTATTTGTAAAAACTAATGTCTTATTTCCTTTTTCGGAAGTTTCAAAACTATATTTTCCTTCTTTATCAGACGTTGCGCCGTCGTAAGTGTCTTTTAAAGTAACCGAAACGTTAGAAATACCCTTATTTTTATAGCTGATCTTTCCGTTAATTATAATCTGCGCTGAAATTGGCAAAAAAAGTAAGACAAAGAAAACAGCTATTGTTTTTGAACAAGTTATCATAGTAATAATTTTGAGTAAAGATAATTTCACTGTACCTTTATCTCCTAACTTTTTTCGCTGAACTGTCAATTTTTGAGACTCAAAGGTGGCTTTATAATTTTTCGGCGGAATAACTTTAAAAAAATAATTATGAAAAATTTAAAATTTCTACTATTTGCAGCAAGCAGCGTTTTAGTCACATCTTGTGGTTCAATGAAGAATATGAAAACCCTGACAGAAAACATTAATTCTAAAAATGGCACAAGCACGCAGGGTACAGCGAAATTTAGCCAAGAAGGAAAGATGGTAACAATGGATATGAATGTTTACAAATTAACTCCAGGAATTCATGCGGTTCACGTGCATGAATTTGGCGATTGTTCCTCAGCAGATGCAAAATCTGCCGGCGGACATTGGAATCCATCAAAAGATGACCACGGTAAATTCGGCGGTGCTCATTTCCACATGGGTGACATCGGAAATTTGGTAGCGGATAAAAATGGAACAGCCAGATTAATTTTTAAAACCGATAAATGGTGTTTGGGTTGCTCTGATGAGTCTAAAAATATAGTCGGCAAAGCAATCATAATTCATGCGGATAAAGATGATTTTATGACACAACCTACTGGAAATGCGGGCGGCAGAGTTGGATGTATAGAAATAAAATAATCTAAAATTATTTTAATAAAAAGGCTGGAAAATATTTTCCAGCCTTTTTATTATTGATCCTTATCAATTGTTTGAGGAAAATCCATCGTCCTGATAGGATATGGAATATTGATGTTATTTTCTCTGAATTTCTTCAAAATTGCCATTCTGATGTCACTTCTGACCTGCGGTGCGCTGAATAATTTTATGCTGTAATAATATAGTTTTAAATCTAAAGAACTATCGCCAAAATTTTCCAAACGAACAATTATCGGTTTATCTTTTAGTACTGATTCGTTTTCTGAAGCGGCTTCTTTGAGAAGTTTGATGGCCAGCTCCATATCTGTATCATAATGAACACCAACATCGATTATAAAAATAACGGCGGGCGAATTATGACTAAAATTAATTAATTTGTCTTTAGTTAAAAGTGAATTTGGATAGATGATGCTTTTCCTCTCGCGGGTCTCGACCGTTGAGGTTCTCATACTTATCTCTTTCACTTCACCAATTGTACCGTCAATCTCGATGATATCTCCCATTTGTACAGACCGATCAAATAAAATAATAACGCCGGAAATGAAATCTAAAAATAAATTTTGTAAGCCTAAACCAACCCCTACCAGAATCGCACCTGAACCTAAAAGAAGCGGCGAAATATCAACTCCCAGTGATTTCATAACCATTATCGCAGCAACAATAAAAATAATGTAGTAGAGAATTTGTGAAATCGCAAACTTCTTCCCAATCGCTACTTTTTCTGATTTATAAATCAGTTTTTTAGCTAATTTATTAAATAACACCGCTAATAAAATAACTAAGATAGCCGCTAATATCTCATAAATGCTTAAAGAATATTTTCCGATTGAAAACACCTGATATTCAAGTATTTCACCAAAACTTAAACCAACATTTTCTGAAATATTCTGCACCTGATCCTTCATATTACTTCATTTCGGAAACAATATTTACAGCTTCATCAAGATAGAAATCTCTACTTAGATTTTTTGTCCACGATTTGGTTTTTTTAGCAAAAGTGGTATCTGATTTTTCTTTTAAAACCTCATCTGGGTTGAGAATGAAACTTAATTTATTATCATATTTTTCCAAAGGTTTGAATTCTTTAAGATCGGCTTTTCTTTTATCCATCAAAGCCATAAATTTTTTCTCGTTCAGCGTAATGCTTTTTTCTTTATCCAATTTATCTTTCCATTCTGTAGATTTCTGAAGCAACTGATAATTAGCATTATTTTTAACGCGCTCCTGACTCGCTTTTTCTAAAGCGGCAACATTAAAAATATTCATTTTCTTAAAATCTGTTGCTGCAATTTTGTCCCAAGGCAAAGCGTAGTCCCCAAAGCGCTCGCCAATCTCAGAATTTGTGAAAAAATCTTTTAGAGAAATATCAGAATTCACACCTTTAATTTGGGTCGATTCTCCCGTAATTCGGTAGAATTTTTGAATAGTCAATTTAAGGGAACCAAAATCATCATTCGTATTTAAAAAACGATTCAAATCTACAAATGTTTGTACGGTTCCTTTTCCATAAGATTGTGGTGATCCAACAATAACGGCTCTTCCATAATCCTGCATGGCACCTGCTAAAATCTCAGAAGCTGAAGCGGACAATTCATTTTGCATAATCACAAGTGGACCTGTCCAAAGTGGACTTGTAGATTTATCTCGTAATGTTTGAATTTTTCCATCGCCATTTTTAACCTGAACATACGCACCGCCATTCATAAAAAGACCCATAATATCGCCAACCTCCGTAAGAGAACCTCCGCCATTATTTCTCAGATCTAAAATAATTCCCTCAACTTTTTGGGCTTTTAATTTGATTAACTCCGCTTTGATATCGTCTGAAGCGTTTCTTCCTTTTGGATCATTAAAGTTAGCGTTGAATCCAGGTAAATTAATGTAGCCATATTTTTTACCGTTTTTATATTGAATGGAAACACTTCTTGCAAAAGTATCTTCAATGGTAATTTCATCTCGGATAAGAGTTACATCTTTTATGGATTTATCTTTTTTCTCGACCGTTAGCGTGACAGGAGTTCCTTTCTCACCACGGATTAGTTGAACAGCTTCTTCTGCGAGCATTCCCACAACATTTACAGCATCACCATTGGCCTTGGATTTTACCTTTAAAATTTTATCGCCTTCACTTAACTGTTTAGACTTCCACGCTGGTGCACCGGTTACTAGTTCACCTAAATATAAAAAGCCTTTCTTTTCTTGAATTATTGCCCCGATTCCTATAAATTGTCCACTAAAACTGCTGTCAAAATCTTCTTTGTCACGTGGTGAAAAATAATTGCTGTGCGGATCAAAAACCTGGGTGTAGGCATTCATATAAACTGTAAACCAGTTCATTTTTTTTCTTTTCTTAAATCTTCTAAAAGTGTCGGTTACCAATTCTTTTACCTCTTGTGTTGCTTTAATTTTTTTAGCCTCGGGTGTTAAGATTTGCAACTTAATGGTGTCTTTAAGTTTAAACTTTTGAACAGAATCCTTCTTTTCTTTCTGGCTAACTTCTTTATTAGTTAAAGTTGCCATCTCCTGCAGAATATTGTATTTAATGTATCTTTTCCATTCCTTGTACTGCTCGTCTTTATTGGCTGGATTAACTTTGTCTTTCGGTTCAATTATTAAACTGTCATTTTCATCTAAATTTATTGGTTTCGTAAAAATATCTTGCGTCATAGCATCAATTTCGTCTACTCGCTGATAAAGACGATCCACCGTAGTTTTATAAAAAGTAAGATCTCCATTAGTCAGAAAATCATCCAATTTGGTTTTATACTGCGAAAAATCTTTCATATCAGATTCTAAAAAATACCTTTTTGAAGGATCCACCATTTCAAAATATTGTTTGTAAACATCCTGCGAATAGGCGTCATTAAATGGTTTCGGACTATAATGCAGATATGAAAGCGTGTTTTTAACACTGACCATTATCGTAGACATTTTTTGATCATCATCTTTCGGAGAATTAAAACAGAAAGCGAGTGCTGTAAGCGGAATAAATAATAACAGTTTATTGAATTTAAATTTTTTGAACATTTGAAATAATATATTAATTAGGTTTAATAAGTCTTTAAGAATGATTTTTTGTTACTTTAAAAAAAGTTTAACTGGCAAATTTAATACCTAATTAAGGAAGAAACCATAACTTTTTAATTAATTTTGTAAAAACGAAAAAGTTATATGCAAAAACCACTTATTTTAGTAACAAACGACGACGGTATCACCGCGCCGGGAATTAGAAATTTAGTTTCTTTCATGAATGAGATCGGTGAGGTAATTGTTGTTGCACCAAATTCCCCACAATCCGGAAAAGGCCACGCCATAACAATAAATTCTACCCTTACATACGAAGAAATACAGTTGGAGGGTTCTCAAAAAGATTTTGCGCTTTCAGGAACACCTGTTGACTGTGTGAAATTTGCTTTAAATAAAATTTTACCAAGGAAACCGGACTTAGTTGTTTCTGGAATTAACCACGGTGCCAATTCTTCTATCAATGTAATCTATTCTGGAACTATGAGTGCCGCTGTAGAAGCTGGAGTAGAGGGTTTACAGGCAATTGGTTTTTCACTTTTAGATTTTGCCTGGGAGGCAGATTTCACACAAGGTAAAAGTTTTATTCAAAAAATCGTCAGAAATATTTTAGAAAATCCTTTACCGAAAGGCATTGTTCTTAACGTAAACATTCCAAATCTTCCGGAAGATGAAATAAAAGGCATAAAAGTTTGCCGACAAGCAAACGCAAAATGGGAAGAAAATTTCGATGAAAGAATAAATCCTCACGGAAAAAAATATTATTGGCTATCCGGTTATTTCAATAATATGGATACGCATGAAGATGCCGATGAAAATGCACTTTCTGAAGGTTATGTCTCAGTAGTTCCGGTAAAATTTGATTTGACAGCACACGAATATATTTCAGAATTAACTCAAATTTTCAATAAATAAATTTCATGAATTGGATAATTCTAATTATTGCGGGTCTGTTCGAAGTTGCTTTTGCATCTTGCTTAGGAAAAGCTAAGGAATCTTCTGGAGTAGTGATGTACATTTGGTACATAGGGTTCGTTATTTCTTTAACAGTGAGTATGTTATTATTATTGAAGGCAGTACAAACTTTACCAATAGGCACGGCGTATGCAGTATGGACGGGCATTGGTGCAGTAGGAACTGTATTAATGGGAATTTTTGTTTTCAAAGAACCAATTAATTTTTGGCGGATGTTTTTTTTAATCACACTTATAGGCTCTATTGTTGGTTTAAAATCTGTTTCCACAACTTAATTCTTAACTAATCAAAGTGCGTTAAGCAAGCGGCGTCCGAAACCGCCTATTTTCCACCAAATAATTCTGACACTTGGGAAGAAAATGATAAAAAATACCGCACCTTTTATGGAATGAGTTCTAAAACAGCCATGGATAAACATTCGGGTGGTGTTGGAAATTACAGAGCGTCCGAAGGAAAAACGGTAAAAGTACCATACAAAGGTTTGGTATCTGAAACTATTTCAGATTTGTTGGGCGGCATCCGTCCAACTTGTACATATGTTGGTGCGTCTGCGATGAGAGAACTTTCTAAGAGAAAAACTTTCATTAGAGTTCAAGAACAAGAAAATCAAATTTTTAGCTAATTATTTTAAAAATTCTTCAATCTGTAAATTTGCCATATCAATACAGAACGAATTATCCTTTAAAGCGAATACAGAAAGTTCAGTACAAGCAATACCAACTGGCATTAGCTCAGAATATTCCTTAATTAAATTATGATAAATTTCGATCTGTTTTTGAATGTAAGTTTGATTAAAAACATCTTTTCTAAAATCATCCAGCCATTCTTGATCCTTTTTAGTGGGAAGAATAAGTACAATATTATTATCAGAGAATTTTTGTTTTAAATAATCTGAGTTCATCGTGTATAAAGTCCCAAACAAAGTGATTTTCGAAATC
Source organism: Halpernia sp. GG3 (assembly GCF_052976925.2). Classification (NCBI taxonomy): domain Bacteria; kingdom Pseudomonadati; phylum Bacteroidota; class Flavobacteriia; order Flavobacteriales; family Weeksellaceae; genus Halpernia; species Halpernia sp. GG3. The sequence goes on from NZ_JBRIIR020000017.1 coordinate 294,915, forward strand.
TTATTTTTAATCAAATAATCAATCATCAAATTTATTGGGTGATAAAGTTTTACAGTACTTCCGATTTTATCTAAAGTTTCATGAAGCGTAATATTTGGAACTAACAGATTTGTAATTCCCAACCCAGAAACTGTATTTAAAATTGCTTCAATTTTAGGTTTTAAAGTAGAAAATTGATTGGGTAGAAAAGGGTTTAATTCTTGAAAATCAATCTGATAGAGAAGGTAAGGGCATGTTGAATATTCTTCGTTTCCTACTTTAAATTGTCTTTGGATTTCACCTAAGTAATATTCTGTAGAAAAAACACCCAATCCTAAAATTCCTTTTAAACTCATTTTTTGGTCAAAATATAATCCGCAAAATATTTTTTAGAATCTAAGAATTTACCAGAAATTTCAAGTGCTGAATTTTTCAATAAATCTGAGAGAATTTCGTCGTTATATTTTCTGGAAATCTCAGTGTGAATTTTTTCATTTTTATCAAACTCAAAGGTTTTATCTAAATCTTTAATGAAAACGCTTTGCTTCTTTTTACTTATTAAAAAACTTTTGGCAACACCCTCTTCTTCTGTATATTCCGGCTTATGTTCAAAATTTTCTAAAATAAAATCAGCACCCAGATCTTCATTTATTCTTTTTAATAAATTCATATTAAAATCTCTCGTAACACCTTCTGTATCATTATAAGCGGGCAAAACTATTTCTTTAGATTTAATTAAATCAAGTCCTAAAAGCAATTTTTCATTTGGTTTTAAATGTAAAGCGAGTTTATTTAGAAAATTATGCGCCACTTTATCATTGAGATTACCCAAATTTGAACCAATAAATAAAATCACTTTTGGTTTTTCTGAACTGAATAATTCATCTAAAGCCTGAAAGTATTCACCCTGTTTCGCTTCAATATTCAAATCTGGAAACAAACTTGTAAGACGATTTGAAATAACATCTAAGCTGTTTTGAGAAATATCAACGGGAATATATTTAAATGAATAACCACTTTTTAATAAACTATCAATTAAATATTGTGTTTTTTTTCCATCACCAGCGCCTAATTCAATCAATTCAAATTCCTGATCTTTTTTAATATTAAACGACGAAATGACACTCTCACTTTGATCGCGAAAAATTTCCATTTCACAATTTGTGAGATAGTATTCCGGCAATTCCATTATTTGCTGAAAAAGTTCATCGCCGATCTTATCGTAAAAAAAATGGGAAGAAATATATTTATTCTCACTAGATAATCCAACATTGATGTCTTCTAAAAAAGTGTTTTCTTTTGTCATTTTACTAATCTTAAGCCTGTAATTTGCCACCTGTGTTTTGGATGGAAAAAGTTTCTGTAGGTATTTCTTTCGTGTCCTTTTGGTGTAGCCGTAGAAGCGCCACGTAAGACCATTGTATTTATCATAAATTTGCCGTTATACTCACCAACTGCACCTTCTGCAATTTTAAATTTTGGATAAGGAAGATACGCGGAGTACGTCCATTCCCATCTTTTCCCCCAATTTAATTGATTTGAAGCAGCTTCCCATTCAAATTCCGTTGGTAATCTGCAACCTTTCCAGTTGGCAAATGCCTGCGCTTCGTAAAATGATATATGCGTTAAAATATGTTCAGCCTCAATTGCTTTTAAACCTTCAAGTGTATAAGAAAACCACTTTCCATCTATTTTTTGCCAATAAAGTGGCGAGATAATTTGATTTTCATTTACCCAATTCCAGCCCTCATCCAGCCAAAATTTAAAGTTTTCATAACCGCCGTCTTCTATAAATTCTAAAAAATCTGCGTTGGTCACTAAACTTTTTGAAATTTCAAATTCATGCAAGAAAACTTTATGTCGACCTTCTTCATTATCAAAGTGAAAACCTTCGCCTTCAAAGCCAATTTCATAAATATTTTCGGGCATTTTTAACCAGCCTTCCTCTTCATTTTTCTGAGCAGTAAGGTTAAATTTCTCTTTGTAAACGAGGTGAATTGGGTTGTAAGAAAAAGTGTGTTTTAAATCCGTAATTAACAGTTCCTGGTGTTGTTGCTCGTGATTAATTCCCAGAATAATTAATTCCTTCAATTCTTGCGAAATCTCATCTCTTAGTAATTTTTCAATGTGAGAATCAACATATATTCTATATTGATAAACTTCTTCAACAGTTGGTCTTGTTATCGTTCCCCGTTCCGTGCGGATTGCTCTTTCGCCCACCGCATGATAATAACTGTTAAACAAGAATGAAAAGTGAGGATTAAAAATTTTATAATCGCTGTAATATTTTTTTAAAACCATTTCCTCAAAAAACCATGTAGAATGACTTAAATGCCATTTTGGTGGGCTTGCAAAGTCAACGGGTTGCGGAATATAATCCTCTATTTCCAAAGGTTCACATAGCTCAACTGAATGCGCGCGGGTTTTTTGAAAATTTTGTAAAAGTGCATTCATAAAAATCAGCAAATTTTTTTTTGTACGATTGCAAAGCAAAAAATATTCCGCAATTTAGTTTTATCGACTAATTATTTATTTTTAGTAAATTTATTTTGATTTTAAATCTAAGAATTAGGTCAACATTCCGCCATCCACATTTAGAACTTGTCCCGTGATGTAAGAGGACATATCGCTAGCAAAGAATACACATGCATTAGCAACGTCTACTGGTTGTCCGCCCCGTTTTAATGGAATTCCTTCTCTCCATCCCTGAACAGTTTTTTCATCTAGAGCTAAAGTCATTTCGGTTTCAATAAATCCTGGCGCAATGGCGTTACAACGAATATTTCTAGAACCTAATTCTAAAGCAATTGATTTTGTAAAACCAATTACTCCGGCTTTTGACGCTGCGTAATTAGCTTGTCCGGCGTTTCCTTTTATTCCAACAACAGAAGTCATATTAATAATAGAACCAGATTTAGCCTTCATCATTGGTTTTACAACAGCTTTTGTTAAATTAAAAACGGAATCTAAATTAACTTTTATGATAAGATCCCAATCTTCCTTAGACATTCTAAGCATCAAATTATCTTTGGTGATTCCAGCGTTATTGATTAAAACATCAACTCTGCCAAATTCTTCCATCACATCTGCTACTAATTTTTGGGCGGCATCATAATCAGATGCATCAGATTGATACGCTTTTGCTTTGGTTTTTTCGTTTAATTCCTTTTCCAATTGCGCTGCTTTATCCACAGAACCAGCATAAGTAAATGCAACTTGGGCACCTTGTTCTGCAAAAACTTCTGCGATTCCTTTTCCAATTCCACGCGTTGCGCCAGTAATTAAAACTACTTTTCCTTCTAATAATTTCATTTTAGTTATTTTTCTAAATTTTTATATTTGTTTTTAGACGAAAGTATTTCATTTTCGTTTTCTTTATTCACCACATTATTTACCACTAAAACAATTTCGCCCTTCAACGTTTTACTTTTAGAAAATGCAATTAATTCATCTATCTTTCCACGCTTCGTTTCTTCAAATTTTTTCGAAATTTCTCTACTTAAACTTACTTTAGTTTCATCTCCAAAAAATTCTTTGATCTGTTCTAAGGTTGTATTTATTTTATGTGGACTTTCGTACAGTACAATGGTTCTGTTTTCCGCTGCTAATTGAGCTAATTTAGTCTGTCGGCCTTTTTTTGGAGGTAAAAAACCGGCAAATAAAAATTCATTATTTGGTAATCCTGAAATTACCAGAGCTGGTATTAATGCTGTAGCGCCAGGCAAACACTGCATTTCCAAATTTTCATCCGAAATTGCTTTTGCTAAAAGATAACCTGGATCTGAAATACCCGGTGTTCCCGCATCAGTAATCAAAGCGATATTTTGACCGCTTTTTAAATCATCAATAACTTTCTGTGTATGTTGGTGTTCGTTGTGTAAGTGATACGATTTTAATGGTTTAGATATCTCATAATGTTTTAAAAGAAAACCGGAAGTCCGCGTATCTTCACACAAAATATAATCCACTTCTTTTAATAAACGAACAGAACGAAAAGTCATATCCTCAAGGTTTCCCACCGGTGTCGGAATAAAATATAGAATACCACTCATTTAAATAAATTTATTTTCCACTAAAACCCACAGTCTTTGTGCATAATCATCCACCCTTTTCCAATCTTTGGTGTAATAAAGTTCACTTAAATATTCTTTTGCTCCGTCTAAAGTTTTATAACTATTTAACTGGTTCACAGTATTTCTAAGTTCCTGCTCGTCACCATGAAATAATAATTTTGTGAAGGCTACTTTGTCATTCAGATCAATTCTAAAATCTTGTTTAAACTTCTCGGCTTCCATAAAATCAGTCGCCATATTGCTATTGTGTAAAGGTTTTTCTGGTATTGATTCAAATGGCTTTTCTTCTAAGAAGTCATCATCAAAGAGTGATTTTACAATTCCTAAACCTTTAATTTTTCCTAATCTAAACTTCTTCTCAGTGATTGTTTCATTTTTAAACTCATCATAAATTGGTGACGGCTCTTTAGTAACACGTTCCGCTTTATTAAATTCAACAATTTTGCGTCTTCTTTCTTCGTACTCTTTTTCCTGAATTAATTTAATTTGTTCTTCCACTGTTTCAACTTCCGCAGCTCCTTCAACAATTTCGACTTTCAAATTTTCACTTTCTTTGTTTTCTTCTTTTTCCTCAGTTTCGGATACAGTAGCAAAAGCGTTTTCCAAGGGTATTTTTACAAAAATAGTTTCAGCCGTAAATTCAGTTGCTGTTTTCTGAACTTCATGGTTTTCTAGAATCTTAATTTTAGCAGATAACTCAGAGATTTCTAATTCTTTTTGCTGTAAAATTTCCCAATACTCAGTTTTTAATTTTTCGTTGACTTCCTGAATCATTTCCACTGCTAAATCTTTTTCTGCTGAAAACTGACTGTTCTCCGAAGAAAAATTAAGCTCGACTTCCGAAATATTTTTTAAAAACTGCACCTTCTTTTGTAAATTAGCAATGTTGCTATAATGATGAATCAAATCCCCAGGAGACTCTATTTTTCCTATTTGAACCAAATAATTTTGACATTCAGAAAAAATATTTTCCTTTAAATTTTGAATACTTTGCATGCTTTTATCTTGTTAATTTTTGCTTACTTTTGAGGTAATTTATAATTGCTAATTTAACAAATGTTTTTAGAAAACACAATAAATCACGCGAAACAAAGTGGTTGGATGGAAGTGATCTGCGGCTCAATGTTTTCGGGGAAAACGGAAGAACTAATTCGCCGTTTAAGACGTGCAGAAATGGCCGGACAAAACGTAGAAATTTTTAAACCCGCTTTAGACGTCAGATATTCTGAAGAAGCTGTGGTTTCTCACAATCAAAATAAAATTAGAAGTACGTCGGTTCAAAGTACTTCTGAAATTTTACTTTTAGGTTCTGGGTGCGATGTAGTCGGGATTGATGAGGCCCAGTTTTTCGATGAAAGTATTGTAGATGTCGCAAATAATTTAGCTAATAATGGCATTAGAGTTGTTATTGCTGGTCTAGATATGGATTTTTTAGGAAGACCTTTTGGCTCAATTCCAAATTTAATGGCGACCGCAGAATATGTGACAAAAGTACACGCCATTTGCAGAGATACAGGAAATTTGGCCAATTATTCAATGCGAACTTCGGAAGGAAAAAATTTAGTGGAATTAGGAGAAACAGAAAATTATGAAGCCGTAAGCAGGAAAGTTTTCTTTGAAAAAATGAAAAAGCAATAAGTTGTTTTTTTCCTTAATAAATATCGGCTTGCTTTACATTAAAAAAAAATAAACTCTAAAAAAAAAATATGAAAATAAAGAAACTATCCCTATTAATAATTTTAATAGCGATTAAATTTTCCGCACAGTCTGAGAATAAAAAAAGCAGCTTAACAGTTGGTACTAATTATCAAACAGATACGCAGTACATGGGCAGGAAAGATTCTATCAACACGCCATTAATTGTTCCGAATTTTAATTATAGTTTTAAAAACGGAGTTTTCGCAAATGGAGAAGCCTATTTTAATGCCAAAACTTTGAAATTAGACGGCGGATACATTGCTCTGGGGTATGAACTAGATAAGGAAAACTGGGGCGCTTCTTTGGCTGTAAGCAAATTTTTCTTTAGATCTGATGCTAATGTAATTCGGTCAGATGTAAAATTCTCGATTGATGGTAGTTTTCATTATGATGCCGATTGGCTCACTTTTAATTTTGAGCCCACTTACAACATTGGCACAAAAGGATCCCTTGTTTTAGCTGGAGGAATTTCAAAAGAAATTAATATTGATGAAGTTACCGATAATGGAGATATTCATTTTACTCCCAAACTTTATCTTTGGGCAGGTGACGAAAATACAATCATTAATCATTTAATTAAAAAAAGAAAGAAAACGATATCCACCAATAATTCCGCGAATAAATTTCAATTGGCAAGTATTGAATTTAATTTGCTATCTGAATATATTATCAATGATAAATTTAAAATAATTGTAGATCCACTGATTTCGTTTCCACAAAATTATAAAGGATTGGGTGGTTATTATGCAACAAATTATCCCAAAGAAATATTTGTTTTAACCGTTGGGGTCTCTTATAGTTTTTAAAGAATTGAGAATTAAGGTTCATGAATTACACTACTGCACAATTAGCAAAAATCACAAATTCGCAGTTGATAGGAAACGGTAATCTATGTGTAAAATCGATTGCATATGACAGTAGAATAATTTTCTCTACCATTGACACAGCTTTTATAGCCATCAATAGTTTTAAAAATTCAGGTGAAAAATACATCAACGAAGCGATTGAAAAAGGTGTTTCCATCATTATTTCGGCAAGTCAAATTTTTGAACATCCGAATATTACTTGGATCATTACCGAAAACACCACTCATTTTTTACAAAAATTAGCAAAATATCATTTTGAAGACAGCCATTTAAAAAGTATTGGAGTTACGGGAAGCAATGGCAAGACTATCGTGAAAGAATGGCTTTATCAATGTCTTTGGGACGAATTTCCAACGGTGAAAAGTCCAAAAAGCTTTAATTCTCAAATTGGCTTGCCACTTTCGCTTTTGCAAATAGAGCAGAAACAAGAACTTGGGATTTTTGAGGTTGGTATCTCAAAACCTGGCGAAATGGAAATTCTGGAAAATATATTTTCACCAGAAATTGGGATTTTAACGCATATTGGAACAGCACATTCTATAAATTTTGAGTCTGAAGAAGAAATTATCACAGAAAAATTAAAATTGTTTAAAGATTCTAAAACTATTATATTTAATGGTGATAATGATTTGGTTTTTAAATTGATAAATGAAATTTATTCTGCTAAAGAATTGATTTCTTACGGTTCAAAAAATAGAAATGATTATCATTTAATAACGGACTGGAAAAACGTAAATAAGGAAATAGAAGTCGAAAACAGAAACGAAAAATTTTCTTTTCCGGTAAAAGTTCGGACTGAAGCAACCGTTTTAAACGCAATTTGTATTACGGCAACTTTACGGCATTTGGGTTTTAAAATTCCAAAAATTATACAGAAATTAAATGCTATAAAATCTGTAGAAATGCGCTTAGAAAGCGTGGAAGGCACGAGACATAATTTAATAATAAATGATTCATTTAATTTAGATATCGATTCTTTGCAAATCGCCTATCAATTTATTAAAGAGTATCAAAAACCAAACAAAGTATTAATTCTCACAGATATTATTGACGTAAAAGAAAAGCCAGAAATTCTTTATCCATATATTTCAAAACTGACAAACGAGCAACATTTTAACCAGATTTTTTTAGTTGGTACAGAAATAACAAAATACAGCAATTTATTTTTAAACGAAGTTCACACCTTTGAAACTGCCGAGGAATTAATTGATAATCAGGTTATTAACAAAATCGAGAATTCAATAATTCTTTTGAAAGGCGCCAGAAAATTTGAAATTGATCGTTTAAAACTGACTTTAGAACTTCAGAAACATGATACTGTTTTGGAAGTCAATTTAAATAATATGCTGCACAATATTAATATTCATAAATCTTTACTAAAGTCTAAAACTAAAATGATGGCCATGGTAAAAGCCTATTCCTATGGTTTGGGAGGATATGAAATTGCGGAATTTTTACAACATCATTTGATTGATTATCTGGGCGTGGCTTTTGTGGATGAGGGAATTGAGCTTAGAAAAAAGGGAATTACCGTTCCTATAATGGTGATGAATCCTGAACAACAAAGCTATAATGGAATTATTGATTTTAATTTGGAACCAGAAATTTACAGTTTTAGAGTTTTAAAACAATTTATAGAAAAACTGCATCAAAAGGGAATTGAAGGAAAATATCCTGTACATATAAAGTTAGAAACAGGAATGCATCGTCTTGGTTTTAAAACTGAAGAATTAAATGAACTGATCGTTGAAATAAAAGAAAATAATCTGGAAGTTAAAAGTATTTTCAGCCATTTATCTTCCGCTGATGATCTTGAACAGAAAGATTACACAATGGATCAGCTTAGAGCTTTCACTACAAATTCTGATAAAATTATTACAGCTTTAAATTATCCCGTTCTGAGGCATATTTTAAATTCTTCAGGTATAGTTAATTATCCTGATTATCAGTTTAATATGGTGAGAATTGGAATTGGAATGGTCGGGATTTCTTCTAATTTAAAAATTCAAAAACAGTTAAAGTCTGCCGTTAGTTTAAAATCAGTAATTTCTCAAATCAACGAGATTCTTCCAGGCGAAAGCGTTGGCTATAATCGAAAATTTATTCCAAACATTAAAACTAAAATCGCCACTATTCCAGTAGGTTACGCGGACGGAATTCCGAGATTGATCGGAAATAGCGTGGGAAAAGTGGGGATCAATAAAACATTAAAACCAATCATCGGAAATATTTGTATGGACATGATGATGATTGAGCTGGGAGATTTGTCTGCAAAAGAAGGCGATGAAGTTATTATTTTTAATGATAATCCAAGTCTGCAGGATTTCGCAGAATACTGTCAAACAATACCCTATGAAGTTTTGACGTCAATTTCACGTCGTGTAAAAAGAATTTACATTAAAGATTAAAAATGAAAAATTTTCTAATATTTCTTTTTTTCATAACCTACTTTTTACCTAAATCTCAGATAAAAAAAGGTTTTATAATTCCGCCACATCCAAGAGTTGGTCTTTCCCTTAGTGGTGGTGGAGCAAAAGGTTTTACGCATATCGGTGTTTTAAAAGTTTTAGATTCTTTAGGTGTAAAAATTGATTATATCTCTGGAACCAGCATGGGCGCAATTGTTGGTGGACTTTATGCTTCAGGATATTCTGGAAAAGAAATTGAAAAAATTGTACTTGACACAGATTTTTATAATATAATCGCAAATGAAAAAACGCGCCAAGAAACTTCTTTTTTAAATAAATCTATTGACAAATATTTATTTACAATTCCTGTAAATAATGGAAAAATAAACGTTTTACCGAAGGCAATTTCAACGGGCCAAAAGAATATTTACCTGCTAAAGGAGTTATTTAGAAATGTTTCTACAATTACAGATTTTTCTAAACTTCCGATTCCTTTTATGTGTGTTGCGACGAATTTGGAGACTGGTTTCTTAAATATTTTCGAAAAAGGGGATTTATCCCAAGCTATTATGGCTAGTTCTGCTTTTCCGGGGCTGATGGATCCCGTTAAGATCGGTGATAGCCTCTATATTGACGGTGCAATGACTATAAATTACCCATCAAAACCGCTCAAAGACAAGGGAATTGATGTGGTAATTGGTGTAGATTTAAGTCAAGGTTTAGCAAAAAGAAGTGATTTAAACAGTGCTATTTCAATCCTGAATCAAGTAATCGATTTTGGCATTCAAAAAGAAACTAAGGTTCAGTACAAATATACAGATATCAATATTCATCCAAATTTAGGTAGTTTGTCGGCTACGAGTTACGATGCCAAAAAACAGATTTTAGATTCTGGATATGTGGAAGCAAAAAAATATGTTACCATTTTAAATGAGCTTCCAAAAAAGACTGATACCATTCTTCGAGCACCTATGACGGGTATTTATTCAAATGTTTACAAAATTGACAGTTTACAACTCCTCAATAATAATATTTTTAACAGAGCTTACATACTTGGCAAAATGAATCTTAAGACTCCTGCGTTACTTACGTACGGGAATATTAACAAGATGGTTGATAAACTTTATGCAACAAACAATTATAAATTAATTAATTATGACATTTTACAAAAAAATAATTTGAATATTTTAAGAATTGATGTTCAAGAAGATGATACAAGATTTTTTCTAAAATTTGGGCTTCATTACGATGAGATATTTAAAACCGGTCTACTCCTAAATGCTACCGTAAAACGATTATTTTTTCGTAATTCCACCATTTCGTTGGATGGAATAATTGGAGATAAACCACGTTACTATTTTAATTATTTCATTGATAACGGTTACATTCCGGGCTTTGGTGTTTACGCTTCTGGTATGAGTTTTAATACTAAAAATGGATCTGGAGATGTTCTTCAAACAATCAATTGGTTCCGTACAGAAGCATATATTCAATCGATCTGGCGAGAAAAATATGCTTTAGGAGGTGGAATTAGTAATGATATTTATAATATAAAAGGAAGTCCGACAGAGACATTTTATAATGCATATATTTTCTTAAGAAGTGATACTCAGGATGATAAAGAATTTCCTACCAGAGGGTTTTATTTAAATGCTGTGGGTAAAAGTATTGATTTATTTAAGAAGAATATATTAAGCAAATCCTATCAGGCAAAAGCTGATGTCAAAATTCATTTTCCTGTAAACAACCGCTTAACCTATTCTGTGCGTTTATTCACTGGTTTTACAGTGGGTACAGCCGATTACGAAAATTATAAATATAGCATCGGTGGTATATTTGATCAAAATTTAGTTAACTATGTTTCTTTTGAAGGTTTCCAACTGGGACAAATTAAAAATAACAACATCCTTTTAGCCTCAAATAGTCTCCAAATGAATGTCTCTAAAAATTTCTTTTTGATAGGAACTTTTAGTATTGCAAATTTATTCGATGAGATTCAAATAAAAGAATTTTTAAACGTCCGCTATAAATCTGCAGGAATAACCGTAGGTTATAAATCTCCCTTTGGCCAGATAAAAGCAAATTATAGCCATCCTTTAAATAATAGTCACGGTAATTTCAACGTCGTTCTCGGGCACTGGTTTTAAAAAATATGATTAATTACTTTTTTGAAAATATAGAAGCTATAGAAATTTCTAGTGATATTTCAGCTTGGTTAACTAATTTAATCACTGCTGAAAATAAAAAAATTGGAGAAATTACTTATGTTTTTTCTGATGATGATTATATTTTGAAAGTAAATCAGGACTATTTAAAGCACGATTTCTACACAGACGTCATCACTTTTGATTACGTTAAAGGCAAAATTATAAGCGGCGATATTTTCGTATCTTTACCGCGCATTTCAGACAATGCCAAAATGCTAAATAAAGACTTCAGAAAAGAATTTTTACGAGTTTTAGCACACGGCATTCTTCACCTTTGTGGTTATAAAGACAAATCGGATGAAGAAATTTCTCTGATGCGCGACAAAGAAGACCATTATATAACTCTTTTTTAGGAGCTATTTCCCGCTTTTCACTATATCTTTTTCTTCCGATTGCATTGGAATAAAAAGGATGCCGTTTCAATCGGGGCTAGTAATATTCTGATCTTTTTTGCAAATTTTTAATAATGTTTCACGTGAAACAATTTTGATTATGATAAACGAAATATACGATGTTATTGTTGTTGGCGGTGGTCACGCAGGTTGTGAAGCGGCTGCGGCGGCTGCAAATTTAGGTTCTAAAACACTTTTAGTAACAATGAATATGCAAACAATAGGACAAATGAGTTGCAACCCAGCTATGGGTGGAATTGCGAAGGGCCAAATCGTGCGTGAAATCGATGCAATAGGCGGCTATTCCGGAATTGTTGCGGATAAATCTGCGATTCAATTCAAAATGTTGAATCTTTCAAAAGGGCCTGCAATGTGGTCACCTAGAACCCAGAATGACAGAATGTTATTTGCAGAAGAGTGGAGAATCGCGTTAGAACAAACTCGAAATCTTGATTTTTTTCAGGACATGGTTAAGGAACTAATCATTGAAGATAATAAAGTTTGCGGTGTAAAAACCTCTTTGGGAATATCCATAAAATCAAAATCTGTAGTTTTAACAAACGGAACTTTTTTAAATGGTTTAATTCATGTTGGAGAAAAACAATTAGGAGGCGGAAGAATGGGTGAACCAAAATCATTTGGTATAACAGAACAATTGCAGAGTTTAGGTTTTGAAGCAGGCAGAATGAAAACGGGAACGCCAGCAAGAATTGACGGAAGAACGCTTGATTACAGCAAGATGGAAGAACAAAAAGGTGACGAAAATCCACAAAAATTTAGTTATTCTGATACGCCAAAAATTACCAGACAATTAAGTTGTCATATCGCTTATACAAACGAAAAAGTTCACGATATTTTACGCACGGGTTTCGAGAAATCTCCTATGTTTAATGGTACCATACAAAGTGTTGGACCGAGATATTGCCCAAGTATAGAAGATAAAATTAATAGGTTTGCAGATAGAAACAGACATCAACTTTTCGCTGAACCAGAAGGATGGAGAACTGTTGAAGTTTATTTAAATGGATTTAGTTCATCTTTGCCCGAAGATGTTCAAATCAAAGCGATGCAGGCAATTCCAGGCTTTGAAAACGCTAAAGTATTTCGCCCAGGCTATGCAATTGAGTACGATTATTTTCCACCAACGCAGCTGAATCATACTTTAGAAACAAAACTTATTCATAATCTTTACTTTGCTGGACAGATCAATGGAACAACGGGTTACGAGGAGGCAGCTGGTCAAGGTTTAATGGCAGGAATTAATGCACACTTAAAAATTAACGACAAACCCGAATTTATTTTAAATCGTGATGAAGCATACATTGGAGTTTTAATAGACGATTTAATAACAAAAGGAACTGATGAACCTTACAGAATGTTTACTTCAAGAGCAGAATACCGGTTGCTTTTACGTCAAGATAATGCAGATATTAGATTAACCGAAAAATCGTATCAAATAGGTTTAGCATCAAGCGAGCAACTGAAAAAAGTTGTAGAGAAAATTAATAAAAGTGATGAATTAGAAGATTATCTTAGCAAAACTTCTTTGAAGCCAACGGTTATAAATCCCGTTTTAGAAAGTGTGGATTCATCCCCAGTCGATCAAGCCTATCGTGCTACCCAGATTCTAACACGTCCAAATATTACTTTAAAAACATTAGAAGCTATATCAGATTTAAAAGAAAACTTTGCCCAATATTCCGACGAAGTTCGTGAACAAGCAGAAATTAATATCAAATACAAAGGATATATTGAGAAAGAAAAAGTAAACGTAGAAAAACTCAAGCGATTAGAAAACATTAAAATTTCTGAAACATTTGAATATCTTAATATCCCTTCGTTATCTTCCGAAGCAAGACAAAAATTGACAAAAGTTAAACCAAAATCACTGGCTCAAGCTGGAAGAATAAGCGGCGTTTCCCCATCTGACATTAATGTTCTGATGATTTACATGGCTAAATAACGGAATGTTTCACGTGAAACATTATACATATGAAGTTTTTCAATTTAATAATATTCCTCTTTCTAACTCAAAGCTGTAGTATTTCAAAATTGGCGCAGATTCACAATGGTGATTTACTATTTGTACAAGCACAAACAGAAAATTTATCTGGCGCAATCAGCCGCGTAACACAAAATAATCAATCAATTTCATTTGATCATATTGCAATTGTAGAAAAAACAGAAAGCAAAATAGCAGTTTTGGAGTCTTCTACAAAAAATGGTTCCAGTAAAATTTCCTTTAAAGAGTTTTTAAAAAATCACCATCACACTAAAGTTATTCTTTACCGTCTAAAGTCTCAATATCGATCCGCAATTTCCGATGCTATAATTACGGCAAATTCGATGCTCGGCAAGCCATATAATACAAGTTATATTTTAAATGAAAATTCTTACTACTGCTCAGATTTTATTGAAAGAAGTTTTCAAAAAGCTAATATATTTGAACTAAAACCGATGACGTTCATCAATTCAAAAACTGGAAAGACCGATTTATTTTGGAAAGATTTTTACAAAAAATTAAATTTAGAAGTTCCTGAAGGAAAATTAGGATGTAATCCAAATGGACTTTCTCAATCACCGAAAATTGAAAAAATAAAAGTTTTAAATTAATCTTGATTACTATTTTATAAATGAAAATTAAAGATCACTTCCTAACTCAGGAAACTTTTGAATTAAGAGAAACAGAAATTTCTGGTGTCTTTAAAACCTTCCCTATTCCGGAAGATCTAAGTCCTTATTATGATAGTAACAATTATATTTCTCACCATCAGGATTCTGGCAGTTTGAAAGAAAAATTTTATAAATACTTTCAGAAATTTAATCTAAATTATAAGAAAAATATACTTTCAAAATTTATACAAACTGGTCCAAAAATTTTAGATTATGGATGCGGCGCCGGTGAATTTTTAAAATATATTGAAAAAGATTTTCAGCCTTTAGGAATTGAACCGAACGAATCTGCAAAAAATTCCGCACTTAACAAATTAACCAAAGCAAAAATAATATCTGACTTAAATTCTATTGCAAATGGAAGTTTAGATGCTATTACTTTATGGCATGTTTTCGAACATGTAGAGAATCAAGATGAAGTTTTAAATCAATTTCATTTAAAATTAAAAAAAGGTGGAATTTTAATTATTGCAATTCCAAATCCCAATTCTTTTGATGCAAAACATTATGGAAAATTTTGGGCCGCTTATGATGTGCCAAGACATATTTTTCATTTTACCAAAACTGGAATGGAAAATTTAATTAAAAGTAAAAGCGAAAATTGGAAGCTAAAAAAAATTAGACCACTTCTACTCGATTCATTTTATATTTCGATGTTAAGCGAAAAATATAAAAAATCTTCCTTATTTTGGTTAAAAGGATTCATCTTTGGTGCGATTTCTAATTTTAAGGCCTCAAAAACCTACGAATTTTCAAGTTTGATATATATTATCGAAAAAAAATAGAAAATAAAATTTTGGTACATTTCTACAATCAAAATTTCAGTATTTTTTACCTAAATATATCAAAAATAAAAACTGACTACAATTTAATCAGTTTTATTTTTTTTAAGAATATTTAAAAATTTCTATTTGGTAATTGCAGCAACTCCAGGAAGTTCTAAGCCTTCCAAACTTTCCAACATCGCACCACCTCCAGTTGATACGTAACTTACTTTATCTTCAAATCCAAATTGTTTCACGAACGCAACACTATCGCCACCACCGATTAAAGAAAATGCACCAAGTTTAGTCGCTTCAGCGATACTCTCACCTAAAGCCACAGTTCCTTTAGAAAAATTATTCATTTCAAAAACGCCAATTGGTCCGTTCCAAAGAATCGTTTTAGAATTTACAATCACATCATTAAATAAAAGACATGTTTTAGATCCTGCATCTAAACCCATCCAATGTTCTGGGATTTTATAAATATCAACTTCTTGTTTTTCAGCGTCATTATTAAATTCTTTCGCAATAATTGTATCAACTGGCAAATAAACTTCTACATTATGCTTTTTAGCATTTTCTAAAATTTCTAAAGCCAATTGCATTTTATCCGCTTCTAAAAGAGAATCACCAATATCACCACCTTTCGCTTTAATAAAAGTGAAAGCCATTCCACCACCAATAATTAAATTATCAATTGCTGGCAGAATATTTTCTATGATTGTTATTTTTGAAGAAACCTTTGAACCACCAAGAATTGCAGTGATTGGTTTTTCACCAGAATTTAAAACTTTATCAATTGCTTTTAATTCATTTTCCATCAGTAAACCGAAAAACTTAGTTGAAGGAAAGAATTGTGCAATAACGGCAGTCGAAGCATGTGCTCTATGCGCTGTTCCGAAAGCATCATTCACATAAACATCTCCATATTTTGATAATTTTTCTGCAAAATCTTTATCACCATTTTCTTCTTCTTTATAAAAACGAAGATTCTCTAAAAGTAAAATTTCACCTGGTTTCAATTCATCAACCATCTTTGCAGTTCCTTCTCCCAACGAATCTTGAGCAAATTTTATTTTTCTTTCCAAGACTTTTTCAATGGTGGGAATAATATTTTTTAAAGAATACTTATCATTCTTTTCACCTTTTGGTCGTCCCAAATGTGTCATCAAAATCACTGAACCGCCTCTATCTAAAATTAGATCTAAAGTTGGTTTCACAGAAGAAATACGGGTATCATCCGTCACTTCTAATTTTTCATTTTGCGGTACATTAAAATCCACACGGACCAACACTTTTTTATCTTTGAAATCGAAATCGGAAATATTTTGCATAATTTTTTTGTTTTGACTTTAGCAAATTTAGGATTTCTAAACCATTTTAAAAAAATATAAATCGAAAAGTTACCCTACTCACAAAACCTATTCATTCATCATTATATTTCTTTATTATTAAAAAAGAGTATGAGTATTGTTGTTGGTCTTATTAGAATTGTGGAAAAGTAATTTTATTTATTTCTATTCATTTAAAAGTTAAATAACTGGTAGTTTACCAACACTCTAAAAGTATTGAAATCAAATAGTTAATCATTTTACAAGCAATTGTTAGTAAAGTTGAAAAATTTATTTTGTGTATAATAGTTCTATGGAAAAATTCTAAGAAAACTTTGAAAACTTTGAAAAAGTAATTTGAATAAAATAAAAATTAAATTTCCATTAGAAATAAAAATTGAGGTAAAAAAGACAAAAAAATAAAAACTTATCCACAGTCTATTTGTTATTTCTTAACAAAATTTTGGATTTCTTTAACAAAGTGTAATTTAAATTGTCTAATTCTTTTACTGACAATTATTTAATGTTTATTTTCTAATATTTTGTAATATAATTTTAAGCCAAACCATATTACTTCTACCAATTAAACCTTAAATTTGTATTAAAGGAAAAATATGAAAATAGCAATTGCAGCAGATCATGCAGGTTTTAAGTACAAAGAGCTGATTAAAAATCATTTAAAATTTGATTTTGAAGTGCAGGATTTTGGAACTTATTCTGAAGATTCAGTAGATTATCCAGATTTTGTTCACCCTGCTGCAAGTTCTGTTGAAAATAATGATAATGTTTTTGGAATTTTAATTTGTGGAAGTGGTGAAGGTGTTTCAATAACAGCAAATAAACATCAAGGAATAAGATGTGCACTTTGCTGGGAAGTGGAAATTGCACAACTGTCGCGCCAACATAATAATGCAAATATGATTTCTATTCCTGCGAGATTTGTTTCTGAAGAATTGGCAATTGCAATGGTTGAAGCATTTTTAAATACTGCTTTTGAAGGCGGAAGGCATCAGGACAGAGTAAACAAAATTTCCTGTTAAAAAAAATAATTCTAAATTTCCTTTTAGATTTAAAATAAATATATGAGTAAAAAGAAATATCAAAGCGATAAAAATAATAATAAACTTCAGGAAATTGGAAGATTGATTGTGAGATTTATGAATGAAAATTCTACTAAGATCTATAATTATAAACAGATTTCAGATGGAATTGATCATAAAAATCCACGTCAAAGAGAGCAAGTTATTCAGGCGTTGCATAAACTTTTGGCAAGTGAAAAGATAAAAGAAGTTGAAAAAGGAAAATACATAATCAACCTTAAAATTAAAGGCACTTTAACTGGTAAAATTGATTTTAACCAAAGTGGAAACGCTTATGTGAAAGTTGATGAACTGGAAGATGATGTATTCATTCACCAAAAAAATGTAAAAGATTCTTTGCAGGGCGATAAAGTTTTAATCGTCACCTATAATTTTAAAGGAAAGAAGTTAGAAGGTTCTGTAGTAGAAGTAATCGAAAGAAACCGGACAGAATTTGTTGGTGTGTTTCAATTGATTGAGCATAAAGATTTTGGATTTGTAGTTTGCGACAAAAAAGTATTAAATACAGATATTTTTATTTCAAGAAATCATTTCAATGAGGCAAAAGACGGTGAGAAAGTAGTTGTAAAAATGCTTAATTGGGAACCGGGAAATAAAAATCCGACAGGTGAAATTATTCAGGTTTTAGGAACGCCGGGAAATCATGAAACAGAAATTCACTCAATTTTAGCAGAATATGGTTTGCCATATGAATTTCCACCAGAAGTAGAAAGAGAGGCGGAAAATATTGACAAAAGGATTGGTGGAAAAGAATTAGAAAAACGCCGCGATATGCGTAAAATCTGCACTTTCACAATTGACCCGAAAGATGCAAAAGATTTTGATGATGCACTTTCAATCCAAAAATTAGAAAATGGAAATTGGGAAATTGGTGTTCACATTGCAGATGTTTCGCATTATGTGCAGCCGGGAACTCTTTTAGATGATGAAGCCTACAAACGTGCGACATCGGTTTACCTTGTAGATCGTGTTGTACCGATGCTTCCGGAAGTTTTGAGTAATGAAGTTTGCTCACTTCGTCCAAATGAAGAAAAATATACGTTTTCCGCCGTTTTTGAAATGAATGATAAGGCAGAAGTTGTGAGTGAATGGTTTGGCCGAACGATTACTTACTCTGACCGTCGTTTTGCTTATGAAGATGCGCAGGAAAGAATTGAGAATAAAGAAGGGGATTTGGTTGAAGAAATTTTGACTTTGGACCGACTTGCAAAAATTTTGAGGAAAGAGAGAATTGAAAATGGTGCCATTACTTTTGACAGAAGTGAAGTCCGCTTTAATCTCGATGAAAATAGCAACCCAATCGGAGTTTATTTTAAAACAAGCAAAGATTCCAATCACTTGATTGAAGAATTTATGCTTCTGGCAAATAAAAAAGTGTCTGAATTCGTGTCCTTAAAAAAAGGAAAGCCTACTCAAAATACTTTTATTTACAGAATTCACGAAGATCCGGATCCTGCAAAATTAGAAGCATTACGGGATTTTGTGGGAAGTTTTGGTTACAAAATGGATCTGGCAAATACAAAAAAAGTGGCGCAATCTTTAAATAAATTATTGCAGGACGTTCAGGGAAAAGGCGAAGAGAATATGATTGAAACTTTGGCGATGCGCAGTATGAGTAAAGCCATTTATTCTACCGATCCAATCGGCCATTACGGTTTAGGATTCGATTATTATTCGCATTTTACATCACCAATCCGACGTTATCCAGATTTAATTGCACACCGATTATTACAGCATTATTTAGATGGTGGAAGATCGCCTTATAAACCGGAATATGAAGAAAAATGCAAACACTGCAGTTCTATGGAACGCTTGGCAGCGGAAGCAGAGCGGGATTCTATTAAATTTATGCAAGTGAAATTCATGCAGGCGCATCTGAATGAAGAATTTACCGGCGTTGTTTCGGGTGTTGCAGAATTTGGGTTTTGGGTGCAAATACCAGAAAATGGTGCTGAAGGGTTAATTAAATTAAGAGATCTAATGGATGATTCCTACTCTTACAATAAAGCCACACACGCTGTTTACGGCAAACAATCCGGCAATAAATACCAATTGGGTGATGAGTTGAGAATAAAAGTGGTTAAAGCAAATTTAATTGCCAAGCAACTGGATTTTAAAATAGTTTCAAATTAATTTTCTAAAAAATAAAAGTAATTAATAAATTTTAGAAAATGCTTGAATTAATTTTTTTGGCCATCATTTTAGGATTAATGCTCAGCTTGGTTTTTATAGGTCCCATATTTTTTCTTTTAATTGAAACCAGTTTTAACCGAGGCCCAAAACATGCATTAGCACTTGACTTCGGTGTAATCTCTGCAGACTTACTTTGTATATGTGCCGCCTATTTTGCAAGCGATGATCTGGTTAATATTATTGATCAACACCCAGGATTTTACAGAATTTCTGCATTTATTATTTTCGTTTATGCTATTTACATGATTGTTTCTAAAACAAATATGCACCTAAAAGGCGAGCAGAAAATGATTGATCAAAATTATTTTAGAACCTTTTTCAATGGCTTTTTCCTTAATTTTTTAAATATTGGGGTTGTTTTGTTTTGGTTGGTAACCGTAATTTCCGTGAGAAGTTCTTACCCAAAAACAAGTGAATTTATACTTTATATCACGCTCGTAATTGGAACATACCTTTCAGTGGATTTAATAAAAATATTTTTAGCGAAACAATTTCATTACAAATTAACCCAAAAATTAGCCAACACAATACGTAAAAGTGTGGGAATAATCTTAATATTATTTAGTTTATTAATCTTCCTTCAAAGTTTTAAAAAATTCAACCAGTTTGATAAAAGATTAGAAAAAGCAGAACAAAAGGAACATTCTTTAAAACACAGATGAAGAAAATTATATATCCACGATCTTTAATAAAAGGTGACAAAATTGCTGTAATTTCTCCAGCCGGTTTTGTTGAAAAATCGACGGTTGAAAGGATGTTAAAATTAATTGAATCAAATGGTTATAAAGCTATTTTTGGTCAACACACATTTGGCAGTTACGATCATGGATATAAATATGGGGGAACAGAAGATGAAAGGCTTTCAGATTTAAATTGGGCTTTAAATGATACGGAAATTTCTGCAATTTGGACAACACGCGGAGGTTATGGATGCATGCATTTATTAGAGAAATTAAGTTTAAAAGATTTTAGGGAAAAACCGAAATGGTTTATTGGTTATTCTGACAATACAGCAATTCAAAGTTATTTGCTTAAAAAAGGTTTCGCATCAATTAATGGACAAACTTTAAAAACTTCGTCTTTTGGCGTTTCTGAAGAAAGTTATGATCAAACATTTCAAATATTAAAGGGAAAACTTCCTAATTATAAAATCGATAAAAACCATTATAATAAGGACGGAAACGCAGACGGAACTTTAATAGGCGGGAATTTAACTTTAGTTTATGCGCTTTTAGGCACTAAATATTCTTTTGATTTTATAGACAAAATATTATTTATAGAAGAAATAGGTGAGAATTTTTACGCTTTAGACAGAATGATCATGAGTCTGGAATTAGCTGGAGTTTTCAAAAAAATAAACGGTCTAATTATTGGCGGAATGTTCAATATGGGCGACGAAGATGAAAATAAAGATTATGAAGATAGTTTTGACGAAATGGCTTATCAAATTATTTCAGAACGAATCTCAAAATATAAATTCCCCACTCTTTTTGGCTTTCCAAACGGACATATTTTTGAAAATAAGCCACTAATAATGGGCTCAAATATTAGTTTAAAAGTCGGGAAAATCAATCAGGTAAAACACTTAGTATAAAATGGTATATTCAAAATATTTGCTTGTCGCAACACTATTGTTCGCGGGATCAATGCATTTTGCAAGGCCTCTTTTTTTCATAAAAATAATGCCGAGTTATATTCCATTTCATTTAAAATTGGTTTATCTAAGTGGATTAGTTGAAATTATTTGTGGTTTACTTCTACTTTTTCCACAAACTCAAACTTTCGGAGCCTATCTTGCAATTCTTTTGTTTGTCGCGGTATTTCCGGCAAATATAGAAATGGCGAAAGATTACTATATCGCCCACGACAAATATTTTTGGATTACGGTGTTACGTTTACCACTCCAAATTTTATTGATTTTGTGGGCTTATCAATTTCGAAAATAATGGCAGATCACAACGAATTTGGAAAACTTGCAGAAGATTTGGCTGTTAAATTTTTAGAAGATTTAAAGTATAAAATTTTAGTGCGGAACTTTAGATTCATGAAGGCTGAAATTGACATTATCGCAGAATTTGAAAATGAGATAATTATAATTGAAGTCAAAGCGCGTAGTACGGATGCTTTTATGGAGCCGCAAGAAGCCATTAATAGAAAGAAAATGAGACTTTTAATTTCTGCTGCTAACGAATTTTCTGAAAATTATAAAAAGGATCTGAATACCAGATTTGATGTGATCACGATTCTTCCGGATGACAAAAAGAAACTTCAAATCACACATATTATTAATGCTTTTGAAAGTATTGACAGCAATTAATAAAATTAAAAAAAATTTTGAATAAATGAAAACAGTATTAATAACAGGTGCCACTTCGGGAATAGGTGAAGCGACAGCCAAACTTTTAGCCACGCAAAATTATCGATTAATTTTATGTGGAAGAAAGGAAGAAATTTTAGGAAATTTAACCAAGGAACTTTTAGATTACACAGAAGTAATTAGTTTAAATTTTGATGTCCGTTCAAATGAGGAGGTTAAAAAAGCTTTTCAAAGTTTACCAAATGACTGGCAAAATATTGATATTTTAATTAATAATGCTGGAAATGCACATGGTTTGGAACCATTATCAGAAGGAAATGTGGAAGATTGGGATGCGATGATTGACAGTACTATTAAAGGGCTTTTATATGTTTCAAAAGAAATAATTCCGGGTATGAAAATAAAAAACTCTGGTCATATCGTAAATATTTCTTCAGTTGCCGCAAGACAAACCTATGTAAATGGTGTTGTTTATTGTGCTTCAAAAAGGGCCGTTGATGTAATTTCTGAAGGAATGCGTTTGGAACTAACGGAGTTTGGAATCAAAGTATCTAATGTACAGCCTGGCGCGGTTGAAACAGATTTTTCTAAAGTAAGATTTAAAGGAGATAATGAACGCGCGGCGAAAGTTTATGATGGTTATGAAGCTTTGAAGCCAGAAGATATCGCAGATTTAATCGCGTATATTATAAATGCTCCGAAACATGTTTCAATTGCAGAAGTTGCAATTTATCCCACGGCGCAAGCCGAACCAAGAACAATTTACCGAAGAATTTAAAAATTATTTTAAGTTTGCACCATGAAAATTTTGTATCTCGAAAGCTCCTCAAAAAACTGCTCTGTCGCCATTTCTGAAGGCGAAGAACTACTTTGTTTATGTGAAGAAGTTTCTGAAAATTATAAGCAGTCAGAATCGCTACATCAGTTTGTAGAATGGGCTTTGGAAGGCGCAGAAATAAAATTGCAGGATTTAGACGCGGTTTGTCTCGGAAAAGGGCCAGGTTCTTACACAGGATTGAGAATTGGTGCAGCTTCAGCGAAAGGGTTTTGTTTTGGCTTAAATATCCCCCTAATTTCTGTTGCTTCGATGGATTCTATGGTTGAACCATTTTTAAATCAGGAATTTGATTTTATTATTCCTCTAATTGATGCAAGAAGAATGGAAGTTTACACTTCTATTTATAATAAATTAGGTGACGTAATTTCAAAAACAGAGGCATTAATTTTAGATGAAAATTCTTTCGCCGCATACACCAACAAAAAAACGCTATTTATCGGCGACGGCGCAATAAAAGCACAGGATATTTTAAATTTTTCGTCTGCAGAATTTGGAGAAAAGGTTTATCCTTCAGCGCAGTTTTTAATTAAAAAAGCGGTAGATAAATTTATCAGCAAAGACTTTGAAGACATTGCCTATTTCGAGCCTTTTTATTTAAAAGATTTTCAGGGTATAAAAGCTAAAAAAAGAATTTGACTTTAATTTACTGGACTTTTCGATCGA
Organism: Halpernia sp. GG3; assembly: GCF_052976925.2. NCBI lineage: Bacteria > Pseudomonadati > Bacteroidota > Flavobacteriia > Flavobacteriales > Weeksellaceae > Halpernia > Halpernia sp. GG3. The sequence continues at coordinate 318,417 of NZ_JBRIIR020000017.1, forward strand.
TTTTTTAAAATTGGTGGTCCAATTTGTTGATTTCCACTCCGGATACCCTTTAATGCTTCTCCCTCAATTGCAGGATCTTGCAGCTGCGATGTTTTAGTCTCAGAAGTAGGTTTAATCAAATTGTTTTCTATAACTTTCTGACCAGTTACATCCGTTTTTTCTACTGAAATTTCGCTTTTGAGATATTTCAACATATCCTTTGCTTTTTCCCCTTCTGCAGTTTTGCTATAGTTTAGTGCGATCTGTTCTAATTGCAAAATCATAATTTCTTTTCCGGAAGTTTTGCCATTATTAAAGGCATTTAGCAAGGTAAATTTTGGAACTAAACCATCTTTAGGATATTTTTCTAGAGCCTTTTCAATTACTTTTTTAGATTCCTCAAATTTTTCCTTTTGGTATAAATCAAAAGCTTCTGCATAAGTTTTTTCAACATCTGGAGAAGATTGTGAAAAGTTATTGTTTTTAGGATTTTTCACATATTCTGCATAAGAACTGTATGGAAAATCACTTAAAATTAGCGCCTTTGCGCGTTCTGCCGCTGGTGGATTTTTCTCATGATTCATTGAGAAAATTTGGTATAATGCCTGCAATTTTACATCGTCTTCCGGTTTTACATCAACCAGATCATAAAGGGTTTTTGTCGCTAATTTTGTATTGCCGAAATAAGCATCAAACATTCTGCCTAATCCTAAACTTGCGGTATCCCGTGCTTTTTTCAAAGCAAAAATTGCAGCTCCATCAGTTGGTATTTTTTCAATGTAGAAACTCGTTTCTAATCTTCTTGGATCTTTGGTGGAAGTTTTTCCTAAAGCTTCATCTTTTAAATCCTGAAGTGTATTTACGCGTACAGATGTACGCCAATTATCAATTAAAGAACGATCGCCCCAAGTTCTTTTAAAGTCAGATTCGCCTTTTGAAACTGCATTTTGATTTGCAAAATAAAAGCCTTTAGATGAAATTCCTGTATTATCCTGAAAATTACTTGCGCCGGATGTATTAAAAATAGAATTAGCATTATAATCTCCTGTATCAAAACCTTTGCTATGTTCATCTCGTTTTTGTTGTGCTAATGCTGCATCTTCTTTAGCTTTTATACCGTCAATATATTTTGTAAAATAAGATACCTTTTCAGCTTCTGTCATTTTTGCAAGACTTAAAATGCTGTCATTTTTTTTAATAAGGTAGTAATTGGCAGTCAATTTTTTAATGTTTCCAGACTGCTCTTTTAATAAAATTTTGGTGGGTTCATAATTCATCACAACTAAAGCAGAATCATAATAAGCACCTGCAGACAGATAATCATCTTTATCAAAATAAGCTTTACCAATTTCAAAATAGTCTAAACCTCTGATCTGTGGATCAGATATTTTTTCCTTTAAAGATTTTGCAAAAAATTCCTTGGCCTCATCGGGTTTTTCCGCTTTATTTGCCATTAATCCAAGGGCATAATAAAATTCATTTTTTCGGCTGCCGTAAATTCCTTTTTTGCTGATTTTTTCTAAATAATTTTTAGCACCTTCGTAATCATCGTCTTTGCCATTAAATGTTTTTGCAATTTCTACTTGAGATTTTACCTCAAATTCAAAGTCATTTGCATTTTTATACGCGGTCACAAAGCTTTCGCGAGCGTCTTCATTCTTGCCTAAATTTGCCAAAATTTGACCTCTTAAAAATGAAACTCTGCTACGGATTTTTTTGTTTTTATTTAGAACATAAGCATTTTCTAACTCATCAATTGCCGCGTCCTTTTTATTATATTTTAAAAGCATTTCTGAGTAATAAAGGCTTGCAAGTTTGCGGTAATCCTTCTTTATTTTGTTTTTCTTTAAGTCTAGAAAAAGCTCATTGGACTTATAATAGTTTTCCATTTTGGAATAAGCAAAAGCCTCATAAATTTTCGCCAATGGCAACCTTTTATCCTTTTTCATGTGCGCAAAAATATAGTTCAAAGCATCTAAACTTTCCAAAGGTTTATTTTGGTAAATTCTTGATTGAGCCAATATCAGGTGCGCATCAAACATTTTCTTGTTTTTTTCTACTCCATTTTTAAGGACAGCATATTTATCAATTGCTTTTAGTGCTTTCGCTTCAGAAATTTGTAAGATAGTTGCACTTTTTGAGGCTGAATTGCCATTGCTATTATTGCCGTTCGGAGAAGGGGCTCCAAGTCTGTCGTTAGAAAACGAGGGAATATTTTCTGGGGCATTTCCACTATTTAAATTGTTTAATAACGATGAGTCATCTTCGTAAGTAAGTAACTGAATATATGGCGCATAGAAATTATCTTTATGGGATTTGTCTCTGTTTTTTAATTCGGTTTCCAGCGCTTCTTTGCTATTAAATAAAGTGTTGTAATAAGTGAAAAAACCATTCATAAAAGTAGAATCACTCGTTTTTTTACGGGTGGAGCAAGAAATAATTAAGAAAGAACTGAAAAGAAAAAATAATAGTTTTTTCATAAATAGATATATAACTAAGGAAACCCGATTTTAGTATCGCATAACAGAGTTTTTTGTAAAAATAGTAAATTTTTTAATTGAAATTAGAGCCTATTTTGTAACATTTGATAAACTAAATGTGTTGGAAAACCCATAATTGTGTAAAAGTTACCATCTATTTTTTTAATCTTAGCCATTCCCAGCCAATCTTGTATACCATAACTCCCGGCTTTATCTAAAACCTGAAAATGTGTGATGTAATATTCAATTTCCGCAGACGTTAAATCATCAAAGTAGACTTTTGCCACATCAGTTTTTGTGATTAAATTTTCTTTTGTTCTTAAAGTGACGGCCGTGAAAACCTCGTGCATGTTACCAGATAGCACTTGTAGCATCGCCTTTGCCTCATTTGCTGATTTTGGTTTTCCTAAAATTTCTTTGTTAATCACGACAATGGTATCGGCTGTTAATAAAACTTCGTCTTCTTTTAATACTCTAAAAGTCGAGGATTTTAGTTCTGACAAATACGCCGCAACTTTTTCAAAAGCTAAATCTTTAGGATAGATTTCTTCGCAATTTAATTTTACGGTCTTAAAATCATAACCCAAACTTGCTAAAAGTTCTTTTCGCCGCGGCGATTCTGAGGCTAATAATAATTTCATTTAAACTGATTGCGTATTATCTTCAAGCCAGGTTCCCTGCACTTTCATCACTTGCTCTATCACATCTCGAACGGCGCCTTTTCCACCTTCCATTGGTGAAACGTAATCTGAAATTAATTTAACATCTGGCACGGCATTCTTCGGACAGGCGGAAATTGCTGCGAGTTCCATCATTTCTATATCCGGAATATCATCGCCCATGCAAAGAACTTCTTCATCATTTAAATTATATTTTGATTTGAAATTTTGATAATCATTTAATTTGTTATGCGATTTTGGGTAATAATCTTTTATTCCTAAATATTCTATACGGTTTTTAACCATCGGATCATTCCCGCCCGTAATTACTCCGATAAAATAATCAGATTTAGTGGCTTTCACAACAGCTAAACCATCTAAAACATTCATTACGCGAGCCATACTTCCATCAGGTAAAAGATAAATACTTCCATCTGTGAAAACTCCATCAACATCAAATACGAAGGCTTTAATGTATTTTAATTTATTTTTATAACTCACTTTTTTATTTTTTGTACATGTTTTTTATGGAATTATTCATCACCTCAAAAATGGCTTTAGCATCTTGATCAATTATTAGTTTTTCGTGCGATTTTAAAACTTCATCATCTTCTCTTATTGCTGGCCCAGTTTGCGCATCTTTCGGGGAAATTTCATAAATCTTTTGAACAGTTTCATCTATTAAAGGGAAAAAACATTCAAATGGAATATTTTGACCATCTGAAATTTCTTTGGCTTTTGCAAAAAGATGATTGGTGAAATTACACGCAAAAACGGCCGTTAAATGGATGTACCTTCTTCGCTCAAAATTTGACTTGATCACTTTAGAGGAAATCTTCAACGCTAAAGTTTTAAGTAAATCCAAATCGCGCTCATTTTCTGCTTCTATGAAAAAAGGAATTTTAGTATAATTTAAACTTTTAGTTTTAGAAAATGTTTGTAAGGGGTAAAAACTTGCTTTTCTATAATCTCCATTAAGTTTTTCTTTTTCCAAAGATCCTGAAGTATGCGCAACTAGACAATTTTTAATTGTAATTAACTTAGAAACATCTCTAATGGATTCATCTTTTACGGCAATCATATATAAGTCTGCATCTGCCAGTTTAGAGGTGGAAAAAGGAATATTAAATTTATCGCTTATTTCTTTTAAATCGTTTCCATTTCTACCGAAAACTTGTAATATTTCAATTTTATTTAATGTAAACGCTTTCGCTAAGTAATATCAACATTTCCAAAGCCCAGTTTTACAATTTTCATTAGACAAAATATAAAAAATTCACGCAATCTTTAAGATAAATTTAATTTTTCATTAATTTTACTGGATTAAACTTTGTTACTTTTGAGGTTAGTTTTCTTGTGATTTAAGATTTAACTTTTAACATTTCTTATCAAAGAATGTACATGTCCAAATGAATGTTACCACAAGAAATTATGGATGGACGTCAAAACCCGAAGCCAGGAAAGGACTTCGTGCATTTGATCGACACTTACCAGCAGGCTTTATTGGCACATTAGACGTTTAATCGTAGACCATGCTTTAGCGCAGGATGTTTTGCAGGATACATTTATAAAGGCTTTCACAAACTTTCACCAGTTTAAAAAGGAAAGTAAATTGTATACTTGGCTTTATAGAATTGCAACAAATGAAGCACTTCAACAATTAAACAAGATGAAGAAAATGCAGAAGAGTGATGAAGATGCTGAATATTATTTGCAAAACTTAACAGCTGATAGCGCGGTTGCGACAGGCGAAGAGATTACGATCTTATTACAGAAAGCAATTCACACGCTACCCGAAAAGCAAAAGTTGGTTTTCACAATGCGCTACTATGATGAAATGCCTTATGAAGAAATTTCACAAGTTTTAGATATGTCAGTTGGGACGTGCAAAACAAATTATCATTACGCAAAACAAAAAATAGAGGATTTTATAAAATTGAATTCTGAAGAAATTTAAACAAATGGAAAATTTAGATATAGAAAAGTTAAGTCGGGAGACACCTTATAAATTACCTGAAAATACTTTTGAATTAGTACAAAACAATGTTTTGCAAAAAACATTGGGTAAGACACAAACGCCAGTTTTTAATTTAAAATGGATTTATGCCGCAGCGGCGTTACTACTATTGATTTTTACTGCTAATTTTTTAATAAATACAAATAGTAATAAAGAAACTGCTGCAAAAACTCAATTAACGGCACAAAATGAGGTGGTACCACAGCAAAATTCAGCAGCTCAGGCTTTTACAAGTTCAGGTGATGCTGTCGCACAAAACACACCGGATATGAGCGATACTAATGATTCAGATGAGGCTAATTTAACTTCACAAAAAGTTTCGCATCTAAATGGTATCAAACAAAGCAAGGGTAATACAGATTTGGCAACTGTAAATAAAATGCGAACCAATTCACCAACTGAAGCACAGATCGATAATGTTTTGGATGGTTTTTCTTCCTCAGAAATTGCTTCATTAAGTAATAATTCTGAACAAGATGTTTATTTAGATTTGTATAATTAAAGATTAACAGGGCATGAAATTAAAAATAATAATCGCGGGTTTTTTTCTTCTATTCGTTTTTAAAGATATTGCGGCACAGCGTACTTCTCTATTGCAAATGGGACTTCAGGAAAGAAAAGCGGAAATAAAAAACATGAGCCAAAAAGAGAAATCGGAGGCTTTGAAACAATTTAAAGAAGATTTAGTTTTGTCTGAATTGCAGATTCCTGAAAGTCAAAAAAATAATTTTATTGAAATATATAACGACTATCAGGCAAAGCAAAGACAGATCAAGAATAAATTTAAAGCCCAGAGAAATTATAATGAAATGACTGAAGATGAGGCTAATTTAGAGTTAGGAAATAGTTTCGAGGTTGGTCAGCAGCTTTTGGATTTAAGAAAAGAATATGCGGAAAAGTTTAATCAAGTTATTAAGCCACAAAAAGTGCTTCAACTTTTTCAGACGGAAGGCATGATGCGAAATAAAATGATGAAACATCAAATACCGCCACAGAAATAGTCTGTTTTTACAGATTATTAAGTTCTAATAGTTTATTTTTTTTAATGTTGGGATGAGTTCTACGAAGAAATTTATAGAACTCATTCTTTTTTTTATGAAAAAATTTTACTTTTTACTTTTAAAATTTTCGGTTAAATTATAAAAATAAGTCAACAATTAATGTTTCAAAATTAGTTGCGGACTTTTATTTACTTGAGCTCGAGACAGAAAATACAGTTATAAAAAGAATAAAATTTATTAAAAAATAGATTTAAAACAAACTATCAAACTTTAGAATATCATGAAAAAATTAATATTATTTTTAATAATCGCTTTGAGTTTATCAGATATAAAAGCGCAGGGGTCAGATTCAATAAGTTGCTTTTGATTTTGCACCAAGAGGATGGGCAGAATGTAATGGACAGTTATTGCTAATCACACAATATCAACCGCTGTTTTACTTAATGGGAACACAATATGGTGACGATGGAAGAACAACCTTTGCATTACCAAATATGCAGGGTAGAGTTTTAGTAAATAGTGGGCGGGGTCCGGGATTGTCAGATTATCCTCAGGGAAGCCAAGGTGGTTTAGAAAAAGTAACATTAACTACTAACGAGTTACCAAAGCCATACCCATAAAGTGAATGCGGTAACCGCTGATGGAAATAACGCTGCGGCGACAGGAAATTTACCGGCAAATACGAAGAAATTAGACAAAGAATATTCTACTTTAACGGCAAATACCCTTATGAAATCTAAAATAATAGGTACAACAGGTGGAAGCCAAGCTCACGAAAACAAGTCACCTTATCTGGTTTTAAAAAATATAACTGCAGTACAGGGGGGGTTCCACAGAGACAATAATTTTACGGTTCCACAATATACAAAAGACATCATTCATATATTTTTGGATGATGTCTTTTTATATAATAGTGATAGAGAAATAAATTAATGTTAACAAATCACAAAATTGAGTATTAGTTAATCCACTTGGACATTAAGTTGCAGGCGGTTTTCTTTTAACAAGAAATTAAAAAGCGTTAAAGTATGTTAAAATAGGGTTAGCGTAAATCTTTTGTACTTAAAACTTTTTGAGCATTCGGTACTTTTGTGTCGCATTAAAATATAATTACCATAAGATAATTAATAAATTACATGAAGAAAAGATTTTTGTTTTATTTGGTTGCAACCTGTACTGCTATTTCATTACAGTCTTGTGTATCTAATTACGTAGTATCTGCTCCAAATTTATACCCGGTTCAGTACAAATCAAGTGCCAAACTTGCTGCTATAGATTCTCAACAATTAGAAAACGATAAAAAAGAACTTTTAAGCAGTTTTAAGGTCAATCCAGCAGCAATGATTGCAAGTGTAAATTCTGCAATTAAAAATGCGGAGATTGCTAAAGTAATAAGACACTCTAAAACAATTGATGGAATCTTAAGCGTTGCTGAATCTTATATCGGAACGCCGTATAGATTTGGAGGTATGACCAGAAACGGCATTGATTGCTCAGCATTTGTTCTTTCAGTTTTTGGTGCTGCTGTAGGTATGAATTTACCAAGAGTGGCAGCTTCCCAAGCATCAGAAGGCGAGACAGTTTCTAAAGAAGATTTACAGAAAGGTGATTTAGTATTCTTTTCTCATGGCGGCGGTAGAATTTCTCACGTAGGTATAGTAGAAGAAGTAACGGCGGAAGGTGAAGTAAAATTCATACATGCAGCTACCTCAAAAGGAGTAATGATCTCTTCACTTTTTAATGATAGTTATTGGACGTCAAAATTTATGTTTGCAAAGAGAATAATAAGCAGTAATTTCGATGACGCGAGTAATGTTGCACAGAATTAGAGTAAAGTAAATATAATTGATATAAAAAAAGCTGCCTTTCGGGTGGCTTTTTCTATTTTGAAGATTTCTGTTCATAGAAGTCGGTTAACTTGAAAAAAAATAAACATTTTCACGCCCGTTAAATCCCATTGAGATTAATACCGTTTAATAAGAAATTTTAATCTTATTCGCCAATATTATTGCAGATTAAAACATATTATTGATAAAGAGAAAGCAAAACTTTTATAAAATTAACCGTACACCGCCCAATTCTTCTACGCGGTAACTGAACTTCTCGCCAGGTGAAGAAATGAACATGAAGTTTTTAGGAATATTCCACTTGTTGCTGAGTTTCTCAACCATTTCTGGATTAAAACAACCCTCGAGAATGATGTACTCCATATCCATATCAGGATAAGCTCGATCTAGAGTTGCAAAATCTGAAAGAAATTGCTCAGGTGGTTGTTGATGATTTTTTAAAATAGTGACAATTTTAACTTTGTTTGTAACTTCATTTTGGCTGATGTAGATCATCACCTTGTTTAGCGTCGCAATATCATCACCTTTTGAGAAGAATACAAACTCTTGATCTCGTAAACTGTGCATAGATCTGTGCAAACTCTTTTGAGTTATAATAGCCAGTTTTCGGAAGTTTTTTGTGATAGATTCCATGGTCTTTACCATCACCGTCATAATGTCGTTCCGCACCAGCATTGCAGAAATTAGCAACATGGCGGGAATAAAATACTGTAAAAAAGTAACGAGGTAAGCAGGATTTGCTTTAATATTCCCATAAAGCGCGATAATTACCCCGAATAAAGCCAAAACAACAAACGCAATAGGCGCAGTCTCTGGACGCGGCAAACGTGAGCGACGGATTTTCAGTAAAATATTTCCAATCGCAAAAAACGCCATGACCGTTAAAAATGAAATCGTGTAAACTGCCGCCAAAGGTAAAATTGCACCTCTAGTTACGACCAAAATCGAAACACAAAGCACAAAGAACATCATTAAAATACGATAAGTACTTCCCCTTTTGTTTTCTTTTAAGAAAAATTGAGGTAAAATTCTATCCAGCGTCATTCTTTTAATTAAACCATTTACGCCCACAAACGAAGTCAAAACTGCACCACTTAAAACCGTCACTGCATTAATGGAAATTATTAAAGCGAGCCATTTTCCACCTGTCAATGTGCCCATAAAACTTAAGAAAAAATCAACTTTAGAATCTACGGCGCTCATTGGCATAATGCAAATTGCCAGAAATGCTATTAATGGATTCAAAACAGAAACTGCGATCCACATATTACGCAACGTTTTCGGAAAAACGCCGTGTTTCTGTTCTTCCACAAAATTGGCAGAGCTCTCAAATCCAGAAATACCAAGCATCGCAGCGGCGAAACCAAAAAATAATGCCGTTGCGATACTTCCGCCACGAACCGGAAGTGCAAAATTATTATACAAAATAGAAAAGCCATTGTTAGCGATGAAAATTCCGCAGAATATTATTAATAAAAGCATCACGCTTAGATTTAAAACGAAGATTATTAATGCCACAAAAGAACTTTCGGTAATTCCTAAAGTCGTTAAACCAAGAAAGAAAAGTAAAATAGAAAAAGTAGCATAATTAACGTTAATAAATGGTACTATTTCGTGCAAGTAATGCATCGCTGTGCTTGCAGAAATTACCGCAGTTGCCATATAGGAAAGGATTGTAAGGCAGGCCGCTAGAGCTGCATTACTTTTTGTGGAACTATTTAGAAGCACATTATAAGCGCCGCCATTCAGCGGTAGAGCACCGACAACTTCGCCATAAATTTTTCGAAAAAGAAATAAAATTGCGGCCACAAATAACAAAGCCAACCACGCATATTGTCCCGCAGCCACAATTGTAAGCGCAGAAACGTAGAGGCAAGATGAGGTAATGTCATTTCCACAAATCGCTGTCGCAGACCATTCTCCTAATTTTTTTTGAGACATTTTACTTTTGTTAGATAACAAAAATAAAAAAACTAGAATAAAAATACAGTGAAATAAGACTTTAAATTGAAATCAAAATTTCCTTTATGGCAATCCACCTTTTTTAAAATCATTCTTCAAAAAAAATGTCGGCCGGGCTATCCGCTATATTTTTTTTACAGAAGTATAAATTGAAGAGTAAATTTTTTTAGGCAAAAAAAGGATGCCGCTTCTATACCTATTGCAGTTGAACGCAATTATATAAACTTAAACCAAACTATTTCGGTCAGCGTAGTTAAGTTTAAAGAAAATAAAAGTCATTATAGAAAATGCCAATAGAGAACTTCCGCCATAACTAAAAAAGGGCAAAGGAATCCCAACGGTAGGGAATAAACCCAAAACCATACCTAAATTTATAGCAAAGTGCATTAGCAAGATCGAAGCAAAACAATACCCGAATACGCGGTTGAAAACAGACTTTTGTTTTTCTGCCAAATAGTAGATTCTGCCGATGAAGAGACAATAGACCAAAACTAAAAGCGTACTTCCAAAAAATCCCCATTCTTCGCCAACGGTGCAAAAAATATAATCGGTACTTTGCTCTGGAACGAATTTTCCTTGTGTTACGGAACCTTCTCGGTAACCTTTCCCGAAGAATCCACCGGAACCAATTGCGGTTTTAGAATATAGTAAATTATACCCCGAAGTGTCCCGAAAAGCCTTTTCTCCTTTATATAAAACCTCGATGCGCTCTCTTTGGTGCTTCGGCATTTTCTCTAAAATTTTCGGTGCACCAAAAGCAAGACCGCACATTGCAGTGATACCAATTGCAATGGAAGAGATACTAATTACATTCCAATGAATTCTTCGGTTGTTTAAAAATAAAACAATGGCGCTTAAAATTAAAATCGGGACAGCAACATAAATTGGATCAATTCCTAAAGCGAGCAAAAATATTAACGCAATAATAAAAATTACTCCGAAAAACCATCCACTCAAACCTTCACGATAAAGCGCAATTACAAAAGCGAGGAAAACTAAAAGCGATCCCACATCCGGAATTGCCAAGACTAAAACGCCGGGAATGCCTATAATTATTAAGGCTGTCCACAAAGATTTTGATTTTTTAATGTTGAAATCTGGTCCTGAGACAAAATTGGCTAACATCAAAGTAATCGCTAATTTTACAAATTCTACCGGTTGTAAACTGATCGGTCCAAATTTATACCAGTTTTTTTGTCCAAGAACCTCACTGCCAAAAGGAAAAAGTCCGAGAAGTAAAAGAACGCCCAAAACGTAAAATACAGCGGATAAATTTTCAAAAAACTTTGCACGCATAATGAAAATTATGAGCCCTACAAAAACTGATACGCCAAACCATATCAGTTGCTTTTCGCCACTTTTTGGTTCTACACTATAAATATTTGCAATTGCAAAAAGACATAGCAGCACATAAAGTCCCAATCCTAATTTATCTATACCGGCTATTTTCACTTTTTCTTGGTTTTAGATTTTGTAGAATCAGATTTTTTTAAAATTTCTGACTTAAAATTTTTCTCAACTATTGCTTTCAGGCTGTCCTGCTTTCTTTTAACTTGTATAGAATCTGGTTTTGGTGGCACATATTTTCCAATTTTTTTCAGATGTTCAATATATTGTCTTTTATACTCAGGCATAAAACTGGACGTGATCATTTTTTTATAAAGATTTTCTCTTTTTACTGTTCCCGTAATATACTTTTCAGCTACCAAAGTAGAAGCAGGCCCTGCCCAGGTCGCTCCAAAACCAGCATGATCCATCACAGAAGAAACTACAATTTTAGGATTTTCCATGGGTGCAATCAATGTAAAAATTGAATTATCCTTGCCCTGAGGAACTTGCGCGGTTCCGGTTTTTGCCAATTGTGTAAAGTCTGCAGATTTTAAACTGACACCAGTCCCATGAAGCATTACTTGCTCCATTCCGTTTAGGACGGCGTCAAAGTATTTTTTATCAACTAAGGTCTGGTGTTTTACTTTAAATCTTTTATCAGGATTTGGTTTTCCGTCAATATATTTTACGATGTGAGGCGTGTAATAATAACCTTTATTGGCAATTGCAGCAGTATAATTAGCCAGCTGAAGAGGAGTTACTAAAATATCACCCTGTCCCATTCCATTAAAAACGGCTTGAATAGGCTTCCAGTTCTTACCATATCTTTTTTCGTAAAATTTACTATCTGGGATTAAACCTTTGGAACCGGTTGCCAAGTCATTATCTAAATATTGTCCCAGACCGAAACTATGCATAATTTTAGCCCATTCATCTATACTTTTCCCTGGGTTTCCTGGATATTTATTTAAAATAGCCAAATAAGCATAAGAAAAATAACAGTTGCTGGAAATCTGTATTGCAGGAATTAAAGGAATTGCACCGCCATGACCTTTTATCCGAACACCTTTATAATTGAAACCACTACCACAAGGAAATACAGTGTCTGGTGTCATTACTCCCATCTGCATTCCGGCTAAAGCCGTCATTAATTTAAAAGTAGAACCGGGTGGATAAGCTGCTTGTGTAGAACGATCGAAGGTTGGAAGTCTGTTATAAATAGTATCGGTTTGAAGCCGGTATAAATTTCTTGTTTTTTCTGGTCCTACAAATAAGTTTGGATCAATATCTGGACCCGTAGCTAATGTTAGAATTTCGCCACTCTTTGGATCTATAGCTACAACGGCTCCATATTTATTAACCATCATTTCTTCGGCTAATTTTTGTAAATCGTAGTCAATTGTCAAGGTTAGATCTTTCCCAGTAACAACAGGAATATCCAATGTTCCTTCTTTGTATGGTCCAACATTTCTCAGACGAATATCTTTTTGGATATAGTTAATTCCTTTTTTACCGCGTAATTCCTTTTCATAAGATTTCTCAATACCACTCATTCCCGCAATATCGCCAGGTAAATAGTAAACTGAATCTTTTTTTATATACCGGTCATTAACCTGATTTGTAAAACCCAAGAGATTACCAGAAGTTGAGACTTCATATTGACGTTGCGGTCTGGAAACAATACTAAATGCAGGATATTTAAAAATAATTTCTTGAATTCTTGCAATTTCTTCCCGGCTTATATTTTTTATAAAAGTAACAGGCGTTAATTTAGAATAGTATTTTTCTTTCTTTAAACCTGTAATAGCACGAATAAAGGACGGCTTTGTAATATTCACTAATTTGCAAAAGCCCAGCGTGTCAAAATCGGGCTTCATTAAAACGGAGGTAAAAGATATTTCAAAGGATGGTTGGTTTCCCACTAAAATTTTGCCATTTCGGTCAAAAATAACACCTCTTTGTGGGATAACATATTCTTTTTTAATTGAAGTATTAGCGGCATTCAGAGCATATCTATCCGTTAGTAATTGCAAATAAGCAAGTCTTGCAATAAAAATTATTGCAATGAAAGAGAGCACAAGGATGATTTTAAAATACTGAGACTTCACACTTTTTGTTTAATTCTAAAAACTAATGCATAGACGAAAATAAATACGAATGATATGACGCTCGTCAGTAGTATATTTATGAAAACGTCAAATAGTCTGCTCAATTTAAAGAATTCTAAGTACTGTACCAAAAATTGATGAATAAAAATACTCACAAAAATAAAAAATAAGAACTGCGACCAATTTAGAGTTAGGAATGAAAAAAAATCTGTTGAGGTTTCTGTTGAGGTGCGAAATATTAGTGTCCGAAAATAGGCGATGGTGACAGTCGCAAATGCGTTAATTCCCCAAGTTCCCAAAGCAATATCAATACCTAACCCCAATATAAAACTCAAGATTAAGAAAACAAATTTATTGCGAAAAAAAGGATAAAACAAGACGAAAACTGGATAAAGTACCGGCACGTATTTATCAAATATAGCAAATCTATTCAGCAGAAATATTTGAATCGCCGCAAGGAAAATCATTAAAATAAAATCTGTGAAAATGCTTCTACTGTTCATTTTTCTGCATTACAGCGTTTAATGTGTCGGTTATTTTTTGAACTTCCATTTTTTTCAGATTTTTTACAACGAAAACTTTTCCGAGTTTTCCCATCTTTTCAGAAAGTTCAACTGAAATATCCCAAAAACCGGTTTTATTATCTACTTCGTAGCCCGCAATTTTTCCTATCATAATACCTTGCGGGAAAATGGAAGATTTGCCATCTGTCATAATTGTGTCGCCAACTTGTAAAGGAACATATTTTGGCACATCAGAAAGATGCATTGTTCGGGAATCTTCACCTAACCAGGTCAAAGTTCCAAAATAACCAGTATTTTTTAGAGATGCACTGATTCTAATTTTATGCACACTTAAAACGGATTGCACTAAAGCATAATTATCCGTAGTGTTGATGACGATTCCAGCAAGTCCGTTCGGTGCAATAACGCCCATTTTTGGGTAAACACCTTGGTTTTGACCTCTGTTTATTGTGAAATAATTATCACGTCGGTTTATACTATTATAGACGACATCACCATCTACGAAAGTATAAATCTGACCGCCTTTTGCCGTATCAATAACTTTAACAAATTTTGGATTTTGCCCGTTCTGTTTTCCGTAGAGTTGCACCATTAGGACCTTATTCTGGTTAACTAAATTCTGATTGACCTGTTTAAGTTTAAGATAAGAAGTTCCTTCATCAATATAGCCGGAAACCCAGGAATTGAATGCGGCAGACTGCGCGGCAATATAAGATTGCTGCATAGAATTTCTGGTAAACATTAGAACCAGTGCAATGATCTGTAATAATAGAAAAAAAACGAATAATGCGTTTTTTGAAAATAGTCTCAGCAAAAATGCCATCGTTTTAGCCTAAGAAATTAATATTTATTTTAGAAGAAAATTAAATTTATCGATATTTTTAAGCGCAATACCAGTTCCTCTAACAACTGCTCTTAAGGGATCTTCCGCAACAAAAACAGGAAGTCCGGTTTTTTTGTGAAGTCTGTCGCCCAAACCTCTTAGTAGAGCGCCCCCACCAGCAAGATAAATTCCTGTTTTGTAAATATCTGCAGCCAATTCTGGCGGCGTTAGTGACAAAGTTTCCATTACAGCATCTTCAATTCTGATAATTGATTTATCTAAAGCTTTGGCAATTTCTTTATAATTAACCATTATTTCTTTTGGTTTTCCAGTAATTAAATCCCGTCCTTGAACCGGGATATCATCAATTGGCATGTCTAATTCTTCAACTGCAGAACCCACTTCAATCTTTACCCTTTCAGCCGTTCTTTCGCCGATGTACAAGTTATGGTGTGTTCTAAGATAATAAGCGATATCATTTGTAAACACATCACCTGCAATTTTCACAGATTTATCACAAACAATTCCGCCTAAAGCAACTACCGCAATTTCAGTAGTTCCACCGCCGATGTCAATGATCATGTTTCCTTCAGGTTTTTGGACGTCAATTCCCACGCCTATTGCAGCAGCCATTGGCTCATAAATAAGACGCACCTCTTTTGCGTTAACTTTTTGGGCAGAATCTCGTACTGCGCGTTTTTCAACTTCAGTAATTCCAGAAGGGATACAGATTACAATTCTTAATGCCGGTTGAAAAAACCGACCTTTAATTCCTGGGATTTTTTTGATAAATTCCTTTATCATATGTTCAGAAGCATGGAAATCTGCAATTACTCCATCTTTCAAAGGTCTGATCGTTTTTATGTCTTCATGGGTTTTTCCCTGCATATGTTTCGCTTGTTCGCCTACAGCAATCGGTTTGCCGGTAGAGCGCTCAATTGCAACTATAGACGGTTGGTCTATCACAATCTTATTGTTGTGAATAATTAGTGTATTAGCAGTTCCTAAATCTATCGCAATCTCCTGCGTAAACATATCAAATAATCCCATTTTTTCCTGTATATTTAAGTATACAAAGATATAGATTTAGAACCGTTCTAAAAAGTTAGATTTCAATAAATTTGGTTAAAATTTTATTAAATTCTAAGTTACCTTTGATGTTCGAACTTATTATTAATTAAATTATTATTTTAAAATGATAAAAAAGATTTCATCGGTTGAAACTCACGACCTTAGGAAAAATGTTTTAGGGGAAAACATTCCAGATTATCAATTCATTTATAAAGGAGATGATGAAAAAACCACTTTCCATTTGGGTTATTTTGATGAAGAAAAATTAGCTGGAATTTTAACTGTTATGAAGACTGATGAAACCACTTTTCAATTCCGTGGAATGGCAGTTCTTCAAAACCAACAAGGGAAGAGTGTTGGCAGAAAATTATTAGATTTTGCGACAGAACTTTCAAAACCAAATGCGCAGTCAATTTGGTTAAATGCCCGAAAACGGGTTATTCCCTTTTATGAAAAAAATGATTTTGAAGGTGAAGGTGATTTTTTTAATATTGAAGGTATTGGTTTGCACCTGAAAATGAGGAAATTAAACAGATAAGTTATTGATTTTAATCATAAGGACTATTGGCAAATACTGATTTAAATAAGAATAAATATCTTAAATTTGCGATTCGTATGGACTCAAAATCACAAATTCATCAAACCAGTAACTTCGCCGTTTTAAGTGTAAGCTATGAAAAGGCAAACGCGGAGATTCGCAGCAAGTTTGCTTTTTTTGATGATCATATAAAAGATTTTGTGGCATCACTCCACGAGGCAAATCTCGGCGACGCTTTCGTCGTATCCACCTGCAATAGGACTGAGATTTATACCACAACGCCTAATTATCTGTTAGTTGCAGAACTTTACTGCAAGGCAATCGGCGTAAGTTTATCCGAATTTATGGAGTTTGTAAGTATTTTAAAAAGGGAAGAGGCTTTAATCCATTTATTTCGTGTGGCTTCTGGCTTAGAAAGTCAGATTTTGGGTGATTTTGAAATTATTGGACAGATAAAAAATGCTTATCACCGATTTAAAAAAGAAAAAAGCAATGCGAACCCCTATTTAGAACGTGCTATTAATTCTGCAATCCAAATTTCTAAAAGAATTAAAAATGAAACGACTATTTCTACAGGTGCCGCATCCGTTTCTTATGCAGCAGTTCATTACATTTTAAATAATCAGACGCAACTTTCAGAGAAAAACATATTACTTTTAGGTGTAGGAGAAATTGGACAAAACACCGTGGAGAATTTGGTAAAACATGTTTATAAACCACAAATTAAAATTGCCAACAGAACGTCAGAGGTTGCTGAAAAAATTGCCGAAAAATATAAAATTCCGCATATCGCTTTTGAAGATTTTGAAGAGGAATTATACCAAACAGATATTTTAATTGTTGCAACAGGTGCTTCAAAACCAATAATTAATAAAACACATTTCCCAAATGGTAAAAAAACTCTGGTAATTGATCTTTCCATTCCTAATAACGTAGAACAGAATATTACAGAGAATGAAAATGTGAGTTTGGTAAATGTTGATAATTTATCATCTCATATCCAGGAAACGATGGTGTTGCGTAAAAAAGAAATTCCGAAAGCCGAGGAAATTATTAAATCTATGACAAAAGAATTTCTAGAGTGGGAAAAAAAACGAAAATTAGCACCAAATATTCATCAGTTTAAAGCTTCGCTTAAAAATATTGAAAATTATGAAATGCACCAGTTTCATCGGAAACATAATTATGTAAAAGTGGAAGATATGGTTCTAACGGAAAAATTGATTCAGAAAATTACCAATCGCTTTGCAAAATATATCATCGATAATCCATGGAAAGCGGAAGAAGTGAGTAAATTAATGAATGAGATTTTAGTAGAAATGCCAAAAAATGAGTTTAATGAAAAGCATTAGAATTGGCACTAGAAACTCACCATTAGCACTTTGGCAAGCCCATGAAGTCGCCACAAAACTCCAAGATAAAAATATAAAAACAGAGATTATTCCCATTATTTCATCGGGTGACAAAAACTTAACTCAACCGCTTTATACTTTAGGAATTACAGGGATTTTTACAAAAGATTTAGATGTTGCTTTGCTCAATGATGAAATTGATATCGCCGTTCATTCGCTAAAAGATGTTCCAACTAATTTGCCAAATGGTGTAAAACTAATTTGCGTTCTTGAAAGAGATTTTCCACAAGACGTTTTAGTACGAAATTCTCAGTCTAAAAACATTGCTTTAAAAGATCTTAAAATAGCTACCAGCAGTTTACGCCGTCGTGCTTTTTGGTTAAAAGAATTTCCAGAAACAGAATTCTCAGATATTCGTGGAAATGTACAAACAAGATTACGTAAATTAGAAGAAGGAATTGCAGATGCTACTTTATTTTCTTTGGCTGGATTGAAAAGAATGAATCTGGATTTTGAATATGAATTTTTACCTTTTATGCTTTCTGCACCGTCACAAGGAGTTGTAGGAATTGCAGGACATGAAAATAAAACGGTAGTAAACGACCTTTTAAAAAGCATTTCTCATTCTAAGACCGAGATTTGCACCCAAATAGAGCGGTCTTTTTTAAATACTTTGGAAGGTGGTTGCACCGCGCCAATTGGAGCTTTTGCTGAAATAAATGAAAATAATGAAATTCGCTTTTTAGGAAGAATTACTTCTTTAGATGGTGAAAATACAATCGAAACAGATGAAATTTTTCAATATAACTCACAAGAGAACTTTGGCGAAAAGTTAGCTCAAAAAGTTTTAAATAATGGAGGTAAAGAATTGATGTCTATCATCAAAAGGTCTTTATAATTATTTGTCAAACAGCATTTTAGTTAAAAAATCTTTTTCACCTTTTCCTCTTGCTGGGGAATATTCTCTTCCATAAAATATAATTTGAAGATGCAGTTTATTCCACAATTCTTTTGGAAATATTTTCTTGGCGTCTTCTTCCACTTGAACTACATTTTTCCCTTCAGAAATTTCCCATAGTTTTAATAGTCTGTGAATGTGCGTATCCACCGGGAAGGCTGCAACACCAAAACTTTGACTCATAACAACTGACGCAGTCTTGTGACCAACGCCAGGAAGAGCTTCAAGTTCATCGAAAGTTTGCGGCACTTCGCCATTGTGTCTTTCAACTAATAATTCTGCCATTTTTTTTAAATTTTTAGCTTTTGTATTTGCCAGACCTATTTGTTTTATTAAAAGTTTAATTTCAGATTCTTCCAAAAGATTCATTTTAAAGGCATCGCCGGCAACTTCAAACAATTTTGGTGAAATTTCATTCACTTTTTTATCAGTTGTTTGGGCCGAAAGAGCAACTGCAACCAATAGTTCAAACGATGAAATATGATTTAGCGGAATAGGAACTTCCATATATAGTTTTTCTAATTCATCAATTATAATTTTTGCCCGTTGCTTTTTTGTCATTTTAAAATTAACTTTACACAAAAATACTAAAGATATGTTACAAGTTGGAGATGCCTTACCAGAATTTAAAAGTCAAAATCAAGACGAAAAAATCATTAAATCAAGCAACTTTACTGGAAAAAAATTAGTGGTTTTCTTTTATCCAAAAGCAAACACTCCAGGTTGTACAGCTGAAGCCTGCAACTTAAACGAAAACTATAGTTTATTACAAAAACAAGGTTTTGAAGTTTTGGGAATTAGTGCAGACCCAGTAAAAAACCAAAAGAAGTTTCAGCAAAAATTTGGTTTTGAGTATGATCTCTTAGCAGATGAGTCGAAAGAAATATGTGAAAAATTTGGCGTTTGGCAATTGAAAAAATTTATGGGCAAAGAATTTATGGGAATTGTGAGAACGACATTTCTATTTGATGAAAAGGGAATTTGCACAGAAGTTATTTCTAAGGTAGAAACTAAAAACCATACGGTGCAAATTTTAAAATAATTATATTCACCTAGGTTATCCATAATTTATACCCCTGTTTCAAAGATTAAGTGCGAGCGTTGCGGTGACTTAGCTTAAATCCTTTATCTCAAGTTAGCAGTTTTTTCTTCTTCAAAGCCGCTGTTTGCATCTGCCTTACCGGCATTAAAATTTTGTTCGAGATTACTAGATATTTACCTTACTTTACTCAAGCCAAAAAGTTTGATTATAAAACTTTCAATTTTAAACATTGATTAAATAGACATTTTGACTATTAATTCGTAATTTCTATTAATATCGCAACAAATAGCATTAATTATTTTTAATATGTTATCAAATTTATATAAATTGATAATTATTTTAATTAAAAAAAGCAATTTATACTATGAAGAAAACTTTCTTTTCTTTTGCTTTTACAGCAATTTCTTGTTTTTCATTTGCGTAATTTAGTAATTACTGGAATTCTACATCTATTGCGGGTAAATCGCAAATTTTAGAAAACAAATCGCAAATTTTCAGTCCAAAACTATATTCTTTCAATATTGAAGGATTGAAAAACAAATTAAAAGAGGCGCCAAAAAAAATAGGGCGTTATGAGAAATCTGAAACAATTATTAGTTTTCCTAATGCTAATGGCATTTTGGAAAATTTTAAAGTTCAGGAATCTTCAAATTTTGAACCTGCATTAGTAGCAGAATATCCTGAAATTAAATCTTATGCAGGTGAAAACCATGATAATACTTCTAAAATTTATTTCAGCATTTCTCCTTTAGGTTTATCTACAATGGAACTTAATAACGATAGATCTGTAAATATAATTGAACCGTACGCAAAAGATTTATCAACCTATGTTGTTTACAGCAGAGCTGATAAAAAAGAATCGTTGAATAAATTTGAATGTCAGGTACTTGATACTGCGCAAAAAAAATTAGGAAATGCTTTATCTAATAAAAATGCTGATGATAATTTATTAAGAACCTACCGTACCAAAAGGAGCTTATTTAATTCAAGTTGGTAAAAATTCAAAGCGCTTTATAAAAGAATAATCTTAATAAAATCTTTAACATTTTTTAGCCGCTTCAACAAGATTGAAGCGGCTTTTTAGTTTAATTAACTTTCATAATACCTAAGTAAATCCCCGTCGCCGGGAAATTCTACCATTTTTATAAACTTTAGACCTAATTTTTCAATTAATTTTTGAGAAGAAATATTATCTTCAGTCGTTATTGCGGAAAGTTTTTTTAATTTGAAATCTTTAAAGATGATGGTTTTTAAAGCATCTGCAGCTTCAAAAGCATATCCGAAGTTGTGATAATCTTTTAGAACTGAAAAACCAATATCTGGAACTGCAAAGCCATCGCGAATAAAAATGCCGACCGCACCTATTTTTAAATTGTCGCTTTTTGTTACAATCACATAATTGCCAAAGCCCATTTTTTCAAACTGTGGTTGAAACTTTTGCGTAATGTAATTTGCCGCATCTTCTTTTGTTTTTAATTTTCTATCACCAATATATTTTATGAATTTTGGCTCATTATAAAGTTTTAAGAAAAATTCTGCATCCTGCCTATTGGCGATTTTTAAGACCAATCTTTCTGTTTCAAAAGTTTTTAATTCCACAATTTTTGTTTCTATAAATGTAATTAATTTTTATTTCTTGGTATAGATTTCGTAAGTTTTGTCCAAAATGTTAAAATATGAAAAATGTTAAAATATTTCTAAGTACTTTATTTACAGGATTTATATTGTTGAATTGTATGTCTCAAAAGATAAAATCAACGGACGATAAAAATTTGCAGTGAGAATGGATCTTGATTTCATTTCAAAACTTTAGCAAAGAAAATTTAATTAAATCGAAGGCGAAAATGAATCTGGTTTCAAACCCTGAAAACCCTGATCAGTACTCGGCAAAAATGGGTTGCAATAATTTATTTTTTATGGCAAAAATGGTTGGAAACAAAATTACATTTTCGCAAGTGGAAAGTACAATGATGTACTGTGAAGGAATGATGGATCTTGAAAGCGCTTTTGGAAAAGCCTTGCCAACGATGAATTCATACAAAATTGAAGGGCATTACTTTACAATTTCTGACGAAAAGGGACACGAAATGAAGTTTTTAGCGGCAGATTGGGACTAATTATTTTTAGCTAAAATATTAAAATCTTCAATTTTAATATTGCGGAGTTTTTGTTTTTAAATAAATTCCATAATCACTATATTTGTATAAAGCGAGATAAAATTATATGTTAGATAAAAAGGAGCACCAATATGAAAAAGCCGTTCTTGTCGGCGTGGTAACACAGAATCAAGATGAAAAAAAATTAAAGGAATATATGGATGAGTTAGAATTTCTGGCTTTCACGGCAGGTGCAACTGTGGAAAAAAGATTTACTCAAAAACTGACCCAGCCGGATTCAAAACTATTTGTAGGAAAGGGGAAAGCAGAAGAAATAAAAAACTTTGTGACGGAAAATGACATCAACACAATCATTTTCGATGATGAACTCTCACCGTCTCAATTGAAAAATCTTGAACGGGAAATTGAGGTTAAAATCTTGGACAGAACCAATTTAATTCTGGATATTTTCGCACAACGCGCTCAAACTTCATACGCAAGAACACAGGTAGAACTAGCACAATATCAATATCTTTTGCCAAGATTAAGCAAAATGTGGTCTCACCTTGACAAGCAAAAAGGTGGAATTGGAATGCGTGGTCCTGGTGAAACTGAGATTGAAACCGACCGTCGAATTATTCGCGACCGGATTACGTTGTTAAAAGACAAATTGAAAATCATCGATAAGCAAATGGCAACGCAGCGTAATAATCGAGGCAAAATGGTACGTGTAGCGTTGGTTGGATATACAAATGTGGGAAAATCTACTTTGATGAATGCCATTTCAAAATCGGATGTTTTTGCAGAAAACAAATTATTTGCGACTTTAGACACAACGGTTCGGAAAGTAGTGATTGGGAATTTACCTTTTTTGCTAACAGACACCGTTGGTTTTATTCGAAAATTACCAACGCAATTAGTTGAGAGTTTTAAATCCACTTTAGATGAGGTTCGGGAAGCAGACCTGCTGATTCATGTTGTTGATATTTCACATGAAGGTTTTGAAGATCAGCTGAATTCTGTGAACCAAACGCTGGAAGAAATTGGAGCCAATGAAAAACCGATGATAATGGTGTTCAATAAAATAGACGATTTTTCTTACGAGAAAAAAGCGGAAGACGATCTTTCGCCAGAAACCTATAAAAACATTTCTTTAGAAGAATGGGAAAAAACCTGGATGGCAAATTCTAAATACCCGACGGTTTTTATCTCTGCATTGACAAAGGAAAACTTTCTAGAAATGAAAAAAATGATCTATGACGAAGTGCAACGTATTCACATTGCGAGATTTCCTTATAATGACTTTCTATTTCAGTATTTTGATGATGAAGAGGAAATATAGTAGATTAATTTAGTTCCAAATAATTAAATTGAAAAACAACTACGCTCAAATAATTTCCACCATTTATGCGGATATTTTATCTAAAGAAAATTTAGGTAAAGTACCCGATTATATTCCTGAAATCGCAAATATTTCTGAGGATAAATTCGGCGTCTGTTTTTCAGATTTAAATAGAGAGAGTTTCGGTGATGGTGATTTTTTGGAGAAATTTTCAATTCAGAGTATTTCAAAAGTTTTTGCTTTAACCTTGGCTTATGAGCATTTAGGTGAAAAACTTTGGGAGAGAGTGGACGTCGAGCCCTCTGGAAATGCTTTTAATTCTTTGCTGCAATTGGAGGCTGATAACGGAATCCCCCGAAATCCCTTTATCAACGCGGGTGCGATTGTTATCTGTGACATTTTACTCGACATTTCTAAAAATCCAAAAGAAGAAATTTTAGATTTTATTCGAAATGTATCAGGCGAAAAAAGGATATTTTTTAATGAGAAAGTTGCGGCAAGTGAATTAAAAAACAGTTTTCGAAATGCGGCGATGTGTAATTATATGAAATCTTTTGGCAATATTAATAATCACCCTGAGGAAGTTTTAGAGCTTTATTGTTATTTTTGTTCTATTGAAATGACTTGCAAAGAATTATCAAGATCGCTTTTATACTTAGCAAATGCTGGAAAAAACCCAATTGATAATTTCCAAATTTTGTCTGCGAGCAAAGCAAAACGGGTTAATGCAATTATGTTGACTTGCGGATTTTATGATGAATCTGGAGAGTTTTCTTTCCTCGTCGGTCTGCCTGGAAAAAGTGGAGTTGGGGGTGGAATTATTGCTATTATGCCAAATCATTTTTGTATCGCAGTTTGGAGTCCAAAATTAAATGTGAAAGGAAATTCCTACCGCGGCATGAAATTTTTAGAAGAATTTACCACGCAAACTGGAGAATCTATTTTTTAGAAGAATATGTTTGATGAAAATTAGCGACGCGCCATTTCCATTTTGTAAGCCATTAAATTTGCGATGTTCCCAGCTTTTATTTTTGCAGTTTCTGCCATTTCACCTTCAAAGTTTTCTTCTAAAGTTTTTATCCAAAGAGAAAGCCAATGTTTAAAATGGTGTTTTTCCATCGCTTGCATGTCATTAATAGGAAAATGCTTTGCCATTGGATTTCCTTTATAGGAAGCCTTTCCGAAAAGAAGCGTTTCCCAGAATTTATACATTTTTGGCAAGTGTAAATTCCAGTTTACTTTTGCAATGTCATTAAAGAAAAAACCGATAGTTTCATCTTTACCTACTTTGTCATAAAATTTATTCACCAAAAGTTCGATGTCTTTCGGTGTTTCTAACTTTTTCATAGATCAAATTTACGAATTTTAAAGACTTCGGTTTTATGATTCAACGCATTTAAAACCAATTCCACAAAAAATTTGTAAATATTAAATAAAATAAAAGCGTAGGAAATTTTAATTTAATTTTGCAGCATGTCAAAATTCACACAGAGATTTTCCCGATTAAAACCAGAGATTGATACGGGATTTAGTTCTACTGCTTCTGGAAGATTTATTAATAATGACGGAATTCCGAACGTTAGAAGAGCGGGCCTTAATCCACTTGAAAAATACAGTTGGTATCACGTGATGATAAATCTTAGCGGTTTTAAATTCATATTATTTCTTATTGTTGCGTATATTTCTATTAATATTATTTTTGCCTTTATTTATTTTTGCATCGGTATTGAGCATCTCACGGGCATCGATCACAGCGTTCTACATAATGAGTTAATGGATGTCTTTTTTTTTAGTTCTCAAACCTTTACAACAGTTGGGTATGGTAGAATTGCACCTGTGGGATTTTTGGCGAGTTTAGTTGCAACTTTTGAAGCCTTTATCGGCTTACTCTTTTTTGCAATTGCGACAGGTTTATTTTATGGTAGATTTTCCAGACCGCGTGCTTTTTTAAAATTCAGTAAAAATGCTTTAATAGCACCCTATAAAAGTGGTTCTGCTCTCATGTTTAGAATTGCACCATTTAAAAACAATTTGTTGACAGACGCAGAAATAATTTTAAATGTAGCGATAACTAACCGCGACCAAAGTGATTCTCAAACGGAATTTTTTAATTTGAAAACAGAACTTTCTAAAATTAATGCGCTGGTTCTCAACTGGACGGTTGTTCATAAAATTGATGAAAATTCACCCTTTTTTGAGAATACTGCTGAGTTTTTGAAATCGACAGATGTTGAAGTTTTTGCCCAAGTTCGCGCTTTCGATGAAGGTTTTGCAAGTACTGTTGTCCAAAGAACTTCTTACATTTCGAGTGAAATTATTTTCGGAGCAAGATTTTTACCAATGTTTCAGCCCTCCGTAAATCACGAAACAACCGTTTTAAATTTGGATAAGATCGGAGATTATGAAAAAGCAAATTTATCATAATGGATTTAGAAGGTTATAAAATACAAGCGCAAAAAAAAGCCAAAGAACATAAAAAGTTTTTGGAAAATCTTAAAAGAAAGCCGCCGAAAAATATAGATTACTTGGCAGATGAAACGCATGAAGAAGTCTTTCAAGAAATTGACTGTTTGTCTTGTGCAAATTGCTGTAAAACTACAGGTCCACTTTTTACTGAAAAAGATATTGAAAGAATTTCCAAACATTTAAGAACTAAGCCAAAAGATTTTGAGACAAAATTTTTGCAAATTGATGAAGATGAAGACAAGGTCTTGAAAAAATTGCCGTGTTGGTTTTTAGACGATGACAACAAATGTTCTATTTATGAAGTTCGTCCAAAAGCCTGTCGGGAATATCCGCATACAGACCGGAAAAAAGTGTATCAGATCAATAACTTAATGTTAAAAAACACTTTGATTTGTCCAGCTGCTTTCGTGTGGGTTGAGAAAATGCAAAAACGAATTGAGTAATTTGTGAAAAAGTAAATATGCTGATTCGAAAATAAAATTCTATTAAAAAAATTTAATCTTTTTGAATTTCTGAGCTAGTTTTCCAATGTCAAAATAGCTTCTTATCAGATGTCTGTTTAATTTTTACTAAATGGCATACTCACTTTTTGAACGATATTAAATTTTTTTTCTCATTCCAAGAGATAAAGTAGTAAAATAGCCTTTTGAAAATATTCGGGAAATGTTAAAAATGCACCTGTCTATGATCTTGTCATACAAATTCCTAAGTAAAATATATACGCATTTAAAATCATATAAAAGGTCGCTGGCAGAGAGATCAAAATACCATCCTTTGTTTTGATTCTTATCAATAAACCAAGCAACATTAAAAGTGAGAGACCACTAGAAGATATTAATAAAATAGGTTTAAACATTAATCCTACTAATAATCCAAAGGCACCTAAAATCTCCAAAATAATTACAAGCAGACCTAATTTTTCAACATTTAATCGCTTAAACTCATTTTTCATATCTGTTGTAACAAAATACGAAACAGAATATGCCAGAAAAGAAAGACTTGATATTAAAACGCACAAAATAAAAATGAAGTTCATGTCTAGATAATATTCAATGAAGCTAATGCGATGAATGCACATAAAATCAATAGAAATAATGACGGCAAATGTTTGAAAAAGGGATTTTTAATTTTGAAATGGAAATATTGGGCGGCTAACATGAAAAATCCCATTAGAATAGCTGGAATGGCTACCAATGATGGATACCAGATCCCTGCGATCAATAATGTAGCCAAGGCAACTTTAGCTGCACCTACAAAAGTTCGGGTTAAATCACTTAGTCCGAATTGTTTAAACTCTTTAATGATCACATCGTATCGAAAAATCCACACGAAACCAACTGAAGCTGCTACAATAACTTGAAATAAGAGTAGTAAGTTTGTCATTTTTTTATTTGTTAATTATCTTAAATAAATTTTTTTTCGTTGGCAGATATAGCATTTTGACTTGTAAATATTTAATTTTATTTATAAAGCCTTAATTAAGTTTCTGATTATTTTTCAGACACGAAGTTCGATATATGCCACGATTAGATTATAACAGATACAACCCAAAGATGTCTACATCGACGTCATACTAATTTACTGTAAATATATAAAATTTCCTACTAAATAGCTTTGTTTTGCGGGATATTTAAACTGACGCTAATAAAAAGCGGTTCATGTTCTTGACGACTATTTCATATTTAAATAATTCTTTTTTTTCTAATTTAATTCGACGGCTCTAAATAAATTGACAACTTCTCTAAACGTATTCTTTAATTGCAGTTTAATAATCAAATCAAAAGTTTTTTTTCATATAAAAATCATCACTCCACTTTTCAGTATAAATCAAAAAAAACCCGAAATTTCTTCCGGGTTTATAAATGTTTTTTAAGTTTAAACTACTCCCTGCGCTAGCATTGCTTCAGCAACCTTTACGAAACCTGCTATATTAGCACCTTTCACATAGTTTACGTAACCGTCTTCTTCTTTACCGTAATTTCTACAAGCGGTATGAATGCCAATCATAATTTCTTTTAAACGTGCATCTACTTCTTCAGAACTCCAATTTAAACGAATCGAGTTTTGCGTCATCTCTAAACCGGAAGTGGCAACACCACCCGCATTGGATGCTTTACCAGGAGAAAATAAAACTTTATTATCTACAAAATAATTGATAGCTTCCAGATCACACGGCATATTTGCAGCTTCAGTAACGCACATTACGCCATTTTCCACCAATTTTTTAGCATCTGTTAGATCTAATTCATTTTGTGTAGCAGCAGGAATTGCAACGTCACATTTCACCTCCCAAGGATGTTTACCTGCGTGAAACTCTGCTTCAGGATATTTTTTCAAGTAATCTTCAGCACGGTTGTTACCACTTGCTCTAAGCTCTAATAAATAATCAATTTTATCTCCAGAAATACCGTCTTTGTCGTAAATATAACCGTCTGGACCAGAAAGTGTAACCACTTTCCCACCTAATTCATCCACTTTTTTAATAACTCCCCATGCTACATTTCCAAAACCGGAAACTGCGAAGATTTTATCTTTAATAGTTTCGTTAATGGTTTTCAGCATTTGCTCACAGAAATAAACAACTCCATAACCTGTCGCTTCCGGACGGATCAATGAACCTCCATAAGCAATACCTTTTCCAGTAAGAACCCCTGTAAATTCATTTCGGATTTTTTTATACTGACCGAATAAATAGCCAATTTCGCGTGCTCCAACGCCGATATCACCAGCTGGAACGTCAGTTTGCGGACCGATGTGCTTGCAAAGTTCTGTCATGAATGCCTGACAAAAACGCATCACCTCCATGTCAGATTTTCCTTGTGGATCAAAATCTGCACCTCCTTTTCCTCCGCCCATTGGCAAAGTAGTTAATGAATTTTTGAAAACTTGCTCAAAAGCTAAGAATTTTAGAACCGACAAATTTACAGTCGGATGAAAGCGGATCCCTCCCTTATAAGGTCCAATTGCAGAGTTCATCTGTATTCTAAAACCACGGTTCACTTGTATCTCACCACTGTCGTCAATCCACGGAACACGAAAGATAATTGTTCTTTCTGGCTCTGACATTCTTTCTAGAAGTTTCATTCCGCTATACTCCTTTCGTGTAGCAATGAAAGGAAGGACTGTAATCGCGACTTCTTTTACTGCTTGTAAAAATTCTGGTTCGTTAGGATTTTTGGCTTCGATTTTAGAAATAAATTCTTCAATTTTTTGTTCTATCGTGTAATGTTCCATTATATATATGTTAAGTAAACAAATTTAAATTTTTTTTGTAATCCCGCAAACGATTTTATAATATTTATGAAAATAGGGATTTTTGCCCGTATAATTTTATTAATCTCACAAAATTAAAGTCTGTTATAATAATTTTTAAAGATAATAGAAATTTAGCTAACTTATCAACAAAAGACAATAATTAAATTACAGAAAATTGTTTCCCTGAAAAGCTTTTCAAAAGTCCTAAAAGCTCTAATTCTAAAATTACACCCGAAATTTTATAGGCAGGTTGCTCTAATTTTTGGGCTAAATCATCTAAACTGATTTTATGGTTTTGAGCGATAATATTATAAACCATTTCCTGTGATGCTGTAAGCATTTTTTTTATTTCTGATGTAGGGAAAAGACCTTCCATTTTTTCTTTCGGCTCGGTAAACCGAAGATTTTCTAAAAGTAAATCTATGGTAGAAATAATTTGGGCTTTATTCTGAAAAATAAGTTGGTTGCAACCTTGGCTGTATTTATCAGAGATTTTTCCCGGCAATGCGAAGACGTCTCGGTTATAAGAATTGGCAAAAGTGGCCGTGCTCATTGATCCGCCCCCAAAAGCAGATTCTACCACAATTGTGGCTGGAGAAAGGCCTGCTATTAATCGGTTTCTTTGGATGAAATTTTCACGATCGGGCTTTTGGGAAGAATTAAATTCGGTAAATAAACAGCCACCAAGTTCTAAAATTTCGTCCGAAAGTTTTTTATTTTTTGAAGGATAGAACGTGTGAAAACCGTGGGCTAAAACACCAACTGTACCAATACTATTTTTGATGGAATGATGGTGAACTTCGGCATCTGCTCCCAAAGCGAGACCACTGATTGTAATGCAGTTTTGTGTCTTTAAAGCTTCCGTTAGATCTTTAATGAATAATTTACCGTAAGACGTAATATTGCGCGTACCGACAATGCTAACTTTTTTCTTCTCTTCATCAAAATTTCCTTTTTTGTAGAGAATGGCTGGTGCGTCTTCACATTCATTTAGTAATATAGGAAAGTGACTTTGATGCCTAAGACAAACTTTTATATTATTTTTTTCACAAAATTTCAATTCATTTTCTGCAAATTTCAAGTTTTCAGAATTACCAATTTCTTTAGAAATTTTTGAACCAATACCCGTAATCTCTCTTAAACCAGACTTTGAAATGTCCCACACTTCCTTTGCGGAACCCACAGCTTCTACTAATTTTTGAAAATTAATATCACCAATCAAATTGGTTCTTCGTAATGCGATGGAGTAAAGATGTTCTTCTGAAAACATATTGGCTTAGTTAAACCAAAACTACACAATTTTAGTGATTTTTTCTAATATCGTCCAAGCGATCCCAAATGTCATCTTTCTTTTTATAGGGTAATTCATTAAAATGTTCGGGATTCTGTTCTTTATATGCTTGCCAAAGTTTGTCATCTTTCTCGCTATAATAATTTGTAAATTGCCAGATAAACCGTCTTTTTTTGTCACCCATCTTTTTAAACATATAAGCCATTACGCTTCCAATTAAAGCGCCGGCAAGATGTGTTTGCCAAGAAATTTTACTGGGTTCAGAAAGATGGGAAAATAATTCTTCCGGCAACATGCCCCAAATTAGACCACCATAGTATAAAGCGACTACGAGTGAAATAGCGAGGAGCTTCATATCCCAGCGAAAAAGACCACTAAAAAACAGAAAAAATGCCATCAGATAAACCAATCCGCTTGCCCCAATTACACATGTGTAGGAATATTGCCCGGTGAAAATGTCAATAGGAGGCAAAAGCCATACTAAAAGTCCCGTTAATACCCAGCCTAAAAAGAAGACCAAGTTAGCCACTTTTGGATAAAATTGGTACAGCAGAAACATCAAAATCGCAATCGGAAAACTGTTTCCAATGATGTGCTCAAAGCCGCCATGTAATAAAGGCGCAAAGAAAATCCCCTTTAAACCTTCGGGAGCTAAAGGAATTATCGCACCACTGCAGTTCTCAAAAAGCCCGTGTATTTGCAGCATAAAAACAAGCCACATTGCGCTCAGCATGAGAAAAGGATATAAAACTGCCCGAAATGTATTTGAATTTTTAAACATCACCAATCTTGCGTTCAAATCTAAAGCCAACAATATAAGTAAGTAAATTTGGCAAAAAAAAGTCGTAAATTACTAATTTCAGCCACTTTGTTATTTTTTTATAATGCCATTTTTTTCCCCGTTTTATTTTATTATTCAATACTTTTGTACTTATTTTTAAAATAATTTCCAATGAGATTTGCACTTTTTCTACTACTACTTTCTGGACTTTCTAAAGCACAGGATTCTACTTTCGTTAAATCTATTGATTCTATCAACGAATTAAATTGGAAAAAAAACACTGTTAGTTTAGATAGTCTTACAAATATTAAACTGTCTCGTGTTTATATAAATCCCGTGGATACGTTGGCTATTAATTCAGATTTTTTAATGCCTCAAACGCCAAAAGACATTCCATTTACGCCCTATAATCTTTTAAGAACAAAAGATCCAAAAAGATGGTTTTATTTCGGTCAAAATAATTTAATTTTTAACCAGTCGTCCTTTTCAAACTGGAACTCCGGTGGCAATAACAATATTGGTGTAATCGGTAAACTCAGCTATCAAATCAACTATAAAAAAGACCGTCATTTTGTGGATTATAATTTTAAAATGGGTTATGGTTTTGTGGCTTCTGCAGGTCAATCTACCAGAAAAACTGATGATTATATAGATTTAAGCGCCAATTATGGTTATGATATTGGCAAGAATTATTACCTATCCACAGGATTTCAGTTTTTATCACAATTTATGCCGGGTTACAATTACAGCACAACACCCGAGCCTTCAAAAAGTGATAAGATTTCTAACTTTCTAGCACCGGGCTATATTAACATAGGATTAGGTGTTTCGTATAATCCTCAAGAAAATTTTCAAATTATTTTTAGGCCTATTAACGGTAAATTTACAATTGTCGCAGATCCGCAACTTCAAAAAGTTGGAAATTTTGGTTTAGAACGGGATGGTCAAAGTTTGAGGAGTGAATTAGGTGCGATGCTTAATTTGCAGTACCGCTTACAAATATTAAAGGATATTAATTTTACCAATAGCATTAATTTTTTTACAAATTATCTTTTTCATCCTGAGCGTGTAGACATTGCTTATAGTGGAATTTTAAATCTAAAATTTAATAAATTTATCAGCACTTTAGTAACTTTAGATTTATTGTATGACCATGATCAGGTTCAGAAGTTGCAGATTAAACAAACTTTAGGCGTTGGAGTTTCTTATAATTTTGGATTTGTAGATGATGACAATACTTTTAAAAAGAGAAGCATAAAACCTTTTATCAGCCAGTAATTTTTGGGCATTCTGCTTTTTCTATTTAGAAAAGCAGCCGGGCTATTCGCTATATCTTTTCTTGGCTAAGGCTTATTTTCATTATTATTTTCCTTCCCCATCGTAAGAAAACGGATGCCGCTACTATCCCTTTTGCAGAATTATGTTAAAATATAACTTCTTAGAAAAATCAAATAAAGTCTATTTTTTTTGACGTGTTTTCACATATGAAATTCCTGTGTTGACAAATTCTATCTACCAGATGGTATTCAGAAAAGTAATTTAATAATTTCAAGTAGAAATCGTTCTGAAGGTTAAATTTATACGGGGGGTTTTTATAAGTTTAGTTGGGGGCAGTCTGTGAAGCCAGTTTTTTTGCGTTTCGCCTATCATTACCAACAAACTTCCAGCTTCCAGGTTAAAATCTATCCTTTCTTTAGTTGTTTTATGCTTAAATGAAAACTTTCGTTTAGCGCCGAAACTTAAAGAGGCAATTGCTCCGTTCATTTTTAAATCTTTTTCGCCATCGCTGTGATAAGCCATTCCTTCTTCACCAGAATGATATAGATTTAGCAAACAAGAATTATATATTTCGCCTGTTTTTTGTTCTACTACATTTTTTAAAAAAAGTAAATCGTCCGTAAATTTTAAAGCTTTTTTAGTGCGATTAGAATAAGTGTATTCAAAATCTTCTTCTGCATACCAAGCTACTTTTCTTTTGGTATAAATTAATTTTCCAAATATTACGGCTTCGTCATTTTTCCACTCAATTTCATTTAATAGATTTAAATAAAATTTCTGCGCTTCCATTTCCGAAAATATTTTTCCTAAATATTTGACCGTTCCGTCATAAGGTAAGTAGTTTTTCTCTGCAGAAAATTCTTCTTGAAATAATTCCATTAAATAAAAATTAACAATGACCTAAAAATACATAATTTTATTAGATAAAAAATTTTGAATCTGCACCATTTGAAAAAAATTTAAACAGACCTTTACGCATTCCAAAATTCACGATCTAAACTTCGGTATTGAATTGCTTCCCCAATATGTGATGAATTTAATTTTTCACTTTGATCTAAATCAGCAATGGTTCGGGACACTTTTAAAATTCTGTCATAAGCCCTTGCCGAAAGTCCTAGTTTTTCCATCGCAACTTTAATTAAATTTTGAGAAACTTCATCAAGTTCACAATATTTTTCAATTTCTTTCGGTCCCATTTGAGCATTGTAGCTGATTTCCAAATCTTTATAACGCTCGGTTTGAGATTCACGTGCGATTAAAACCCGCTCCCTAATTGTCAAACTGCTTTCTCCTTTCCGTTTGTCTGTGAGTAAATCAAATTCAACTTTTTGTACTTCAATGTGAATGTCAATTCTGTCTAAAAGGGGCCCCGAAAGTTTATTCATATAGCGCTGCATCTCTAAAATAGATGAGGTATTTTTTGGATCGTCTGGAAAATAACCGCTTGGGCTCGGGTTCATAGAAGCAACAAGCATAAAACTTGCAGGATAATTGACAGAAAATCTGGCTCGTGAAATGGTAACTTCACGGTCTTCCAAAGGTTGTCTCATCACTTCCAAAACAGTTCTTTTAAATTCTGGCATTTCATCTAAAAATAAAACGCCGTTGTGTGCTAATGAAATTTCTCCCGGTTGTGGATAACTACCACCTCCAACTAAAGCAACATCAGAAATAGTGTGATGCGGCGCTCGAAAAGGCCGAACTGTTAACAAACTTGTATTTGTTCCCATTTTTCCTGCCACGGAATGAATTTTTGTGGTTTCCAGTGCTTCTTTTAAAGTTAATGGTGGCAAAATACTGGGAACTCTTTTAGCTAACATTGTTTTTCCACTTCCAGGCGGACCGATAATGATAATATTGTGACCACCTGCAGCTGCAACTTCCATCGCGCGTTTTGCATTTTCTTGTCCTTTTACTTCAGAAAAATCAAACGGAAAAAAATTTATTTTATCCTGAAATTCTTTGCGGGTGTCAATTATGGTCCGTTCTAACGGAATTCCGTCATTAAAAAAATCGATAACTTCTTTAATGTTGTCCACCCCGTAAACTTCTAAACTGTTTACAATTGCGGCTTCTTTGGTATTTTGTTTTGGTAAAATAATGCCTTTAAAACCTTCTTCCCGGGCTTTAATTGCGATCGGCAGAATACCTTTTAATGGCTGTAAACCTCCGTCCAGTGAAAGTTCTCCCATAATAATATAATCACCAAGATTTTCCGCTTTTATTTGGTCGGAAGCGGCAAGAATCCCTATCGCAATACTAAGATCGTAGGCAGAACCTTCCTTACGCAGGTCTGCAGGTGCCATGTTAATAGTAATTTTTTTCCCGGGAAGTTTATAACCAACATTTTTTAATGCTGCAGAAATTCTAAAACTACTTTCTTTAATTGCAATATCCGCCAAACCAACCAAATTATAGCCGACACCTTGGTCAACATTTACTTCAATTGTGATAGTCTGAGCGGAAACGCCGTGAATAGCGCTACCGAAAATTTTTACCAACATTTACAATAATTAATTATTAAAATTAAGGAAAAATTGTGGAATTATTGATAAAAAGACAAATTGTAAAGTTTCAAACAAAGATAACTTACATAAATTTTTCTCCCTTTTTAAAGTTTTTTAGTTCCAAAACGTAATCTTTTATAAGTTGATCGTTCTCTTTTGGGCAAATTAAAAGTGCTTTTTCAGTATCTATAATAATGTAATTTTCTAAACCATCCACGATAGCAGCTTTATTATTATTCTTTAATTTGATAATACTTCCCTTAGAATTGTAGGTTAAAATATGTTTTGATTTAAAGGCATTTTGATTCTCATCTTTTTCTGAATTTTCGTAAACTGAAGACCAGGTTCCTAAATCACTCCAGCCTAAATCTGCAGGTATTACATAGACGTTTTTTGCCTTTTCCAGAATACCATTGTCGATTGAAATTTTATTTACCTTTGGATAAATCCTCTCAATACAGGCATTTTCTCCGTCATTGTTATATTCACATTCCGAAAATTGCTGAGTCATTTCCGGCATTAAATCGTTAAAAGCTTTTTTAATACTTTTCACATTCCAGATAAAAATTCCGGCATTCCAAAGAAAATCACCCGACTCTATAAAAGTTTTTGCAATCTCTAAATCTGGCTTTTCAGTAAATGTTTTAACTTTAAAATAGGTTTCATCCTTTTTATCCATAAACTGAATATAACCGTAACCGGTGTCGGGACGGGTTGGCTTGATGCCGAGGGTAACTAGATAATCGTTTTTTTCTGTAAGCGCAAATGCCTTTTTCACTTTTTCTAAAAAAACATCCTCTTTTAAAATTAAATGATCTGCAGGTAAAATTATGATATTTGCTTCAGGATTTTTATCCTCTATTTTATTAACCATTAAAAGATTGCAGGCTGCCGTATTTTTCATCATAGGTTCACCTACGATGTTTTCTTTTGATACTTCTGGAAGTTGTTGGCTGCTTATTTCGACATATTCTTTATTAGTAATTATAAAAATATTTTCGACCGGAATTAATTTACTAATGCGGTCAAATGTCTGTTGAATCATCGTTCTACCGGTTCCCAAAATATCCTGAAACTGTTTTGGGTTTTTTTGGGTACTCATTGGCCAAAAACGACTACCAATTCCACCAGCCATTATGACACAATATTGATTTTTAACTTCCATTACAATTTTTGATTTTTTCTACTTTCGCTAGCGGTTTAAAGATGTATTTTTTACCGTTAGTAAGATTTTCACAAAGATAATTCTTTTTAAGTTTCTGTCGAATTGCATAAATATGCTTCTTATAAAAAAAAGAATCTCCTACTTCTAAAGACTCTATAAAAGTCTCATCACCAGATAAATCGTTTTTATGAAAAAATTTTACTATCGGTCCACTTGCCATGAAGTTGGCTTTTGGCGACTTTGAAAATTGTATGATATGTGGCTTTAATTCTTCTGAATAAGCGTTTAAACTTTCCAGTAGCATTTCACGAAAAGTGGATTTCCATTCTGATCCGTGTGGTGCAATTCGTTTGGTTTTAAAATTATAAAATGCAATTAAATGCGCCAGTTCATGGGTTAAGACAAAGAAAAATAATTCAGGCTGAAGATTGTGATTGATAGTGATTTTATGCGAACCATCATTTAACCTTTGATAATCTCCTAATTTACTGTTGCGGGAGCGCGAAATATGCAAGTGGACCTGATGCGACGCAAACCAAATTTTTAAATAAGGAAATGCGGAATCGGGTAAATAATTTTGTAAAATTTGGTTGGACATTTATAAACTTAAAGGAATCCCAGCGTAGAAATTTAAAAGCTTTAAGCTGAAAAGATAATTGTATTTTGCTTGTGCGACAGATCCTTGCGCATTTGCAGAATTGTTTCGAGCGTTGCTTAAATCATAGATTGTAGTTAATCCCGCATCAAAACTTTTCTGTGCAAAGTCTAAAGCTAAAGCACTGCTCTTTTCTGCTTGTGTCGCTGAAAGAAAACTTTCGTAATTGCTTTCCGCGTCAAACTGAGCCTTTTGTACATTCTGTTTCACAGTTTGTTTTTGCTGTTCCAAATTATTTCTCGCAACATCTTCATTTATTTTAGACTGCTCAACCTGAATTCTAGTTATTCCCTTGTTAAAAACAGGAATATTTGCCGTAAGCCCTATTTGCTGTCCAAAATTATTTGAATATTGATTAAAAGCACTTTGCTGAACTAGTCCTCCATTCGTGTTAGACAAAGAATTGTAATAGAAGGTCCCAAATCCAGCTGTTGCAGAAATTGCAGGCCAAAACGCAGTTTTTGTAACTTCTGTTTCAGCTACAGCCGAAGAAATTCTACTTTCAGCGGCCTTTATTTCCGGTCGATCTTTTGTTGCTTTATCTAAAATATTTTCGGCAGAAAAAAGTGGCGCGTCCAGTTGATTATCGACAGGGACATTTACAATCTCAAAAGTTTTATAATCTGGCAATTGTAAAAGTTGAGCAAGTGCAAATAAACTTCTTTTCGTATTGATTTCTGCTGTATTTACATTTTGTTTTTCTCTTGCAAGTGACGCGTCTGCTTCAGCAAGTACTGTTTTAGCCGTTGTTCCAACATCAGTAGTTATTTTCGCACGGTCATATACTTTTTGTGCATTTTGCAAACTGCTTTGTGAAATTTTTACAATTTCTTTGTTTAACAAAATTGATAAGTATTGCTGTGCAATTTGTAAAGAAATATCATTTTTAATAGTTTCCGTATCAAACTGAGTGGCTTGCACATCAAACTCAGTTTTTCTGATCTGCTTTTCTAACCGGCCATAATTAAAAAGCAAAATATTTGCGCCAATATTCACATTATTATTAAAATTATCATTCCTGCGAATAGTACCAAAAACATCCTGTCCTTGTCCAAAATTACCATTATTTGCAACTGCTGCAGAGACACCAGGTAAATACTGGCGTTTTGCAGCCTTTAAATTTAAGTCCTGATTATTTTTTGTTAAACCACTTTGTAAAATTTGTAAGTTATTTTGCAACGCATAATTCACACACTCTTGTAAAGTCCATTGTTTTTGCGCAAAAGCAAAACTTGAAGAAATAAAAAGAGAAAATAGAATGAATTTTTTCATTTGAATTTTTTTATATTTTTTAGATCAAATGCAACAACCTAAGGAAAAATTACAACTATTTAGCAATTTTAATCATAGTTATTTCATGAATAGTCTTAGAGAATAAGTTGACTTTATTTATAAAATGTTACACTAATTAAAATTTATGAACTGAAATTATCCGTCAATTATCCCAAATTTCCTCATTAAATAAATAGCATTCATGCTTTTCGTTACACCGTTTTGAAGTTTATAATCTGTAAGTAATTCACCATTTTCATTTTGAAGTTCAAAACAATAATTTCTAATTTTTTGCGGAAATTTGTCTTCAATTTTGGTTAATTCTAAATCGTGTGTTGCAATGAGACATGAAAAAAGAGTAGAAGATTTCATTAATTTTTCTAAAAATAATTCTGAACCAGTAAGTTTGTCCTGTGAGTTGGTGCCTTTTAGAATCTCATCTAAAATGATAAACTGTGGAGTACTTTTTTCTAAATTTTCTATCAAACCTCTCAATCTTAAAATTTCCGCGTTAAAGTAAGAAGTGCCATCGCTCAAAGAATCGCTTGTTCGCATGGAAGTAAATAAATTCATAGGAATAAAACTGAATTTTTCTGCCGCAACCGGACAACCAATCATTGCAAGAATTAAATTCGTTCCAATTGCACGCAGGAAAGTACTTTTTCCAGTCATATTTGCACCAGTAATAATTGATATTTCTGTGTTTTGTGAAATTTCAAAATTATTAGATACTACCTCTTTTTGAAATAATAATGGATGAATTAATTTTTTTACATCTAACTTTTCTCCTGAAATTGAAATTTCCGGAAAAATATAATGTGGGTTTTTAAAACTAAAAATCCCCAAGGAAATTAATGCCTCCAATTCTGCGAAGGCTTCAAACCATTGTGGCAGATCATGCTCAATATTTTTAATTTGTTTCTCAATTTTTATCGCAAAATAGAGTTTCCACAGAAAAAAATTATTTAGGATAACACCAATATTACTGAATCCACTTTCATAATTTCTCAGTAAACGTGAAAGCTTTTCAATCTCTTTCCTTGAAGAATTACTTTTTCCAGAAATAAATTTACTTTGTAGATGGACATTTAATTTCTGTTCGAAATTTTCATTCTCAATGAGCGAAAATAGAGATAAAAACTGTTCATATTGTGTAGAATTAAATTCCAGATTTCCGGAAATTTGCTCAAAATTTTTCTTATAATGGGTTAAAGTAAATTGAGATACTACTAGAATTCCAGCAAAAATTAAAGTTAAATAAAGGCCCGAAGTTGTAATGAAAAATAAAGAAATTATAACGCCGAAGGTAATAATCGGAACCAGAATTACGGCAACTTTTGCCAAAGGTTGATTTTCAAAAACAGCTTCTTTGAATTCAGGATGGTTTATATTGCCTTTTATGTCAAGGTTTTTCGCCAAGGTCAAAAAATGAATATTCCATTTTATTTTTTTAGACAACTCTTGAATTGATTTTTGTTGCAAAACAATTTTGTCTTTTTCTAAATTTAAATTTAGAAGAAAATCTTTTAATTTATTTTTTCCTAAATTACTTTCACAGTAACTTAAATTTGAAAACAAGGAATTTTTCCCTAAAATATCTAAGTCTTTTGCAAAGGCGTGATCATCAATATTTTCATCAAGATTTAAACCTGTTTCAAATTCTGTTTTCGTAATGATTTGATTCCCAATATGCAGATAATTTTTGATAAATAATAACTGCTGCTTTACATTGACCAATAAAAAACCTAAAGCAAAAAATAAAAAAACGAAGAAAATCCCAAGGTATAAATGAATTTTTAAGCCACTTTCAAAAATATAATATTGCAATAAAAAGTAGGTAAGCGCAAGAAAAGTTACCACTCGAAACCAACCTAAGAGACTTTGCTTTTTCTTTATTTTTTGCAGTTCAATTTTCTTCTCAGAAAGTAGCACATGTAAATCTTCCATTAAATTAAACCTTCTTTAGTTCGCCAATTCTGGTAATGATTGGCAAAGCGAAAACGCCACTTTTCTGCAGATAATTTTCATAACCCATAATTGCTTTTTGCTGGTAATTTTCATTTTTATTTTCCTTCCATTGGTAATAAAATAAATTCCCGATCAATAGAAAATAATCCACATGATTGCGGTCTTCTAGATCAAAAACCATTTGTTTCATTTCATCTGTAGAAATTTCTGCATATGTTTTGAAATCCATTTTAAAAATATCGCGTAAGGCAACATCAAAATCCAGCTCTTTTTCCATTAAACTTTCTTCAGGTTTCCCCAAAAGTAATTTTTCCAAAGAAGTTGAAAGTTGACGCACCAAGCGCAGCGTAAAGTCTTTATCTTGAATCATTTATATTATATTTTTAATTTAAAATTTTTTAATTTAATTATGCAAAAAACAAATAAGCCAAAATTACCGACACAATAACGCCAACCAGATCTGCCAAAAGCATCGCAGTAACTGCATATCTTGTGTTTTTAATTCCGACCGCACCAAAATAAACGGCGATCACATAAAAAGTAGTATCGGAACTTCCCTGTAAAATGGCTGATAATTTTCCCTGAAAACTGTCAGGACCGAAAGTTGTCATGGTATCAACCATCATTCCACGCGCGCCAGAACCTGAAAGTGGTTTTATCAAAGCCGTTGGAAGTCCGTCAACGAATCGTGTGTCGAGGTTTGCGAGGTTTGCGAGATATTTCATGCCGTCAATTATGACATCAAAAACGCCGGAAGTTCTTAACAATGAAATCGCGATCAACATTCCAACTAAATAAGGAATAATTTTTACAGAAACCCAAAAACCTTCTTTTGCGCCGTCAATAAAGGCATCGAAAACATTTATTTTTTTATAAAGTGCGCCCAAAACGATGGCTATAAAAATCAACAATATAATTCCGCTGCTTAAAACTTTACTGAAATTATCAAGATCTTCTTTATTTAATCTTACCAAATAAACGACCAATAATCCTATCAATGCAGAAATTCCACCAACATAAGCAATCACAACTGGTTGAAATAAATTTATTTTTTGATGGATTGACACAACGATCATCGCCGCTAAAGTTGCCGCAAAAGTTGCCATCATACAAGGCAGAAAAATATCAGTTGGCGTCACAGAATGCATTGAAGCACGAATTGCGATGATTGAAACTGGAATTAAAGTCATTCCGCCTGCGTGCAAACAGAGGAACATGATTTGCGAATTACTCGCGCGCTCTTTGTCGGGATTTAAAGTTTGTAAACTTTCCATTGCTTTTAAACCAAAAGGCGTCGCTGCATTATCTAAACCTAAAAGATTAGCGCTGAAATTCAATAACATATGTCCGAAAGCAGGATGATTTTTCGGAATTTCTGGGAATAATTTTGAAAAAAATGGCTGAATCATTCTACTTAAAAGATTAATCCCGCCAGCTCTTTCGGCAATCGCCATAAAACCCATAAAGAGTGTCATAATACCGATTAAACCAAGGCAAATATTCACTGCAACTTGGCTCGTTCCAATCACACCGTCGGTTTCCTGAATTCTATAAACTTGAACTTCGGCTTTTTCAGGGTTGTTTTTGTAATGAATTCTGCCGACGGCAAAATTGGGGGTTTTGTTTAAATTATTTAAAATAAATGGCGAAAGTTCTGCAGATTTTTTAGTGGCGATTTGAATAGTATCGCTGCCTTTTCCAACGACCATATCATTGAAAATACTGCCATAATTATTAGATGAAACATATTTTATACCCGCTACAAAAATAGCCACGATGATAAAGGCGCTCCAAATTTTGCTTAAAACCATTCAAAAAATTTAGGTAAAAATAAGGTATTTTTTTAAGTAAAATATTTTAAGGAATTCTATAAATTGGATATTGATTTAAAGACTTTTCAAAATATTTTGAGTTGCGGTAAATCCAATCCAGTTGGGTTTTTCCATCTTTTGCAAATGCAGCATCTTCGGCTTTTTTCTTCTCGAAATTTTCTTTTAAAGTAGAGTTTTCTTTTAACAATTTTCCAGCGGTATCTTCAAAAACATAAGCAGAAAAATATTCTTTTTGTCCTAAAAATGAATCAAAATAATTCCAATTAAAGAAAGAATCAACGGCCTCGGGTTCTAAAGTTTCAAGCAAATATTTTACACCTTTTTGTTTTAAAGGAATTAAATAATCGCCTTTTCTAAACTGAACTTTTTCTGTTGTCGTGGAAACCTCGGTGTTGAAGTGTAAATAGTGACCTTCGTATGCTTTAGGAACGGTTTTGTAATCTTTAATTTTATAAGATTGCACTGTAATTA
This sequence comes from Halpernia sp. GG3, assembly GCF_052976925.2. Lineage (NCBI taxonomy): Bacteria > Pseudomonadati > Bacteroidota > Flavobacteriia > Flavobacteriales > Weeksellaceae > Halpernia > Halpernia sp. GG3. Next base: position 360,486 of record NZ_JBRIIR020000017.1, read on the forward strand.
AACTGTCATTTTTTAACTCAATAAATTGAATCTGATTTCTTTTTAAATTTTTTACTATTTGCCATTCAGACTGAGGAATCACATAATAACTTGGAATTACAATATTTTTTGTTGATTTATAAGCGTTGTAATAAGGAATTTTTTTAGTGTAAGGTTTTGTGCGGTCGTAAAATAATCGCGGAAATCCTGAAATTGCGCTCGGTTTCATACCGTCTTGAAAGCCTTTGAAATCTATTGTTTTAAATTTCGTAGAATCAATTGCAAATTGAATAGCGTAAAATTTTTTCGGCAAATATTGCTCGAGGTTTTTTTGTCTTAGTTGTTTTATTTTCAAATAGTTTTGGTCAAGATAAGTGATGTAACTGAGCATGTTTTCATAGGTCACTTTCACGCGGTCTTTGCAGGGTTTTAGCATGTGCGTTTCAGGAATAGTTCCGATGGTATTAAATAAAGAAGTGTAGCCTGTGGAATATCTGGGCGAATCCATAAATTGTGTAAAACCTTTTTCAGGGCTTTCCCCTTCGACTTCTACATAAGGAATTGGGTCGATATTTTTCTTTTTTAAATCTGTCACGATCCAATCATTCATTTCGCCGTGATAAAAATTTCCAAGCACATTTCCCAGACGCTCTTTATTAGTTAGAATATAGGTCAAAGTGTATTGGTAATCCGCGCCATCACTCACATGATTATCGATGAAAACATCCGGATTTAAGGTTTGAAATATCTTTTGAAAACTATCAGAATTTTTAGAATCTGTTTTTATAAAATCCCTGTTTAAATCTAAATTTCTAGCATTTCCACGAAAACCATATTCTTCGGGACCATTTTGATTGGCTCGTGAAAAACTGCCACGATTAAGCATTCCACCAATATTGTAAACTTCGATGGCAGCAATTATTGTATTTTCTGGCGCTTTTAATTTACCTGTTGCATAATCGCGCATCATCATCATTGTGGCATCGATACCGTCTGGTTCGCCTGGATGAATACCATTATTAATAAAAATTACCGCTTTATTTGTAAAAAATTTAGGATTAAAAACTTTGTCTGGATTAAACAGGACTAATCGTAAAGGTTCATTTGCGTCTGTAGAACCCAAATCAATGACTTTTATTTTATCAAAAATTTTCTCAAGATTTTCATAATATTTTACGACTTCAGGATAGGTTGCAGATTGATTTCCGTTTCCTTTTTCAAATGGTGTAAGATATTGACTTTGAGCAAATAAAGTAGCTGAGAAGAGAAGGAATATAAATTTTAGTTTCATAATTTAATTTAAATAGAGTTTTCTAAACAACTGGATTAAGCGATGAATAGATTAAAATCAGCTGGGATTACAACGGGTATATTTAGTTAAGTATTAAAAAAAATCTTTTAATCTTCCAAATAAACTAAGTTTCCTTCAAAGTTATGATTTAGATCTTTTAAAACTTTAGCCTCAGCAGTTTTTTCTTTTAATTTTTCAATAAAAAAAGAAGTTTCAAAAAACTGTCGGTGAACTTCCGTAAGCATTCCCATGAAAAAATCCATCCCGAATTTATTGTTATTAAGATCCATTTTCGTCTCTAATGGTTTATTTGGAAAAAGTTCTTCATGTAAATCCGTCATTTTTTTACAGAAAATTAAAGACTTTTTCGGTGAAGAAATTTTGCAGCAATACATCATTATCAAGCAGCACCAAAGTGCATGGCGAAAGGCATTTCCCGCGCCGTTATTAGAGTTTGTTTTTGGATATTCCTTTTTAGCAATATTAAAAGTTTTAAGGGTCGCGTAAAAAGAGATTAGTGTAAATAAGGGATTTCTTAGAAACAAACGAATCAGTTTCCAGATTTTCTCAAAAGTTAGAGACCGTAATGAGTTAATTAATATTTTAAAAGTTCTCATAAAAGAAATCTCTCCGGTAAAAGAGAGATTATCAATAAATTAATGTGAATTTTATATTTTATGCATTCGTTAAAAGTCGAACGGTTTGTGATACTTTTTCTCTAATGTTTGTTCTTTTAACGATAAAATCTACAAAGCCTCTTTCCTGTAAAAATTCTGAGGTTTGAAAACCTTCCGGTAAATCTTTACCAATTGTTTCACGAATCACACGCGGGCCAGCAAAACCGATTAATGCGCCAGGTTCTGCCATAATGATGTCTGCAGTCATTGCGAAAGAAGCAGTAATTCCGCCAAAAGTGGGATCACATAAATACGCGATATAAAGCAAACCTTCTTCTGATAATTGCGCTAATTTCGATTGAACTTTCGCCAATTGCATCAAAGAATATGTTGCTTCCTGCATTCTCGCGCCGCCTGACTGAGAAATAATCATGTAAGGCAATCTTTTTTCAATACAGTAATCTACCGCTCTTCGGATTTTTTCTCCCATTACAGAGCCTAGTGAACCACCAATAAAGGCAAAATCCATACAGGAAATTACCATTTTTACTCCGTTCACTTCACCAACTGCATTTCTAATCGAATCGGTCAATTTTGTTTTGGCTTTTACTTCTTTAAGACGGTCTGTATAGGATTTTGTATCAACAAATTTCAACATATCGATACTTTCAACATCGGCGTTTAATTCTTTAAATTTTGCGCCGTCAAAAAGCATATCAAAATATTCTCTGCTTCCAATTCTTACGTGAAAATTATCTTCTGGGGAAACGTAATTATTTCTTTTAAGTTCCTCATATTCAATAGTTTTACCCGTCGGTGTTTTGTGCCAAAGACCTTGCGGTACATCTTTTTTATCTTCCGTAGAAGTCGTGATATTTTTAGCTTTTCTTTTAAACCAGTCGAATGCCATTCTTTATTGTTTTTAATGTATAAAGTAAAATGTACAAAGTTAAATCTACTTTATACATCGTACTTTTTACAAGTTTTATAGTGTGTCTATATTGTTTAAATCTTCAAACGCCTCAGTTAATCTTATAATAAAGGTTTCTTCACCTTTTCTCACCCAAACTCTTGGATCATAATATTTCTTATTAGGAATTTCCGCTCCGTCAGGATTTCCTACTTGAGATTGTAAATATTCCTGTTTTGAAATCATGTAATCTCTAATACCTTCTGTGTAAGCAAATTGCAAATCGGTATCGATATTCATTTTTATTACGCCATATCCAATTGCTTCTTTAATTTCTGCCTGAGTTGAACCGGAACCTCCGTGGAAAACAAAATTAATAGGATTTGATTTTGTTCCAAATTTTTCCTGAACGTATTTCTGAGAATTATCTAAAATTTTCGGTGTCAATTTTACATTTCCTGGTTTATAAACACCGTGAACATTACCAAAAGCCGCTGCAATTGTAAAGTTTGGTGAAACTTGTTTTAATCTTTCATAGCAGTAAGAAACTTCATCGGGCTGCGTATAAAGTTTTGAAGAATCTACGTCGGAATTGTCCACGCCATCTTCTTCACCTCCTGTAATTCCTAATTCAATTTCTAAAGTCATCCCAATCTTCGCCATTCTTTCAAAATATTTACAGGAAATATCCATGTTTTCTTCTAATGGCTCTTCGGATAAATCCAGCATATGAGACGAGTAAAGCGATTTGCCATATTGTTTGAAATAAATTTCGTTTGCATCCATTAAACCGTCAATCCAAGTCAATAATTTTTTTGCACAATGATCCGTATGTAATATGATGGTTGCCCCATATGCTTCTGCTAATGTATGAATGTGTTTTGCGCCCGCAATTGCCCCTAAAATTGCAGCTTGCTGGTTTTCATTGCTTAAACCTTTTCCGGCATTAAAGACAGAACCACCATTTGAAAACTGAATGATCAATGGCGCATTCGCTTTCACAGCAGCTTCCATAGCAGCATTCACGTTGCTAGAGCCGATGACGTTACACGCGGGTAAAGCAAATTTATTTTCTTTTGCATATTGAAAAATGTCTGATACTAATTCACCTGTGGCAACTCCGGCCGGAAACTTTCTGCTCATAATATGTTTTTAAAAAATTTTGTTTGAAAAGTACGGTAAAGTTAATGATTTATTTAAACTTAATATAATGCATAAATTTTTTAGTCCTGAAAAAATGTATTTAAATTTTAAATATTAATCTGATCTAAATTTTAGTTAAAATGTTTTTTTGGAAGAAAATGCAGGGAATATTTTTATTAAGAACAATAAAATGTACAGGCCTTCTCAAAATTGTAGGGAAACTTACGTAGCTAATATAGTGATCAATGAAATAATAGAAATAACAACCCAACTTTATACTGAAGAAATTTCGGAAAGTATTTTTCCTCCAAAGAATTATTTGGGGCTGCATACTTTTAACTCAATAGAAGGTATAGAAGTCTACGATTTTTTGAAAGAAGAGTGGTTTTGTCAATTAAAATAATTTTAATAAATCAATTTCGTTTATCATTTCCCCAAAGTAATTTTTGACGGATAGTTTCATAGAAACTTAAATTATTTGGCTGTACCAAAGCAATTTGAAAAGACGCTTTCCTTAATATAATTTCAATATTGGTATTCATGTGGCATAGTCTGGAATCCATCGAAAGCGTATATTGCGGCACACGACTTTCAATTTTCAATTTTATTTCTACATTATCATTTACCACCAAAGGTCTCACATTTAAATTATGCGGCGCTATGGGCGTAATTACGAAAACATTATTTTCAGGTGAAATTATTGGACCGCCGCAACTTAAATTATACGCAGTGGAACCAGTTGGCGTGGAAATGATTAGGCCATCGCCCCAAAAAACATTTAGAAATTCATCATTTAAAAAAGATTGTACGGTGATCATTGCAGTCGTTTCCTTGCGGGAAATACTAATGTCATTTATAGCATAAGGAAAAAATATACCCGAATTTGGAGCCACAATTTCTATTACCGAGCGGTAACTCAAAACATAATTTTGTGCTAATATTGAATCTAATTCATTAAAAACTTCCTCTTTTGTAAAACTTGAAAGAAAACCGAGTCTGCCAGTGTTTACACCAACAATAGGAATTTCTAAATCTTCAATAAAAATCAAGGCATTAAGAATGGTTCCGTCGCCGCCAAAACTAAAAAATAAGTCTACGTTTTGGTCTCTTAGATTTTTTTTATTAGAATAGGTTTGGAAATCTTTGGAAAAATTAAGACTTTCCACCATCATGTCATGCAGCGTCACTTCTACATTTTTCTTTTTAAGTTCTGATATAAATTTACTTAAATAAAGAAAAGTATCGAGATCTTTTTTTTGTGAATAAATGGCAGCTTTCATCTGATAATTTTAATGTTTTTATTTGTCAGATGGAACACTGAAAGCATTTCATTTATTTTGGACATTGAATAATGATATTTCATAATTTAAAATTCTAAATATTTTTGAAAAAAGCCAAAACGTGCTTTTAGAAGTTCTTCTTTTTCATCGTCATAATGTTTTACAACAACCTCGTACCCGTATCTTTCGAAGGTTTCATCAATTGAACTGAGATTTTCACTGCTGATTTTCAAAGTAATTTGTACATCATCACCCTCAACGGCACTAATGAAACTACCAAATATTTTTGCATTGTTTTCTTCTACAATTTTTGAAATTTCACTAAAAGAATAATCGCGGGCGTTTTTTTGAACGATTATAACCGCACCGTTTTCTGAAAACAAAGGATATTTCGAAAATTCATTAAAAATATCATCACAGGAAATATAACCTAAATACCGCTCCTCTTTATCTATGACAGGAACGAGATTAGAATTAAAAATATGAAAAAGTTTAATTGTATCTAATAAATGTCCGTCCTCTAAAACACCAAATCGTTCAAAATGAATCTCTAAAGTTTGCAAACTTCCTTCGGGACTTTCTTCCAAAAATGCGTGGCTAATTGCTCCTAAAAAAGTATTATTTCTGGTCACAAAAACGTGTGAATAAGAGAATTCTTTTGCCATTTCCGCGGCATTTTCGATAGAATCGTTAATATCAAACGCTGGAAAATCCTTTGAAATATAGTCTTGTATAAACATGGTGCTAATTTATGAAATAATTATGCAGTAGAAAATAACGTTTTGAGTAATAAATCGCTTTTTAAATGAAATCACTATTTAATAATTTACTAATTTTCGTTCAATTCAGTTTTCATTTTTTTTGCTCTTAAAAATATTAGTCCGCTAATAATTATTAACCCTCCGATAAACTGAAACGCAGTTAATTTTTCACCGTCTAAAATCCCCCACATTACTGCAACAATAGGCATCAATAATGTAACTGTTGATGCAAACAGAGGTGTAGAAATATTCATTAAACGATAATTAAGCATCATCGCTAATCCGGTCCCGAAAATTGATAAAAGTGAAACAAATCCTAAACCTTCGTAATGACTTCTATCAAAAGAAAATTCTTGAAAAAATCCCGCGAAAACCAAAGCGATCAAAGAAGGTAATATCAAAATAATTGAAAAGACAAAGGCTGATAAAACTTTAGCAGGAATAATTTGAAGTTTCGCTTTTACCGTCGTCATACTAATCGCGTAACATAAGGTCGCCACTAATAAAAGTAAAATAGGCCAGAGTTTGAAACCACCCGTTTCGCCCGTTGCAAAAGTCAGAATACAAGTTCCTGTAAAACTTATCGCAACGCCAATTAGCTGTCGTTTTGTAGTTTCAAATTTCCAGATTAAAAGTCCGATAATGATGATAAAAATTGGCATCATAGAATTGATAATTCCAGCAATGCTACTGGAAACTTTCGTTTCGGCGATCGGAAAAAGAAACATGGGAATGAAGTTTCCCGTGACAGCGGCTAAAATGAGCCATTTCAGTAATTTTTTTGGAAATAATTTAATTTTTAAAATGGCATAAGGCAAAAGAATAATACCTGCAATTAAAACCCGTAAAGCACCGACTTCAAAAGGATTGAAATGTTCCAAAGATTTTTTAATCAAAATGAAAGACGAGCCCCAGATCAAGGAAAGCACAATTAATAAAATCCACTTTTCTTTTTCAGGCTTCATTTTGTTTATTTAAAATTTTTAAATACGCTTGTTTAGAAATCATTTCTGCACCTAAACTTTCTAAATGGTCAGAGTGAATTTGGCAATCAATCAATTCGAATTTTTTTTTATTATTTGAAACAAAATTTATAAAGCCAGCTTTAGAGGCATTTGAAACTTCAGAAAACATGCTTTCACCACAAAAAACCTTGCCGATCTTCAAGCCATAAAACCCCCCAACTAACTTTTCGTTCTGCCAAACTTCTATACTTTGTGCAATGTTTTGCGAGTTAAGTTCTGCTAAAGAATCTATTAAAGAATCTGAAAGCCAGGTTCCGTCTTGATCTTTTCTCTCAATTTTTTGGCATTTTACTAAAACTTCTCTGAAGCATTTATTTTCCGTAAACTGAAATTCTTGTTTATTTAAAATTTTCCGCATCGATTTAGAAATTTTCAATTTATGAGGGAATAATACAAATCGTGGATCTGGGCACCACCAAAGAATTGCCTCACGTTCATTAAACCAGGGAAAAAGTCCGATTTCGTAGGCGTGCTTTAATCTTTCCGGCGAAAGGTCACCACCAATTGCCAATAAACCATCTTCAGAATCATAAAATTCTGGATTTGGAAAAGAAATTTCTTTTGAATTTAATAAGAACATTCTCTTTTAAAAATCAAATCCTGCACCAAAAGAGCAGGATTTAAAAATATCAATTATTTATTAATTTTAGAAAGGTAGATCATCTTCATCTTCAGCGAAAACATCTGTTGCATTTGCGGTAGAAGGAGTTGGTGTTGAACTTGGTGTTGCAGAAGTTGGTTCGGCAGAATTGGCATCTAGTTTTTCTACTCTCCATCCAACGATTGAGTTAAAATATTTCACCACATTGTCTGGGGAAGTCCATTCTCTCCCTCTAATATTGATCCCAACCTTCACTCTTTCACCTTCACTGAACTGACTTGCTAAATCTGCTTTGTCCTGAAGAAATTCTATACTAATTGGTTGCGGATATTGCTCTTCCGTCATCAGAATCATTTCTCTTTTCTGAAAACCGCTGTTAAAAGTCTGTAAATCAGTTATTTTTTTAATTGTACCTTGTAAATCCATGTTCTTGTTTTGTATGATGTAAAAGTAATAAAAATGATTTTAATTAAAAAAAATAGTCAGCTAAAATTATTTTTTTATTTTTTCTTTAGAAAAAGTTGGTGCAAAAAATAAAACGCTTTATATTTGCACTCACAAAAAAAGAAAAGAAGTTCATTTTAAGGCGGATGTGGTGGAATTGGTAGACACGCCAGACTTAGGATCTGGTGCCGTGAGGTGTGTGGGTTCGAGTCCCTTCATCCGCACCATTTTTTTGAAAATAAAACGCGAAAATAGCTCAGCTGGTAGAGCACGACCTTGCCAAGGTCGGGGTCGCGGGTTCGAGTCCCGTTTTTCGCTCCACTTTTTGCCTTGGTGGTGGAATTGGTAGACACGCAGGACTTAAAATCCTGTGTCCGTAAGGATGTACGGGTTCAAGTCCCGTCCGAGGTACTTTAAACGCTTATAATCGATTGATTATAAGCGTTTTTTTTATTTTAAAAATCCCTGATTATGCAAAGCATTTATAAATTTTTTTTATAAAATTCAATATTTTTTTTAAAAACCTTTGTAAATCGCTCTAAAATGCTATATTTGCTTCAATATATAACAATTTAATATTTATTATGAAAGAACTAATCGGAAAAATCAATGCAGAATTTGAAGCATTTACAAACGAATCAACTCAACAATCAGAAAAAGGCAATAAAGCAGCCGGAACTAGAGCTAGAAAATCTGCTTTAGAATTAAGCAAAATGTTTAAAGAATTTAGAAAAGTTTCTGTTGAAGCTTCTAAAACCAAATAATATTTTCTTTTGGAACGAATTAACCACACTTTTTAGTGTGGTTTTTTTATTAAAATTAATTTGTTTAGAACACCGTTAAATGGATTCAACGTTTTTTTGATTTTAAATAAATTTAATAAGTTCAATTTTTATACTCTATTAAGTTTATTTTTGCCAAATGATTTCACTGGAACCACTTCGTATCCTCAGGAATACTGAATTCCGAAACCTTCTCTCTGGCAGATTTGTACTAATTTTTGCTTTCAGAATGTTGGCAACGCTTTTAGGTTGGTGGGTTTATCAGTTAACAAAAGATCCACTTTCTATCGGTTTAATTGGTCTTTCAGAAGTTGTTCCCGCGGTTTCCACGGCACTTTATGCGGGACACGTAATTGATATGAACGAAAAAAAAAGGCTGCTGCTTATTTGTAATTACAGTTATGTCATTTTAATTGCTTTACTTTTAATTCCCGCCTTTATAGATTTAGGTTTTACAGGACATCAAACCACTTATTATATTTACAGCGTTATATTTTTTACCGGAATTGCGCGTGCTTTTATTGGTCCGATCGTCCCTTCCATGATTCCTAAAATCGTAAAAAAAGAAAATTTACCGAGCGCAATTACTTTAAACCAAGCCACATTTCTCACCGCAGCAGTTTGTGGACATGCAGTTGGCGGACTTTTAATTAGTTTCATCACTATAAAATGGACCATCGTGGTCATTGTCGCACTCGTTACGTTTGCCAGTTTTTTCTTTTGGAAAGTCAATCCGCAAGAGTCAGAACATAATAAAAAAGAAGTGCGAGTTTGGGAAAGTATGCGTGAAGGCATCCATTTTATTTACAAAACAAAAGTGATTTTAGGCGCCATATCTTTGGATATGTTCGCCGTTTTATTTGGTGGCGCCGTTGCTATGATCCCAGTTTATGCGAGCGATATTTTAAAAGTCGGTGCAGAAGGTTTTGGTTTTCTAAATGCCGCCTCAGATATTGGTTCAATGTGTATTATTGTCTTTTTGGCGCTCGTTCCTTTGCGTAAAAATCAAGGTAAAATTCTGCTTGTCGCCGTTGCTGCTTTTGGTTTGTGCATTATCGGTTTTGGTTTGTCAACTTGGTATTTTTTGTCTTTTGCTTTTTTAATGTTAAGCGGTATGGTAGATGGAATTTCTGTCGTAATTCGCGGCACCATCGTGCAGTTAAAAACACCAGATCATATTCGGGGACGCGTTTTGAGTGTAAATTCTATTTTCATAATGTCCAGCAATGAAATGGGTCAATTTGAAAGTGGCGTTGCTGCAAAATTACTCGGCGTGGTGCGTTCCGTGGTTCTCGGTGGTGTTATGACGGTGGCAATTTCCCTTTTCGTCGCCGGCGCTTTTCCGAAATTGCGTAAAATGGAATATTAGAGATTTTGGGAGCAAGAAAGTTATGTGCTTTTCCAATCTTACGCCCGCTTTCCACTATATCTTTTTTGGGGCTCGCTTCGATCGCACCAAAAAAGGATGCCGTTCCAAAACGAGAAGCGAGTTTCGACGATTCAATTAAAAAAATAAAATAGATGAGTCAATCGGGGCTAGAATTTCTGGTTTGCTTTTTTTCAACTTACTAACATTAAATATTTTTTAAAGCAATGATAATCAATAATTTAATAACTATTTTAAAAGAATGTTAGTTAGTAATTTTCCTTAAAAGTTTTATTATTTTATCTTTGTTGAATGGCTCAGAAAGAAACACTTTCCTCATTAATTCATGGGAATTTCGCAAAAGAATTATCGATTTCAGACGGAAAAATGCCGCCAAATGCGATTGAATTTGAAAAATTAGTTCTTGGTTCTTTCTTGATTGATAGGAAAGGTCTGGATTATGGAATTGATCTTTTAAAAGCAGATGTTTTTTACGATCCGCGTCATCAGGAAATATTTACCGTAATTACTTCTTTATTTGAAGATAATGCACCCGTAGATTTAATGACTGTTATTCAGGAATTAAAAAAAACCGAACGTCTAAGTTCTGCTGGCGGAGATAATTACATAATAGATTTAACTTTAGCCGTAAGTTCTTCCGCGCACATTGAATACCACATTAGAATCGTTTTAGAAAAATTCATTTTACGTTCGCTAATTAATGTTTCCGCAAATGTGATTGACTCTTCTTATAAAGAAACGACCGATGTTTTTGAATTATTAGATAAAGCAGAACAGTCTTTCTTTGATATTACCAACGGAACCATTAAAAAAGGCTTTGATACCGCTAATTCATTGGTGAAAGAAGCAATAGAGAAAATAAAATTACTTCGTGACAAAGAAGGAATTTCTGGGATTCCATCTGGTTTTTCTGGAATTGACAAAGAAACTGGCGGTTGGCAAAATTCAGATCTAATTATTATTGCAGCGCGTCCTGCCATGGGAAAAACTGCTTTTTTATTGTCAATGGCAAGAAATATTGCCGTAGAACATAAAATCCCATTGGCATTATTTTCTTTAGAAATGGCTTCAGTTCAATTGATTACTAGAATGATTGCTTCTGAAACTGGTATTTCTTCCGAGAAATTACGAAAAGGACAAATGAGCGATGAAGAATGGGAAATTTTATTTAGAAATGTTTCTGAATTGGAAAACGCACCCTTGTTTATTGATGAAACACCTTCACTTTCTGTTTTTGATTTCCGTGCAAAATGCCGCAGATTGGTAATGCAACACGGTGTAAAAATAATAATGGTAGATTATTTACAATTAATGACCGCAAATTCTGGAAAAGGCGGTGGTGGTGGAAATCGTGAACAGGAAATTGCAATGATCTCCCGCTCTTTAAAAGCCATCGCAAAAGAATTAAATGTTCCGGTAGTTGCGCTTTCGCAACTTTCTAGAAGTGTAGAAACTCGACCTGGAAAGAGACCACAACTTTCAGATTTGCGTGAATCTGGTGCCATTGAGCAAGACGCAGATATTGTTTCCTTTATTTTCCGTCCAGAATATTATAAGATTGGCGTTTGGGATAATGATCCAGAAGGCGAACAAACAAGCACAGACAATCAGGCAGAATTAATTATCGCCAAACATAGAAATGGTGCAACATCTGAAGTTCGCATGTCTTTTTATAAAAATATAGCCAAGTTTGCAGACCTCAATTTATATGGCGGCGCAAATGATTATCAAACATCCGATAAAAATAAAGAAATGTCAGGTTTTGAAAAACTCAGAACAACCATTGATCCAGGCGCCGCGTTTGATCTTCCAAAAAAACCAAATGTTTCAGGTTCAGCAATGAATGATAACGATGACGGAATGCCATTCTAAATTTTCTCAAAAAATAATTAGGATTTTTACTTCTCGCAGATTTAGCAGATGACGCAGATTGATAAAAAATCTGCTTAATTTGCTAGAGAAAACTACTTAAATAAAAAAACTTGAGAATTGATATTTATACAGACGGCGCTTGCAGTGGAAATCCTGGTAAAGGTGGTTTCGGTATTGTAATGGAAGTCGCTGAGAAAAATTTTTCTAAAAATTTCGCCCAAGGTTTCCGTTTAACGACCAATAACAGAATGGAACTGTTAGCGGTAATTGTGGCTTTAGAACAATTGAAAAATCCAGAAGAAGACGTTCACATTTTCACTGACAGCAAATATGTTTCTGAAGCCATCAACAAAAAATGGTTGCAAAACTGGGTGAAAATTGGTTTTAAAAATAAAAAAAATCCAGATCTGTGGCAAAGATTATTGCCTTTAATTAAAAAACACACCGTTGCATTTCATTGGATAAAAGGTCACGCAGGACATCCACAAAATGAAATTTGCGATCAGATCGCGGTAAAAGCATCAAAAAGTGAAATTCTGAAAATTGATGATTATTTTGAAAAACAGAAAGATGGCGGATTATTTTAACTGAAAATTTGTTTAAATTTGGTTGGTATTTAGTTTAGCCTTGTTAAGGGTTTTGAAACTTGACAAGGCTTTTTAAAATGTAATTTAAATTAATTTATCATTTTGAAAGAAATTTCGAGTAAAATCCCTGTTTAACGTATGCTTGTAATTAAAAAAATAGATTTAAAATCATCAAGTAGTCAATCAATTGAGAACTTTTTAAGAGAGTATTCGATTAGGAAAGGTAAGATGATCGAATTTGCGAGTAATTCAGGCTATCAAAAAATTACGGACAAATACTTTTTTGCTAATGAAAATGATAAATATTTTGAGGCAACAAGGATTAAATATCCTTTCGAAAATATTTTACCAAGATTAATTTTAAAAATCGACAAAAGTAATTTTCAAAAGATAAAAGTTCGCTACAGTCTAATTTCTGGAATATATATTTTCTTTTTATATTTAATTTTATTCCTTTTTTTAGGATTTACAATTTTTAAAAATAATTTTAACGGGGATGTTTCATTCATTCTTATTCTAATTTTAATTCAATTTTTAACAACTTTATTAGAATACAAATTGACATTTAAAACGGTTAATAAAATAGTCAATTCAACTTCAACAGAAAATTAAACTAAATGATCAAAGCAGACGTTCTCGTAATCGGTTCCGGAATTTCCGGGCTTTCTTACGCTATAAAAATTTCCGAAAAAATGTCCGAAGCGAAAATCATTATCGTCACAAAAGCCGATGAAGATGAGAGCAATACAAAATATGCGCAAGGCGGTTTGGCGGTTGTTACAGATCTGGATCACGATACTTTCCAAAAACATATTGATGACACCATGCGCGCCGGCGACGGTGAAAATGATCTTTCTGTTGTAAAAATGGTCGTAGAAGAAGGTCCGAAACGTTTTAAAGAACTGGTAGATTGGGGAACAAATTTTGACGAAAAAGATGGCGAACTGATGCTCGGAAGAGAAGGCGGTCACACGGAAAACAGAATTGTGCACCACAAAGATATTACCGGCGCAGAAATAGAACGCGCGCTTTTAGAAACCGTCAACAACTCAAAAAACATCGAAATGTTGCCGTATCATTACGTGATTGATTTAATTACGCAGCACCACGTTCCTGGAAAAGAACTAGATGAAGGAAATATCAATTGTTACGGCGCTTATATTTTAGATGAAAAATCTAAGAAAATCAAAAAAATCACGGCGAAAATAACTTTAGTTGCAACCGGCGGCGCAGGTCACGTTTATAAAAACACGACCAATCCAATTATAGCGACGGGTGACGGAATTGCTTTTGTGGCGCGTGCAAAAGGTAAGGTTTCAAATATGCAGTATTATCAGTTTCATCCAACGGCGCTTTACAGTAAAATCGATGGGATGTTATTTTTAATTTCGGAAGCCGTCCGTGGCGATGGTGCAAAATTGCGCTTGAAAAATGGAGAACCTTTCATGGCAAAATATGACAAGCGGGAAGAATTAGCCTCGCGAGATATCGTGGCAAGGGCGATTGATAATGAAATGAAAATTACGGGTGATGAGTTTGTAGGACTTGACTGCCGGAAGATGAGCAAAGAAAAATTTCTAGAACATTTTCCTAATATTTATAAAAAATGCCTGGATGAAGGCGTTGATCCTTTTAAAGATCTGATTCCGGTAGTTCCGGCGTGTCATTATCTTTGCGGCGGAATTGAGACTGATAAAGACGGACAATCTTCCATTCAAAATTTGTTTGCCGTGGGCGAATGCACGAATTCTGGTTTGCACGGCGCGAATCGTTTGGCTTCCAATTCTTTGTTAGAAGGTCTGGTTTTTGGACATAATGCGGCCATGAAAACCGTTAAACTTTTAGATAAAAATCAATTTAATTTTGACGATTTAAAAGCGATTCCGGAATGGAACGAAGAAGGTATGAAATTGTTAGATGAAATGGTTTTGGTAAGTTATCTGCGGAAACAATTGCAAGAAATGATGAGTGATCTGGTAAGCATTGTTCGTAGTAATGAGCGTTTAGAAATCGCTTTAAAGAAACAAAAAGAAATATCTGATGCCGTGCAGGAACTTTATAATTACGCCTTGCTTTCCCCAAAACTTTCCGAGTTGCGGAATTTAGTAAATATTGCGGAACTAATTATCGTTCAGTCGATTGCGATGAAGGAAAACAAAGGCGCTTTTTATAATAAGGATTTGGTTTAAATAGTATTGATAAATGATGCTAAAAATAAAATTTATAAAAAATAATCTATGAAATTTTCCCCAATAATTTCCGCAAACGAATTAGCAAAAATTTTAAATCAGAAATATTTAATCATTGTTGATGCTGGAAGTGGCGGAACTTCTTATGATGATTATTTAGAAAAACATCTGGAAACTGCACTTTATGTAGATTTAAATAGAGACTTGGCAGAAGTTTCAGAAGATCCTAAAAACGGCGGAAGACATCCACTTCCAAGTTTGGAAAAATTTGCTGAGGTTTTACAAAATTTGGGAATTGATGAAAATTCACATCTTATTATATATGACAATAAAAATTCTACGAATGCCGCGCCGCGATTTTGGTGGATGTTGAAAGCGGCAGGAATTGAAAATATACAAGTTTTAGATGGCGGTTTGCAAATGGCGGAGAAAGAAGGATTAAAAATTACGACTATCATTACTGAATCCAAATTAACGACAGAGAAACTAAAAATTAAAAATTGGAAATTACCTTTAGTTGATATTAATTTTATTGAGAAAAATTCTGAAAACCCTGAGTTTAAAGTAATTGATGTCCGTTCAAAAGAAAGATATGATGGCAAAGAAGAACCAATTGATTTAATTGCAGGACATATTCCAGAAGCGATAAATATTCCGTTTTCTGAAAACATGAATGCAGACGGCACTTTAAAAGACAAAGAAATTTTAAAGGAAAAATACCAGAAAATATTTCAAAATACTTCATTGGAAAACATTGCAATTCATTGCGGTTCTGGCGTAACTGCGTGCAATACTTTACTAGCTTTAGATTATGCAGGTTTAGAAATCCCAAATCTTTACGTTGGTTCCTGGAGTGAATGGTCGAGAAATGATAAGGAAATAGCGACAAATATTTAGTATTAAATAAATGAAATCTGTAAGATTCGCGAATTCAAAAAAATAATATAAAAAGATGAGCAAAAAACCAAAATACGTAAGCGATAAAAATTTAAAAACATTTATAAAAGCTGCCTTAGAAGAGGATATTTTGGATGGTGACCATTCCACTTTATCAACTATCCCAAAAAATTTGGTGCAGACCGCTCAACTTTTGGTGAAAGAAGATTGCATTTTGGCAGGTGTTGAAATGGCACAGATTATTTTTAAAACCTTTGATAAAAATTTAGAAATAAATGTTTTTATTAACGACGGCGAAGAAGCAAAAGTTGGTGATATTGCCTTTATCATAAAAGGAAATGCACGGTCAATTCTTTCCACGGAGCGTTTGGTTTTAAATTGTATGCAAAGAATGAGCGGCATTGCAACTTTGACCCACGATTGGAATTCCAGATTAATCGGTACAAAAACGAAACTTTTAGATACCAGAAAAACAACGCCTAATTTCAGGATTTGTGAAAAATGGGCCGTTGCGATTGGCGGTGGAACTAACCATAGATATGGGCTTTATGATATGATCATGCTGAAAGACAATCACATTGATTATAACGGAAGTATCACGAAAGCCGTAAAAATGGCTAAAGATTATGTTCAGGAGAAAAAATTGAAATTAAAAATAGAGGTTGAGACCAGAAATCTGGAGGAAGTTGCAGAAGCCTTAAAATCTGGAGCAGACAGAATTATGCTTGACAATATGGATGTAGAAATGATGAAAAAAGCCGTAAAAATTGTGGGCAATAAATGTGAAACCGAAGCATCGGGTGGAATTTTAAGGGAAGATTTGAAAGATATTGCAAAAACTGGTGTTACATTTATCTCTGCAGGTGCGCTCACACATTCTGCAAAAAATATTGATTTGAGTTTAAAGGCGGTGAAAATGGAAAAAAATTTAATATTTGATTAATATAGGAATTGTTGATTAACTATAAATTTGCAGAAAATTTTACTACTAAAAACTTAAAACCCATGAAAAAAAGTTTAATATTTGTTGGTTTACTTGCAAGCACAATGTACTTTGCACAAGTAACATCTTCAGAAATTACTGGTACTGTACGAGATGAATCAAACAACCCTATTGCGTCGTCTGTAACAGTGATTCACGTTCCTTCTGGAACACGCTATGTTACAAAATCTAATAAGGATGGTATTTTCGTGCTACCAGACGTTAGGGTTGGAGGGCCTTACAAAATTCTCGTAACGGGTGAGAATGCTAAAGAGGGCGAGCAAGAAAATATTTATACGAGCCTAGGAAACACTTCAAATGTTAATATTGTACTTGGTGAAAAATCAAAAACAATAGAAGCCGTTGTAATAAATGGTGCAAGAAGAGGAATAATTAATTCCAATGCAACAGGGCCGTCCTCAACCTTTGACGCCAATTCAATAAGCAGAACCCCTTCTATCTCCAGATCAATAAATGACGTTACAAAGTATAATCCATATAGTAATGGCAATTCTTTTGGCGGACAGGATTCGAGATTTAATAATTTCACAATTGATGGTGCCGTTTTTAATAATGGTTTTGGTCTAGGTAGCCAGGCTCAAGCAGGTGGAAGAACTGGCTATGGCTCGGTTTCATTAGATGCAATACAAGAGATACAGGTTAATGTTGCACCATTTGATGTAAAACAATCTGGTTTTGCGGGAGGCGCAATAAATGCGGTTACAAGAAGTGGAACAAATGAATTGGCGGGTTCTTACTACAGTTTTTTCAATAATAATGATTTAATTGGCAAAAAAGCTTACGGAGTTCACCTTTCAAGCAATTCTTTTCAAAATAGAACAAATGGCTTTAGAGTAGGAGGACCAATTATCAAGAATAAATTGTTCTTTTTTGGAAATGTTGAGTTTGCAGATGGGACGCAACCAGCATTGAATTATTCCGCTACAGGAAATCCGGGCATTCAGGCAGCAACAACCGCTGCAGATCTTAATAGTCTTAGTGCTTTTATGAAGCAGTATTTGAACTATGATCTAGGTCAAATTGATAATTACAACAAACCTTCCAAAAGTAAGATTTATTTAGGAAGAATAGATTGGAATATTAATGATCATAATAAATTATCAGTTCGTTATGACCACCATGATAGTAGCAGTTATCAGGTAATTAGTAATAGCAACTCATCTGCAACTGCTGGATACGGAAATAGAAATAATTTGTTAACGGCAATTTCCGGTCAAAATACGGGTTACAATATTCAAGATAACACAAGGTCTATTGCAGTAGAATTAAACTCAAGTATTTCTTCTAAATTATCTAATCAATTTTTAGCAACATATAATAAGCAGATTGAAGATAGAACTTATCTTACGCCAGGTATTTTTCCAACGATTGACATATTAAACGGTTCGGGTATCAATCAAACCAATGGAACTGCGACATACACATCTGTTGGTATGGATCCATTTACGCCAAATAATAAGTTAAATTACTCCACATTAAATTTAACGGATAACGTAAAAGTTTCATTAGGAACACATACGATCACAGCTGGTGTTTCTTACGAGAAATTTATCTCAAATAACTTGTTTTTCTACGCATCGAATGGCGTTTGGACCTATAATGATATTCAAGATTTTAGAAATGCCGTCTTATCATCTTTAGGAAAACCGTTAGAAGGTGGTGCAACTTCTGCTCCACAAGCGAGAAGATTTAACTATGCTTATACGCTATTACCAGATGGTCAGTTGCCATACCAAACATTTAAAATAAATACATCTAGTGCTTATATACAAGATGCATTTAAGGCAACAGATAATTTTAGATTATATTATGGTGCAAGATTAGATTATGTGGATATTCCAAATACTGCTGCACAATATACAAACACTAATGTTTTGGGAATGACATTTTATAAGGAAGACGGCACTCCTTTTAATATCAATACAGGAAGTTTGCCTAAAGCTCATCTTTATATTTCGCCTAGATTCGGTTTCAATTGGGATGTTAAAAACAATAAAACAACTCAGGTTCGAGGTGGAACGGGTGTTTTCTTGTCTAGACTTCCTTATGTATTGATCAGCAATCAATTGGGAAATAACGGTGTTAATATTGGTAGAGTATCTGCGAACAATACGACTGCTTATCCATTCACTTTAGACCCTTCTGTTTACACGCCAAAAAGTACTGCGACAGCTACAGGATTTAATATTAATTATACAGACCCTAATCTTAAAATGCCACAAGTTTGGAAAACCAGTTTAGGAGTTGACCAAAAATTAAACGCTTTAGGTGGACTAGTTGCAACGGTTGAAGGTATTTATACTAAAAACATCAATGCTTTATATTATTATGATGCTAATTTTAAACCCTCCACAAGCAATTTCACCGGTCAAGATCCACGTGCGATCTACACATTAGCAACAAGGTATAACCCAACTATTGGCGCTGCTTATGTTCTTGCTAATACTAATAAAGGCTATTATTATTCATTGACAGCAAAATTAGAAAAACCAATTTCTAATAACTGGGGTGGACTAGTTGGATACACTTATTCTAAAGCCTATGATTTGGCTTCAGTTGGAAGTACTGTTAACGTAAATATACCTTCAACTATAGGAATAAATAATCTTACTGATGGATATGGTGATAATGATTTGAGGCATAACATTGTTGGTACACTAAGTTACAAATTTAATTACGGCAGCGGTCTATTTGGAGGTGCTACAACTATTTCCTTGGGTATGTTTGCGAGAAGCGGCTATAAATTTAGTTATGTTACAAGTGGTGATATTAACACGGATGGACAAAATGGAAATGATTTAATTTACGTCCCAGTTTCCGCTTCTCAATTAAAATTCGTACCTCTTACAGTGGGTTCGGGACTAACGGCCGTAACTTATTCAGCAGCAGATCAAGCGGCCGCTTTCGACTCTTTCGTTAATGGTAATAAATATCTTAGTGATAGAAAAGGACAATATGCACAGAGAAATGGTGCGGCAGTTCCATGGCTTACCAGATATGATTTAAGTATCGCTCAGGACTTAATTGCAAGAACTGCGATCAATGCCAAAGCAAATCAGTTTCAAATCAGATTCGATATTTTAAACGTTGGAAATCTAATCAATAACAAATGGGGTGTTTCACAATCAGTTGTAAATTCTGCACCATTAGTTTACAAAGGTAAAGACGTTTCTGGTGCACCAACTTACACTATTGCTACTCAAGTTGATCAAGCAACAGGAAAAACTATTTTACTTAGAGATTCTTTCCAAAGAAACGCTTCTATTAATGATGTTTTTCAAGTACAAATTGGATTGAGATATACGTTTAATAAGTAAATCATCAATTTTAAATTTATAAAAGACCCAGCAACCTGCTGGGTCTTTTTTATTTCAAAATTTTAATGTAAAAAAATTGTCGTTACTGGCGTTACTGGCGTTACTTTCGTCTCTGCCGGCGCATTAACACATTCTGCCAAAAATATTGATTTAAGTTTAAAAGCAGCGAAAATATAATTAATTCACATTTAAGAAATGTAATACTTATCATAAACTGTGTTGTAGTGGACTTTTAGCTAATTTTATGATAAAATAGTTAACGAAATATTAAAATTTAACATTTCGTTAATGGTAGTTCCAAAAAAAAAAGCGATTTTTGCACTCAACTTAAGATACTTAATAAACAATTTAGTTATGAATTTAGTTAAAAAATCAATGTTTACGGCATTAATAACACTTTCCACGGCGAGTGTCTACTATGCTCAAAGTGTGAAAGATACACTTAGTAAAGAAAAATCTATTGATGAGATAGTTATTAGCGGTGTTGCTGATATCGCAAAAGATAGAAAAACACCCGTTGCGGTTTCTACTATCAAAGAAGCTCAGATCATTGAAAAATTGGGAAATCAAGAGTTTCCTGAAATTTTAAATAGCACTCCTTCTGTATACGCTACCAAAGGTGGCGGTGGTTTCGGAGATGCCAAATTAAACATTAGAGGTTTTACTCAGGAAAATATTGCCGTAATGATAAATGGCGTTCCTGTTAACGACATGGAAAACGGATCAGTTTATTGGAGTAACTGGGCGGGCTTATCTGACGTAACTTCAGCAATGCAGGTGCAAAGAGGATTAGGTTCTTCTAAGTTGGCTATTGCTTCTGTTGGTGGAACAGTAAATATTCTTACTAGAGCAGCTGACCGAAAAGAGGGTGGAAAAGTTTCTTTTGGTTTTGGTAATGATGGTTACGTGAAAACTACCGCAGCTTATAACACTGGTAAAAATGCTAAAGGTTGGTCCGCATCATTTTTATTAAGCAGAACTGGGGGTTCTACTTACGCAAGCGGAACTCAATTTGAAGGCTATAATTATTACTTCGCTTTAGGATGGCAGCCAAATGCAAAAAATGATTTTCAGTTTACGCTAACTGGTGCACCACAAACGCACAATCAGCGTGCTTTCGAGATTAAATTGCAAAAATTAATAGATAGAGGTTCTTATGACAGTCCAGACAGAAGATATAATGAGCAGGAAGGTGTTTTAAATGGAGGAGAATATACTTTTAGAAGAAACTATTATCACAAACCCGTAATGTCTTTAAACTGGGATTGGAAAATTTCAGACAATTCTAAATTAAGTACTGTAGCTTATGCTTCTTTTGGTAGAGGTGCTGGTACTGGTGATTTAGGAAGTGTAGGTGGAAAAAGAGCGAGTGATCCTAGTTTTCAAACTGCAGATGGCTTGATTAACTTTGATAAGATCATCGCTGCGAACGCGGCTTCTACCCCAGATAAAGGAGTTTTGATTAGACGATCTTCTGTCAATTCCCATAACTGGTTTGGTTTAATTACAAGTTTTAACCAAAAAATCAATGATAATTTAAACTTCTCAGTTGGTTTTGACGGTAGATATTACCATGGCTATCACTATCAGTTAGTAAGTAACCTTTTGGGTGCTTCTGCCTATAAAAACACAACGGATTTAAATAACAATCCCAATTACGTTTCTAATACTTTTGCATCAAATTTAAACTTCAACCCATTTGGGGGCAAGATCAACGATAGAAAAGATCAGATTGGTTACAGTAATGATGGATTGGTTAGATGGTATGGTGGATTTGGTCAGTTAGAATATTCCAATGAAACTATTTCTGCCTTCGTTCAAGGTGCCGTTTCACAGCAAGGTTTTCAAAGAGTTGATAATTTTATCGTAGACGGACAAACAACTTTAAATGGTAAATTGGTATCTGCTACAAATCAGCCTTCTGCTACAAATCCTTTATTATATGCAAAAACGGGTTATAAAAATTTAACAGGTTACAATGCGAAAGCAGGCGTTAATTATAATATTGACGAGCGAAATAATGTTTTCGTGAATGCAGGTTATTATTCTAAGCAGCCTTTCTTAAATGCCGTTTATCCAAACAACAAAAATTTCGTAAATCCAAACTTAACCAATGAAAAAATCTTCGGTATGGAAGCAGGTTATGGTTTTAGAGCATCTTGGTTAAATGCAAATATTAACGGATACAGAACAGACTGGAAAGATAGATTTTTAAGAACTCCACAGAGAGTTGTAAGAACGTCAGATAAGGTTGTGATCAATGGTTATGCTAATATCCAAGGTGTCGAAGAAATTCACCAAGGTTTAGAATTTGAAGCAAATTCAAGAATTAATAATTTTGTGACTATTAATGCAATGTTTTCTGTTGCGAACTGGCATTACAAAGGAAATGCAGTAGGGTCAGTTTTTGATGAAACTAACCAACCAATCAATGACGCAGGAGAAGTCGTAACAAACGGTCAGGCAGCACAAAGAACACTTTATTTGGATAAAGTTAAAGTTGGTGATGCAGCACAAACTACTGCATCATTAGGCTTTACATTAATGCCTGTAAAAGATTTTAAATTTGATGCAGCTTATAGATATGTAAATCAGTTATACGCTAATTTAAATATTTCAGATTTTTCTACGCAAGGAAAATCAGCTTTGGAATTGCCAAGTTATGGTTTGTTTGAAGTGGGAGCGTCTTATAAATTTCGTTTGCCAAATGAAAAACAATCTTTTGTAGTTAGGGCTAATGTATATAATTTATTAAATACTTACTTTATTCAAAACTCTTACACGAATATTCAATCTTCAGATAAAGTTAGTAGCGCAGCAAATGCGCCAACTTATGATCAATCTGGTCTCGTATATCATGGTGTTGCAACAGATAACCAAGTATTCTTCGGTTTCGGAAGAACATTTTCAGTAAACGTTGCTTATAATTTCTAAAAACAAGTTTTTTATAACTAGTAAATCCCGGTCTTATCGCCGGGATTTTTTTATATTTGTATTTCTTATTAAACAAAAAAACAAAATATGGATTTTTACAACGTTTTTCTTAATGCTCACAAAGGTATCGGCTATCTTGTATTACTTTTAGTTGCGCTTTTTATAATTTCACTCTTAGTTTGCATGTTTGGTTATTCAGGTAAAATATCAAAACTTTTAAAGAAATCTACACTTTTCACGATGATTTCTTTTCATACACAGGTTTTGGTTGGTGTTCCTTTACTTTTAATATTTTCACCTGGTTTTAAAGCGGCTTTAGCATCCGGTACTTTAATGAAAGACGCCTATGCAAGACATACTTACGTAGAGCATCCATTCTCAATGTTGGTTGGTGCAATTTTGTTAACGGTCATTTACAGATACATGAAAACGCATGACACAATTGCCATGAAAATCGTAATAATGGGTGTAGTGGCAGTTGCTTTGTTTGCTTATGCATTTCCTTGGATGCGTGTTTTCGGCGCATAACTTCATTGCGGGGAAAATGGTCAAACAATCTTTTATGTCCTTTTTTTGGGCAGCATTTTCCGCCTTCCACTCTCAATCTTTTTGCATCGAACTTAGATAATTGTCAGAATAATTTTAGACAGCAAAAAGGATTTCCGTTCAAGTCGGGCTGTAAAGTCCCCGCTAACAGTAAGATAATCTCTTAAAAACCGATTCCTTAAGTTAGAAATAGTAAAATAATATTTATAATAAGATGAAAATAGCCATAGTTGGCGCCACCGGAATGGTTGGTCAGGTAATGTTAAAAGTTCTTGAAGAAAGAAATTTTCCTGTAACAGAATTATTTCCTGTTGCTTCAGAAAAATCTGTTGGTAAAATTATAAAATTTAAGGACAAAGAGTATAAAATTATTTCAATGCTGGACGCAATTTCTGCAAAACCAGACATCGCCTTATTCTCTGCGGGAGGTAGTATTTCTTTAGAATTTGCACCTAAGTTTGCTGCTGCCGGTACAACAGTTATTGATAATTCTTCCGCTTTCCGGATGAATATTGCAAACAAATTAATAGTACCAGAGATCAACGCAGAAACACTCACAAAAGAAGATAAAATTATTGCCAATCCCAACTGCTCCACAATCCAGTTAGTAATGGTTTTACATCCTTTAAATCAAAAGTATAATATAAAACGTGTGGTGATTTCCACTTACCAATCTGTAACAGGAACAGGCAAAAACGCCGTAGATCAGTTAAACGCCGAAGTTCTAGGTGATAAATCTAAAAAGGTTTATCCTTATGAAATCTTTAAAAATGCATTGCCGCATTGTGATGTTTTTTCTGACGATGACTACACCAAAGAAGAAATAAAATTAATGACGGAACCCTTGAAAATTTTGGGTGATGATACTTTTAAATTAACCGCAACTGCCGTAAGAGTACCTGTACAAGGTGGTCATTCAGAAAGTGTAAATATCGAATTTGAAAATAATTTCGTTGTAAATGACGTTAAAGAATTATTAGCAAAAACATCTGGAATTATTTTACAGGATGATGTAAAAAATAATATTTATCCGATGCCACTCTATTCTGAAGGCAAAGATGAAGTTTTTGTCGGCAGAATTCGCCGTGATAAATCACAGCCAAAAACTTTAAATATGTGGATCGTTTCGGATAATCTTCGCAAAGGTGCCGCTACAAACGCGGTGCAAATCGCAGAATATTTGCTAAAAAATAATTTGGTTTAAAAAAGATGAGCGCCCAAAAGGGGCGTTTTTTTATGGATAAAGAAGTAGAAATATCTAAAAAAAACTTTGCATTTCAAAGAAACGTCGCCATAATTGGTGTCCTGATTTTCTTTGGGAAATTATTGGCGTGGCGATTAACAAATTCCGATGCCATATTTTCCGATGCTATGGAAAGTATTGTGAACATTATTGCTGCATTCATGGGATTATATTCACTATATCTTGCCTCAAAACCTCGCGATGAAGATCATCCATATGGACACGGAAAAGTAGAATTTATAACTTCGGGTATTGAAGGTGCGCTAATTATTTTTGCAGGTTTAATGATTATTGGGCAGGCGGTTGCCTCTTTAATTAGTAAAAACACTTTAGATCAGATTGATTTTGGTATTTATATCGTTGCGGCCACGGGAATTGTCAATTATCTGATTGGTTATATCAGTTTGAAAAAAGGTAAAGCAGAAAATTCCTTTGTGTTAGAAAGTTCCGGTAGACATTTGATGGCAGATACCATTACTACTTTTGGCGTAATTATCAGTTTAATAATAGTTTATTTTACTAAAATATTTTGGATTGATGCGCTTGTTGCTTTACTTTTTGGGGTATATATAATAACGGTCGGTTATAAAATTGTGCGAAAATCTTTGAGTGGGATCATGGACGAAGCTGACCCTGAAATGCTACGAAAAATGGCAACTTTTTTAAATAATAACAGAAAATCTACTTGGATAGATTTGCATAATACCAAAATCCAGCAGCACGGAAGCCGTTTGCACGTAGACGCACATCTGACTTTACCTTGGTATTTTGAACTTCGGGATGCTCATAAAGAGATGGAAGAGTTACTTTTGTTGATCGTCAAAAACTCTGACCGTAAAATGGAATTTAATATTCACATGGATGACTGTAAAGAATTTTCCTGTGAAATTTGTGAAGTGCCAGATTGCCCGGTCCGGCAGCATTTATTTAAGAAAAAAATTATCTGGGATGAGAAGAATATCTCGCAGATTCAGAAGCATTCAATCGAAAATTAAACAATTTTAAATTCCCAAACCTTTTTCTAACTGTGTTTTCCGATAATAAAACAGTGGTATAATCACCAATAAAATGAGTGGCTGTATTACAAATCTTCGCATGTAAAACGAAAATAAATAGCCAATTTCAAATTTGTTGTAGATACAAAATAAATAGAGCGCAAAAGTGATAGCAAAAATTATAAGTATTAAAATTAAAGCCTGAATTGTCCATTTTTTATTTTGAAATAATGATTGAATAATAATTAAAGATAAGATTACATTTAAGGCAAACCTCAAGATATAGTTTAATATTAAAGGCGTCCATTGAAAATCAGGAAATGATGCATTTATGTCTGCACTTTTAAAAAAAGCCAAAAAAGGATCATAAAATAAAATGTTCTCCAATGAGCGAACTGCAATTAATCCTGAAATACCTAAAATAAAAAAAATCCATTTTAAATTTTTCATTAATTTATTTTTTTAAATTTTCTAAAACAAAAAACTTAATCCAAACGAGCCATAGAATGACAATTGTTCCGTATATAATTGCGGGGAAAAGATATTCATGAGCCAGGTGATCATATTGTGGAAAATTCACTAGGATAATATTTAGCAATGCAATTCTAATTACATTCATAATATGTATCACAACTACCCCCACTGCTGCGAAAAGAAAGGTTTTGGCACCTTTGTAAAAAACAAAAATAAAGGCTACAAATAAAATCATGATAGAAATGCCATTACAACCTTCTACCATGCGGGAAATGTAATTACTATTAACATAAAACCAAGTCGTATGGTACTTACCATCGTCAATCAACAGTGTTTTATAGCCAAAAAAATTCTGGCAAAAGCCGCTTTGGTCTGCAACCCATTTTGAGAATGGATCGATGGCGGAACTTTGAAAATAATTCAGATAAAATTGGTAAGCAAAAAGTAAAACAAGGTAAATAAGGATAAACCTTAAAATGACTTTTAAAATAGGTAAAAAATCCTTGAACATCCAGCAAATATACTAAAATCTGCAATTTTCACTATATTTGTTTTCTAATGGACGAAAAGGAAATTATCGATTTTTTCAACGGTACTTTTGATGAAAAAGCACAGAAATCCTTCGCTTTACCGCAAAGCGGCTCTTCGCGGAAAAATTATATCGTAGAAAATGCAAAAGAAAAATATGTATTAACTTATAATTCTAATATTGCTGAGAATCAAGCTTTTTTCTATTTCACTCGGCTTTTTTCAGCTTTAAATTTGAACACTCCTCAGCTTTTTAAAATTAATGCTGAAGATAATTTATATATTCAAAGTTATTTGGGTAAGGAAACTTTGTCAGAAATTATCGCGATAGAAGGAGAGTCGGAAAGGGTTAAAATACTGGTTCAGAAATCACTGCAGAGATTATTTACACTGCAAAACCTAACGGGAAATAAGATTGATTATAGCAAAACATTTGAATATAAAAGCTATAATAAACTTCCAATTTTAAATGATTTATTTTATTTTAAAAATTTTTTTGTAGATGTTTTAGAATTGCCTTACCAAAAAGCAAAATTAATTTCTGAGTTTTTAGAATTAGTTGAATTATTAGAAAATATTCAGCCGCGAGGTTTAATGTTACGTGATTTTCAATCTAGAAATATAATGATCGATAAAGATGAGGTTTATTTTATAGATTATCAATCAGCGATGGAAGGGCCGTTAATGTATGATGTCGTATCATTCCTTTTTCAGGCAAAGGCTAATTTTTCAGAAAATTTTAAAAATGAAATGATTGATTTTTATTTAAAACTTTGGGAAAATAAAGAAAAAAAAAAACAGCTAGAAATTTCATTAGAACCTTTGCAACTTATTCGCTTTCTACAAGTGTTGGGCGCTTATGGTTTTCGGGGATTAGTTCAAAAAAAATCACATTTCATCACCAGTATTGACAAAGGTGTTGAAAATATTCAAAATTTTGCTCATTCTTGGGATGGTATGAAAAATTATCCCGAGCTTAAGAAATTGATCAGTAATTTAAACATAGGGCGATAAGACAGATTTTTATAATTATAAATCCTTGAAGGATAAAAATTAAATATATGATTTTAACAATAGAATTGCACAGTTTTTCCTACAAAAAAGGTGGTATTCCAAAAGATAATTCCGGAAATGGCGGTGGCTTTTGTTTTGACTGCAGAGGAATTTTAAATCCAGGAAGAATTGAAGAATTTAAAATACAAACCGGTCAGGAAAAAGGCGTACAGGATTTTTTAGAACAAAAAACTAAAATGCCCGATTTTCTTTTAGCGGTAAAAAATATGATATCAATTACGATTGAAGATTATTTAGCTAGAAATTTTGAGCATCTACAAATTAATTTTGGATGTACTGGCGGGCAGCACCGCTCGGTTTATTCGGCGGAAAAAATCGCAGAATTTATTAAAAATAATTATCCTGAAATTAAGGTTAAATTATTTCATGATGAACAACCGCAGTTGATTGTGAATTAGAATTTACCAGAATTTACATTATTTATAAAAGAAATAACACCGGTCATGAACACTTTTTGATCATCCCACATTGCAAGATGGCTGCCATTTGGACAGTAAAGATAGTGGCCGTTTTTCACCATTTTACTTTGCGCTTCCATCGCCTTAGGATCCATTGTGTCGTATTTTGCACCAATCATCAAAGTAGGAACCGTGATATTTTTTAATTGATCTTTAATATCCCAATTGGCTAATCGTCCGCTAATTCCAAATTCACTTGGACCTTGCATTAATGTGTAAATTTCATTATTAACGTGCTTAAATGAGCGTTCAACAGCATCTGGCCAAACTTTTAATCTGCAAAGATGCTCGTGATAAAAATTGGGTGTCAAAAGTTCCATATATCTGGGATTGGAAAAATCTTTTTTTCTTTCTAATTCTCTTATTTCAGCCAACACTTCGGGCTTCATTTGTTTCCCTAAAATGTCAGAATATCTTCCATATTCGGGTGCACTTGCCACCATATTTCCCACTAAAAGACCTTTCAGATTTTTCTGATATTTTAAAGCGTATTCCATTGCAAGAATTCCACCCCAAGAATTTCCTAAAACATAAAAATTGTTTTTGTCTGCGCCAATTGCTTTTCTTACCTGTTCCACTTCATCCACAAAACGATTGATTGTCCAAAGGCTGTCATTTTTTGGTTGATCGCTGTAATAAGAACCCAATTGATCATATTCATAAAACTCAAAACCTTCTCTCTGGAAAAAAGTCTCAAAACACTCCATATATTCATGCGTCATTGCCGGTCCACCGTGAAGCAATAGAATTTTTATTTTCGGATTACTGCCAAACCGTTTCGTCCAAACTCTAAAATTACCAACAGGTGTCTTTATAGGGATCATTTTCACACCACCAGTTTCGACAGAATCTTTCCCATAATTAAAATAATTAGATAAAGTTATCGATTGATTGTCAGATTTTTCTTTACAAGAATTTAAAAATAAAACAGTGAAAAAAACGTAAAACAGTATATTTTTGAACTTCATATTAGATTTTTTTAGAATTTATTGAACTGCTTAAAATTAAACATTTATTTTTGTACAACTATAAAAAATTTAAGTATAATTTATCAAAGATAAAAAATGAAAGCATTAATTTTTGCCGCTGGAAAAGGTACACGCTTAAAACCATTTACTGATAATCATCCAAAAGCCTTAATTAAAGTAAACGGAGTGCCACTTTTGGAAAGAAATATAAAATATTTACAAGCTTTTGGCATTAATGATTTTGTAATCAATGTGCATCATTTTGGAGATCAAATTGTAGAATTTCTTCGAGAAAATGATAGTTTTGGTGCGCAAATCACTATTTCAGATGAGAAGGATGGTCTTCTAGAAACTGGAGGAGGCTTATTTTTTGCGCAAAAATATTTGCAAGATGAAGATGATTTTTTAATAATGAACGCTGATATTTTAACGGATCTGGAACTTAATATATTAATCGAAGAGCATCAGAGCAGAAGAAATTTTGTTACTTTAGCGGTTTCAGACCGTAAGAGCTCCAGGAAGCTGTTATTTAATAAAGAACAAATTTTACGCGGATGGCTAAATGTAGAATCTGGGGAGCAAAAACTTGCTGAATTTAATAATGACTTTAAACCAATGGCTTTTAGCGGAATTCATTGCGTAAGTAAAACAATTTTTAATAAAATAAAACGCCGCGGAAAGTTTTCTATAATGGAAGAATATTTGGATATGATGAAAACCGATATTATCAAAGGTTTTTTTCACAATGCTAATTTAATCGATGTGGGAAAACCGGAGGCAGTAGCGACGGCAGAAAAACTATTTATATGACAGACGATAATAATTTAGAAGACAAAAGATTAAAGGACAGTTTTCGCCAAAAAACTTGGGATGAAACCGTTACTAAAGACAGCTGGATGGTTTTTAAAGTAATGGCAGAATTTGTAGATGGTTATGAAAAGATGTCCAAAATTGGACCTTGTGTTTCTATTTTCGGATCTGCAAGATTGAAGGAGGACAACTATTATTACCAGATGGCGATAGAAATTGCTAAAAAAGTCACCGAATTAGGTTTTGGTGTAATTACTGGCGGTGGGCCAGGTTTAATGGAAGCCGGGAATCGTGGTGCGCATGAAGGCGGTGGCAAATCTATTGGTTTAAATATAGAGTTGCCTTTTGAACAACATTTTAATCCTTATATTGACAAGGGATATTCTATGGACTATGATTATTTTTTCGTGAGAAAGGTGATGTTCGTAAAATACTCTCAAGGATTTATTGTATTACCGGGTGGTTTTGGAACGTTGGATGAATTGATGGAAGCTTTGACTTTAATTCAGACAAAAAAAATTGGACGTTTCCCAATCGTTTTGGTGGGTTCAGAGTTTTGGGGTGGCCTTCTCGACTGGTTTAGAAATACGCTTTTAAAAAATGGAACTATCGGCGAAGAAAATTTCAATCTCTTCAGAGTTGTTGATACAGCAGATGAGGCCGTTGCCCATATAAAAGCGTTTTACGATAAATACTCTGTAAATGTAAATTTTTAATTGGCATATGATTTGAGCATTACTTAGTCTAAACAAACAAAATGAAAAAATTTATATATATATCGTGCATTTTAATGTCTCTCGTTCTGATGAGTTTCATCACTTCAGATTTCTTTTCGTCAATGACGAAAGTTGATTATGTTGATGGAAGCAAAACTTTAAAATTCACAACAAAAATGAATGTGGAACATATTTCCAATGCATTAAATATCAATCCAAACACTGCAGGATTTGAGGCAGAGGTGAAAAAATATGTCAACAATAAATTTGCCGTTTCCGTAAATGGATCACCTTTAAGATTAACCTTCACAGGTAGTCAGGTTAACGGGGAATCCGTTTGGGTTTACTTCGAGGCGGGCGGAGTTTCAAATATCAGCGCATTAAAAATAAATAATTCCCTTTTATTAGAGACCTACCCAAAACAGGTGAATATCGTAAATATTGCCTATAAAGGAAGTCAAAAAACAATGACTTTTCAGCGAGGGCGAGAATCTAACGAAGTCAGCTTTTAGCGAAGTGTTAAACATTAAATTAGAAACCATTCCGAGTATTTTTGGGATGGTTTTTTTAGTGCTATTTGTAATTAATTTAATATCTAAATTTTCCTATTAGAAGAACTTTTTTTAAAACCCTTTTCTTAATTTGCGGTACATTTAAAAACCCACCGCTGATTTGAAGTGGCTTTAAAAGTAGTTTTTTTTTAGGGCGTATTTACTTTATTGTAATATTATCTAATTGAATTGTAGTAGTTGCGCCGGTACTCGCGCCGGAATATTCAAAAACTACGAAACCATTTCCGGTTAATGCAGTAGGAAAATTATATGTTCCAGCAGATACAAAATTACCATAGGCATTTGCTGGCGATTTTGGAATGATGAAATTAGAAGTAATATCGTTCAAAGTCGCTGCGGAAATGTCACCCAGAGCTTTATAATTTGTGGTTGTGTATACTTTTAGTACATCGCCGTTATAATAGCCACTATTCACATCAAACTTTACCGAATTAGCAGCTGTAAAATCAACTGGAATGATAAAGTAAGTTTTGTAGGCACCAGAACCTGAATTTGCTCCAAGTTGTATGTATTGATTACCGCTAAAAGTTTTAAGCTGCCAATATCTGTTTCCTATAAAAGCATCATTAACGTATTTTGGAAAAGTTTCTAAATTAGTTGTTAAGCTATAGGAATCAAAATTTTCTGTAAATGACCCGGAATAAGTTATTGCTGTACCACCTTTAGGAGGCTTTGGATTATAACGCGTTCCACTTGCAGGAATATTAACATCTGCTAAACTTCTAACAAGATTTTGCCACACAAGACTATATCGACTTACAACAAAGGTTATAATACCATTTCCAGTAGGTAATAAAGTTTTGCCTCCCGTGAAAAATGCTGAGTTTCTTATAATTGAACTGCTTCCAGTATTATCTTCAACATTTCTATCGCTATCTACGCCTGCTCCGGCAACGTAATCTAAGTAGGTTTTTCCTAAATCTGTGGCTGTAAATTGTACATTTTTCACTGTGACTAAAGTGTTAATATATTTTGGGTCTTTTGCTGCAGCTAAACTTGGCAATTCAGTTGGTTTAATCTGCACGATTTCCATAGCTGCGCCATTACAGACACCAGCGATGTAGCGGGAGAAAAGAGAAGCTGGAATTCTACCAATCGCAAACGCCGGATCTGCAGAGCCAAGTTTTATGGTGCCACGATCAGTTCCTAAAACCAACCCATTTGCCTTAATTCTTATGTGACTCCCAACCGGGAAATCTGCATAGTTACTGGCTCTATCTACTTCCATCTGAAGTCCCACGGTTGGATTTTCCGGTTTGTCTTGAAATGAAATGGTTTTGTAAAAGTTTCCACTTTCATCTGAAGAAATAACATACGCATCAAATATTATAGCTATACCTGTAGCTGGGATCGTAATAGTGCCATTGGAAGGTGCCATAGCAACAAATGCAAGCATTGTAGTAGTCGATGCGTCAAATCTATTAGTACAATTAATAGGTGGCGTTTGCCATTCATTACTTCTTACACAAGCTGTAAGTGTAAAGAGTGCAAAAGCGAGAGTAAGAATTGTTTTTAAATATTTTTTTACATTCATTATTTCAACTTTTATAATTAGTATTATTTAAAATCTAAATTGCATGTTTATGAAATAAGACCGACCTTGAGTATAAAATAATTTGGGACCGAAAAGTGGATAATCACGGTCATTATCCTGCACAAATTTCGGGAAGCTCACGTTTCTTGTTTGTTCAAAACCTCCGGTTATATATTTTGTATTATTAAAAATATTATTCACCGATGCAGTTAATAAAACATAATATTTACCTAGTCGCCAAGATTTTCCCGCATTGGCATTAAAGAAATAAGCGCTTGGTAATTTAGTGGGTTGAAGTCGGTATCTAAGATCAGATTCGGTAATTCCGGCGTATGGAGTGCCAGACACTGGATTTTGGATAAATCTTTCCGTTCTCACAATTGCTGAAGGATCTAAATAATTGTCGCCCAAATAGCTCCAGTTTGCGCCAATCCAATAGTATTTTGGAGAATTATACCGAATCCCTAAAGAGTAGCCCTGCTGAGGTGTTCCGCCTTGTTTATAATTTTTCAAATATGCTTTTCCTAAATCCAAGTACGATTGCCCATTTGCAAAAGTTCCGGCGGCATCTGAAGCAAAATATGTTTCCGGGTCATTGCGGTAAGTAAATACTCCATAACTCGCGGCTCCTTGCACTGAAATAGTTGGTGTCAGATTTACTTCAACACCAAGTTCCGCACCCAAATTTCTTTTTTGAACATTAGACATTACCTGTGTTACAAAAGCACTCTGCACTTGTGTCGAATTTCCCTCGGCATTCTGAGCATCCAATTGAATTCCGTCAGCAAAAAATCTTTGAACGTTCGTCTCATTTTTTGTGTCTATAAGATAACCTGTTAACCGAATTTTCATAAGAGGGGAAGAAAGAATATAGCTTAAATCATTTGCATTAGTTACTGTATTTCTTAAATAGGGTGCAACTGATGAATTTACGCGTGGATTGATAAAAATATCTTCTAGATAAGGTGCTTGCGAAAAATATGCTCCATTATAAACGACGAAGTTTCTACCATTTAATTTATAGATGGCCTGCCCTTTTATGCCATAATTCCAAAAATCATAATTATTACTTTTTCCAGAACCATCAGGATAAAGATAGTGATTAAACAGACCTTCGCGGCTTGACCTTGAGTAGCCGACCAAACCTGAAATAAATATGTCAAATTTACCAGTTGAGAAGCTAAGTCCCGGATTAACTTTTACTTCATCTCTGCGGAAATTGTAATCGTAATTTATTTTATCACCTTTTCTTTTAGTATAATCACCTTCGCCTTGGTTATATAAACCACTTGTTCCCGGACTATTTGTCGCTGCGAAGGGATCTTTATTTAAAGCAAAATCTCCACCCAATAAATCTGAAACTTCTCTATAAATCTCGGATCGGTAATTTTGGTAGGATACGTTAAGTAAAAATTTAGTTTTATCATTAAAATGATGAACGAAGTGTGTTCCTGCATTAAATATTTTATCATCATTTACATCATTAACTAAAAAGTACAAAGATTTTCTACCTGAAGGTCCATAAAGATTGGTAACAGGTTGTGAAAGATTTTGCTGGTATAATTTGCCCCAGTTCAATTGTATTACGTTTGGATCCCCATTTTGCCATCCGGACAAAGCAGTGTTGTAGGCGTCGTTCAAATTATCTACGTTTGCATTTGGATCTTTAAGTAAGGCTTGTTTTATCTGATTATCATAATAGCTTGGTAAATATCGGTAATATTGAGGAGAAGGATTTGGTGCGTTTTGCCAATCTAATCTGGAAGATTTTTCTTTACCAAACTGATAGGAAACATTCGTCCACAAACTGTTTTTTTTGTCGATTTGCCAGTAGTGCGATAGCTGGAATAATGGCTCAAAACTGGTTTTGACCCGTTCGCTTCTTTTTTCACCATCCTGAAATCCCCAATAAGAATTGTAATGAACTCCACCGTAATTATAGACTTCCTGTGTACTTGGGCTTGCAGAAGATCTCCTATAAGGAGAACCCAGGAAATTAAAAATTATAGTATGCTTGTCATTAATTTTCTTTTCCACACCTAAATATGTTCCGTAGGCATCATAGAAAGTGCCTTGTTGTATTCCTTCTTTTGCCCATCTTCTGGCACCCATAATGGTGTAAGCCCATCCTTTTTTGTTCATCCCGGAGGAATATCGTAGCGACGCACGATTTCGATAATTTCTGTTCGTAAGTGAATAAGTGGCTTGAAAACCTTTTCTATTGTCACTCGGCCTGGTATTTTTATAAATTACCGAATTTGCACCTCCGAATGCATATTCAGACGGTGCATGATTATTCGCAACTTCTGGATATCTTGTAATTTCATTGAGACCTCCCCAGTTGCTAAAATCTACATTACCGTTGTCGGGTCTTGTCATCGTTAGTCCGTTAAGTAGGAATTGACCAGATCTTCCGTCGATTCCTCTGGGACGAAACCAATAAGCACCTAAATCATAAGCAGCAATCCTACTGAAAACATCTTGTGAAGAAGTCAGCAAACCAACAGTGGAATTTTGACTGCTATTTTCTTCATCTCCGCTATTGTCTAAAATTGTTAAGCCCTGATCTGCCGATGAAAAACTTGAGCTTAATCTAATAACTCCCAGATCTTTTCTCTTCTGATTGGGTACAATATCGAATTCTATCATTTTGATTTCAAAATCTGGTGCCGAAATCATAATTTGGTAATGACCTTCTTTTAAATCTACGAATTGAAAATAGCCGATTTTATCTGCTGTAACTTCCATTGCAAGATTTTTTAAATCAACCTCAGCATGTTCCACGGGTTTTCCATCGTTATCTTGTAGATAGGCAAAAATAGTGGTTTGCGCAAAGCTATAAGAAGGGGAAAGCAGGGTGAAAAGCGCTATTAATGATAGTTTTCTAAACATATTATTAAAAATTGTGTTATAAAGATAGTAACATTTATTTTAACCTTTAATTAGTAAATTAAACAAAATATTTTAAAGTTTATTGAATCAACCATTCTCTTCGTTAAAATCACGGTAATCTTGAAAAGTTAATTTTTGTAGATTTGTTTAAATTACTTTAAAATGAAAAATTTTTATTTATTAATTTTAAACTTATTTTTCATTTTTTCTTTTGCCCAAAAAGGCGAAGTGAGAAAAGTGGCAACTGTGGGGTTTCTTAATGTCGAAAACATGTGGGATACGATCCAGTCTGCAGATTATATTGATGGCACGAAAGCCATTAGCAATCCTGCTTTCCACCGAAGTATTCCTCTGGATTCTATTAAATTTTTAGCACATGAAGATTACAATGGACCGTGGAATGATTATGCTTTGAAAGGAAAAAAAGTCATTCGCTACCAAGGTTCTTCCGATGAATTTACCCCGTCCAGTCCCAAAAATTATGGTAAAAAAGATTACGCTGCTAAACTTCACAATATAGCAGAAGTAATTTCACAAATTGGCGCACAATACACTAAGACAGCGCCAGTGGTGGTCGGCTTAATAGAAGTAGAAAATCGCCAGGTTGTAAGTGATATTGCGCATTACCCAATTTTAGCAAAATATGATTACGGCATTATTCATTTTAATTCTTATGATTATCGGGGAATTGATGTAGCGTTACTGTATCAAAAAAGAAGATTCACACCGACAAATGCTTTGAAAAAAGAAATAAAAATTTATAATGGAAATGGTGAGCAGCAATATACACGAGATATTTTAATTTTAACAGGGTTATTAGACAATGAAAAAGTTGCTTTTTTCATGAACCACTGGCCTTCAAGGTTAGGTGGGGAAGCAGCATCTTTACCGAAAAGAAATACAGCGGGAGATATTTTAAAAAAACAGATGGACAGTGTTCGGGCTTTAGATCCTTCAATCAAATTATTTGCGATGGGTGATTTTAATGACGATCCCGTGAGCCCAAGTATAAAAAATCATTTAGGAGCGGTGGGAAGTTTCAAAGATATGAGTAAGGAAAAACCTTATCTAAATTTAATGTATCCGCTTTATAAAAAAGGAGTTGCTTCGTTAGCCTATAAGGATACACCAAATTTATTTGATCAGATTATCGTTTCAAAAAATTTAATTAGTGATAAAGTAGGTAAAGATTATTCCGTTTACAAAGCTGAAATTTTTGCGCCTTCTTTCTTAATTAATAAAACTGGCAATTTTAAAGGTTATCCTTTTCGATCTTGGAGTGGTGATCAATTTACGGGTGGCTATTCTGATCACTTTCCGGCTTTTGTTGTGCTTCAAAAAGAATATGTACCAAACTAAATTATTATGAAAAAAATAGCCTTAGTTCTTTCAGTTTTCGCCTTTTTTATAGGTTGTGTGCCAAAGAATAAAGTGGTGTCCGAAAATAAAACAGAACTTAAACCCGAAAAAAATGATGACGGCGAATGGGATCTGCAAGTGATTGATACGCAGTATGATTATTTTCTGAACGCCATCGCAAAACCAATGAATTTCTACAGCGAATCTTATTTAAAAACTAAAAATGCCTTTTTGGTTGTAGAATGGAATTCTTTATACCTTTCTGGAAGATATCGGAATGTGATCGAATCGTCGATTGATTACGATCCAAATGAAAATTACGGGCTAAAATTTGAATATAAATTATACCAGGTTTTTGCCTACGTTCAATGGAAATACCATTTAAAACTTAATGGATTAAGTCAAACAGAAGTTCGGTAATTTCTTTAAATTTAAAACAAAAAAAGGTTCAATTTTTAGTTGAACCTTTTATATTTATGAGAAGCAAAAATTATTTGTTGAAATTTTCTTCTACTTTATCCCAATTGATTAGATCAAAGAAATTGGTCACATAATCTGGTCTTTTGTTTTGGTAATTTAAATAATAAGCATGTTCCCAAACATCCAAACCTAAAAGTGGAGTTCCATGAACTTCAGCAACCGGCATCAAAGTATTGTCTTGGTTTGGTGTAGAAGTAATTGCTACAGAACCATCTTCTTTTTTAATTAGCCAAGCCCAACCAGAACCAAATCTTGTTTTCGCTGCAGTGGCAAAATCTTCTTTAAATTTATCATAACCACCCATTTTTTCAATGGCTGCTTTAACATGACCAACTGGTTCCTTACTTCCGCCTGGTTTTAAAATTTTCCAAAATAAACTGTGGTTGAAATGGCCACCGCCATTATTTCTTACTGCTGCTTTGTCTGAACCAGTTTTACAAACTTCTTCAATTGTTTTTCCTTCTAAATCTGTACCTTCAATGGCTTTATTCAAATTATCCACATAACCCTGGTGGTGTTTTGTATAATGGATTTCCATTGTTTTGGCGTCTATGTGTGGTTCCAATGCGTCGTACGCAAATCCTAAGTCTGGTAATGTAAATGACATAATATTATATTTTTTTAAATGTTCTTATCAAATTTAAGCAATAATTATGCAAAAGCCTAAATGATTGCGGGACTTTATAAAATCTTTAACATTGATAAAGTTAAATAAAAAAGCCATTCAAACTAAATTGAATGGCTTTAAATTTTTATTTGAAACGGAGAATCTTATGCAGCCCGACTTGAGTGGAAATCCTTTTTGCAAGCGAAAATTTTCTATTGTTAAAATAATTTCGTGGCAAAAAGATTGGGAACGGAAGGCGGAAATGTCTGCCATAAAAAAATAATAAATAGATATTCGACGTAGTCAAATTGCTGCCCAAACAACATTTTTAAAATTCTATCTATTCATAGACATTAAAAATTCTTCGTTATTTAAAGTATTTTTCATTTGTTTATTCACAAAATCCATGGCTTCCAAAGGATTCATATCAGACAAATATTTTCTCAAGATCCACATGCGTTGCATCGTTGCTTCATCTAAAAGCAGATCATCCCGTCGCGTACTGGAAGACACTAGATCAACCGCAGGATATATTCTTTTATTGGAAATTTTTCTATCCAACTGAAGTTCCATATTTCCAGTTCCTTTAAATTCCTCGAAAATCACTTCATCCATTTTAGAACCTGTGTCGATTAAAGCCGTTGCAATAATTGTTAAAGATCCGCCGTTTTCAATTTTTCTAGCTGCGCCAAAAAATCTTTTAGGTTTGTGAAGCGCATTTGCATCTACACCACCAGAAAGTATTTTCCCAGAAGCAGGCGTCACTGTATTATATGCTCTCGCTAAACGTGTGATAGAATCTAATAGTATTACGACATCATGACCGCATTCTACCATTCTTTGCGCTTTTGCAAGCACTAGATTTGCTACTTTTACGTGCTTATCAGCCGATTCATCAAATGTGGATGCGATGACCTCCGCATTTACACTGCGTTCCATATCCGTTACTTCTTCCGGTCTTTCATCAATTAAAAGAACCATCATATAAGCTTCCGGATGATTAGAAGAAATTGCGTTTGCAATATCTTTCAGCAACATCGTTTTACCGGTTTTCGGTTGCGCAACGATCATTGCACGTTGTCCTTTCCCGATTGGCGCAAATAAATCGACAATTCTTGTAGAAAGTGTTGAACCTTTTCCCGCTAAATTAAATTTTTCCTGTGGAAAAAGTGGCGTTAAATATTCAAAAGCAACGCGGTCTTTAATGAAATCCAGATCTCTGCCGTTAACTTCTGTTGGTTTTAAAAGTGAAAAATATTTTTCACCTTCTTTTGGTAATCTTACAATTCCACGAACCGTGTCGCCGGTCTTTAAACCATAATTTCTAATTTGATTGGTAGAAACATAAACGTCATCTGCGGAAGAAATATAACTGAAATCAGATGATCTTAAAAAGCCATAATTATCTGGTAAAATCTCTAAAACACCTTCTATTGTTACAATTCCGTCGAAATTATATTCCTTTTTCTTTTCCTGCTCTTCTTTATTGTCCGCATTTTTCGAATTAGGATTTTGATTGTTTTTATTTTGATTGGGATTTGGTTTCCGATTTTGATTCGGATTGTTTTGATTCGGATTAGAATTCCCTTGATTTGGGTTAGTCTGGCTGGTATTCGGTTGATTAGAATTCCCTTGAGCCGAATTATTCTGATTTGGATTATTTTGATTCGGGTTGTTCTGATTCGGGTTGTTCTGATTTGGATTAGCACTATTGCTATTCGAATTATTCCCGTTCTGCTGATTTTTATTTTTATTCTGCTGATTCGGATGTTGAGGTTTTTGCTGAACTTTTTGAGTCGGCACATTTTCTTCTTCCGATTTAATTTCTAAAGGTGCCTCATCCGTTTTTACTTCTTGCACAGAATTTTCTATAGGTTTCTTTTCTACTCTTTTACGAGTTTTTGAAGGTTCAAGAGATTTTGGCTCAGAAGTATTTTCAACTTTTTCTTCAGTAGCAGTTTCTAAAGATAATTCCGGAGTTTCTGCTACAGGTTTTTTAACTGGCTTCTTTTTAGGCGCAGGTTTTTTGATCGGTTTTACTTCTTCAGAAATTACTGGCGAAGCGCTTTCTGCAGGCTTTTCAGTTGAGTTATAATAATCTTTGGCAACTTTGGTATTAGATGCTTGAAAATCTAAAATTCCAAAAATTTTGTCGTTTTCACTACTGTTTTTTAGAGTTTTTAGCCCTAAATCATTGGAGATTTTGGCTAATTCTTCAACAGATTTAGACCGTAAGGTTTCGAGGTTAAACATAAAATATGTTAGATATGTAAATTATAAGTGTGTGCAAGTAAGAGGTTTAAGTCAGGTGACTTATGTCTTTAATTGTAAATTGTATTGCAAATCTACACTAATTTTTGAATTGTGCAAAAAAAAATCTACTTTTGCGACACTAAATTTACTGAAATAAACCTTTATGATACAGCGTATTCAAAGTATATGGTTATTTATTGCGATTCTAGGCGCAGTATTCTTATACATTACTTCCACAGATCTGGATGCTGAATTAAAAGCACCTATAATGTTAATATCATGTAGCGTCTTAGTTATTTTAGGAGGTTTAAGTTTATTTGGCTACAAAAATAGAAAAAGACAAAGAATACTGAACTGGCTCAGTATAATTTTAAACGCTTTGTTGCTAGGTCTGTTGTCTTATTGGTTGCTAAAATTATCCGGAGGAATTAATTTTCCTGAGAAGGGTATTGAGCCAGTTTTTCCCGTAATATCAATAATTGCATTGCAAATTGCAAATAGTTACATCCGGAAAGATGAAAGGATCGTAAAATCTGTAGACCGTTTGCGATAGACTCACAATGATTTTTTTTGAGTGAAGCAGTTTCTTTGGAGACTGCTTTTTTGTTTAATGTTAACAAATTGTGTAGGGCAATCCCCCATTTTAAAAATATAAAGCGTAAAAAAAAATGGCGGCCGGGCTATCCATTACAATCTTTTTTTTTCAATTATTGAATAAAATAAAAAAAAGGATTTTCATTTCTATCCCTATTGTGTTACGCATAGAAATGAAAAATAACTGTTTTTCAAAGATTAGATCTTTTATTTCGTCCCGTTTTTTGCGATCAAATAATTCTAAATCCTACAAACTAAATTTTCAGTAATTTTACCCACTAATCTATCCGTGAATGAAGCCCTTAAAACGAATATTATTTTTCGCAAAACCCCATCAAAAATATCTTTTTCTCAGTGTTTTTTTTAACATTCTTTATTCAGTTTTAAATATTTTTTCAGTTGCCACCATGCTGCCGATTTTAGGTTTAATGTTTGGCACTGTAAAAAAAGTGGACACTTCCGCAAAACCAGTCTGGGAAGGTGGTCTGTCACATTTTTTCACTAATGCGAAAGATTGGGCCTATTACACTATTCAAACCCAAATTGACCAACACGGCGCGGTAAAAGTTTTGGCAGTTTTATGCACGATCACTGCAGTTGCTTTTCTTTTAAGGAATATTTTCCGCTATCTTGGCGCTTATTTATTGGTTAATTAT
The DNA here is from genome assembly GCF_052976925.2 of Halpernia sp. GG3. NCBI lineage: Bacteria > Pseudomonadati > Bacteroidota > Flavobacteriia > Flavobacteriales > Weeksellaceae > Halpernia > Halpernia sp. GG3. The sequence goes on from NZ_JBRIIR020000017.1 coordinate 402,264, forward strand.
CGAGTCGGAATCACCAAAGATTTAAGAACTGCGATGTATGATAAATTTTTAAAATTACCCGTTTCATTTTTCACAGAACAAAGAAAAGGTGATATGATGAGCCGTATTTCAAACGATATCGGCGCGGTAGAAGGCGGGATTATGGGCGCTCTGGTTGACGTCATTAATTCACCGTTCATGATCATTTCTTCCCTGATTACATTATTTTTATTAGCACCAAACCTAACCTTATTCTCATTAATCGTTTTTCCTGTTATGGGAGTTTTAATCGCCTGGGTCGGAAAAAGTTTGAAAAAACAAGCCCATTCTGCGCAACAGGAATTGGGAAATCTTTTTTCTTTGGTTGATGAAACTTTAAAATCATCAAAAGTCATCAAGATCTTTAATGCTGATAAAATTCTTACAAATAGATTTAATCACACGACAAATGAATGGCAAAGATTTGCCATTGGAATGAGCCGGAAACGTGAAATGGCCTCGCCAATGAGTGAGTTTCTAGGTTCTGTTACTATTTTAATTATCACTTGGTTTGCCGGAACTCAAATTCTGCAGGCACACACGATGGAACCGGAAACGTTCCTGGTTTTTATTGGTTTATTTTTCCAGATTTTAGATCCAGCAAAAAAATTATCTTCTGCAATTTCATCTATTCAAGGTGGTTTGGCAAGTTTAGAACGTGTTTCTGAAGTTTTAGATTATGATTTAAAAATCGAAGAAGTAGAAAACCCCACATCAATTTCAGACTTAAACGGTAAAATTGAATTTAAAAATATTGGTTTTTATTACGATGTTGACAATGTTATTTTAAAAAACTTTTCCTTAACATTACCAAAAGGAAAAACCGTCGCTTTGGTCGGACAATCGGGAAGTGGAAAAACCACGATTGCCAATTTATTAGCGCGTTTTTATGACGTGTCTGAAGGTGAAATTTTAATTGATGGCGTAAATATTAAAGAATTAAACTTAAAAGAATACCGCCATCTTTTAGGAATGGTAACGCAGGAATCTGTTTTGTTTAATGATTCAGTTTTCAATAATATTTTAATGGGGAAACCATCTGCGCCTGAAGAAGAGGTAATTTCTGCAGCTAAAATTGCAAACGCAGATCAATTTATCACACAGCTTCCAAATTCTTACCACACAAATATTGGGGATGATGGAAATAAATTATCTGGCGGACAAAAACAAAGAATTTCCATCGCACGTGCGGTTTTAAAAAATCCACCCATCATGATTTTAGATGAAGCAACTTCGGCTTTAGATACTGAATCTGAAAAATTTGTACAAGATGCGTTAGAGAAAATGATGGAAAACCGTACTTCACTCATTATTGCGCATAGACTTTCTACCATTCAAAAAGCAGACTGGATTGTGGTAATGGAACGCGGCGAAATTGTTGAACAGGGAACGCATCAGGAATTAATGGAAAGAAAAGCGGTGTATTATAAATTAGTGGAACTACAGAATTTTAAATAGTGCGCAAAGATATATTGAGTAGTGAAAGCGGATTGTGAAAATTAATTGTGTTTACTTGCTTTATCCTGCATTTATAAAAAAAATTGGCTGTTAATTAAACACCCAATTTTTTATTTCAAAAGTTGATTAAAAGTATCTCCCTGCATTATGTCACCAGTATTGTAACCCTTCATAAACCATTCCTGCCTTTGTGCAGAACTTCCATGCGTAAAGGCTTCTTGATTAACAGTTCCCGTGCTTCTTCGCTGGATGTTATCATCACCAACCGCTGCTGCTGCATCCATCGCACTTTGTATATCGCCTGGTTCCAAAATATGTTCTCTTTGATCTGTTAATTTTGACCAAACGCCAGCATAGAAATCTGCCTGAAGTTCAGTCGCTACGGAAACTCGATTTAAATCTGCTTCTGAATACTGGCCGCTGTTTCTTAGTTTATCTACTTTTTGAGTTTTACCTAAAAGCGTTTGAACGTGATGCCCAATCTCGTGAGCCATGACGTAAGCAATTGTAAATTCAGTGACTTTTGCACCAAATTTCTGCTGAAGTTCCTTGAAGAAGCTCATGTCCATATAAACGGTTTCATCTGTGGGACAATAAAACGGACCCATCGCAGCTTGCGCCGTTCCACATCCAGAATTTGTAGTGTCTTCAAACATTACAACATGGGGTTTTCTGTACGTCATTCCGAGTTTTTGAAATTCTGCTGTCCAGGTTTGTTCTGTTTCGCCGGTTACCATTTTTACAAACTGACGTGTTTTCAATTCGTCTGGCGTCAAATCTCTTTGCTCCGTTTGTGCAGATTGTTGAGACATTCCTGAATTTAAAACTGCAGACGGATCTCCGCCAAGGAAATATACAATTGCGGCGATTATTAACGTTCCAATTCCGCCACCCACAGCCACTCCACCACCTCCGGTACCGCGTCTGTCATCTACATTGTCGCTGCTGTCGTTTGTCCATCTCATGATTTTATTATATAAAATTTAGAATTTAAAAACACAAGAAATTCACAAACTTAAATTGAAATTTTTTGTGTTAGAAAAGAATTGAAATATTGAAATAAACTTTTTATTGAGAATTATTTGTATAGATAAAGCTTTTTTTTCCTTCCCCGATTTTAGTAAAATATTTATATTTTTTCACCATATTGCTGTCTTCTTTGCTTATTATTAGATCAAATTTTTCTTTGTCTAAAAACTTTTTAGCTAAATCGACTTCAGTGATTGTTTTGACTTTCCCCTTGCTGTAAAATTGACTTGAATATGTTTTATCACCAAGATAATACAAAGTTGAAGCATTGTTATTTGCTAAAATATATTTATCAGTATTGGTGAATTTTTGAAAAACACCGGGGATAAAAGAGAGAATAATTAGAATTATTGAAAGCGCAGGAAGAATCAACGCTGTATAAAAATAGGTTTTTTTGTTTTTTATTTCGTTCCAAAAAGTGGCTACAAATAAAGCAAGTGGAATAGAAGTAGGAAGCACATACGTGTGAATTAAACTTTTAGAAGTTGTAAAAAAGAGTGGTGTCCAAATAATCCAAAAGACAAGGTAAGTGAGCCAAGGATCTTTAAAAAGTGTTTTTCGTAATGTTACTACTTTATTGAAAAAGAAAATTATCCAGGGAACTGACAAGCCGAGAAGAAAAACCCAGATAATCCCCAAAGGTTGCATTTTTGGAAAACCGTATTTATCACCTTTCCAGCTGGAGTCAAAAAATCTTTTGTAATGCTCACCAATAATAAAGTAATCTATAAATCCAGGAGTGCGTTCCTCCGCTAAATAATACCAGGGAACTGCGATAATTAGGACAATCAAAATTCCAGTTATCCATGGAAATGTAGAAAATATTTTCTTTAAATTTTTAAACCATAAAGCCCACAAAAAAATTGGAGGTCCGGTAAGAACAATTACAATAGGACCTTTCGCCAATAAACCGACACCGACGGCGGCAAAGAAAAGATACTTCCAATAAGTTTTACCATTATTAAACCCTTCCCAAAAAGCAATCATAATGCATGTGAGAGAAAGCAACAAAGTCATATCCGTAGAAACGACACCAACGTGCAATAGAAATTCTGGAATTGTAAATAAAATAAATGCGGGGACAATTAGACTTATTTTTAACCGTTTTGCGATAGGTTTTATTAAAAGTAAAAGTAAAATGGAAATAATAAAAGAAGGAAAACGCACCGCAAATTCATTAACACCTAAAATTTTAATAGAGATTGCCGAAAGCCAAGTCGATAAAGGCGGTTTTGCCCAAAATGGAACTCCGTAATCAATTTGTGGTGTCACCCAATTGCCAGTCTCCGCCATAATTCTGGCGATTTCTGCATATCGGGCCTCAGTTTTATCCATTAAAGGAATTACTGAATTTAGTACTAATCTCGCAATGATAATAATTGCAAAGGAAACGTAGTAAAACCTGGGATTATCTAGTAATTTTTTTTGCTGCATTATTATATTTCTTGTTTATTAAAAATAAATCATACCAAAGCCGAAAGAAATAAGTAAAGTGCACTTTTGATTCTTCTACATCCTGCCATTCTTGCAAAGGAATTTCTCGGCAGATGCTTTTCATTCTTTCACCACTAAAAATATTTTTTAATCTGAAAAATAGTTCTACATCAAAAAGCCATTTTGAGATAAAAGGTTCCTGAAATACTTTTTCTGCGACATCTCTTCGAAATACTTTACAACCACACTGTGAATCATAAACGTGCAATTTTAACAAGGTTGAAATGGCAGTAGCAATAAATCTTCCTAAGTAATGGCGGTAATTTTTCCTGTTGATGTTTGTATCGATCTTAGAAATTCTGGAGCCAAAAGCGAAAATAATATTTTCATTTATATTTTCAGAAATTAAAAGCCATTCTTCAAGCGACGTAGCAAGGTCTGCATCAAGGTAACCAATTTTTTTTGCCGCAGGATATTCTTTCAAACATTGAAGTGTAGCAATCTGAATTGTCTGCGCTTTACCAACGTTTTTTGGCAGATTTATAATTTCAACTTTAGCAGGAAATTCGTTTTTAATAGTTTTTAAGACTGCTTCAGTATGATCCGTGGAACCATCATTTGCAAAGACAAGAGAACAGTTTTCAATATTTCTTAGAAAATTTGTATAGCTTTTTAGTGGCAGTCTGTTTCCCTCATTATAGCAGGGGATGATGATTACGTTTTGCATGGTGATGGTGAATTATAGAAAATCCCTAAATCTAAAAATACTTTGATCTTATCTAAATACATTTCAGGAAATTTAGGTTAATTTATTATTTTCCAAAACCAATATTAGAAGTTTTGTGATCTAATTTTCTTTTGAAATTAATCATTTGCAGCGCGGTTGCAGCAGCTTCAACACCCTTGTTCCCAAGATCGCCACCACTTCTGGCGATGGACTGTTCTTTAGTATTATCGGTAAGTACACAAAAAATTGCAGGAACTTCTGTGAAAACATTACAATCTTTAATACCTTGCGCAACAGCGTCACAAATGAAATCGAAATGCGGAGTTTCACCACGGATGACGCAACCGATTGCTATTACAGCATCAAAACTACCTTTTTTACAAAGTTGCATTGCGGCAAAATTTAGTTCAAAAGCGCCAGGAACAGGAAATAATTTTATGTTCTCTTTTTTTACGCCTTCTTTCTCTAAAATTTCTAAAGCAGCATCCCGCAAACTGAAAGTTGCGAAATCATTCCACTCAGAAAATACAATGCCGATGTTGTATTCACCGGCATTAGAAATATTTAAAGACTTATAATCTGAAAGATTTACTGTCGCCATTTTTAATAATACTTGGTCATTTCAATGTAGGCATCAGACATGCCGTTGTCGTAATCTTTATATTTTTCATTAATTACAGAAAAATATTTTTTCGCTTCACTGTTTTTTTTAAGTGACAAAGCGATAAGTCCAGCTTTTTTTGTAAAGTAATAACTGGTGTAAGGATCATCAGATGCGGATGTTGCTTTATCTAAAAGAGAAAGCGCATCGTCACTTTTGTTGAGGTTAATTTGGCAATCTGCCATCGCACCATATTTTAGCGCCACTAAAACTTTATTTCCAGAGCTGAAATTATCTAAAAGATCATATGCTTTTTGATAATTTCCTTTTTTAAATTCTAATAGACCCGCGTTATAAGCAGATAATTTACCCGCTGCAGTAGAAGAATAGTTATTATAAGTTCCGACAAAACCAGGATTTGCTGCAGATTTTCCACCCAATGCAATATCTTCTTTACCTTCAGAAAGGTTTTTTTGAGCGCTTAAATAACTTTTTGTTGCCTCTTCATTTTTTGGCCCTTGAATAAATTGTTGGTACGCAAAGAAGACTAAAACGCCTACAACTAAAACACCAAAAATAATGCTTAATTGTTTCGCGTAACGCTCTATGAAACGTTCCGTGTTGAATGCATCTTTATCTAAATCTTTAAAAAACTCAACCGTTTCTTTTCCTTCTTTAGTATGATTGGGTATTTTACCAGTTTGTTTATCTGCCATAATTTTTTTGAATAGAACTGCAAATTTAATTGTTTCTAAACGATTTACAAAATACTTGCTTAAAATTTTAATTTTAAGAATTTTAGACGCATTGGCCGGGCGAATAATTTAGAAATATTAGGCAGATCTTACAAAAAACTGTCAAATCTTTCGAAATGGCAAGTATAGCCATTTGGTTGTTTTACTAAATAATCCTGATGTTCAGGTTCAGCCTGCCAAAAGGTGGAGTAAGGTTCCAATGTCGTTACTGCTTTGCCATTCCATTTATTTGAATCATCAACGATTTTAATTACTTCTTTTGCAATTTCTTTTTCTTCGTCGTTCTGAAAAAATATAGTAGATCTGTAACTTGAACCCTTGTCATTGCCTTGCTGATCAATAGTAGTTGGATTGTGAATTCTAAAGAAATAATCTAAGATCTTTTTGAAAGAAGTTTCATTTGCGTCATAAGTAATTTCAATCCCTTCCGCATGACCTGGATGATTTCTATAAGTTGGATTATCATTTGAACCGCCGATATAACCGACTTCTGTGTCTTTTATGCCAGTTCTGATTCTAAAAAGATCTTCCATTCCCCAAAAACAACCGCCCGCGATATATGCTTTTTTAATATTTTCCATTTTTATTTATTAAGTTAAAATACATTACAAAAATAATCAAATAAAATACTTTATTTATTAAACTGATCTAAAATTTTAATGATAAATAGTAGTTTACAACACGCTTGTTTCTGGTTTTTAATATTTATTATAAACCTTGCGTTTAGATTCTCAATAATGCGTAATTCTAGCGTTTTTTTGCGAATTTTAATATTAAATTCTGCTTTTTCAACTATAGATTATTCTTTAGCGGTTCTATATATAAATTAATAACTCAAGACAGAATAAATCTCAGCATTAAAACTTTCCAGTTTTTTCTCACCTTTTAAGGCTTCAAGATTAATAAGGAAACTAAACTGCGATACTTTTCCATCTAATTTTCTAACTAAATTTCCAGCGGCTTGGGTTGTGCCACCAGTTGCTAAAAGATCATCGTGAATTAATACTCTGGTGCCAGGTTTTAGTTGATCCGTTTTCATTTCAATTTCTGCGGAACCGTATTCCAGATCGTATTTTTCACCGATAAATGGTGGCGGTAATTTCCCCTGTTTTCTAATGAGAATAAAAGGAACTTCTAAAGCAGCCGCAATGGCAATCCCAAAAAGATAGCCGCGACTTTCTATCCCGCAAACTGCATCAATTCTACCTCGACTGAAATTAGCTAAATCTTTAATGACTTCTTCATAAAGAGTATGATCTAAAAAAATAGGCGAAATGTCTTTAAACTGAATTCCTTTTGAAGGAAAATCAGGAATATTGGTGATCGTGGATTTTAATTTTGAAATAAGATCTGATGAGGCCAAATTTTTTATTTTTTTTGTGACGAATTAATTTTATAACTAGAAATTTTCCAGGTTCCATTCTTATTTTGCAAGCCATAAGTTACATCTAAAGAAACAGTATTGCCGTTTTTATCGGTTACGTTATAATTGGCATTTACTGCGGCATTTTTATCTGTGGAATTACTCGTTGTGACAGAATTCACATTTAAATTTTTTACCGCACCAAAGCCAGAATTTGGATTTGAAAAGTTATCATAATTGCCCCAAGATGGATTTTCTGAAACTTCATACGCTCCTTTTAAATTTTGAGAACCAAGACTATTTAAAAATTTTAAAACCGTTGATTTTGGATTAGTAACCGTGACAGGAGGAATCGTGCTTGTCGTAATTGGAACTCCATTAGCGTCAATTATCGCCGAATTTAGTGGTGCCGCTTTAGTAGAGTCTGTTGCAATAACTGTCTGTTCCAGCAAAATTTTGCTATTGACAAGAACGCTGGATTTAATCATTTGATAAGTTTTTTTAGAACTTTTAACGGTTATTTTAATCTCAATTTTCCCATCAGTAATTTTGTCCTTCGGCAGTGAAGCAAATCTTAAAGTGAATCCTCTAAAATTATTATTTTGCATTAAGTTTTTAGCAGTTAATAGTCTTGTTCCATTGCTGGAAACTTCCATTACGGTTTCTAGTGCAGCGCCTGAGAAAGAAATGGATGCGCCCGAATTATCCAATAAACGGGGAACAACCTGTAACGCTTTTGGTCCTAAAATACTATCGATTGCTATTGGCGTTGCAGTGATTGAAAGTGAGGTGGCATCAATTTCATTAGGATCTTTTTCTGCGGCGTTTACAGAACCAAAAATATTCATTTCACCTAACGATGGTGGAGAAATGCTGGTCCACTCTACATTATTTTTTTTTGCTATTTCATCAGCCATTGTTAAAATCTGCGGCACTTTTTTACCTTCAAGAAGTTTTGATAAAGCCTTTAGTTTGGAGATGTCGTCATTTCCTTCTACACCAAAAGTTTTTAAAATGTATAAAGCCTCATTAAATTTTATCTGCTTGATCGTATTTAAACCTGATTCCAGATCATTAACACTGCTTTGGAAAGTTTTTAGATTCGTGGAATCTATTTTCGTTTTCTTACAAGAGGTAAACAAAAGTAGACTGAATGCGAAAAAAAGAAAGAAATACTTTTTCATAAACTATGATTTGTACAAATTTAGTAAAATAAACATTTGAGTGTAAATATATTTATTTCAAAAAAAAATCCCAACCTAAGTCGGGATTTATATATTTTGAGAGGAATTTTAGAAAGGGTATTCATAAATTTCAGATTCATGTAAATATGGATTTCCAACGGGAATTAGTTTCTCTTTGGATAATCTAGTCATTACAACAAAAATAAATAATCCTACAACGAAGAACATCGCGCCAAAAACTAAAAGAAATACTTCTGGTGTTTTCCAAAATGGACCAACTGATCCAGGCATTACCATATTAAAGAAATCCATCCAGTGACCAACTATTACAACTACGGCCATGGTTGCCATCACTTTGTAGTTTCTTTTTATACTACTGCTTACCATAACTAGTAATGGAACTAAGAAGCATAAAATTAAACTGGTAAAAAATGGAACTTTGTAATATTCAAATCTTCCAAAAAAGTAATTTACTTCCTCCGGGATGTTTGCGTACCAATAAAGCATAAATTGCGCGAACCAAGTGTACGTCCAAAGCATACTTAAAGCAAATAGAAATACTCCTAAATCATGCAGGTGATTATCATTAAATTGAGGAAGCGCACCTTTTTTCTTTAAATAAACACATATTAAAATTATTACTGCAATTGCACTTGCCCAGCAACTTACCATTGCGTACCAAATATACATTGTAGAGTACCAGTGTGGATCAATTGACATTAACCAATCCCAAGCCCAAGCTGCAGAAGCGAAACCAAAAAATACAATATATGCTACGTTCCATTTATAGTAAGACTGGTAAACTTCTCTGGTTTTTAATTCATCTACTTTTTTAGACATTGATTTTAATTTCCAGGCAAAAAATGATGCACCGCAAACATATATTAATGATCTAACAACGTACCATGGAATATTTAAAAATTTATGTTTTTCATATAAAATAGAATCGAAATTTGGTGATTTTGGATCAGTTAATGAAGGATCCATCCAATGAAAAATATGTCCAACATGGGAAATATTCAAACCAACTAAAATTAATATAATTACTCCACCATAAGGAATGTAAGAAGCGATTGCTTCCATCACTCTCAAAATAATGATAGACCATCCTGCATGAGCTGCAGTTTGAATGGAATAAAAGAATAATGCGCAACAACTTAATGCAAAAGCAAATATTGCAATTAAGTGAATTGCTGCCAAGGGTTGATTATGAATTTGCATTGTGGCGTGCTCCATATGAGCGGCGTGATCTTGTGGACCAACCATCTCGCTGGAATTACTTGGTGCATTATGGCCGCCTGCATGCACAGTTTCCATCATATGTTCTACCCGAACCTGATCGATTCCGTGATTCATAAAATACCCAATTCCGAAAGCTACTAATCCTAAAACGATAAGTATAATTGAATATAATCTTAATTTTGGTGAAAAACTATACATTTTTAATTCTTTTATTTTTTAGTAGTTCCTGTCGTTGCTGGTGTAGATACTGTTGTTCCTGTTGAAGTTGCCATTGGTGCGGATGCTGCCATTGGTGCGGGGGTTGCTTGTGCCATTGCTGGCTTTGGCGTTGGTGTAGATTTGAATGCATTCATCACATACATTGCTATTCGCCATCTGTCTCCAATACTTAGCATTCCTGCATAGGATCCCATAGCATTTCTACCATGCATCATTACATAGTGAATTGATCCTACTGTGATATCTCTGTCTGCATATTTAGGAACACCTGCGTAAGCACCGCTTAAAACTATTGGTCCCATTCCATCTCCATTTACACCATGACACGCGGAACAAGTATGTTCAAATAATATTTTACCACGCGCAAGATCTTTTGCTTTGTTTATTGAATTTAAAGGTGAAACTGTTAATGTTTTGGCCTCGTCGTATCCATTATTATATTCGTCTGGCGTTTGGTCGGCATCATTATTTGCTTCCACAATATGGTCTACATCTTGAGCTACCGTTCCGAAAATTGGTCTCAAACCCGTTGCTCCGTCACTTTTTACAAATAAAGGGATTTCGTTTTGGTGATCAGAGTACGCTATAGTAGCTTTTCCAAGTGCATCATAAACGACAGGAAAGTACATATCCGGAAAATAAACCAAAGGCGGATTTTCTTTTGGGCCGCAGGAAGTAAGTAAAATACTACCTAACGTTATTGTGCTTATTATTTTTAAAAAACTATTTTTCATTTGAAATTTATTTTTTACTTAATTAATGTTTATAGAGTCATTAAATTAAGCATCTTTTATCGTAATTTCTTCTACACCAGTCTCTACCAGAAGTTGTTTGATAGACTCCACATCGTCAGAAAGAAATTCTATCATAAATTTATCATCGGTTGTTCTTGGATCAGGATTTTGCGGTGGACAAAATGGATACATCTTATTTCTGATTAGAAATGTGATCGACATCATATGTGCAGCACAAAAAACCATTAATTCAAACATCGGAACTACAAAAGCCGGCATATTTGTAAACCAGGAGAAAGACGGTTTACCACCAATATCTTGTGGCCAGTCAAAATTCATCACGTACCACGTAAGAACACTCCCAAGAGTTAAACCATAAACTGCATAAATATATGCAGCGTCAGATATTCTTGTTTTTTTCAAACCTAGTGCTACGTCTAAACCATGAACAGGGAATGGTGTATATACTTCCGCAATTGCAATACCTTTTGCATTGAAAGCCTTTACGCCATTCATCAAATCATCATCGTCGCCATAAAGGCCAAATATTTTTTTAATGGTGCTCATCTCCTTCTTTTGCTTTATAAGTTTTACCTGATATTTTCAGAATCGTTTTCAATTCAGCCTGTGCAATTACAGGGAAAGTTCTTGCGTAGAGTAGGAATAATGTAGAGAAAAACCCTATCGTCCCTAAGTATACTCCAACGTCAATAATTGTAGGTTTAAACATCGTCCATGAAGAAGGTAAATAATCTCTGGATAAGTTAATTACAATGATATCAAATCTTTCAAACCACATTCCAATATTAATAATTAATGCGATAATGAAAGTTGCTGTAATATTTGTCCGTACTTTTTTAAACCAAAAAGATGCAGGAATAATTAAGTTACAAGTAATTAATGCCCAAAATGCCCACCAGTAAGGACCTGTTGCTGCACCTGGAGAAAGATAAGTAAAATCTTCATACCGTGAACCAGAGTACCATCCGATGAAATATTCTGTAGCATAAGCAACAGTCACCATTCCACCTGTTAAGATAATTACAATATTCATAATTTCAATATGATATATTGTAATATATTCTTCTAGATGACATACTTTTCTTGCAACAAGTAATAAAGTCTGTACCATTGCGAATCCGGAGAAAATTGCTCCTGCAACGAAGTACGGTGGATAAATTGTTGAGTGCCATCCTTTAATTACTGACGTAGCAAAGTCAAATGATACCGTGGTGTGTACAGAAAATACAAGTGGTGTTGCTAAACCTGCAAGAACTAAAGATAATTCTTCAAATCTTTGCCAGTGTTTCGCTTTACCGCCCCATCCAAAAGATAGGAATGTATAAATTTTCTTTGTCCACGGTGTTTTCGCACGGTCTCTGATCATTGCAAAATCGGGAATTAATCCCATAAACCAAAATACAGTTGATACAGAAAAATAAGTCGAAATTGCAAATACATCCCAAAGTAAAGGCGAGTTAAAGTTTGGCCAAACAGAACCAAATTGATTTGGTAAAGGAAAAACCCAATATCCTACCCAAACTCTACCCATGTGAATTACTGGGAAGATTGCTGCCTGAACTACCGCAAAAATGGTCATCGCTTCTGCAGATCTATTTACAGACATTCTCCATCGTTGTCTAAATAATAAAAGTACGGCTGAAATTAAAGTTCCAGCGTGACCAATACCTACCCACCAAACGAAATTGGTAATATCCCAACCCCAGTTGATTGTCCTGTTCAATCCCCACGCACCGATTCCTGTTCCAATAGTATATGCAATACAGCCGAAACCATATATAAAAAGAATTAAAGCAACGTAGATGGAGACCCACCATAGTTTTCCTGCTCTTTCTTCTATAGGTCGGGCGATATCGTTTGAAATATCGTGATAAGTTTTGTGACCAATAATTAAAGGTTCCCTTATCGGAGCTTCGTAATGTCCTGACATTTTTTACCTATTTATTTTTTAAACGTTTTCCTTTCTGTTTCTAATTTTGGCGTGGTAAAACACATTAGGTTTTGTTCCCACTTCTTCCAAAAGCACATATTTTCTATCTTCATTAAAAAGAGATCTTACTTTCGAAGACTTGTCATTCATATCGCCAAACGTAAATACACCTGAAGGACAAGCGCTTTCGCAAGCAGTATGAAATTGACCATCAGATACAACTCTATTTGCTTTTTTAGCTTGTAAAATTACAGTTTGAGTCTGTTGGATACATAATGAACATTTTTCCATCACACCTCTTGTTCTCACTACAATATCTGGATTTAGAACCATTCTGCCTAAATCATTGTTCATGTTATAATCAAATTTGTCATTAAGATTATAAGTAAACCAATTGAATCTTCTAACTTTATAAGGACAGTTATTTGCACAATATCTTGTACCAATACATCTGTTATAGGCCATCATATTTTGACCTTCCTTACCATGAGACGTCGCAGCAACCGGACAAACCGATTCACACGGCGCGTGGTTACAGTGTTGGCACATTACAGGTTGGAATATGACATCTGGGCTATCATTTGGCTGAATTAAAATATCATAAAGATGAGGAACATCTAAACCTCTATCGACAGCTTCTTTTGTTTCAATTTTTTCTTTTGCAGTGTAGTAACGGTCTATTCTTATCCAGAACATATCACGCGACATTCTTACTTCGGCTTTTCCAACAACAGGAATGTTATTTTCGGCCTGACATGCAATAATACATGCGCCACAGCCTGTGCAAGAATTTAGATCTACAGACAAATTAAAGTGCGGGCCATCTGTATCATCAAATGCATCCCAAAGGTCGATTTTACCAATTGGTAAAGCTTCATTTATGGTATGGATTTCTAAAGGTACGTTCCAACCTTTTATAGTTCCTTCTGAATCTTTGGAAGTATCATTAAATTTTACATTTAAAAATGTTTCTAAAGGAACTTCTTTTGCGATCTCGTATCTGCCCATTAATGTATTCTGAAGTTGCATTCCTGCAAATTCATACATTTCATCTTTCTTCGCTAAACTTACATTTGAAATTGCAAGGTTAGAACCATCAAATATAGGGTAAGCATTTATGCCCGTTTCAGCAGCTTTTCCGGAGAATTTTTTCCCGTAACCTAAGGCTAAACCAAAAGAACCATCTGCTTGTCCAGGTTGAATAAATACCGGAACATTTTCTAATTTAATACCATTAGCGGTTAAATCTACTAGAGAACCGTCCAGTTGCATTCTTCCATTAAGTTCATTTTCTAAACCCAGATCTTTAGCGTCTTTTGGAGAAATCGTTAAGTAATTATCCCAAGATAAACGAGAGATACCATCAGGAAGTTCCTGCAACCAAGGGTTGTTTGCTTGTGCACCATCACCTATTGCGGCATTGGTATATAATACTAATTCAAATTTGGAAGGTTTGAAATTGCTCAATTCGGAGACTGCCTGCGCAGCATTTCCTCCAGAATAAGCTAAACCTGAACCTCCAGCAATTTCATTAAATCCACCATATAAAGCTTTATTAAACGAAATTGAACCAAGCATTGGAGTTGCGTTTGCTTTTAAATAATCGTAGTAATTATTTTTCGGGCTATATTTTCCGTTGATCCAAACTAAAAGAGATTCTTCTAATTGGCGGGGTTTATAAACTTTTTGTATTGTTGGCTGCATTAAAGAGTAATCACCCGTTCTTGGCATAATGTCGCCCCAAGATTCTAACCAATGTGCTACAGGAATTACCGCTTTTGCTAATTGGTACATTTCATCTTTCTTCTCAGAAAAAGAAACTACGAACGGTACTTTCGCAACTGATTTCTTGAATGCTTCACTTTGAGGTTTAAAAGATGAATATACAGGATTTACGTTGTTTGCAATTAAAATTCCAACTTGCCCACTGTTCATCCAACCTAAAAACTCAGTATATCTTGCCCCGTCAAATTCTTTCAGCACATTAGCTTTTCCACTAAATGCATCTGACGATAATTTTTGATTTATTAAATAAGATAAAACGATTGCCGCTTTAGAACCGTCAGCAAATACTACAGCTTTAGAACCTTTCGCCTGCAATTCTTTTACGATTGCCGCTGCTTGTTTATTTGATGTACCACCATTCAAACCATTGTAAACTTCAACTAAAGTTTTATTTACATCACTTGGTTTTAGTTTGATTCTGCTATCAGAATTTGCACCAGTCAAAGATAAATTAGACTCAACTTGAATATGTCTAAGCATGTTTGGACCAGGTTTTCTCGCCTTTGAATATGAGCTTTGAAGATTTGCACCTAAATAATCCCCTAAAAAATCTGCGTGAAAAGACACAACCAATTCCGATTTAGTTAAATCATAAACAGGCAAAGCGCGTTGCCCGAAAACTTCTTGAGAAGCATCCAAAGCCGCTGCACTTGGCAGTGCATCGTAAGTCACAAGTTCTGCCGTAGGATATTTAGCTTTAAAATCGCCGAATAATTTTTTAAAAGTTGGACTTGGAAAAGAGTGAGATAAAACTACTATTTTCTTTCCTGAATTTTGTGATTGTGCTAAACCCTTTAAAACGTAATCATCAACACTGTCAAAAGTGTCATCTTTTCCGTCTAGTTTTGGTTGCTTAATTTTATCGTTATCGTACAAGGAAAGCACTGAAGCTTGCGCTCTTGCTGAAGTTTTTCCCAGATCCCCTGCTAAATCATTCGGTTCAATTTTAATTGGTCGGCCTTCTCTGGTTTTTACAAGAACACTTGCGAAATCTGAGCCATTAAAGTAAGAAGTTGCAAAAAAGTTAGGAATTCCTGGGATAATATT
This sequence comes from Halpernia sp. GG3, assembly GCF_052976925.2. Taxonomy (NCBI): domain Bacteria; kingdom Pseudomonadati; phylum Bacteroidota; class Flavobacteriia; order Flavobacteriales; family Weeksellaceae; genus Halpernia; species Halpernia sp. GG3. The sequence continues at coordinate 417,811 of NZ_JBRIIR020000017.1, forward strand.
ATGAGGTTTCACGACATAAGGAATGCTCTTAATAACTGGAGCTTCACAGGCAGCAAGCGTTACAGCCGCCGTTGAAAAACCGAGAAGCTTTAAGAAATCTCTTCTTGAAGTTCCGGGTTGGTTCATTTTCTCAGCATTACCTAGGAATTTATCAACCGGAATTTCATCCTGAAATTCTTTTGCCGCCAGTTTCGCATTAAGCGTCTGGTCTTTTAGTTCGTGAATACTTCTGAATTGTATTTTATTTGAAGCCATTTATACTTCTAATTATTTATTAATTAATAATGACATTTACCACACTCTAAACCTCCAATTGCTGCTACAGTGATTTTCGCACCAGTGCCAAATTGTTTTTTAAGTTTCTCATGAAGATTGTTAAAATAGGCTTTATTATATCCGTTCTTCATATCTATCTCGGTTGATCTGTGACAATTGATACACCAGCCCATCGTGAAATCGTTCGCCATTTGTACCACATTCATCGTGTCTATTTTACCGTGACAAGCTTTACAGACAACATCGATTTTATCATTAGGGTGTAGTTTATTGAAGCCGTCAATAATTGCATGTTCCCCAGCCACGACGTGTTGTGCGTGATTAAAATAAACAAATTTTGGCATGTTATGAATTCTCGTCCATTGTACCGGACTTGTTTTTCCGGTATACGCCATTTTATCTTTATCCCAGCCAACATGGTCAAACATTTTTTGTATTTCTCCACTGTAGAATTCTCTGTCTTTTCCTGTTTCAAGGTATTTTCCTTTATATTCTGGAATCATTTTGTGACAGTTCATACAAACATTTAATGAAGGTATTCCTGAAACTTGCCCATATTTTGCGCTTGAGTGGCAAAGTTGGCAGTCAATTTTATTTATACCAGCGTGAATTCTGTGAGAAAAGTAAATTGGCTGTTCTGGTTTGTAACCTTTATATACACCAATCCACATGAGCCAGTTCCAAACCCCATAAGCTGCAAAAATTGCTAAAACGCTTAGAACACCGGTGGCTATAAATCTGTATTTCTCATACATTTCACCAAAGGATAAAGCTTTTGCCGAATCATGTTCAGAGAGTTCCTGCGATTTCTGAAGATTTACTAGCTGTTTCAGTTTTAAAAGTAACCAAATTAATAAACCTGCGATAACTACCAAACTAGAAATTATAACTTTAGAAGCAGCTTCGTTATTTTTAGCTGTCTGCAAAGCTACTACAGAATTAATGTCTGTTGCCGCGCCACCGTCTTTGGCTGCATCTGCTGCAGGCGCTGCTGGTGGATTAGTAGTGTAAGCCAAAATATCGTCAATATCCTTGTCCGTAAGACTTGGAAATTGTGGCATTTCTACTTTATTAAATTTTATAAAAATCTCATTTGCATACTTATCACCGGATGCTCTGAGTGTTTTGTTATCCTTGATCCATTTGTGTAACCAATCTGGACCTAAATTTGCGTCTGCCTTTACTTTTGCGACGATTCCTCCTAAAGCCGGACCTACCACCTGTTTATCTAATGCGTGACAAGCAGTACAGTTTGCTTTAAAAATTTTTTCGCCATTGCTTGGGTCTCCCGTTTGGGCATGAACAGAAGCACTTGTTGATAGCAATAATCCTACAGCTATCAGCACAGTTTTAAAATGCTTTCTCCAACTAATCATTTAAATTATCTTGATTTAATAAATATATTTAATTGTATATTTAACGGTACAAAAATACTATTTTAACAGAAAATTATGAGGAACTGCGTATGTTTTATTGCATATTACCTTAATTTATAATTATTCTAAATAGCAATGGTGTGTATATTTTTAAATTGTTTAAATTTGCGAAAAGAATTGTTAATGAAAAATTTTAAGCAGATTATCCTATTTTTTGGATTTTTTGGATCGATTGTAATTACTGGTCAGCAAGTTGTAAAAACAGATACTATTTCTGGCAACACTGTAAAGATCTCAATGGATCAGAAAATTAGCGATATGTTGCAGGCTGCCGAAGATAAATGCAATATAAACGGTAAAGTTTCCGATTCAGACAATTCAAATTCCTCTACTCTCATACCTCCAAAAATTAACATCTCCGAAAGAAATATTTCAACAGCAGAGGTTTGCAGAAAAAACCCGAGGATTTTAGGTGTCAAGATTTTAGTCAACACAGTAAAAAGTAATGAGGAAGCCAACCAAGTTCAACTTTATTTTCGAACTAGATTCCCGATGCTAAAGGTGATTAAAGATGCTTCTTTAAGACCAAATTATAAAATTATGGCAGGAAGTTATTTCAATAGAGACAGTGCAGAAGATGATTTCAGAAGTGTGAAAAAAGTTTTTAAAGAAGCAAGATTGGTTTCTTATCAAATATTTTGTGTAGAAGCAAAATAAATACGACCAAAATTTTACAATAAAAAAAAATCCGAAGAAATATCTCTTCGGATTTTTTGTAAAACTTCTAGAGTGACGCATTTTGAATAAAACTGTCTGGCAAAAAAACCGCCTCAAATTATTTGAGGCGGTTTTAAAGAAACTAAATTTCTCTTATTGATTTTTGACTAAAAGTCTGAAACCTTCGCCATGAACATTAATGATTTCCATGCCCGGATCGCCCTTCAACAATTTCCGAAGTTTTGCAATGTAAACATCCATACTTCTTGCTGTGAAATAATTTTCTTTTTTCCAGATTTTTCTTAAAGCTAAATCTCTTGGCATAAAATCATTCCTGTGAAGACAAAGTAATTTTAAAAGTTCATTTTCTTTTGGGGATAATTTATATTCTTCATCACCAACTTTTAATTGGCGAAGCATAGAATCAAAATAGATATTACTTATTTTAAATTGCTCTTGACCTTCATCTTCTAAAGTAGCGCTTCTTTGCAAAATGGCTTTTATTTTATAAAGCAAAAGCTCAGTATCAAAAGGTTTGGTGATATAATCATCAGCGCCTAACTGATATCCTTTTAAGATGTCTTCACGCATATTTCTTGCAGTAAGAAAAATAATTGGTATGTTTTTGTCAATTTTTTTCACGTCTTCTGCTAAAGAAAAACCGTCTTTTTTAGGCATCATCACATCAAAAATGCATATGTCAAACTCATTTTCAGTAAATTCTTTTAAGCCCATTTCGCCGTCAGTAGCAAGCGTTACTTCAAAATCGTTAATGCTTAAATAATCTTTTAAAACCGCACCAAAACTTTGGTCGTCTTCTACTAAAAGTATTCTGTTGCTCATAATTTATATATTTTTATTTGGTTAAAATTTATTTCCTAAACCATCGGTAATTTAATGGTGAAGGTACTTCCTTTGTCTTTTGTAGATTCTACGATGATCTGTCCTTTGTGTAATTCAACTATCTTTTTTACGTACGAAAGTCCCAATCCTTGGCCTTTAACGTTATGAATATTTCCAGTTTCTTCCCTAAAGAATTTCTCAAAAATCTTTAATTTATTATGGGTTTCCATTCCCATTCCACGATCTTTAATCTCTATAACGTACCAATTGCCTTCATTTTTAGTTTTAATATTAATTTCTGGCGCTTCTGGGGAATATTTATTGGCATTATCAAAAAGATTGATCAGCGCATTTGACATGTGAAATTCGTCTATTTTAAAGATATGTTTTGTAGCCTCAAAATCCTTAGTGATCACGCCCTCACGTTTTTCAACTATTAATTTAAAAGAATCGGCCATTCTATTGATCAATGCACGAACATCTGTTTCTCTTAAAAATAATTCCATTTCATTACGCTCAAGTTTAGACATGTTAAGAACATTTTCCACTTGATTCTTCATGCGTAGATTTTCCTGCTTAATTAGAGCGGAATAGTACTTTACTTTCTCAGGATTGGTAGCAATTTTATCATTTGCCAAAGAATCAGTAGCAACAGAAATAGTAGCCAAAGGCGTTTTAAATTCGTGCGACATATTATTGATAAAATCCGTTTTCACTTCTGCTATTTTCTTTTGACGCATCATATAATTAATGGAAATTATATAAATCCCTAAAATTGTCAATAATGACATAAAAGTTCCTAAAAGCATTGGCAAATTATTACGTGCTAGTGAGTAATCTTTTCTTGGAAACATTATACTTAGTGAAAATAAAGTGCGGTCTTTACTGTCCGTAAATAATGGATATTTGTAAATGTCCTTATCATCTTTTTTGTAAAGTGCATTTAAAATTTTCGTTGGTTTCGCATTTTTATCATAGATCGCATAACCTACGGGAGTATTGATGCCGCGCATTTTCAGCTCTTTAATAAGGACAGAATCTAAGACTGTGTTATCCACGCGCTTAGAAATGGGTAAATTGGCGCCGTTTAATTTAACAAATTCTTTCACATTATATTCGCCATTTTCCAGAGATCGGCTTAGCTCTGCGGTTAGGGGTTCCTGTACGTTGGGGTTTTTCTTTATTCGTATGAGATTTTCATCAGTATGTAAAGTGGTGACTTTCAGACTGTCTCCCCGCTTTGAAATTGGAATATTTTGTTTTTCTAAAATACTTCTAGAGTAAGTAATGGATCTTCTACTTGCAGAATCTTCTACTTGCGAAATGGTGGTTAATGACGGCTGATCTTTTCCAGCACTGATGGTTTTGCCGAAATTTTTATAGTCCTCATTCATATACTTATTCACCTCAAGAGAAGTGATTTTTGCTGTAGAAGATTCAAGTGCGCTGTAAACTTTGTTGGAAAATTCTTGCTCCAGTGCGCCATAATAACCCTTCAGCCAATAAAATTGAAGCGCGGTGAAAACAACGAGCGATATGGTCATGAAGACCGAGATAATAGGAATGAACTTATTATTCATTTTTTGTATATTCAGATTGAAGTGTTAAAATTACTTCTTTTAAGAATATAAAAACAATAAATAAGCGATAATATTATATAAAGTTTGTTAAAATTTAGTTTTTTAACAAAACATTGTGAAAATAGAGTCCTTAAGAGTTATAAAATATTATAAAAGTGTTTTTTAAATTAGTTCTTCATCTTTGAAGTATTGAAGAATTGCTTTTTTCATCAAAATACTTTGCTCATTAGGTCTTAATTCTGGCAGATTATCCAAGGTTTCAAATTGAGGCCATCCTTCCGCATCATAATTTGTAAATTTATAATAGCCAAATGGCTCAAGAAGACGGCAAACTGCGATATGCAAAAGATTTAATTTATCATCCTTTGAAAATTTTTGTTTCCCGCTGCCTAATTCCTGCACGCCAATTAGAAATAACATGGTTTCTATTGTAGGATTTTTTTCCGTATCAAAATGTTCCACAAAAAATTCTTCTATTTTTTGCCAAATCTCTTTTTCTGTCATCATTTAAAATTTTAATCTAAAATCTATAATTTTTCTTCTAGTTTGCAAAGAAACGCATATTCCAACGCATCTTCTTTTAAACTTTCAAATCTGCCGGAAGCGCCGCCGTGACCAGAATCCATATCGGTTTTAAAAATTAAAATATTATCGTCCGTTTTTAGATCCCGAAGTTTTGCCACCCATTTTGCCGGTTCCCAATATTGAACCTGTCCGTCATTTATACCAGTTGTAATTAAAATATTAGGATAACCTTTCGCTTCTACATTATCATACGGCGAATAAGATTTCATATAATGGTAATAGTTGCCTTCGTTTGGATTTCCCCATTCATCATATTCCCCGGTTGTCAAAGGAATTTCTTCATCCAACATTGTTGTAACGACATCTACGAAAGGAACTTGCGCAATAATACCATTAAATAATTCTGGATTAAAATTAATTGCGGCGCCTACTAAAAGTCCGCCAGCACTTCCGCCCATCGCATAAAGATGTTGTTCTGAAGTATAATTTTCTTGAATTAAATATTTTGCGGCGTCAATAAAATCATAGAATGTATTTTTCTTTTTTAGCATTTTTCCTTCGTCATACCAATGTCTTCCGAGATATTCTCCCCCGCGAATGTGCGCGATCGCAAAAATAAATCCACGGTCTAAAATTGATAATCTTACGTTGGAAAAACTCGCATCAACCGTGTGGCCATAACTTCCATATCCATATAAAAGTAAAGGCGTTTTTGCAGATTTTAAAGTGTTTTTGTGATAAACTAAAGAAATCGGCACTTTTTTTCCGTCTCTTGCATCTGCCCAAATTCGTTCTGAAATATAATTTTCCTGTAAAAATTGACCGCCTAAGACTTCCTGCCGTTTTAAGATCAATGATGTTTTCATTGCCATATCAAATTCGATTGTCGTACTGGGTTGCGTAAGTGAAGTGTAAATATAGCGCAGTTTTTCAGTGTCAAATTCTATATTTAAACCAATAAAAGCGGAATAAGTTGGGTCTGTAAATTCTAAATAATAATCTTCTTTAGATAAATAATTGAAAATCCGTATTTGCAATAAACCTTCTTTTCTTTCCTCTAAAACCAAGAAATTTTTAAAAATTTCAAAACCTTCAAGTAAAATTTCTTTCCGATGCGGAATTAAATCTGTCCAATTTTCCAGTGCTGGATTAGCAACTGGCGTGGTAACTAATTTAAAATTAGTAGCATTATCTGCGTTGGTGATGATGTAAAATAAATCTTTGTAATGTTCCACCGCATATTCTAAATCTTCAGTTCTAGGCTGAATTATTTTCCAATCTGAGAAAACATTGTTCGAAGGAATAAAAAGATGTTCATCAGAAGTCGAACTTGATGAGGCGATGAAGATGTATTCTAAAGATTTGGTTTTAAAAACATTAACGTCAAAAGTATCGTCTTTTTCGTGAAAAATTAAAACATCTTTTTTGTGAGAAGTTCCTAATTTATGGCGGTAAACTTTGTAAGCGCGTAAACTTTTATCTTTTCTAATATAGAAAATGTGTTGGTTGTCATTTGCCCAAACTGCTTTACCAGTTGTATTTGGAATACAGTCTTCTAAAATTTCGCCGGTGAAAATATCTAAAAATTTAATATCGAAGATCAACCGGCCGTTTTCATCAGTTGAAAAGGTGCCAAGTCTATTATTTGGACTTACAGAAACGCTTCCAACATCAAAAAACTCTTTGCCTTCCGCTAAAATATTAACGTCCAAAATAATACTTTCAGGATTTTCTAAACTTAAATATTTTCGGCAAAAAATAGGATGTTCTTTTCCGTCTTCGTACCGCACCATATACCAGTATTCATTGAAAAAATAAGGAAGAGATTCATCATCTTTCTTATATCGTGCTTTCATTTCTTCATATAAAAGATTCTGAAAATCTTCCGTATCACGCATTATTTCATCGGTATAAAGATTTTCATCTTCCAGATATTTTATCACTTCCGGGTTTTCTTTATCATTCAGCCAAAACCAAGGATCCTCTCTTTTATCCTGGTGAATTTCTAAAGTTTTATTTATTTTTTTTGCTTTTGGCGCCTGCATTTTAATGTTAGATATTTAATATTAAAAATTAGAAATGATCTAATTTTGTAATCTTTTAAACTAAAAACCATCTAATCCGTCAATGGAAAAGATGGTTTTAAAATATTTCTTTTAAATTTACTTGTAAGATTCTCTGATGTATTTTTCAATAGCCATAGTCATTGACGGCGTTTCTTTGTTTGGTGCCATTACATCAATTTTTAAACCAATTTGTTCCGCAGCCGCTTGTGTAGTTGTTCCGAAGACTGCTATTACAGTTTCATTTTGCTCATAGCCCGGAAAATTCTCTATTAAAGATTTTATACCTTGTGGACTGAAAAACACCAACATATCATAATCAGTGATTGAAACGTCAGTCAGATCACTGCAGACCGTACGATACATTGTAGCGCGGGTCCAGTCAATATTTGAAGTTTCAAGCGTTTTTACCATTTCTTCATTAATGAGATCGGAAGCAGGTAAAAGATATTTCTCTGTGGGATACTTCTTAAATAAAGGTAAAAGATCAGCAAAATTTTTCTCCCCGTAACTTATTTTTCTTTTGCGATAGATAATGTGCTTTTGTAAATAATTAGCAATTGCCTCAGACTGACAAATGTAACGCATAGAATCTGGCACTGAAAAACGCATCTCCTCAGCAATTCTGAAGTAATGATCAATCGCATTTTTGCTGGTAAAAATAATACCGTTATAATTTGAAAGGTCAATTTTTTGAGTTCTCAGTTCTTTTGCATCTACTGACGCCACATGTATAAAAGGTCTGAAGTCTATTTTTATTTTTGCTTTCCGAGCAATCTCCGTGTAAGGTGAAGATTCATTTGGCGCAGGTTGCGAAACCAATATAGATTTTATTTTCATTAAATACTTTTATCCTTAGTTAATCAAATAAAAATTTCAAAAGTACCAAGATTGGCATTATTTGAAGGGTGCAAATATACAAAAATTTATAATACCAGTTTTTAGGGAGTATTCTATAATTGTGAAAAAGATAAAAAATAATTTTAAAAACAAAAATAATTACAAATAAAGTAGCGTATGTTTGAAATGTTTCCACTCTTTCAAAAGGAAAATAATAAATCTGAAGACAGCTTAAAATTAATAATATGGATAAAACGAAATAAAACTTTGTGGCAACAAAATAAAATTGCGGCCATTTTTCTTGTCGCCGAACGCCATAATAATAGAAATAACTCAAAATTATTTTTAAAGTGTAAAAAGTTGAAATGGATAAAAATGTGAAACCAAATTTATTTAGCTGAAAACCAAATAATGATATTCCACTAATAAATTTTGGAATAATCGGGATGTATTGCGAAAATAAAGTTGAAAGAAGTGCAACGTAAACTACAGATACAATAATCCAGCTAATATAAGTATTGCTCGCATCTTCTATTTTTTGAAGCAAAAATTCTTTCAAAGAAGCTTCTCGCTGCAATGAAATAAGCATCAACGAAAGTGTAAGAATACTTCCTAAAATTATAAAAATGACCCAATTATGATGTTCTACAATTCTTACCAAGAATTTTTTTTGCAAAAATACATATTTGGTATTGATTGACACCCAAAAAAAATTCCGCACTTCACAGTGCGGAATTTTTTATTTTTAGATAAAATAAATTTTAGCAATATTCATCATAAGCCGCTTGCAAATTTGCTGCAATTGCGCCCGCTGGATTTCCTTCAATGTGGTGTCTTTCTAACATATGAACCAATTCGCCATCTTTAAAAAGCGCCACACAAGGTGAACTTGGTGGAAACGGTGCTAAAAGTCTTCTTGCTTCATTCACGGCATCAACATCAAAACCTGCAAAAGTGGTAGCTAAATGATCTGGCTTTTTATCACCTGTTAATGAAAAAACAACACCTGGTCTTGCTGCACCTGCTGCACAACCGCAAACAGAGTTGATTACCAAAAGTGTCGTTCCACTTTGTTTTACGGCGGTATCTACTTTTTCGGCAGTCGTTAAATCTTCAAAACCTTTATCTGTAAGCTCTGCCTTCATTGGCATTACTAAATCTTCTGGATACATAATTTTATATTTTTAAGTTAAAATCTTAGTGCAAAATTAATTATTTTAAATTTAAATAATTCCTTTTAAAATCTATTAAAATAATACCAAAAATCTATTGCGCCTTTTTGGCGGATTTTAATGTCAGTCTTTTAGCCAAGTTTCCTATTGTTAACCCTTGGATAATTATTGAAAACAATACAATAATATAAGTAATTGCCACAAACATATCGCCGGAACTATGACGTGGAAGTGCTAAAGCTAAAGCCACAGAAATCCCACCTCGAATCCCGCCCCACACTAAAATAGGAAACGAATTTTTTTCAAATTTAACCCGTTTCTTTAAAAGTAGAAAAGGAATGCCAACGGATACAAATCTTGCAAACAAAACCACAAAAATGGCAATAACACCTATTAAAATATAGATGTTTTCAAAGTTGATAACCAATAATTCAAGACCAATTAACAGGAATAAAACAGCATTTAAAATCTCATCCAGCATTTCCCAAAACTTGTCAATATATTCTTCTGTTGTACTACTCATTCCAACATTTCTACCTCGGTTTCCGATAAAAATTCCGGCAACAACCATTGCCAAGGGCCCGCTCACATGTAAAAAAGATGCCATGAGATAACCGCCCATTACCATGGCCAAAGTCACCATTACTTCTACAGAATAATCATCAATTGTTTTTAAAACATAAGTGCCTAAACTTCCTAAAATGGTTCCTAAAAGCATCCCGCCGCCGGCTTCTTTTAAAAATAAAAGAGCAATATCTGAAATCCCCATATTGGCTAAACCGACTTGGGAGACTTCATAAATGGAAACGAAAATAACTACTGCGACACCATCATTAAATAAACTTTCACCAGAGATTTTTGTTTCTAAAGATTTTGGAATATTTGCTGATTTTAATATTCCCAAAACCGCAATTGGATCTGTTGGCGAAATTAATGCACCAAAAAGTAAACAATTTATAAAAGGGACATTTAGATTAAAAGCCAGAAGTAAATAGTACATCAAACCTCCGACGACAACTGTGGAAATTAAAACGCCAATTGTTGAAAAAGCAATGATTGGAACTCTTTCAGATTTAATGTCTGTTAGTTTAATGTGTATGGAACCGGCAAAAAGCAGAAAACTCAACATGATCTTCATTAAGATTGTATAAAAATCAACCGACAAAATCATTTTTTTTGTCTGCACGAATAGATCCGGGAAATAAGAGGCGGCTAAGACAATTCCCAAAGAAGTTAAAAGTGCGATGATCATAACACCAATCGTTCTCGGAAGTTTCAAAAAACGAATATTAAAATAGCCAAAAGCAGCGGCTAAAATAATAATGATCGTAAAATAATTATAAATTTCCATTCAAGAATTTTTGCAAAAGTACGGAAATTTCAACCCCAAAACTTTTGGGTTTTGGGGTTGAAATTTTTAGTTATTCAAATAACTTATTGATTATTAATTTGTCTTCTTTTTAATCTTTTATTTATTCTTTTCTGTTTTTTAGTTAATATACTACACACAGAGTAAGCAGTTCCGTAATATCTGTAACAGACGAATTTATTTTCTTTAATAAAATCTTGAAACAAACTATCTATTTTTATAATTTTATCAATTCCGTAGATAAATTTATCAATAATCTTTGCTTCAGGAACAGCCTGCTGAATACTTGGTGTCCAATAGGTTTTTAATTGATAATTATTATTAATATTTGATTCGATTTGAAATAAATCCCCATCAAAACCAGAAGTCCAGCCTACAATTTGTTCGTAAGTTGCTATGCCTGAAATTTTATAATATTTCATTAGATTCAAAATTGAATTGATCTGATTTTGGTCTAAATTAATATTTTCACGAAGAAATTCGTTGTTCTTTTCTGTATTTTGGATTGCGAATATTACTTTGCCTTGTAAATCATTTCCTGACTTTCTAATTTCAATACAATTGGTTGTGTTCCAAAATCTAATTACATCTTGACCCTTCGTCTTTTGTATATTTTCGAGTGCAAAAAAAGTTAATTGATTATGAAGCGATTCATAGTAAATTTTTCCTCTATCCGATGAGAAATCAATGCCGTTATTTGGTTGCTGACTGATTCCGATTTTAAAAAATAAAAATAAAAGGATTATCAAAAATTTTCTCATTTGATTTAAAATTCATTTTTTATTGAGAAACTTCTTTTACGCAAAAATTGCAGCCCGACTTGAGTGGAAATCCTTTTTGCTATTGCGAATAAATAAATGTTCAACGGATTGCTTCACTTCGATCGCAATGACAAAAAGATTGGGAACGGAAGGCGGAAAAGCTGCCATAAAAACAATTAGAAATTGCTTTCGACATAGTCAAATGTCTGCCCAAAAAAACCCCCAAATATTATTTTCCGCCCGCTGGAAGATTTTCTTTTAAAAACTTCGTGTAAGTTGAAGACAAATGTGCGCCCGTTCCTTCACCTTCAGAAATTGCATGCGTTCTGTTTGGGTAAATCATTAATTGAAAGGTTTTATCATATTTAATTAGCTGATTGATCATTTGCTCTGCGTTGTTATAATGCACGTTATCATCGCCAGTTCCGTGGATTAACAATAAATTTCCCTGTAAGTTTTTAGCATGCGCCAAAGGTGAATTATCTACAAAATAATGCTTGTCTTCTGGCAATAATCCCATGTAACGTTCTTGGTAAATATTGTCGTAATTCAATTGGTTATCTACTGCTGCAATGGAAATTCCTGTTTTATAAATCTCAGGATATTGCATCATTAAATTTAAAGTGGAAGAACCGCCGCCGCTCCAACCCCAGACTGCAACGCGGTTTGCGTCAACATAAGGCCATTTAATAATTTCTTTCGCCGCCAAAGCCTGATCTTTAATATTGATATTTCCAATGCTGTGATAAATTGATTTTCTCCATTCTCTGCCTTTTGGCGAAGGTGAACCGCGACCATCTACAGAAATATAAATGTAGCCGTCATCTGCCATACTTCCGTTATAAAGTCTATTAAAACCCGTGCCGAAACGATCAACTACAGTTTGCGACGCCGGCTCACCATAAACGTAAAATACAACAGGATATTTTTTTGCAGGATCAAAGTTGGTAGGTTTTACCATCCATCCGTCCATTTCAATTCCCTCAGAAGTTTTTACTTTAAAGAATTCTACTTTCGGTATTTTAATACTTGCAGCTCTTGGATTAATTTCGCCGCCACTTAAAAGTTTATGATTTGGCAAAGAAACAACGTCTTTCAAAGGAAACATATTTGCATTAGAATAGTTATGAAAGGCTAATTTTCCATTTGGTGAAATATCATAATTATGTGAACCACTTTCATTTGAAGGGGTTAACCGTGTTGCTTTTCCACCATTTAAAGGCACTTCGTACAAATAAGTTTGGGTGGCATTATCTGGGGAAGCCATGAAATAAACGGTTTTAGATTTTTCATCTACGCTGTTTAATTCAATAACATCGTAATTTCCAGGCGTTAATAATGTTTCTTTTCCGTCTAAACCAATCGCATAAATGTGTCTCCAGCCATCTTTTTGACTAAGCCAAATAAATTTTTTACCACCATCGATCCAGTTCCAGCCAGTTGCTTCTTCTTTTGCGTCTATCCACGCTTTGTCGGTTTCAGAATAAATTGCTTTCGCAGAATTTTCTGCAACGTTAACTAACATTACTTTGCTTTCATTCTGTCTTCTGTTTAATTGTTGTAAAATCAATTGTGAAGAATTATTGGCCCATTCCATTCTTGGGATATAATGTTGAACGGCATCTCCGGGAACATTCATCCAGGTCGTTTTGGCAGTTGCTAAATCTACGACGCCAATTTTACAAGAACTTGGATCTTCACCAACTACAGGATATTCTACAGGAACGGTGAAAGGATATAATTCATCCGTTGTATTGAGCATCAAATAATTTTTAATTTTTTGCGCGTCAATTTGCCAATAAGCGATAGACTTACTGTCCGGTGACCATCTGAAGCCGTCTCTACAATCTAATTCTTCTTCATAAACCCAGTCAAAAGTCCCGTTAATTAAGCGTAAAGTGCCGTCATTTGTTAAGGCTTTAGTTTCACCGCTTGCTAAATCTTCCACATAAATATTGTGTTCACTTACGTAAGCCACTTTTTTTCCATCTGGTGAAAATTTAGCAAACATCAAAGAAGATTCCGGTTTGTCTTTCCCGATCTGCTTTAAAGTTTTTGTTTTAATGTCATAAACCCAAGAATCGCCGCGTGTATCGTAACGCCAAACTTTTTTTGTATTTGTAGCGATCAAGACTTTTTGATTGTCTTCTGAAAAAGCAAAACGAACCAGATCTAAAGGTGATTTTCCTTTTGGGGTCAACATTTCTTTGGAAATTACAGTTGTAGATTTGGATTCATCCGTGGCGTTTTTAGAAACGATTTCGCCATTTTCAACCTCCATTATATTATTCCCATCTAAGGACCAGTAGGTTCCCTTTCCCCATTGGGCAAAAGAAAATTGGCTAAAGCCAATGATTATTAAAAGTAAAAATTTTTGCTTAAAAGTATTTTTCATAGTTAAAATTGTTCGATTACGTTTAAAATTTTAAGAGCACTAAAGTTAGTAAATGTTTTCAAATACGCCTGTAAAATGGGAATTAAAATAAAAAATCTATGAAAATTGATTCATAGATTTTAAATGTGTTGTGAATCAAAAACTCACAAAATTATTTTAAATATTAGGAAAGTAATTGCTTAACCATCAAAGAAATACTTTTCCCGTCAGATTTTCCTGCTAAAGATTTACTTGCAATTCCAATCACTTTTCCCAAATCTTTAATACTTTCTGCGCCAGTTTCAGTAATGATTTTTTTAATTTCTGCCTCCAGTTCTTCAGGACTTAATTGTTGAGGTAAATATTGCTCAATAATTTTACTTTGAGCGGTTTCCACTTCTGCCAAATCTGTGCGGTTTTGCGCCATAAATTGGTCATAAGAATCTTTTCGTTGTTTTACCATTTTTTGCAAAATAGTTACCACTTGTTCATCAGAAACTTCGGCACCTTTTGCTTCAGTTTTTAATAATAAAATTTGAGATTTCACTGCACGTAACGCATCTAAAGCCACCTTGTCTTTGGCGCGCATGGCATCTTTTATGGCGTCACTAATTGTAATTTCTAAACTCATAATATTTAATCTACGTCTTTATTCAAAAATCTATTTTCCCGAACTTCCATTCTGCCATTGTCATCTTTAAGATAAGTTTGGATATTTTGCTCAGAATGATTTTGATGATCTAAAACAATGTTTTTACGTCTAAAAGCCGGAACTGTTTCAAATTGTAATTGATTATCAACTGTTTGGTAGCGCGAATTGAATTCGTTTAATTTATTTCTGCGATCGTTCACCTTCACTTTATCAGATGGAACGTCAACAAAAGTAAACTGACTTTCACCAAAAGAACTGGATTTTGGTTCTTCTTTTTCAAGTTCAGTTTCTGTTGAAATTTCTGGTGTTTTTTCTTCTTCAACTAAAGTTTCAGTTTTAAAAGTATCGACTTTATTTTCAACTGGTTTTTCCTCTGGGATAAACTTTTCTGCAATGGGTTCATGCATGGTATAATCTTCAACGACAGTTTCATTAAGCATAAAATTAAATTCTACAGCATCAGATTTTATTTCTTTTTTTATTGGTTGTTCCACTTCAAAAGTAAGAGATTCCGCCTCAAGGTCTTCCTCTGAAACTTCATCATCAAATGAAAAAAGATTGTATTGGTTTTCCATACTTTGATCTTCTTTTTCCCACATTTCAACTGGTTTTTCGACTACTTCACTTAAAGTAGTTGCTTTTACCGACTCAGCGATTTTTTTTTGAAATTTATTTTCTGGTGTTTGAGGTGTAAAACCTTCATCATCATCCAAGCTCATAATTTTTTTATCTAAAGGAAATCCACTAGAAAAATCATTTTCATTGGCATTAATATTTTGATTTTTGCTGGAACTTCTGCCGTCCAAAGAATATTTTACAGTTTCTGTAACGCCCGAATGTTTTGCATATTCTTTCGCAAACCCAGTGGCAATAACCAATACAGAAATTGCATCACCTAACTCTTCATCAGTTCCGACACCGAAAATAATATCTGCAGTATCGCCCGCTTCTTTTTGAATATAATCATTAATAATTCCGATTTCATCCATAGTTGCTTCTTCAGAACCACTTCGGATCAAAAGAAGGACGTTTTTAGCACCTGTGATTTTATTGTCATTTAATAGTGGGGAATCTAGGGCTTTTTTCACAGCATCTTCGGCTTTGTTTTCACCAGATGCAACACCTGTTGACATTAATGCCGTTCCACTATTTTGAAGCACAGATTTAGCGTCACGAAAATCGATATTGACATCAAAATAGCCTGTAATTACTTCTGCCATTCCTTTTGCAGCGTTGGTTAAAACTTCATCCGCTTTGGAAAAACCTGATTTAAAACCAAGATTTCCATATTGCTGGCGCAGTTTATCATTGTTAATGACAATTAAAGAGTCTACATTATTACGTAGTTTTTCTAAACCGATATCGGCTTGATCTAAACGTCTTTTTCCTTCAAAACTAAACGGAACAGTAACGATTCCAATGGTTAAAATACCCATTTCTTTGGCCACTTTAGCAATAACGGGGGCTGCACCAGTTCCCGTTCCACCGCCCATTCCGGCAGTGATGAAAACCATTTTTGTGCCTTGCCCAAGCGCGGCTTTTATTTCGTCAATACTTTCAATCGCGGCTTTTTCACCAACTTCTGGATCTGCACCTGCGCCTAAACCTTCAGTTATAGCAAGCCCCAATTGCACTTTATTCGCAACAGGATTATTATCTAAAGTTTGAGAATCAGTATTGCAGATGATGAAATCTACACCGTGAATTCCGCGTTCGTACATGTGTCTCAACGCATTATTTCCACCGCCGCCGACGCCGATTACTTTTATGATTGAAGAATTTCCTTTGGGTAAATCAAATGAA
The DNA here is from genome assembly GCF_052976925.2 of Halpernia sp. GG3. Taxonomy (NCBI): domain Bacteria; kingdom Pseudomonadati; phylum Bacteroidota; class Flavobacteriia; order Flavobacteriales; family Weeksellaceae; genus Halpernia; species Halpernia sp. GG3. Next base: position 434,162 of record NZ_JBRIIR020000017.1, read on the forward strand.
AATCCAGTGCTATTGTTTGTGTGTTCCATATTATAATTGATTTTTTAAAGATATTATTTTTATTTGATGAATGTTAAATGATTTCGCACCACTTATCCACATCAACTCTTTCTATTCTACTTCTTCAAAGAATTTTTTCACCTTATTTAAAATGGCTTCCCCAAAAGTAGGACGTGCTTTTTTCTCAATTATACGCTGTTCTGTGCGAACTTCTTCTGAAATTTGTGGTTCAATTTTGTTTTCTGTCGCAACTATTTTAGCTTCTACCTGTTTCTGAAGTTCAACTTCATAGGGTTTTTTATCCCAAATTTTTAAACTTTCCATTAGTAAACCAATTGAAGTAGCGTATTCTGGGCCTTTTAATTGTTGGTTTTTATCATTCGCCACATATTCATTTGCAAAACCAATTCTGCTGTCTAAACCTGTTGTGTAGTTTGCTAATTGTCTTAAGTGACGCAAGTTTGAGCCGCCGCCAGTTAGAACAATTCCGGCAATTAATTTTTTCTTTTGTTCAAAAGCGCCGTACGCTTTTAATTCAGTATTTACCATTTCCAAAATTTCTTCTACTCTCGCATTCACGATTTGTGCCAAAGTTTTAAGGGAAATTTCTTTGTCATTCCTCCCGTGTAAACCGGGAATTGTTACAAACGTACTGTCTTTTTCTAATTCAGGAACAGCCGAACCGAATTTTACTTTTAACTGTTCTGCATGCTTTTCTATAATAGAGCAACCTTCTTTAATATCATCGGTAATGATACCACCGCCGTAAGGAATTACGCAAGTGTGGCGGATAATATTATCTTTAAATATTGCAATATCAGTTGTTCCACCGCCAATATCAACGATGGCAACGCCGGCTTCTTTTTCTTCCTTTGTTAAAACCGCTTCAGACGAAGCCAAGGGTTCTAAAGTCAAGGCTTCCATTTCCAAGCCTGCTTCACGAACGCATCTTGCGATATTTCGGATAGATCCCATTTGCCCAACGACTACGTGAAAATTTGCTTCTAATCTTTTGCCATGCATTCCGACAGGTTCTTGAATTTCACCTTCAGAATCCACTTTATAATCTTGCGGTAAAACATGAATAATTTCTTCACCAGGAAGCATTACCAATTTTTTTACCTGATCTTTTAATTTCTCAATATCATCTTCTGTAATATATTCTTCTGGATGTTCCCGCATAATATAGTCGGAATGCTGCAAAGAACGGATGTGCTTGCCCGCAATTCCCACGGTTACTTTATGGATTTTTACACCAGCGCTGTTTTGTGCTTGTTCCACAGCAGATTTAATAGAACTGATGGTTTGCGAAATATTGTTCACAATTCCTTTATGCACGCCGAGACTTTTTGCTTTTCCGACACCCAGAATTTCGATTTTTCCGTGCACATTTCTTCGTCCGACAATGGTCACGATTTTTGTAGTCCCAATGTCAAGCCCTACTGAATATTCGTTATTTTCCATTTATAATATTAATTTGATTTTATTCTATTTTAATTTTTGTTTTGGTCGTCTTTGTCCCTTCGTTTTTCTTTGTAAATACCTTCATTTTCTTTACTGGTAAAGAAGCTTTAGCTTTCTCTTTTTTAATAGAAGTAGAGACCTTCGTTTTTTGTTTGTGCTTTTCTGCTTTCTTTATTTTAGGCTTTTCTGCGGATCTTAAAACTGTTTTTTTCTTTGAAACTAAAGACCATTTTTCCACTATGACGGGGATTTTTGCAAAGTCTTGATAATTGGCCTTTAGAATGCTATCGTTTCCTTTAAAATGAGGATTAAGCGTTGTCACTATTTGATTGTCGTATTTTAAAGAAATCTGACTATACTTCTCTGGATCCTGATCAACTAAAAATTTTGTAACAAATGCTTTAAATCCTTTTACTTTAAAATCAATTTTATTTAAATCCCCCAATTCAACACTGTAGAAACCTTCACTTGTGAGTAGTCTGTAACTGTCTTTATTTTTTGAAACCCCAATGAAGAATTTTTTACTAAAATCATCGCTATTAATTTTAGAAATTAAATCACCTAATTTCAAATATTCTGTCTTTTTTACCTCACCCGTGACCAACATACATGGATGCGAGTAGTTTTTAGACAATGGAAATTCTACACCTTTCTCATCCACATAAAAATCTTTTTCACCATTGATAATTCTAAAAATGGGTACTCTTTGTTTAATGTCCAAATTTAAATTCCCATTTAAATTCAAATAAACATTTGCACTATCAACTGCAGGCAATTGATTGAGTTTTTTTTCTAAAAGTGGAATATTCAGATTACCAATTGTAAATCCTGGATTTTCTTTTTTTACTAAATCTTTTACTTCTTTTTCATCCACAAAATAAACCGGCGAAGTAGAGTTCATTTTAACTGAAATCTTCTCTAAGGGCGCTTTGCTAAAACGGGTCAAAGAGAAACTCAGCAGAAATCCGAAGATGACAACTGTGAGAAAGATTTTCAATATTCTAAACTTGTTTTTCATTTATTCTTTTTCTTTTTTGAACGCAGAGTTCGCAAGAGTTTTCTTATTTCTTTAAAAATATTTAGTTTCGCAGAGACGCTTCGATTAGAAGAGTTAAAGTGTTTTTTAATTTTTTATAAATCGTTTACGATTCTTTTAATTTCGTCTTTAAATAATGTTGAATTAAAATTTAACAATAATCCTAATTTTTTATGCACTTTTAAACCTGCATCAATAATGATTCCTGAGATTTCAGTTTCAAACATTTACTATATTTTATATTATAATTTTCTCTGCTTCGTGAAACACCTATGCAAGCCTCTTTATTCATCTAATAAAATTTATCTCTGTGCAATCTGCGTTTCAGTAAGCCAATTAATTATTGGGTCGCTTAATGTGTCAATGTTTCCGGCGCCAACGGTTAATAATATATCAAACTCTTTTGTTTTAATTTTGTTAAAAGCTTCTTCTAAAGTTGAAACTTCCTTCGGTTTTAAATTTATTTTAGCTAATAACCATTTTGAATTTACGCCTTCGAAATTTTCCTGTAATTCTCTCGCGGGATAAATATCCAAAAGAATCAATTCATCTGCAGCTTCCAAACTTTTAGCAAAACCATCTGCAAAATCACGGGTTCTGCTAAATAAGTGTGGCTGAAAAACAACCAATAATTTTCGATCGGGATAAAACGTTTTAATACTTCCAATTACTGCGTCTAATTCAGTTGGGTGGTGTGCGTAATCATCAATATAGTTTTTGCCATTTTCAAAGAAAAACTTTGTATATCTGCGTTTTATGCCTTTAAAACTTCTAATTCCTTTTTTAATGGTTTCAAAATCAACGCCTTTTTCATGTAAAATTGCAATTGCGGAAGTTGCATTTTCTACATTATGAATACCTGGAATTTCCCAAACAAAATTCTTAACAGATTCATTTTCAGTATGAAAATCGAAATAAATTAAATCGTCTATCATTCTAAGATTATCAGAATAAAAATCAGCTACTTCATTGACCGCATAAGATCTTGCACCGCGTCCAATTTCAATTCCTTTGCGAACAAATAGCTGATTGTCAGTAGTGACTAACGCAGCAAAATCCCTGAAACTTTTTTCAATGGTTTCTTTATCACCATAAATATCCAAATGGTCTGCGTCTATCGAAGTAATAACCGCCCAATCTGGCTTTAAATTCATGAAAGAACGGTCATATTCGTCCGCTTCAACCACTGAAATTTCATTCCCATTAAAGATAAAATTAGATTTAAAATTTTCTGCAATTCCGCCGAGAAATCCTGAAAACGGTAAATTAGCTTCTTTGCAAAGATGTGCGACTAATGAAGAAGTGGTCGTTTTCCCGTGGGTTCCGGCAATTGCGATGCATTCCGTATGATCGGTAATCATTCCTAAGACACGTGCGCGTTTGTAAATTGTAAAATTTAACTCTGTGAAGAAATCTAATAATTCTAATTTTTTAATCGCTGGTGTATAAATGACGAGCGTATTTTCTTTGGTTAATTTTAAAAGATCATCAGTTACTTTGTCTTCAAAATTGATTTTGATTCCTTCAGAAATTAGGGCAGATGTCAATTTTGTCTCAGTTTTATCATAACCCAAAACTTTTCCACCGATAGAATGGAAATATCTTGCAAGTGCACTCATGCCAATGCCGCCGATGCCCACGAAATAAAAATTCTGATAAGAACTGAAATGATTCATTTAATTATTTATTATTTTAAAAATTTCGGTTACTATTTCTTCAGTTGCATTCGGTTTTGCAAGATCTTTTAAGTTTTCACTCATCATTTTGCGAAGATTTTCATCTTCACAGATTTCCATTAAAGTTGGCCAAAACTTGTCTTTCATTTCTGAATCCTTTACCATTCTTGCGGCATTTTTTTCAACTAATATCAAAGCGTTTTTAGTTTGATGATCTTCAGCTGCGGTTGGAAGTGGCACTAAAAGAAGTGGTTTCTTAGCAATTGCCAATTCAGAAATCGCAATTGCGCCGGCGCGGGAAACAATAACATCGGCAGCGGAATAATACAAAGCCATATCTGAAATAAATTCTTTTATAATGACCTGATTATCGGATGTTGATTTTTTGTTTTTCTCATCTTGATTCTTGATTCTTGATTCTTGAATCTCGTCAAATTCAGTTTTTCCAGTTTGCCAGATCAACTGATAACCAGTCTCTTTTAAATTTACTAAGTTGTCTTTCCAACCATTATTTAAAGTTCGTGAACCCAAAGATCCGCCTACAGAAAGTATGGTTAAAGTATCTGGATTTAGACCTAATTTCTCTTTTGCTAATTTATTATCAATCAAATTTCTAACAATGCTTTCACGCATTGGATTTCCAAGATAAAAAGTTTGACTTTTCGGAAAGAATTTTTCCATCTTTGGATACGCGGTAAAAACTGCTTTTGCATTTTTTGCCAAAAACTGATTGCTTTTTCCGGGCAGTGAGTTTTGTTCCTGTATAAAAGTTTCTACACCTAACTTTGACGCTATATATAAGGCGGGCGCGCTCGCAAAACCACCTGTCCCGATGGCAAAATCGGGTTTAAATTCTTTAATGATTTTTTTTACGCTAAGTAAACTCACAATAACTTTATAAGGCAGTGAAATGTTTTTTATTTTATTTCCACGGTCAAATCCAGCAATATTTAAACCTTCAATTTTAAATCCGGCTTGCGGCACTTTTTCCATTTCCATTTTATTTTGAGCCCCAATAAATAAAAATTCTGAGTCGGGAAATCTTTTTTGGATTTCCTGCGCAATAGCAATTGCCGGGAAAATATGTCCGCCGGTTCCGCCACCACTCATTAGAATTTTAAATTTTTTAGCCACTTTTTTAAAATGTTTTTATTTAAGCAATATCATTTATTTCTTCAATATTCTGTTTTTTGCCCATTCCTTCCTCGTCGTAAATCTGTATTCTAGAACTCACATTTAAAATAATCCCCAACTGAAAATAAGTCACTAACATTGAAGTTCCACCATAACTGATTAAAGCCAGAGGTTGACCAGTAACAGGAATTAAATTGACGGCAACGGCAATATTCACCGCAACTTGTACAAAAATCATTACGCCGATAGAAAGCACGAGCAATGACCCGAAAAACGCAGGCATTTTACTGGCAATTATTACGATTCTGATGAACATAATGAGATAAAGTGAGATTAAAAAAATGGCGCCAATTAAACCATATTCTTCAACAACAATTGCAAATATAAAATCAGAAACGGATTGCGGCAAAGTTGTTTTTAGTGCGCTTTTTCCCGGTCCCATTCCTGTTATTCCGCCGTGAACTATGGCGGCTTTGGCTTGCATCACCTGATAATTTTTTGCCTTTAAAGCCTCATCGTCAATGTCAGCAGATTTTTTAGAACTTGTAAATGTTTCAACGCGGCTCATCCAAGTATGAACACGGTTTCCGCCCATTAAATTAGTGTTTAGGGCAATAGTAATAAATAAAATTACTGCAACAATTGCAGTAGAAATAAATCCGGTGATGTATTTCCAATTAAGTTGTCCGATTATTAGGACTGCAATAGAAACCAATAAAATCATTAAAGCTGTAGAGCCGTTATCTTTCGCAACCAAACCAAAAACGATTAAAACTGGTCCAAAAATGTAAAGGACATTTTCTATTGGTAATCTTTCTCTAGTTATTTTTTTGGTTAAATATCTGCAGAGATAAATGATTAGCGTTAAATATGCAAACGACGAGGGCTGAAAAGAAATTGGTGTTCCAGGGATTTTTAACCAGCGTGAAGCAGACGCACCATCAATGGTTTGTCCTGTAAAAATTGTCAAAATCAATAGTATGATTGTGACACCTAAAAGCAAACTGCTTAATTTTCCAATATGTTCATATTTGATGGTTCCAACGCCGCGCATAATAAACAAACCGACAACCACAAACACCATGTGTTTAATGACATGGCTGGTCGTGGTTCCGTTATTTACAATATACTGTAAATTAGAACTTGCAGAATAAACGGGGAAAATTGAGAGCACAGAAATCACAATAATGACTATCCAAAGGACTTTGTCGCCTTTAAGATATTCGATTTTGTTTTCTGTAGTTTTGTTTTCCATTTATATTTTAGATGATTTTTTAATTGTGGTTTTTTAAAACTTCTTGTTTAAATTGGTTGCCACGGTCTTCATAATTTTTAAATAAATCAAAACTTGCGCAACATGGTGACAATAAAACTGCATCGCCATATTCTGCGAGAGATCTCGAGACTTTTAGAGCTTCTTCCATACTTGAAGTACTGTAAATAAGTTCTTTTTTATCTTTAAAAAAATCGATGATTTTATGATTGTCAATACCTAAGCAGACAATCGCTTTTACTTTTCTTTTAACTAAATCTTCAACTTCTGTGTAATCATTGCCTTTGTCGGTGCCGCCCAAAATCCAAACTGTAGGCTTCGTCATACTTTCTAAAGCATAATATGCGGCGTTTACGTTGGTTGCTTTGCTGTCATTAATAAAAGTAACGCCATCAATTTCTGCCACATTTTCTAGCCGATGTTCCACTGCCTGAAAAGTCATCAAAGAATTTCGGATATTTTCATTGCTGATATGCAAAATTTTACTGGCAATGGAAGCCGCCAAACTGTTTGCAATATTGTGATTTCCAACTAAGGACAGGTCTTCAATTCTCATTGAAAAAGATTCCGTCAGTTGTACTATAATATTTCCGTATTCAATAAAACCACCTTCCTCTAATTTTTCCTTTAATGAGAACGCGATTTTATTTACTTTTAAATCCAATTGTTTAAGCAACTTCTGGCTCATTTCATCATCTTTATTGTAGATGAAATAATTATCATTTTCTTGGTTTTCGGCTATTTTAAATTTAGCCAAAGCATATTCTTCGTAATTATAATTATATTGATCCAGATGATCAGGGCTTAAATTTAAAAGCAAAGAAATGTACGGTCTGAAGTTTTGAACATCATCTAACTGAAAACTGCTCACTTCTAAAACATAATAGTCGAAATTTTCTTCTGATACTTGTTTGGCGAAACTTGTCCCGATATTACCACCTAAACCTACATTAAGTTTAGCCTCTTTTAAAATGTGATAAATTAAAGAAGTCGTCGTCGTTTTTCCGTTACTTCCAGTGATTGCGATAATTTTTGCATTTGTAAATGCGGAAGCAAATTCGATTTCAGAAGACAACCTTATATTTTTTGCCTTGATTTTTGAAATGATTTCCGCTTTTTTAGGAATTCCAGGACTTTTTATAATCCAATCTGCAGCTAAAATTTTATCCTCAGAATGTTTACCTTCTTCAAAATCAATATCATTATCAATTAATAATTGTTTGTAGTTTTCCAAAATCTCACCCTTGTCTGAAAGAAAGACTTCCAAACCTTGAGCTTTTGCGAGCAAAGCTGCACCGAAACCACTTTCGCCGCCGCCCAGAACTACAATTTTCATTTTTTTATCTTCCAAAATATTATCTAACTTTCAACGTGATTAAACATATAATTGCGAGCATAACACCAATGATTATCATCCGATTAACTATTTTACTTTCATGATAACCTTCTTTTTGATAATGGTGGTGAAGGGGCGACATTTTAAATAATCTGTTATTTTGCGCGTATTCTAAACCAAATTTTTTCTTTCTGTATTTAAATACCGTGACTTGAAGTATCACTGATATATTTTCAATTAAAAATATACCGCAGAGAATTGGAATTAACAGTTCTTTTCTTAAAATAATCGCTAAAACTGCAATGACCCCTCCGAGCATTAAACTTCCCGTATCACCCATGAAAACTTGCGCGGGATAAGTATTGTACCAAAAAAAACCGATGACTGCACCAACAAGAGCGAGTGCAAAAATGGTGGTTTCCCCCATATTTGGCAGAAACATAATGTTGAGATAATCCGCGAAAATAATATTACCGGAAACGTAGGCGAAAAATGCCAAAGTAAGCAGTATGACGACGCTTGTTCCCGAAGCAAGACCATCAATTCCATCTGTAATATTTGCGCCATTTGAAACTGCTGTGACGATGAAAATCACAATCGGAATAAAAACCAACCAAGACCATTTTGCGGCGTCTTGTGGTGACATCCAAAATAGTAATCCGCTATAATCAAATTCGTTATTTTTAGTAAATGGAACCGTGGAAACGATGGCTTTCTCAGCTTTTTGAAAATTTTGTTCTACGTTATTTCTATTAATAATCATCGTATCGGCATATTTTCTTTTAACCGTAATGTCTGGATGGAAATACATGGTAATACCAATTATTAATCCTAATCCAACTTGGCCAATTACTTTAAATTTTCCGCTTAAACCATCTTTATTTTTCTTTACTTTTTTTAGATAATCATCTATAAAGCCAATGACGCCCATCCAGATAACTGATACGATAAGCAAAACAATATAAATATTAAATATTCTGGTAAATAGAAACACGGGAATTAAGGTCGCAATAATGATAATTAGTCCGCCCATTGTTGGCGTGCCTTCTTTTTGTTTTTGTCCGTCAAGGCCTAAGTCTCGAACCATTTCGCCCATTTGTTTTTTTCGCAAATAGTTGATGATTTTTTTACCATAAACCATAGCAATTAGTAAAGATAAAAGCACGGAAAATGCCGCTCTAAAAGAGATATATCTTAAAAGATTTAGACCTGGAATGTAAATTCCATGGTTGGTGAGATATTCGTAGAGATAGTACAGCATAGTTCTTTGTTTTATTTACCCATTACTTGTAGCAATTCTGCAATAATTTCTTTGTCATCAAAGTGATATTTCACGCCATTTATTTCCTGATAATTTTCGTGTCCTTTTCCGGCAACTAAAATGATATCTTTTGGCTCTGCAAATTTTATGGCAGATTTAATCGCATCTTTTCGGTCTGGAATGCTCAAAAACTTATTATAATTTTCGGGTTTTACGCCGGCTTCAATTTCTTTAATGATTTCCTGCGGATTTTCCGTTCTTGGATTGTCAGAAGTAATAATTGCTAAGGTTGATTTTGCTGCGGCAACTGCGCCCATTTCTGGTCTTTTAGTTTTATCTCTATTGCCACCGCAACCGAAAACACAAATCAGTCTTTCGTTTTTCGTGCGGATTTCGTTGATGCTGTCTAAAATGTTTTCCAAAGCATCAGGCGTGTGCGCGTAATCTACAATAAAGAAAATTCCGCTCGGTGATTTTATGGTTTCAAATCTTCCCTTCACTCTTTTAAGTTGAGAAATTGCGGTCAAAATTTCACTCTCTTCAAAACCACATTCTGAAGCAATTGCAAAAACTAATAACAAATTATAAACATTAAACTTCCCAGTAATCGTAGTCCAAATTTCTTTGTTGTTGAAGTTCATCAACATACCATTGAAGTCCGCTTCCAATAATTTTCCGTGGAAATCTGCCATCGTTTTCATGGCGTAAGATTTTTTCTTCGCTAATGTATTTTGCAACATCACATTTCCGTTTTTGTCGTCCATATTTGTAATTGCAACCGCGGAAGAAGATAATTCATCGAAAAATCTTTTCTTGGTATTTAAATATTCCAAAAAAGTATGGTGATAATCTAAATGATCGTGCGTAATATTGGTGAAACCTGCAATTTTAAAATGTAAACCTTCAATTCTGTCCTGATGGATTCCGTGAGAAGAAACTTCCATAAAAGCATATTCACAGCCAGTTTCCAAGGCTTTTGCTAAAATTTTATTTATGGTTAAAACATCTGGCGTTGTATGAGTTGATGGAATAATTTCTTCGCCAATTCTATATTCTACCGTAGAAATTAATGCTGAAGAGTATCCTAAAATTTTAAAGACATCAAATAATAAAGTCGCGACGGAAGTTTTTCCGTTTGTTCCTGTAATGCCAATTAATTTCAATTTTTCGGAAGGATTTCTGTAAAAATTTGAGGCTAATTTGCCTAAAGTTTTAGATGTATTTAGCACTTTAACGTAAGTGCTGTTCTCTAAGATAGTTGAAGGAAAATCTTCACAAACAATAACTGAGCTTCCTTTTTCAACCGCAGAATTTATAAAATCATGACCGTGAGAAACAGTTCCTTTTAAAGCAACATAAAGAGAATCTTTGACGGCTTTTCGGCTGTCAAAAACAATTTCCGAAACTTCACGGTTTATATCTCCGTGAATTTCTAACGTTGGGATTTTGTTTAAAAGATCTTTTAGTTGCATATGATAATTTCGTTCTTTTTCGTTTTTTTTAATTCTGTAAACTCAGATATATTCTCTGATTCTTTTTTAGCGCGCTACCTTCCAAAGGAAACTGTTCTTTAATTTTTCCTACACCTTTAAAATTGACACTGTATCCTAAATTCTCAAGTTGCGGAATAATATTTTTACCGATTAACCCCGTCACATTCGGCATTTTATTGGAATCAATTATAACTTTAACGGGATTATGAACCATTTTACTGAAATCAACTTTTTTGTCAGTCAATAAATCTTTTTCAATATTTAAAGGCGTTTTAAGAAAAGTTTTCCCGGCAATTTCTTTAAAAACTGGCGCCGAAACTGCAGCACCAAAAAAGCCAATTGATGTATCTGGTTGATTCACCATAACAACGCACGTGTATTTAGGATTATCGGACGGATAAAACCCCATAAAAGAGGCTTGGTATTTAAAAGGGCCTGGTTTCCAATATTCAAATCTTGCGGTTCCTGTTTTCCCCGCGATTCTTAAATTGGGCGTATAAATACTTTTTGCAGTTCCTTTTTCTACAGCTTTTGTAAGCGCAAATGTCATTTCCGCAATTGCTTTGTCAGACGCCATTTTCTTTACCATTATTTCTGGTTTTGCAGCAAATAATTCTTGTCCATCTTTAATTATTTTATCAATAAAAAGCGGTTTTAGCATAACTCCCTTATTTGCAATTCCATTATAAAAAGTGGCCATTTGCAGCAAACTAAATCTTGAAGAATAACCATATGCCAAAGAAGCCAAAGTCGCTTTGTTCCAGCGTTTATTTTCTGGTGTTACAATGATTGGCGTAACGATTCCTGGAAGTTCGATGTCCATTTTATCAAACATTTTCCATTTTCTTAAATGATCTAAAAAAACTTCAGGTTTATCACGATAAGCACCAGTAATTAGTTTTGCGGCACCAACGTTACTTGAATGTGCTAAAACATCGCTCACATCGTAATTTCCGCTTCCGTGGTCGGTAATTTTTTGTCCTTCATAAGTCCAAGAAGTTGAAGTTTGAACTCTTGTGTTTTCATCAATTAAACCATCGTCCATCGCGGCTAAAAGGGAAACAGTTTTAAATGTAGAGCCCGGTTCTGTAGCATCTTTGATAATATAATTATAGGCATCGGCATAAATTCCCGGTTCAGTGCGCCGAAGATTTACCATTGCTTTTACTTTGCCGGTTTTTACTTCCATTACCACGACGCAACCGTGATCTGCATTAAATTTAATAAGTTGTTTCTCTAACGCAGAATGTGCAATATCCTGAATTCTTAAATCTAAAGTGGTGTAAACATCTTGTCCATCAACTGGCTCCTGAACTTTCCAGTAATCAATTGGTTTCCATTGGCTTGAATTAATTCTTTGCTCTAGTCTTTTACCATCAGTTCCAGTCAAATATTTAGAAAAAGCACCTTCTAAACCAGAAGAATATTTGCCATTATCCATGCCGATTGTCCCCGCACCAATTTCTGTAGTCGCAAGTTCTCTTTTAAAATTTCTGTCTACAATAAAACCACCTTTATTTTTGCCTTTATTAAAGATAGGAAAGTTACGAAGCCGGTCATATTCGTCGAAATCTAAACCTTTAATCAGTTGATAGTATTGATTTTTTGCTTTTTTCTGCTCGTCAAATTTTGCTCTAAAATAATTTCTTGGTTTGCCAAACATGGCGCTAAGGGAATCTGATAAAGCAGAAATATTATTCTTATAAATCGTATCGCGCATGGTTCTAAAATCTAAAAAAATATCGTATCGCATAACTGTTGTCGCTAAAATAGAACCGTCTGACGCGTAAAGATTTCCACGAGCGGCTGGAAGTGTGGCCTCGCGGTAGTTTTTATTGATATAATCATCCTGAATTTCTTCAACATTCGTGTTTTGTAAAATTGCAATTCTCGCAATAAAAACAACAAACACTACCAATGCAACAAGTGCGAAAAGGTAGCCCCATCGCAATGCTTTTTTTCGTTTTATGTCATATTCATTTTGCTTTTGCATCTGGTCGGTCTAATTTTATAAGTAATTTATGTGGATGATTTTCGAGCGTTAATAAAGAATCCTGAACCATCTCTTTTCCCAATTCCGATTCTAATTTTACTTTTATCAATTTACTTTGTGCGAAAGCATTTCTTGATTTGTATTCTTCAGTTTGCTCCTTTAAGGCATTTACTTGTTCAATTTTGGTGCTTACCAAATGATTGGTGTAAATCATAATCATCATAAGGACAAAAATCAATAGAAAATATTTGTAATGAATTTTTACTTCATCGCGGTTGAGGAAATTACCTTTTATAATGTCTATAAAAGTGAGCTTCTTTTGAGATTTGTATGTTGGTTTTTTTACCAATTTTCCTAATTTTTTATGCCAGTACGCAGTTTTGCACTTCGTGCCCGGGAATTATCGTCAATTTCGGTATCCGTAGGAATAGTCGCTTTTGTTTGTAATAAGGTAAATGTTTTCGAAAAATTGCCGTAAATATCCCGCGGTTGTTCACCTTCAAACATGCCGTTTTTTAAAAATCGCTTTACCAAACGATCTTCCAGCGAATGGTAAGAAATAACGACCAATCTACCTTCTGGTTTCAAAACTCTGTAAGATTGCTCCAGCATTTCTTTTAATGCTTCTAATTCCTGATTTACTTCTATCCGAATTGCCTGAAAAACCTGCGCAAAGAATTTATTTTTTTTCGGTGGCGGGATGTAATGAAAAATATCTTTTAATTCTTGCGTTGTTTTTATGGGTTTTATGAGTCTTTGCTGTACAATTCCGTGTGCTATTTTCCTTGAATCTCGCAATTCACCATATTGATAAAATATATCGGCAAGCTGTTCTTCTTCATATTTATTAACGATTTTTTTGGCATCCAAATGCTGTTTTACATTCATTCGCATGTCCAGAGGTGCATCACTTCTGGTAGAAAATCCACGCGTGGCTTCGTCAAACTGATGAGAAGAAACGCCTAAATCTGCCAAAATCCCATCCACGGAAGAAATCCCATAAGCCAACAATGAATTTTCTAAAAATCTAAAATTTTGATTGATTAAGATAAAACGTTCATCGTCAATCGTGTTTTTTAACGCATCTAAATCTTGATCAAAACTAAAAAGCCTGCCTTTCGGCGATAATTTTTTTAAAATTTCGCGTGAATGTCCACCACCACCGAACGTCACATCTATATAAATGCCATCTGGATTGGTGATTAAATCTTCTACACTTTTGTGTAGTAAAACTGGATTATGATACATTTTCGTCTAAATTTAATGTTCCCATTACCTCTTCTGCCAAAGCCGCAAAATCAATATCACTGCTGTAAATTACTTTTTCGTAGGATTCTTTATCCCAAATTTCAAATAGCTCACCTGCGCTTGTAATTACAATTTCTTTGGTCAAATTTGCAAATAGAGTGAGGTCTTTGGAAATCTGTAATCTTCCCGCCGTATCAAATTCAACCATCTTTACACCTGCTGTAAAAAGGCGAATAAAGTCGGCATTTTTCTTTATAAATCTATTTAGCCCATTTATTTTGAGCATTACTTTTTCCCATGCATTCGGCGGATAAACTTCCAAACAAGCCTGAAAAACAGAGCGTTTAACAATGAATGTACCATCGGTGAAAGTACCCATTTGCTTCACTAAAGAAGATGGTACTTTTAGGCGACCTTTGTCGTCTATTTTACATTCGTATGTTCCGATGAATTGATTCATTTGGGACAAATTTATAAAATATTTCCATATTCTCCCACTTTTTCCCACTTTTTGACTTAATGTGGATAAATAATTACGGAAAGTGCGGTTTTACTTTAAATATTTGATTTAAAACATTTTAACTACTAAACATTTTTTCTAAACTTTTGGAAATTTTTAATATTTTTACCTAATATTCGATTGCAGCATCAAAGCCAAAAAATAATTATAAATTGATGTTAAATTTGTATTTTTGCCACGCTCAGAAAGACGTTTATGATATTTAAAATTAAAAAAGAAAAAAAGTTCGATTTCATTCAGGAAGGAGAAGGGCAGCCCTTGGTCTTATTGCATGGATTAATGGGCGGTCTAAGTAATTTTACCAATATGGTAGATTTTTTTTCCAAAAAAGGGTTTGAGGTATTTGTTCCTGTTTTACCGATATATGATTTACCTGTTTTAAATACGAATTTGACGAGCATTGCAAAATTTGTAGCAAGGTTTATTGATGAAGAAATAAGAGAGCCTGTCACCATTATTGGAAACTCAATGGGTGGTCATGTAGGATTAATTTTAACCACCACAAGACCCGATTTAGTGAAAAATTTAGTTTTAACAGGAAGCTCAGGCTTATATGAAAGAACTTTCGGCGACAGTTTCCCGAGAAAAAGTGATAAAACCTACATTAAGAAAAAAACACAGGAAGTTTTTTATAATCCAGATATCGCAACAGAGCAGTTAGTTGATGAGGTTTTCACTTTGGTAAATGATCGTATGAAAGGTATAAAGACCGTGATGCTTGCAAGAAGTGCCATCAAACATAATATGTTGAATGATCTGCCCAATATTAAATGTCCAGTTTGTATTATTTGGGGAAAACAGGATAATGTAACTCCGCCAGAAGTTGCGATTGATATGCACAAATTTATACCAAATTCAGATTTGTTTTGGATTGATGAATGCGGTCACGCCGCAATGATGGAAAAACCAGAAGAATTTAATGAGATTCTTTATAAATGGATAGAAAATAAATAAAAACAATGGAGGAACTAAAACCTCCATTTTTAGTATGGTAATAAAAACAGCAGAATTTTTAAAGAGCAGCAGCAGATGGCAAGATTGTCCTGAACCAAATCTTCCTGAATACGCTTTTATCGGACGTTCTAATGTGGGAAAATCGTCGCTCATTAATGCAATGATGAATCACAAGGATTTAGCAAAAACCTCACAGACACCTGGAAAAACGCAACTTATTAATCATTTCTTGGTAAATGAAAATTGGCTTTTGACAGATCTACCTGGTTTTGGATATGCGCGCGTTTCAAAATCAATGCGAAAAGATTTTGAAAAGATTATCACTAATTATATCCTAAACAGAACTAACCTCGTTAATTTATTTGTCTTAATAGACACTCGGCTGGCACCGCAAAAAATTGATTTGGAATTTATGGAATGGTGTGGCGAAAGTGGCATTCCGTTCAGTATTGCTTTTACAAAAGCAGATAAATTAAAACCTGGCGCGGCAGATAGAAATGTAGCAGTTTACAGAGAAGAGCTTTTAAAAACCTGGGAAGAAGTGCCTGAAATGTTTGTGACTTCTGCAGAAAAAAAATTCGGCGGTGATCTAATTTTAGATTTCATTCGAACAACAAATGAAATGTTAAATAAAAATAACATTAAATTCTCATGACCGATATAGTTTGGAAAGTCAAAAGTTTTTCGGAATTATTTGCTGACGAGATTTATAAGATTTTAAATATTCGGCAGGAGGTTTTCGTGGTTGAACAGAAGTGCTATTATTTAGACGCTGATAATTATGATGAAAAAGCAATTCATCTTTGGGCCGAAAAAAATGGCGAGATTATCGCCTATCTTCGGATTTTTAAAGAAAATATAAAGTATCCGGAAGCAAGCATTGGCCGTGTCTTGACTGCAAAATCCGTGCGTGGTGAAAGTTTAGGTAAAACTTTAGTTGCTTTTAGTTTGCAAATTATATCTAATCAGCTTCGTTCCAAATCATGTCGTATTTCTGCACAAGATTATCTAATTAAATTTTATTCTGATTTCGGCTTCGTTGATACCGGTAAAAAATATTTAGAAGATGATATTCCGCACACAGAAATGATTTTGGAAATCGATAAATAAGAGTTTTCTCCAAATTCTTTATAATTCTAGTTTTACGAAATACTTGCAGCCCGATTTGAGAGACCTATCATAAATGATTCCTCGCTTTGGGAATGAAGGATGGATAAAGCTGCCCAGATCTAAAAGAAAATAAATTTGATAAAATTATAAGGTAGAATTATTTCTACCTTTTTTAGTTTATTCATCTTTATTAAGAAGCATTTTATTAAATTAGCGCAACAAAATTTTATAAAATGAAAAAGTTATTTCTATTATGCACCTTTCTCCTGAGTTTTCTGCAAATGCGCGCGGACGAAGGAATGTGGCTTATGATGCTCGTGAAAAGATTAAACGGCACTGACATGCAAAAAGAAGGTTTGCATCTTACCCCAGATGAAATTTATTCTGTAAATAATTCCAGTTTAAAGGATGCTATCGTAAGTTTTGGGGGTTTTTGTACAGGTGAAATCGTGTCTTCTCAAGGTTTGGTCTTTACAAATCACCATTGTGGTTTTGATGCAATTGCGGCGGCTTCCACACCAGAAAAAAATTATCTTAAAAATGGATACTGGGCAATGAAGCGCGATCAGGAATTTAATGCAAAAAATCTTTACGTGAGATTTTTGGTAAGAATGGATGATGTTTCAAAACGCATCAATTCAAAATTAAATGCAGATATGTCGCCAGAAGTAAGAAAAGCTGCAATCAGTGCAGAATATAAGGCAATCCAAACAGAAAATTCTGAGAACGGTAAATATACTGTCATTGTTAAAGATTTTTTCAACGGCAATGAATTCTACTATTTTGTGTACCAGGATTACAAAGATATTCGTTTAGTTGGGGCTCCACCGGCGTCTTTGGGAAAATTTGGCGGTGATACTGATAACTGGGAATGGCCGCGCCATACTGCAGATTTCAGTATTTTTAGAGTTTATGCGGATGCCAATAATAATCCAGCAGAATATTCTATGAGCAACATACCTTTAAAACCAAAGCATTTTTTACCAGTTTCTCTTAAAGGTTACAAACCTGGTGATTTTGCGATGATTTTAGGTTATCCAGGAAGAACAAACAGATATTTAACTTCATTTGGAATTGAGCAAATGGTAAATAAAGATTATCCGGCGTGGGTTGAAGCTTCAAAATTATCGATGGATGTTATGAAAAAATATATGGATAAAGATGATGCAACAAGATTAGATTACGCATCTCAATATGCAAGTGTTGCCAATTATTGGAAAAATAGACAAGGAACGATTGATGCAGTAGGAAAAAATGGAACAGTTGCAGAAAAGCAACAAGCCGAAGCAGATTACCAAAAATGGGCACTTTTACCAGAAAATGAAAAAGTTTATGGGGGTGTTTTAGCAGATATTCAGGCCTATTACAAACAAATTTCAGAAAGAAACGTCGAACGTAATTTTTCTTCTCAATTGCAAAGAAATGCAAAATATATTTCTGTAGCTTATTCTTTGGGAAGTTTGTTTAAAACTTATGCCGATCAGGATGCAGCCGGACAAATAGCGATGAAACCTAAAATAGAAGCTGCTATAGCTGGACTTTATGATAATTTCCATTCTAATGTGGAAGGTGAAATGCTAAATTCTTTGGTCAATCTTTATCAGCAAAGAGTTTCGAAAGACGTGGCCTCACCAACAATATTAAAAGCTGATGCTAAAAATTTATCTCTTATGGCTGCTGCATCAATTTTTGCAAATGAAGCATCAGCAAAGTTATTTTTAAATAACCCAGATCGTTTAAAAATTGATGGCGATCCTTTATTTCAAATGGCAAACGCATACATCACGGACTATAAATTATCATCTGAGAGATTTATAAAAGTTGATGAAAATTTCGAGAAGAATAACCGTCTTTATTTAGCAGGATTAATGATGGCAAGTCCAAATAAAAAATTCTATCCAGATGCAAATTCTACGATGAGGTTAACTTACGGTCAAGTCGCCACTTTGCCGGAAAGAGCAGATAGAAACTACAAAGGTGTAAAAGAAAATTTTTATACAACCATGGACGGAATGATTGCAAAATATAAAAAAGGTGATGAAGAATTTGATTTACCACAGAAAGTTTTAGATTTATACAAAAAGAAAGATTTTGGGATGTATAAAGACAAAGGTGGTTACATGCCAATCAATTTTCTAACAAATAATGATATTACTGGTGGGAATTCTGGTTCGCCAGTGATTGACGGTTACGGTAGGTTAATTGGTTTGGCATTTGACGGAAACAGTGAAGCTCTTTCTGGCGATATCGTATTTGAGCCAAAATTACAAAAAACGATTAATGTCGATGTTCGTTATGTGCTTTGGGTGATTGATAAATATGCTGGAGCCGGACACATTATTAGTGAATTGTCTTTAGTGAAATAACTTTTTCAGCTAAAATCATTTATAAAAAAAATCGTCCCGGCATAAAATGTTGGGACGATTTTTTTTAATTTTAATGGAAAATTCTTTCGAAAAAATCCTTTTTCTTTTTAGGCTCTTCCTTTGGCGTCTCAGGCTTAGATTTTAGTTTTTCTGTCACGTTTTTTACAGCACTTTTCACATCCTTAATATCTGATGCCACATTCTTTACCGTTTCAGCGTTTTCCTTATAATTAATTCCAATTAAAGTTTTTCCTAAGCCATTCTCCAAGCCTTTCCAGAGAAGGTTAAAGAAGGATCTTGTATTATCTCTTTTTACATGATCGACCGTTACGGATGCAGGAAATTTGTCCGAACTATTTTTTATAAATAAATTTGCAATAGTTGATAAAAATTTCTTCTTTTCGTTAGTATCTTTTTTTAAAATTGCAATTTTCAAATTGTCATGATCCATTTTCATATTACCGTTTATTTCCACCGAATTTCCGCTAAAATTAAACTCTAGTTTTTTGATCATTCCTGCGGCTGTGACATGTAAATAAGGTTCTATAAATGGATTTAGATGGGAAGCCTGCATGTTTGAGACATTGCCTGAAATTGTAAACTTATCCTGTAAATCAACCGTATTAAATCCCCAATTAATGTGTAAAGGAGAAGCATCCATAAAACCAGCATTAATGGTAATCGCTACTTGAGTGGGTTTACCTTTCATCTTACCGGAATTTATATTCTTTATATTTAAATTAAATGGTTTGAATGAAATTTTTCCCGGTCCGTCGCTCGTCGGAATATCTTCTTCGTATACTAACAGAGAATTTTTCACGTCTAAATTATTGATGAGAAGAGGAAATTTAATTGAACGTAACATTTTAGAATATAACGGTTTAACTGTTTTGTCATCTTTCGGAATTTTACTTTTGAAAATGTTTGCATTCATATTATTTAGCGTCACGTTTGAAAGATTGATGACTTTATTTTTATTTAGCAGATCATAGTTTCCTGTAAAAGTAATAGAAGGAACTTTTATATCATAAAGATCCCTTTCTGTAGGGATCATTTTTATAAACTCCGCTCGGCTCACCAAAGGCACCATTGAGAAATTTGAAATTTGTCCGCCTTTTTCAGAAATTTTTATCGCATTTGCAGAAATTTTATAAAATTGACTTGGTTGATAATTAAAATTAATCGCGGTGAAATTATAATTAGCACTTTTTAGTAGAATCTGATTAGCTTCATCTTGTTTCAATTCTAATTCATTGATATTTAAATTTAAACCTTTCATGACAATTGGTTGTCCTTTAGTTTCAAAATCTAAATCAGAGTTTTTTAAATTTATTTTATGAATTTTTAAAGGAAAATCTAAAATTGATATTTTGTTTTTCTTTTCGCTTTTTATATTTGAAGTCGCAATTTTTCCTTTAATTTCATCAACCAAGACATTATCAATTTCCATTTTTAATTTAGAATTAACCATTTTCCAATTTTTCATTTTTAGTAAAATGGATCTTGTATGGATGTCAAAATAATTTTGGTCCGCAGATTTAACGGTAGATTTTAAGCTGATGAGGTTTAATGCTATATTTTTTGGATCAATTTTAAGAATAGAAACTTTCAAATGTTCATTTTCGGAAAAATAGTTGATATTTTTCCCGTTCAGATTAAATGCATCATATTGAAAGGGCAAAGGATTTTTTGCCGTTTTGCTATTCAGTAAAATTTTTGTCACATTAAAATTCAAATTCTCGCCCGTAAAAAGTGTTGTTTGATCACGCTTTTCAACGTCAACTTGGGCATTATTTACAAGTACACTTCCTAAATTTACTTCAAAATTGAAATCCTTTTTATCATCAACCTTTGGTCTTATGCCGGTTGTGTAAATTTTAAAATTGGGTTGCTCCAGGCGAAAACTTTTTAAATCTACTTTCTTATTTTTAAACTTAAAACCTTCAAGTAAGGCTTCAGATCCTTTTAAATTAATCAAATTACTCTTTTCTGGAAAATAGTGCATGAATTGTGTAAAACTCAAAAGCGGTATTAAGGAAAATTTCCGAATATTTAAGACTCCATCTTTAGTTTTAATATTATCGGCTAAAAACAAATACACATTATCCGGACGGAAATATACTTTATTAGCTTCGATTGTATATGTGTCAAACTCAACACGCAAGCCATTTTCTTTCTTTTCAAAAGACAATTCTAAACCAGTCAGTTTTAGATTTAAAGCATTTGCACTAAGAATTTTCCTTTTATTTGGTTTAAAAACCTGAATCTTTCCATCTCTAATTTCTACATTTTCTGCTTCAACGGGATTTTGCTCTTTTTTAGTTTTGTTTTTTATTAAAGGCAAACTGATATTCAGAACTGGTTTTGTTAAAACTAAACTTTTAGTATTTATGGACTTATTAAAAACCGCATCAAAAATACCGAAACGTCCAATTTGTAAAGAGTCTATAGTTCCCTGAATACCCAAGCTGTTATTATCATTAGGATTTTTATTATTGATCGAAATTCCGCTCGCAGTAATGTTACCCGAAAGTAATTCCACATCTAGTTTTTGATATGAAATTTTATAGCTTGTATTATTTTTTAGATAATCAGGTAAATTGTTTTTTAACCAGTAATTAATACCAAAATTCAGAAGAATTAAAAGGAGCAAAATACTGCCAAAAATTACACTAAGAATACGGAAGTATCTATTTTTCATCTACCATTACTGTAATTAGAGTTTATAAATTGATTTTAGGGAATTATATAAGGTAAAAAAACCGCTCAATATAAATTCAACGGTTTTTGGGTTTTATTTTAAAAAGTGATTAGTTGGCTGGAACACTGTTGAAATTTAGGGAAATACGTAAATTCATGTCAGAACTGGTAGAATTTTTCAATACGTAAACCGTTCTTACTTTTAGATTATTGCTTTTTACTACACTATCTAAATAACCGGAATCATTAACATCCAAATTCATGGTGTTACCAGAATTACTAAAATCTGCTCGTGACGCAACAAGTTTTTCTGAAGATCCGTCAGAGGAGACGTAAACTTTAAAAGATTTAAAATCTGAGAGCGAACCATTGGACGGAGAGATTACGTTCACTTTCGCTTCCGAAATTCTTACGTCTTTAATTTGTGCATTATTGTTACCGCCGAACCAACTTTGTACGTTGGAGGCCGTGGTGGAAGACGAAACTTCCTGGTTTGCAGGAACGCCCGTTGAAACTAAAACGTTTGCTGTGTAAGGAAAGGTATTTTGAACAAGAGATTGAACCGTTCCGCAGCTTACTAATGTCGTAGAGGCGATTATTCCAGTTAAGATTAAATTTTTCATAATGTTTTTGTTTAGTGATGTTATATTTAGAAACGATTACTCATAAATTATACCAAAAAAAAATTACTCTATTTTTAAACTGAAATGGCCTTTTCCACTTCCGTCCGCCATTAAATTTTTCCCTAAAATTATCCAGTATTCACCTTTTTTTGCAGTGTTTAGAATTAAAGTTTGTCCAAATGGTCCGTCAAAGCTACCATCAGGTTTTTTTATCTGATTAATTCTTAAGTTCATTGGCTTTCCAGTTTCAATGGTAATTTTCAACTTAGATCTAGAAACATTCTTTAGTTTCAGAATAAATTTTTGATTGTCTGTAGTAAATTGATCTCCGACTGTAAAAGGCAACATGCTTCCATCAGCTGTTCTTACAATCTCATTTTTATCAACATTTCTATTAACTCCCTCATCCAAAACTTTCGCGACAACTTTAGAATTTGCAATAAGAGAATCTTGATTTATTGTTGTGTTTTTTTGAATTGATTTAGATGCTGATCTAGCGGAATCTATAGATTCAACACTTGCAGAAGTCGACTCTTTTTTACATCCAATTAATAATAACGGAATTAATAATATTAGTTTTTTCATGTTATAATTTTTAATATTGAAACAAAATATGAACCAAGTAGCACTTAATCAAGATTTATCACTAAAGGAATAGCTGATTTCATTAATTATATTTTCTTTTTATTAGATTAGTTTTTCTCTTCATCCAAGATTTAAGATTAAAAATTAGAGGAAAATTTTTAAATGTTAGAAAAATCTAATAAGTGTTACTGAAATGATCTCTAACTTATATTTCTGAGTCTTTCTTTAATTTTCGCAATATTCTCCTTCGCTGAATCTTCCAGGATTAATGTCGCACTCATCTTAATTCTTTCAGGCATTAATTTTTCAAAATGATGATAGTTTTCCCAGGACACTTTCTTTATTAAACTCAATGCTTCAGAATTTCTACCACTTAATTTCTTTAAAAATAAATCAATTTCTTCATCCATTTCTTCGATTGAATTTGAAATAGAATTATAAATATTTTGATTTAAACACCATTCTGCACTGCGGAAATCTGCATCTAACGCCATGGCAGAAAAAGCCGCAATCCCAATTTTTCTTTCAACAAAAGGTCCAATTATGAATGGTCCGATTCCTAAATTAATTTCTGTTAATGCCAATGCAGATTGTTTTGTTCCAAAGCAATAATCGGCGGCACAAGCTATCCCGACGCCGCCGCCAGTTGTTTTTCCCTGAACCCGCACAATCACAATTTTAGTACAAATTCTCATTGCATTCAACACTTTTGCAAATCCACCAAAGAATTTTTTTGAAGTTTCTAGATCTTCAATTGCTAACAATTCGTCGAAACTTGCACCCGCACAAAATGATTTTTCACCGGCGCTTCTAAGTAAAATTGCTTTCACTTCTTTTTTAGAACCTTCATCTAAGATAGTTTGTGCCAATTTTTCTAAAATTTTTCCTGGTAAAGCGTTGCTTTTTGGCGTCCCAAAAGTGATGGTCGAGATATTATTTTCTATTTCTGAAATTACGAATTCTTCTGTCATATTTTTATTTTTCTTTAATCTGATTTAAAGCGATCAGATATTTATCGATATATATTTCTTTCTCTTTGCTTTTGTATTGCTGAATGTAGCGCGGATGTTCTAAAACCGTCATTTTTTCAAACATTTTTTCTTCATTATTAATTTTATCTAAAAAAGTAGCGTTTTTTTTACCTAAAATATAAACCTCATTTGTGTCTAAACCAAAATTAATAAATTTATTTAAACTCTTTATCATGAAAGGTTTTACAGCTTCAAATAGTTTTTTGTCATCATAGTAATTGGCGTTCACCCAATTTCCTTTTTTTTTGTGAATAATAGCGAGTGGAAATGGGGAATTAATAAAAAATTCCTTGTAAAATTTTGTGGTCCCACCAAATGCGTCAATTACCAAATGTATATAAACCGAAGAGATTTCATGTGTGTGCGCAGATTCCATCTCAATTTCACTGTGACTTTTTAGCCTCTTTGTATCTGTAAAAGGAACACCTGTAACTCCCGCCCCGTGGCGACTTGGATTAATTCCTATTATAAATTTCCGCTGATTATTATCATTGTAAAACTTTTTGTAAAATTTCTCCATCACCACTAAAGTTTCAGGATTATCAAAAAATGGATTTAGTACGGCAAAACCTTCAGGCAAGTCCCCAGAATATTTTAAACTTTTATTAAAAGCAATTACTTCTTCGCAGATTATTTTTGTCATAAATTAATAAGCCTGTGATTTTTCTAAAGTTCCATAAATAATTTGTTTAAATCGGTGGTCTACAAGCCAAATTGTTCGAAATGGTGCGTCACATGTTTTTGATGAAATAACTCCATCATTTCCTTATTTAAAGTTCCAAAAATAAAATGCAAATGTTCTGCTTCCGGATGTTCTCGAAAATAGATCTGATAATTTTTAACCGATTCAATGAAATGTGTTTTGGCTTCCTCTAAATTTTTATGCTTCAAATCTGGTAATTTTCCGTCCTTTAAAAATGGTGCAGGAAAGTCTTTCGGCATCTTTCTAAAACCATAAAGAGAATCTTGGTACATTTCTAAATGTTCTTCTCCCGTTTTACACTCCGAAGTTTCCAATTCTCCGGTGCTGTATTTCATGGTTGATTCCAAATGCTCAAGCATTTCTTGCGCCTGCATTTGTCCCCATTTCGGAAGCGTGTCTTTATTTATGTTTTTAAGCCTTTTTTCAAAATCTTTATAATTAATTTTAACAAATGGGGATTTTTTTGCAACCAAAGTTAAAATAGTCGCTACACAAACTACTTCTTCCCGCTGATTAATGACTTCTACCAGCCACTTTACAACACCGCTCGGAACATTTCTGCCTTTTACACCCTTATTTACTTTTTCTTTTGCCGTCAAATAGACGGTTATTGTGTCACCTGCATAAACAGGTTTGAAAAAACTACAATTTTCTAAACCGTAATTCGCAATCACAGGTCCTTTTTTACCTGAAACAAATAAACCAGCCGCGGCAGATAATATGAAGTAGCCGTGAGCGACGGTTTTATCGAAAATAGTTCCTGATAAACTTGTCGCATCAGTGTGTGCATAAAAATGATCCCATGAAACATTAGCAAAATTTACAATATCAGCTTCCGTAACGGTTCTTCCGGCGGTTTCTAAAGCATCACCGATTTCCACTTCTTCAAAATATTTTTGAAAAGGATGTAAGTCAGAATATTTCTTTTCAGCGCCAGTTTGATAAATTTTTGTAATCGCCGTTAAAACATCGGGCGAACCTTGAATCGCTGTTTTTTGCAAAAAGAAGTGTAATCCATTTAAACCACCCATTTCTTCACCGCCACCCGCTCTTCCTGGTCCACCGTGCATCATTGTGGGCAAAGGTGAACCGTGACCTGTACTTTCTTTTGCATTATCACGGTTTAACACATAGATTCTTCCATGCATCGTTGCCATTTTCCAGGCTGTTTCTGCTATAAAATTATTATCGTGAGAAATGATCGAGCCTACCAAACTTCCTTTTCCACGTTTCGCCAAAGCAGCGGCTTCATCCGCATCCTTATAAGGCATTAAAGTAGAAACCGGTCCAAAAGCTTCAACATTATGTGAAATGTTTTTGGTGAAAGGTGAATCATTAAGGAATAATTTAGGCGACATAAAAGCACCGTTTTCATAATCAGCATCAATTAAATCTTGTTTGCCATCATAAATTAGTTCTGTTTCACTTTTTAATATTTCTATTTTTTCTAAAACTTCTTTGTATTGCTCTTTTCCAGCTAATGCGCCCATTCGGGTTTCACGACTTAACGGATTTCCAATTTTAACCTGGTCTAAAGATTTGATTAAAGCATTTTGCACTTCACCGATTAAATTTTCTGGGACAATAATTCTGCGGATAGCGGTACATTTTTGTCCAGCTTTCGTGGTCATTTCATTTCGAACTTCTTTGATGAATAAATCAAATTCTGGCGTTCCAGGTTTTGCATCTAAACCTAAAATAGAACAGTTTAAAGAATCTGCTTCCATATTAAAACGCACAGCGTTCTCGGAAATAGATTTCATTGACTTTAATTTTTTCCCAGTAGAAGCAGAACCTGTAAACAAAACAGAATCTCCATCCTGCATATTTTCGAGTAAATTTCCCGCACTTCCACAAATTAATTGAACGGCGCCTTCCGGTAAAATGCCACTTTCAATCATATCTTCAAAAACTGTGTGTGTGAGATAGCTTGTTGGCGTGGCAGGTTTTACTAAACTTGGGACGCCGGCTAAAAGTGAAGTAGATAGTTTCTCAAGCATTCCCCAAACTGGGAAATTATAGGCATTTATTTGCACAGAAATCCCCTCACTGGGCGTAAGAATATGTGTTCCTAATAATGTTCCGTTTGCAGAAAGCTTCTGTGTGTCGCCGTCGACCCAAAATGGTGTATTTGGCAACATTTTTTTTGCAAGTCCAGAATAAGTGAAAAAAGTCCCAAATCCGCCCTCAATGTCAACCCAAGAATCTGCGTGAGTTGCGCCAGTTTTATAAGAAATATCGTAGTATTTTTTCTTCCGTTCTAATAAATAAAGTGCAAGATTTTTTAGCATTTGTCCTCGGTCATAAAATGTCATTGAAGACAAATTTTTATAACCCAGATCTCTACCGTAATTTAAGGCATCTGCTAAATTCAAACCAGAAGTATCTGCAGTTGCAACTTGCTCGCCGCTGACGGAATTATATAATTTTGTGCCTTCAGAGTTACCTTCGATCCACTCGCCGTGGATATAGTTTTTTAGTTTCATATCTTATTTAATAAGCATTAAAATAGAGAAAAATCGCGTGATTTTTCGTGTGGTTAAGATACGAAAATTGGCAGAAATTTTTATTTTTTACAGAATTTGCGCCCCGACCTGAGTGGAAATCCTTTTTGTGTAGCAAAGCGGAACAAAAAGATTGAGAACGGAGGGCGGAAATAGGCGCCCAAAGAATGATTTTAGTTTTTATCCATAAACTCTTTAATCTCAGTAGAACGTTTGTTCCACGGAAAGAAATACTGCAAAACCATCGGAATATGACTCTTATTTATAAAAATTGGTTTTACATTTGGCTGAAATTCATGAAGTTTTGTGAGGAAATGTTCGTTAGCCGTTTTTATAGACTGATAAGTTTTCTTGCCAACGTAAATCATAAATGGCGGCGAATTTTTATCTAAAAAATAAATAGGTGAAGCCTGGTACCAATTTTCGGGATTCTTACTCCAGGTTGCGATGTAATTATCAACGTTTGTAGGTGGATTTTTTTCTAAATAATCCTTCATATCAATTCCGGCAGCATCATTTAAAATAATTCCGGAAATAGATCTTTCATCAACGCCAAATTTCGGATTTAAAACCGCGGAAGCGACTAATTGGCCACCAGCAGAATGGCCCGTAACAAAAATTTTATTTTCATTCCCATTATAATTTTTTATATTTTTTTGAACCCATTTTATAGAAGTGGCTATCTCAGCAGTCATTTCATCAACGTTTGCTTCGGGACTCAATGTGTAGCCTGGAATTACGGTTATTACATCTTTACGTGCAAAATTACGTCCAAAAAAACCGTACGTTTCCTTGCTGCCACTGTTCCAGTTTCCGCCATGAACAAAGATCAAGACAGGAAGTTTTTTATTTTTGGGATTGTTTGGAACAAAAATATTTAGTTTTAAATCGTTGTTTTTTGCAGATTTACCGTAGATAATATCTTTGTTTTTAGTGGAAGCGCAACTTACAAAAAGTAAAAGACCAAGGCTTATTAGAATAAATTTTTGCATTATTAAAAATACGATTTTGTTTTCTTTAAAGTTTCATTTAGACAAATGGATTTAATAAAATTTCGTAATTTTAGAATTATTAATATCATGAAAAAATTAAAACGCTTTAACTTTACGAATGATTTTAGAACTATTTATTTAAAATAAAATATATGAAACTTTATCCTCTCCAATGTGGAAAATTTAAATTAGACGGCGGTGCTATGTTTGGTGTGGTTCCAAAATCTTTATGGCAAAGAACAAACCCGGCAAATGACAATAATTTGATAGAATTAGGAACGCGGTCACTTTTAATAGAAGACGGTAAAAAATTGGTTTTGATTGATTGCGGTTTAGGCAATAAACAGGACGATAAATTTTTTGGTCACTATTCACTTTGGGGAGATGATACCTTAGAAAAAAATCTTGCTAAATTTGGCTTTGTTAAAGATGATGTTACTGATGTTTTTTTAACACATCTTCATTTTGACCATTGTGGTGGCGCGGTTGAGTGGAATAAAGATAAAAATGGCTATCAACCAAGTTTTAAAAATGCGCACTATTGGAGCAATGAAAATCACTGGGAATGGGCGACTAATCCAAATCCGCGGGAGAAAGCGAGTTTTCTACCGGAAAATATTTTACCGATTCAGGAAAGTGGACAATTAAATTTTTTAGATCTGCCACTAACAGGAAACTATAGGTTTGGAACTGATCTTAAAATGGATGTTATTTTTGTGGACGGACACACTGAAAAGCAAATGCTTCCGGTGATAAAATATCAGAATAAAACAATTGTTTTTGCAGCAGATTTAATTCCGACAGCAGGACATATCCCACAAGTTTATGTAATGGGTTATGACACGCGGCCACTTTTAACAATGGAAGAAAAGGGAAAATTTTTGCAGCAATGTATTGATAATGATTATTTGTTGTTTTTTGAACATGATGCACACAATGAATTGGCAAGTTTAAAAATGACAGAAAAAGGCGTGAAATTAGATGAGATTTTTAGTTTTGATGACGTTTTTGGATATTAAAAAATGGAAGAAAAATCTGAGAGGCCAAAATTAATAGGTGTGACGGGCGGAATCGGTTCCGGGAAAACTACAGTGGCGCGAATTATTGAAGAAAATGGTTTTTCCGTTTATTATTCTGACGTTCGGGCAAAAGAACTGGTTAATGAAAGTGACTATTTGCGTAATGAGGTTAAAAGTTTTTTAGGTGAAAAAGCATATAATGAAAATGGAATTTATGATACTAAATATGTTTCAGGGAAAGTTTTTTCAGATTCTAAATTATTAGAAAAATTAAATAATACTATTCATCCAGCAGTGAAGCGGGATTTCGAACATTGGATATCTTTGGAAAAGGGTAAAATTATTTTTAAAGAAACTGCGCTACTTTTTGAATTGAAAATTAATAAACAATGTGATAATAGTTTATTAGTAACTGCGGAAGATAATATTAGAATAAAACGAGTGATGGACCGAGATGGAAAAACTTACCGGGAAGTGGAAACAATTTTAGAAAAGCAAATGCCTGAAAAAGATAAGATCCGAAAAGCAGATTTTATCATTTTTAACAATTCTACATTAGATGATTTAAAAAATCAAACTGAAAAAATCTTGAAAGATATTTTAAATCTGTTGGAGTAAAAATTTACTTTAAACAAAATAAGAATGGCTTGAAAATTAATTTCCAAGCCTTTTTCTTTGCGATAAATCTTCTATTTTTTAATAAATTTCACTTTTGTTGTTTCTCCATTATTATCAATTGAAATAATATAGATACCTTTTAATAAGCCAGAAACTTGAACTTTATTATTCCGTATGTTTCCTTTCGCAGCGATTTGTCCAGACATGTTATAAATAGAGTAGATAGCATTGTTGCTTACTTTGGTAATATTTAATACATCAGAAGCAGGATTTGGATAAATCTGCAAACCTTCATTTTGCGGCACATCATTAACAGAAAGTGAACCGGTAATTTTCACAGAATAATCTTCAACTTCACCATACTGAAATCCTGCACATGCTGAACTTTGCGTGGGTTGGTCGGACAAAATAACTCGCATGCCCAAAGGTTGGTTTCCTGTATAAGCATTTGCGGGTACAGAAAATGCGGTTGTAGCTACTGTTGTTTGATCATTATTGGATGACATGATTTGCTCACTGTCTTCAAAAATACCATTTCTATTAAAGTCAACCCAAGCATAAACCGATTCATTGTAAGGTGTGCCCGACCAAGCTTTAGTAACATTCAAAATATTTCCTGAAGTGTTAGCCTTTAAGTTAATTATTTTAGAAGCATCTGCGGCATAAGAGGTGTAATTTGAAGGACCCGAATTATTAATTAAAGATACGCCTCCAAGTGGTAAAACCTCAACTTTAGAAATATATTCAAAATTACTGCTCGATGAGGCATTTGCACAATAGGAAAACAGTAATGTTGTGAAGTTTTGAGAAACACTGTAATTTCCTGCAGTGCCAGAACATACTGTTGCGACCTGAAATTCATACTGGACGTTATCTACCAAATTTGTTAAGTTTATAAAGTTAACAGAAGTGTTTACGACAATCCATTCCGCAGCGCCGATTTTACGATATCTTGCGATATAAGTTGCAGATGTAGTTGGATCCCATAAAACCTTAACGCTGTTGAAGCTGATTGAGTTAAAAGTAATGTTTTTCGGTGGTGTGCCATCGCATGCTGCCGGCTGATCATTCACAGTAAGTTCTTTAATGGTATAGAAAAAATTTCCTATTGCTCCAATTCTAAGTTTTACTTTAGAGCCAATTAATAAGCTTGGGAAACTGAAGTTTTCTGAACCATCATTTGGTGTGCTGGCAGAAAGAATGATCCAATTATTACCATTGTCTACAGTATAATCTATTTTTACATTGGCAACCAAATATGGAGTAGCAGAAGTATTAGCGACATCCCAAGTTACAGGACCAGCTAAATTTTTATAAATATTTTGAGATAAAATGCTAAAAGGCCCGTCATTTCCTACAATGATAGTTTGCAAAGCGTTCTGTGTTTGTAGATAACCAGGATTTGAAATGCTGTTATCTCTGACGGTTATTCTGAAATTTGTTTTTCTTGCTACTTTTGACACGGATTCCCAGGTTTGTAAGGAGTTATCTAAAACACCCGCTAAAACGGAGTTTAATGCCGGGAAGTATCTTACAGGATTTGAACTGGGTTTTTTTGACCTAAAACTTGCACCAGTTAGAGTTAATCCTAAATTATTTTCATTTATTGGTTCTTGGGCAGAGTCTACCTGCTCCCAGTCGTAAGTGATGGGGTCATTCTCAGGGTCGGTTGCGCTCGCTGTCAGGACAAAAGCAGTTCCTTTTGGTATATTATAAGTTGAAAGCGCAGCAATTATTGGAGGATTATTAGGGATTGATGTAATTGTAGCACAAGCTCTTGTCACTAAATTATTTTGAATTTGAATTAAACTAGCTACTGAAAAATAAGCATCAGAATGCGCCTGAACATCTGTATTTGGCTGGCCTGCAGAATTTGTAATTCCTGCGTAACCCATAATAGTAGAGCCGGAACCTGGTTCGATATTAACGCCTGCGTTTTCTATTTGGAAGGAAAAAGTATGGTTGCCTCCCAATTGATGTCCCATTTCATGTGCTACATAGTCAATATCAAAAGTATCACCAAAAGGTTTAGCATCTGCAGGGGAAGTAAACGCAGAGCCTTTATAGCTGTCATCTGCTCCTCCACCTGTTGATAAGGTATTATTACAAACGCAGCCAATACAACCCGCATTTCCACCGCCGCCAGTTGCGCCAAAAAGATGTCCGATATCAAATGCATTGTCACCAGGATTTGCATGTAAAGTATTCATCAACTCACCGTTCCACTTTCCTTTTGCTCCAGTTGAGGCAGGTGAATAAGGATCTGTGTTTGCATCAGTATAGATCAATGATGGATAATTCTGTAAAATTAAATGAACAGAAAACTCATTTTCGAAAACACCGTTTACGCGCGTCATTGTTGCGTTTATTGCAGTTAATGCGCCCGCTACACCACCGAAATAGGATGTGTATTCACCAGTGGTAGAAATTGCCAAGCGTAGTGTTCTATACTTTCGGTCAGAACTTTTAGTAAAATTTGTAGGTTGATTAAATAAACTTTTTCCATTTTTAAAAAGTTTATTCATCTGTTCCTTTGAGGCTATGTTTTCACTTGTGCTACATAAGAAAGGTTTTTCTCCAGTATTTTTTGTTTTTGCATGAACACCATAGACAGACTTGTCCGTATTTTGAGGTTCAATAAATTCATATGCACCATCTTTGATTATCATAGATTGAAAATCATTTAAGGCTACTGAGAATCTCACATATTTTGAAGGATCATCAACACCAACACCGACATATGAACCTAGATTGTATTGGTCTGCTAAAGATTTCACCATCACAGGAAAGCTGTAAACTGCAAATCTTTCGGTTTTCCCATCTAAAGTTGGTAGATTTATAATAACGGCTTTTGCGTTTTTACCTGTTTCTTCCGCAGAACTTAGCGACGCACGTAATTGTTTTAGATCTAAGGAATAAAAGTTTTTTACGTTGCTATTTGGTCTCAATTTTTCTCCTCGCATTGTTGCAGGATTCCATTGGGCAAAATCCATTGAAACCATTAAAATGCAGAATATAAGTGTAAATATCTTCTTCATGAAGTTTCTAATTTTT
The DNA here is from genome assembly GCF_052976925.2 of Halpernia sp. GG3. Taxonomy (NCBI): domain Bacteria; kingdom Pseudomonadati; phylum Bacteroidota; class Flavobacteriia; order Flavobacteriales; family Weeksellaceae; genus Halpernia; species Halpernia sp. GG3. Next base: position 466,855 of record NZ_JBRIIR020000017.1, read on the forward strand.
TAAAAATCAAAAGTATATATTTTTCAAATAATATTATTATTGATTTAACAGAAAAAATTATTTTTATTTATGATACTCCATTAGATACGAGAAAGAAATTGTATTTGGATGTAAATAATAGAGAAAACACTTCAAGAATTTGATTTTCTCATGTTATTAATTTTCAAAAAATAATTGGTAGGGTTTAAATTTAATTATTTCTAAAATTTGTAAGCTAAATTCCAGGCAAAACCAAAATTAAATTTTGCACCACTCTTCCCAAAACCGGGCACAATTAAAGGTACAATTTCATCTTGTTTAGTGCTGTATGCCAAATATTTCGGTTGAATATTTACATCAATGTAAAATTTTGAGGCAAAAAGCTGAACGCGACCACCAATTGTGCCTTCTAACCAATAAGAAGACTGAGTGGAAGCAGGAAATCCCACAGAAACATCTCCACCTTGAAAACCACGAACTGGCACGGCAAAATATTCCTGGTTGTAATAACTTCCAGCTAATTTTCCACCGGCATAGAAGCCGTTTTCCTGGTTTTCATTATCAACAGCCAACATATAAAATGCTCCAACTTTTACAAAAGGACCGTTAACTTTGGCATTATATCCGTTCTTTAGATAAATGTTTTTTTCATACCCAGCTTCGGCAATGAGATGGAATTTTTTTCTATACGCGGTAGAAATGAATCCCTGAAATAATTTTCGGTCAGCAAATGCGGAAACTCCAGCGTTTACCACATCAAAACCAACCATAAGGTTGGGCTTATATTTTTCTTTAACTTTAATTGTGTCTGCTTTTTTTTGACCAAAAACGACCATTAGGCAACAACTAAAAAATAAGATAGAGAGAAGTCTTTGCTTCATTTGTAATTTGGGTTTGAGTTTGCTCTAAATTTAAAACGGGTTTACTTTTCACTAAAATCGAGCTGATGTTGTCATAGGTTTTCTTAATGCCACACGCAGGCGAGACATACTGAGATTTAGTTGTATAATTAATTCTAATTTTAGAAGAATCACCTTTTGAAGCTAATTTCACGTAAATATCGGTATAAGGCGCATCATCTACCCGAAGCGGAATCACAATAGAGTCCGTAGGGAACTTTTGTTTTAAAACAGATTTTGCACCTGCACCAAAATCTACACTAACAAAAATACTGTCTAAAGTTTTTAATTTAAGATTGTCCTGACTTTTAAATTTTAATTTTATCCGTGGCGTGGCTTCACCGCTGGTACAAATATCGTCATCAGAGTTGCACGAAGTAAACAAGAGCGAAAAAATTGAAAAAAAAATTAATTTCTTCATGTTTTTACTTAGCGTGAGGTTCTAAAATATCATTAATTCTAAAAAGCAAATCTTGATAATGGTATCTATTTACCGCATTAGAATCATTGGTCTTACTTTCAAGATCTTTTTTCAAGTCATATAAATTTCCTCTCACAAAAGCTGGGATATCGGAATTGTCCGCAATCTCAGGTTTAGTATTAATCAGATTTATCAATGAATTAACATAATTTCTTTGTAAATTTCTTTTGTAAACATCAGGATTTGAATCTTGAAACATATCGCCTTTCAAATCACTTAAATATGTTGCTAAAGGATATGCGTCAGAGTATGTCACTTCAGATTTATACATTTTGTCTAAAACTTTATCATTTAAAATCCGCTTTAAAACAGAACTTTGTAAATCCTCAACTACTGTGATGGCGTCCATATTTGTTTTTTTGAAAACATTATCATCCAATAGCCAAGTGGGTGTTTTAAATATTTGATTATTTAAAAATTCTAAGGCTCTCTTCTGATCTTCTTTTGCAACAACTTCGTAAACCACACCACTTTGTTCCTGTGTTTTTGGAGTTTCCATTTCGCCGCCGATGTATTTTGAAACGTGACCGAGGTATCTTTTAAATTGTCCTGTAACTTGGCTGTACATCATTCCTAAGTTATCATAATCTTCATTGGGTTGCGCCGTCCATTTATCCAAATGCGTCATGATCGTTTGCAAATTTTTAATACCATAAGTGTTAGCAATCATCGCATCATCTCCAACTTGCTCACTTTGTGAACGTGGATCAAAATTATTAGATTCTGTTCCAAACCAAAGTCTCTGATTTTTAAGCTTGGTAATCACCCATTTATTTAAATAAGTTTTTTCAGAATCTGGGGTTTTGAAATTATAAAATCTCTTGTAGCCCCATTCGATCGCCCACTTGTCATAATCACCAATTCGCGGCATTAAATTTACCGGCGAAATGTGATCTTCTGGTTGTGCCACATAATTAAAACGGGCATAATCCATAATGGAAGGCGTGTGTCCATTTTTTGTAAGCCAGTTGTTATCACGTAACTTTTCAACAGGAACCGTAGAGCTTGAGCCAAAATTATGACGTAAGCCTAAAGTATGACCAACTTCATGCGATGATACAAAACGGATTAACTGTCCCATTAAAGCATCATCAAATTCGATTTTTCTCGCTCTCGGATCATTAGGAGAAGCCTGGACAAAATACCAGTTTCTTAACAAAGACATCACATTGTGATACCAATTTATATGACTTTCTAAAATCTCGCCCGTTCTTGGATCCGCAATTGAAGGTCCGGAAGCATTGGGAACATCGGATGGTTTGTAAACAATACCAGAAAATCTCGCGTCTTCAAGACTCCATTCAGGATCATCTTTTGCGTTTGGCACTTTAGCAATAATCGCATTCTTAAAACCAGCTTGTTCAAAGGCTTTTTGCCAATCATTAACACCTTGAATTAAAGAAGGCACCCATTTCTTTGGCGTTGCAGGATCAATATAAAAAACAATTGGTTTTGCAGGTTCAACTAATTCACCTCTTTTGTATTTTTCAAGATCTTCTGGTTTCGGTTCGAGACGCCATCTTTTAATTAATTCTACTTTTTTCACACCTTGTGGATCAAGATCAAAATCTGTGTAACCAACGGTGAAAAAGCCGACTCTTGGGTCAAAGTAACGCGCTTGCATTTTATTATCCGGCAGTAAAACTAAAGATGTATTAATTTCAACTGTGTAATTTCCGCTAATTTCAGGTTTGTCGATTCCCGGTAAAACTTTAAAATCACCCAAAGTTCTGGCGAAAGTTTTAGTGGTATTGATCTCAATATTTTTAGGAAAAGATTTTACAAAATTCACAAAAGATTTATCTTTTTGTATAGCGCCTACTTTAAAACCTTTTTTAAGGCGTGTATCAAAGGAAAACAAGTCACTGTCTGCGTTTATTACAGAAGTAATTTCTATAACGGAAGATTTTTTTTCTTTGTTATATGCTCTTATATCCAATGCTTCCACGATTGACTGTTCATTATTTCGGGAAACTGACGCATACATTTGCGAAGTGGAATCTTTTGCGTAATCTACATAAGAAATAGAACGCATAAAGATTTTGTCTTCCGGTCCTTTTTCAAACGTAATTACATTTTGAGAAATTTGGTCGCCTGCATAACCTGACATTCCAGAGCGCATTCCTGCGGCAGCTTTTGTTAAACGGCTTACCAGAAGAAATTCTTTTTGCAACATAGTGTCAGGAATTTCCAGGTAGTATTTATCATCAATTTTGTGCACATCAAAAACACCCGTATCCGTTATCGCTTTCGCAGTAATCACTTCTTTGTAAGGTTTTATTTTTATAACCGGCTTATCTTTTTTTGAAATAGAATCTACTTTCTTTTTTACTTCTGCTTTAACGGAATCTGTTTTCTGTGCAGAAATTTGCCCGGAAAAAATGAAGAGAGATAAAATGATAAAAACGAATTGATTTTTCATGTTACTAAATTAGTTTAAACTTTAAAAAAGGGATTATTATTTTTTTATTAAAAGTGCAATATTTTCTACATGATGTGTTTGCGGAAACATATCTACCGGTAAAATTTTCACTAAGATATAATTTTCTTTTAAAAGAGCCATATCTCTAGCTTGAGTTGCCGAGTTACAACTGACGTAAACAATTTTTTGTGGCGCTAAATTTAAAATTTGTTCCACCACTTTTGCGTGCATACCGTCTCTTGGTGGATCAGTGATTAAAACATCAGCTTTTGGATGATTTGCTAAAAATTCTGGTGTAAAAATATCTTTCATATCACCGCAGAAAAATTCACAATTATCTAAACCATTAAGTTTTGCGTGTTCTTTTGCCGCGGCAATTGCTTCTGGCACAGATTCTATTCCAATTACGTGTTTTGCTTTTCGCGCGACATATTGTGCAATAGTTCCGGTTCCTGTGTACAAATCATAGACGACATCGTTTTCTGAAATTTCTGCAAATTCTAACGTTTTTCTATAAAGATTTAAGGCTTGTTGATAGTTGGTCTGAAAAAAAGATTTCGGACCGATCTTAAATCTCAAGCCGTCCATTTCTTCCATTATAAAACCATCTCCGTGGTAAATTTGTATATCTAAATCGTAAATAGAATCATTTTGTTTCGAATTTATAGCGTAAACCAACGTTTTAATTTCAACAAAAGTTTCAAGTAAAAAATTAAATAACTTTTCTCTATTTTCTTTTTCTTCTCTGTAAAGTTGAAATAAAACCATCCACTCTCCCATAGAATTTTGCCGTAACATCAAGGTTCGTAAAAAGCCAGATTGATTTTTAACATCAAAATAATCTAAACCATGCTCATCTGCAAATTTCTTTACCGCCAATCTTATTTGGTTAGAAGGTCCTTCTTGCAACCAACATTCTTTTAGGTCTAAAATCTTGCTCCACATTCCAGGAATATGAAACCCCAAGGCATTTTTATTATCAATTTCTTCTCCAGAATTTATTTCATCTAACGTCAGCCATTTAGCATCAGAAAAAGAAAATTCCATTTTGTTTCTATACCAATACTGTTCATCTGCACCTAAAATTGGCAAACATTCAAAGTCTTCAAATCCACCAATTCGTTTTATATTATTAAAAACTTCGTCTTTTTTAATGTCTAGCTGTTTTTCGTAACTAAGGTTTTGCCATTTGCAACCGCCACAAACACCAAAATGTATACATTTTGGCTCTACCCGAAATTCTGAGGGTGTAATTAAATTTAAAACATCGCCTTCAAAATAATTGCTTTTAGATTTTCTTACCTGTACATCTACAACATCACCGGGAACCGCACCTTTCACTAAAACTGTTTTACCTTCCGGTGTTTTACCAATCGCCACACCTTTTGCGCCGGCGCCGTAAATGCTGATATTATCCAGAATAGGGTTTGGTCTTTTTTGCTTCATTTTAAATTTTTATTAAAAAAAAACAGGCAAAAGCGCCTGTTTTATAATTTGACTTTCCGGTATAAATTTCGGAAAATATTTTTAATTATTTTGTTGGTTGCGCCTGAGGTTGTGGCGTTTTTTGTGGTGCGGCATTTGGCTGCATTCCAGGCATCATTTGTGCTGGATTTTGTGGTGCCATTTCTGGTGCTTTTAAACCGGAAACTTTATTTAAAATTGAAACAATTTCTGGATCACCTAAGTTTACAAAATAATGACCGGCAATTTTACCATCTTTATCTAAAACTAAGAAACCAGGAAGTTTAAAACCATAAAGTCCAAAGCTCTTTGCAAAGTCAGAATTGACGCCGCCTTCTGCGTAAGCATTAATTCCAGGTAAACCTTTTAGCATTGCGCTGCTGCTTTTTATAAATTGATCTTTGCTGTCATCTAAATTGATATAGGAAAAATTTACTTTGGATTTGTAAAAATTAACAACTTCTTTTAAAACAGGCAAAGTAGATTCTGCCATGCGCGGATTCCATGACGCATAAAACATTAACAAAGTTGGTTTTCCTTTTAAACCAGAAAGGCTGTATTTAGAGCCATCCGCTTTTATTAAGTCACTTTTTGGAAGTACATCACCTTCCTTTAAACCACTGATCACGAACTCAATTTGTTTTAAATCTTTTTTTACAGTTTCATTTTTAATCTCTGAATCTATAATTTTGTTCACCTTTTCATTAGATTCTTTTGTTCCGCTCATATTAAGATCAGACTGTGAAATAACGTAGGCTAAAAGATAATCTTTGGTAGTTTGAGAAAGGTCTTTTTTTGATTTTAAAAGTTCACTGAATATTTGTGATGTAGTAATAGAACTTGTGGGATTGTGTACAGCAGAGTATTTTTGAAATTCAGCGGTCATGGTACTCAATAAATAATTTCTGTATTGGGGATGATTCTCCACTAAACGGTCATTATTCTCTTTTAAACTATTTTCATAATCGGTAAAATTTTTAGAAACTTTAAATGATGGATTTTGAATGGATTGGCCATGGTTAACTTGATATTGATTTAATAATCCAAGTAAACTGGTCGTTAACTCATCTTTTTTCCATTCGATAGCATCCTTATCAGCACTATATTTTTTGGCATTCTCGTCAATATTTTTTGTTAGATCAGCACCTATTTTTTTAGTTTCTGTCAAAAATGCAGGTTCACCTTTCATAATGATTTCCTTCATGCTTAGTTTTGTAGCATAGCTGTCTAAAAATATTTGTGAGTTTTTAATGAAGTCATTATTATTTTTAGCTGCTCCGGTTATAGCGTAACTTGTAGGAAACTGCATTGCATCTCCCGTTATTTCTGCTTTCTGGCCACCTTTAAGGTAAATCATACCTTGTTTTCCGCCGTAGGTGATAACATACATGCCATTTTTCGGTGCATCAAAACTTCCTTCGAAGTTTCCGTTTTTATCTACTCCTAAATTTACTAAGGGTAGAGTAGCAACGCCTGAAGATTCTATAAATTCTACGCGTTCCAAAGGATTTGCGTTAGTAAGTTTGCCTTTAACTTCTACTTTTTTTGAGCAAGAAGTTAAGAAAACTGCCAGAAATAAGACTGCGACAAATTTAAATGCAGCAGAAAAATTGATTTTGTTTTTTAAATCTTTAAGTATCATTTTATTGAGTGAATTTTAATTTTGCAAAAGTAAGTATTTACTTTATAATTTGGTGGTTTTTAATTAATTTTAAGTAAAATTTATCGTTTGAGAAATTACAATCAATCATATTATCTACATGTGGACTTATAATTTTAAATAAAAAAAGCCATTCAAAATTGAAAGGCTTTAATATTTTTGAAAAGCTTTTGATTAATCTAAACTTGCCGTAAAATATTCACGGTTCATTTTAGCAATAACGCTTAAACTTATTCCTTTTGGACATTCTACTTCGCAAGCTCCTGTATTTGAGCAGTTTCCGAAACCTTCTTCATCCATTGCGTTCACCATATTTAAAACTCGGCGTTTTGCTTCGATTTTACCTTGTGGCAAAAGTGCTAATTGAGTCACTTTTGCACCTACAAATAGCATGGCTGAGCCGTTTTTACAAGTTGCCACACAAGCGCCACATCCAATGCAAGCGGCTGCGTCCATGGCGTGATCTGCATCTACCTTCGGGATTAAAATACTGTTCGCATCAGTTGTGTTTCCGGAAGTATTTATTGAAATAAATCCTCCTGCAGCCATTACTCTATCAAATGCAGAGCGGTCTACCACTAAATCTTTAATTACAGGAAATGCAGCACTTCTCCAAGGTTCGATGTGAATGATTTCACCATCTTTGAAGTGACGCATGTGAAGTTGGCAAGTCGTCGTTCCCGTTTCCGGTCCGTGTGGTCTTCCATTAATATACAGAGAACACATGCCACAAATCCCTTCACGACAATCGTGATCAAAAGCCACGGTTTCTTTTCCGGCGTTTATTAATTGTTCATTAAGCATATCCAACATTTCCAGGAAAGATGAATCTGTAGAAACGTCTGAAATTTTGTGGGTTTCAAACTGCCCTTTACTTTTATTATTTTTCTGTCTCCAAATTTTTAAAGTCAGATTTAAATTTTGTTTAGCACTCATTTTATAATTTATTAGAGTTTATCTTGTTGGTTTATCAGCATTTTCAAACTTCATATTGGATTCTAAAACTCTTATTTTTTTAGAATTACTTTTCTTCAATTCATCGTATTTTTCTAAACCTTTTTTTACATTTTCACTTTTATTGTCATTTGGATGAGTGAACAAAACTTTAGAATCACTTTTTACTGCCCGGTAAAACAATTTTTTATCTGCAAAAACTGTTGGGTTTAAAGGTTTTAAATTTACTCCAGCTATGAACATTCCGGTTTGACCTTCAGCATTAAGGACATAGACAGAATTTGCTTCCAAATTAGCATCTATATAATCTCTGTTTTCTGAAGCTGCCCAAAATGTATGCTGTCCCGGTTCACACTCATAGACTAAATATTGGTCGCCCGCTATTGCGCCTAAATAAGTTTCCTTATCATAAAATCTAAAGTTATACATGAAGCCAGCACCGGATCTCACGATATAAATTAAAGATTTTCCTGCAGCTGGTTTTGCTATAGCTTGACTCGTAGTCTGCTGAGAAAATACGGATAGCATTCCAAAAATCAGAAAAGAAAATAGTGTAATTTTTTTGATTAAATTCATCTCTTCCTATTTATAGCTTCTTGTTTTAACTTCAATATTCTCATAGATTAACTCTTCCTTGTGAAGAATTTCTTCTGAAATATTTCTTCCGTTATATTGCCAACAAGCTGCGTACTTATAATTTTCGTCATCTCGTTTTGCTTCGCCTTCGGGTGTGGAATATTCTGTTCTGAAATGGCCACCGCAACTTTCATTTCTTTCTAGGGCATCTTTCGCCATCAATTGACCAAGCTCTAAGAAATCTGATACTCGACCTGCTTTTTCTAATTCAGGATTCAGTCCATCCGCAGTTCCTGGGACACGAACGTTTTTCCAGAAATCTTGTTTTATTTCTTCTATTTCATTGATTGCAGTCTGTAAGCCTTCTGCATCTCTTGCCATCCCTACTTTATTCCACATAATAAGACCAAGTTTCTTATGGAAATAATCTACAGAATGAGTGCCTTCATTATTAATGAAGAAATTAATTTTATCTTTTACTTCTTTTTCAGCCTGCTCAAAACTTGGTGAGTCTGTAGAGATTCGTCCTGTGCTAATATCGGCTGCCAAATAATTTGCAACAGTGTAAGGAAGCACAAAATAGCCATCCGCTAAACCTTGCATTAAAGCTGACGCCCCTAATCTGTTTGCACCATGGTCAGAAAAGTTAGCTTCTCCAATCACAAAACATCCTGGAATGGTGGACTGCAAATTATAATCTACCCAAACACCGCCCATCGTATAATGAACTGCAGGATAAATTTTCATCGGAGTTTCGTAAGGATTATCTGCTGTAATTTTTTCATACATCTCAAATAAATTCCCGTATTTTTCTTCTATCCAAGCCTTTCCAAGGTCGTAAATTTGCTGCTCTGTTGCATTATGAATATTTTTTTCGATAACGGCCTCATGTCCTTTTTTTAGGATTTCAGTATGAAAATCTAAATAAACACCTTCTTGGGTGTCATTATTTTCAATTCCGTAACCTGCATCACATCTTTCTTTTCCAGCTCTAGATGCGACATCTCTTGGAACTAAATTTCCAAAAGCAGGATATCTTCTTTCTAAATAATAATCTCGATTTTCCTCTGTAATATCTCTCGCCTTTAATTTCCCTTCTCTTACCGCAACTGCATCTTCAATATTTTTAGGAACCCAAATCCGTCCAGAATTTCTTAAAGACTCTGACATTAAAGTCAATTTGGATTGCTGCGTTCCATGCACCGGAATACATGTCGGATGAATTTGCACGTAACAAGGATTTGCGAAATAAGCTCCTTTTTTGTGGACTTTCCAAGAGGCAGAACAGTTAGATCCCATTGCATTAGTAGAAAGGAAATAAACATTTCCATAACCACCAGAAGCGATTACAACAGCGTGTGCAGAATGTCTTTCGATTTCTCCCGTCACTAAATTTCTTGCTATAATTCCGCGTGCCTTTCCATCAACTAAAACCAAGTCCATCATTTCATGACGGTTGCAAAGTTTTATTCTTCCTTTACCAATTTGACGGCTCATTGCCGAATAAGCTCCTAACAAAAGTTGCTGTCCGGTTTGTCCTTTTGCATAAAAAGTTCTTTTTACCTGAACGCCACCGAAGGAACGGTTGTCTAATTGACCGCCGTAATCTCTGCCAAAAGGAACACCTTGAGAAACACATTGATCTATAATATTTCCAGAAACTTCTGCTAATCTATAAACATTGGCTTCTCTGGATCTGTAATCGCCACCTTTAATAGTGTCGTAAAATAATCTATAAATTGAATCCCCATCACCTTGATAATTTTTAGCGGCGTTAATACCACCTTGTGCGGCGATAGAATGCGCTCTTCGAGGAGAATCTTGATAACAAAAAGATTTTACATTATATCCTTGCTCGGCAAGTGTCGCAGCAGCAGAACCGCCAGCTAAACCCGTCCCGATAACAATTACATCAATTTTATCTCGGTTATTTGGTGCGACCAAATTCATATGGTCTTTATGATTTTTCCATTTGTCTTTAAGGGAACCTGATGGAATTTTTGAATCTAATATGCTCATAATTTCTTGATGATTATTGAGTTACATGATGAAAAATAGCGATTGTAATAAATGCAAGCGGAACTAAAATTGAAAACCAAGTTCCAAAAGCTTTTATAAAAGGTGTGTATTTTGGATGACGTACACCAATCGATTGAAAACTTGATTGAAATCCATGCGCTAAATGCAATCCTAAGAGAATAAATGCAATTACATATAAAATCACCCGCCATAAATCAGCAAATTTTTCGTGCAACTCAGTCCAGTATCTGCTAGGATCTTCTGGCATAACTTCAATGTATTTGTAGTTCATTTCGTGAATCCAAAAATCATAAAAATGCAAACAAAAGAATGCTAGAATTACCGAACCAGAATATATCATGTTACGTGACATCCAACTAGAATTAGCTGCTCTGTTGTTCATTCCATATTTTATTGGCCTCGCTGCATTATTTCTTGTTTCTAAAATAAATCCCATCACAAAGTGAAAAACCACACCGATCATCAAAATTGGTTGAAAAAAGAATTGAATAAAAGGATTGTAACCCATAAATTGAGACGCACCGTTGAAAGTATCTTTGCTAAAAACGGAAATTAGGTTAAGGGAAACATGAACTACCAAAAATGAAAGCAGAAGCATTGCTGAAATTGCCATAGCATATTTTCTGCCGATGGATGAGGAGGATGAACCAGCCATAGTTGTGAAATTTGAATTTCCACAAAGTTAATTAATTGTATCGCTAACTCAAAATGAGAAATATCAGAAATTTTTAGTTTGTACTCTTTCTAAATAAGATCAATCTAAAGGATAATACTTTGCATTGATAACCACCATATTAATACCTTTACGATAGTATTTTATGTGAAATTTTCTGTTTCGCCGAGCTGTCAAATAAGGATTGATGGTGTATTTTCCCAGTTTTTGTACATCTGATTCTTCAGGTAATAAAAATAGAATATTTTTACCGTTTTTAATAGATAAAAATTGATTTTTAAAATAAAAATGACTAATAATTTCATTTTTTTGATTTTCTTTAAAATTAATTAAAGTCCGTGCAAAAATGAAAAGCAGTAATGATAAAATTAAATTGAACCCATTCTTCCAACCGGTTTTTCTCAATAATATTCCAAAGAAATAACACGCTATTAGAAGCAAAATGATTTCCAAAATGGTCACATCAATATTTCTAGTCATTGCAGATTCTAAACTTCCAAACCAGTGTATTAATTTCAATAAATTTAAAATTAAACTGTCATAAAATGAATTTAGCCAAATAATATTAAAATTCAAACCAATTATTACAGTTAGAAATAAAGAAAAAGTAATAATAATTTCCGCTAAAGGAATAACGATTAAATTGGCGAAAATTGACACGAAAGAAAATTGATGAAAATAATAGATGACCAGAGGTAAAGTTGAAATCTGGGCAGCAATTGTGACTGCAAAAATGGCGTACAGGAAATTAAGAGCTTTATATTTAGATCTTGGAATCTTTTCTAAAAGTGGTTTATTAAGCCAATAGATCCCGAGAACCGCGCAAAAACTTAATTGGAAACCTACGTCAAAAATTTGTTGCGGATTTGAAATTAAAATAATTAATCCCGCTAAGGAAAGCGCGTGAAGTAAATCTGGCTTTCGATGCAAAAGCAAATAAATCATGTAGGTGGAGATCATAATGCAGGAACGCACTACAGAATTTCCCAAACCGATAAAAATTGCAAACGTCCAAATAAATGTCAGACTGAAAATAATAGCATAATTCCTAAATTTAACTGGAAATATTTTTAGAAAAATTAAATAAATAACACCAAAAATAATTCCAATATGTGTTCCGGAGATTGCTAAAAGATGAATTAAACCACTGTTTTGAAAATCGGAAACGGTTTCCGCATCCATCTCAGTGCGGTCAGCAAGAATAATTCCCTTTAAAAATGACGCACTTTTTTTATCTAAAGTGCTACTTGTAATTCTATCCAAAATTTTTAGTCTTGCACTTTTTATTTTTTCGATAGGCGATATTTTTTTTACCGCACTTTGTTTTAAAGTTGTTGGTAAATAAGCAACGTAGAAAATATTTTGACGTGCTAAATACTTTTGATAATTAAAAATAAAATCTGCATACGGCGCTTCCGTTTTTTGGATGTAAACTTCTGCCTGATAAAAGTGGTCAAAATCGATTTCTGCGTGGTTTTTTGGAATCGTAAGAATCGCATTAAATTCGGATTTACCCTTATAAAATGTAACTTCATACCTTCGGTTTTTATCCGTACTATTCTGTTTTTTGTCTAAACTAAAATAAATATTTTCTTTTTTATTTAAAGAAATGGTTGGCTTTTCATATTGCTGCATTTTTAAAATAAATACACCGAAACAAAACAAGGAAATTATTAGAAAAATAGTCTTAAATCTTTGGATATAGTATACTTTTAGAAAAGTAAAACTTAAACTTAAAAAACAGATTATCAATAAAATATAGACAATTTTTGAAGTCAAATTGAAATTATCTTGGAAAACAATTCCCAAGATAAGTGCGATGAGCAGAACAAGAAATGGCTGCTTTTTCAAATTTTACATTTTAATGGTGTTTAATATAATGTCCGCTGCATTCTCACTGGCACCCTTTCCCCCTAATTTTCTCCGCAATAATTCATAATCCATCAACATTTTTTCTCTTTTCGTGCCATTTAAAATTTCATTTAAATGGTACACTAAATTTTTGGTAGTTAGTTGATTTTGAATTAATTCCGTTACAATTTCTTGATCCATAATTAAATTTACCAAAGAAATGTATTTGAGGTTTTTCACCACCCGCTTTCCAATTTCGTAGGAAACGGCACTTGTTTTATAACACACAATTTCTGGCACATTTAGAAGCGCAGTTTCAAGAGTTGCCGTGCCTGAAGTGACGAGTGCAGCCGCCGAACAACGCAATAAATCATAAGTTTTATTAGATACAAATGAAAGGTCTTTCCCCACAAAATTTTCGTAGAACTCTTTACCTAAACTCGGTGCCCCCGCGATTACAAATTGATAATCTGGAAATTGTGATTTCACGCTTGTCATTAAAGCCAACATTTTTGTCACTTCCTGCGCTCTCGATCCGGGAAGTAAAGCAATAATTTCTTTCTTATTTAAATTATTTTCTTTTTTAAATGATTCAATATCAATTGGTTTCAGACCAGAAATCGCATCAAGTAAAGGGTGACCTACAAAGTGTGAGTTAATTGAATGTTTTTGGTAAAAATCTTTTTCAAAAGGTAAAATGACAATCATTTCATCTACAAAATTTTTAATTTTTTCTACTCTTCCTTCTTTCCACGCCCAAAGTTGCGGCGAAATATAATAGATGACTTTTAGATTTTCTTTTTTAGCAAACTCTGCAATTCTTAGATTAAATCCTGGATAATCAATCAGTATTAAAATATCTGGTTCATATTGTAAAATGTCCTGTTTGCAGAATTTTATATTTTTTAAAATCGTAGAAATATTTTTCGCAACTTCTAAAAACCCCATGAATGCAAGATCTTTATAATGTCTTACCAAAGTTCCGCTCACGTTTTGCATTAAATCTCCACCCCAAAATCTGAATTCTGCGTTCTCATCTTTTGTTTTTAAGGCTTTCATTAAATTGCTGCCGTGCAAATCTCCAGAAGCTTCACCGGCAATTAGGTAATATTTCATTTAACTTTAGTTATAAAAAAGCGCAAAGAGAAATGACTTTAAACTTTAATGATTAATTTTGTGTAAATATAAAGATATAAAAATGTCAGAAGAATTGGAAATAAAAAATAAGATTGCGGCAAGTGGCTTGGTAAATTTTGATATTTCAACACTTACTCCGAAAGGAAAAAGAATAGGATTAGATATTAAGAACTATTTATTTAATGGGATGGTTTTAAAGGAAAAAGACTTTAGGAATGATATTGAAAATTTAGAATTAGCGAGCTATAAAGATGCTTACGTTTTTATTTATTGTTCTGCAGACGCTATAATTCCTTTATGGGCGTATTTCTTGATCACTGCTAAAATCACGGATGTTTCACGAAAAATTGTTTTTGGAAATGCTGAAGATCTGGAAGTTTTGTTGATGCATAATGCTATTCAAACATACGATTTCTCTGAACTCATCGGTAAAAGAGTTTTGGTAAAAGGTTGCTCGGATGAAAAAATTCCGGAAAATGCTTACATTGAATTGGTGGAGCAATTAAAACCACTTGTAAAATCCCTTATGTTTGGTGAGGCTTGCTCGAATGTTCCGATTTTTAAGAACTAGTCTGATTATTTTTACTAACTTCGTTTGAATTAAATCTTAACATTATGGGAAAAGGCGATAAAAAATCTAAACGGGGAAAAATAATAGCCGGGAGCTATGGAAAATCAAGGATGAAAAAAGACTCAAGTCCACTTTACACAGCCCCCGCTGAGCCAAAAGAAAAAGTTGAAAAAGCGCCAAAAGAAGCGGTGAAAAAAGAAGTAAAGCCAAAAGTGAAAGCCGCGCCGAAGAAAGTAGAAGAAAAAGCAAGCAAAGCTGCGAAACCAAAAGCAGAATAAATATAAAAAGTCCGGAGATTATCTTCGGACTTTTTTTATTCAAAATTTCAAAATTAATTATTTTCCTCCGAAAATATTTCCCAAAAGTCCACTTAGCATTCTGCCGTCTTCTGAGGATTGTTTGTTTCCGCCGCCTAAAAAGCTGCTGCCTGTGCGGGATTATCCAAAATGCTTCCATCATGGTCTTTATCTAAAGCTGCGTTCAGTTTATCTGCTTCTTCTGGATTATCCTGCGTTTTCTTATGTAAATATGATATTACCAAAGGTGCTG
The DNA here is from genome assembly GCF_052976925.2 of Halpernia sp. GG3. Taxonomy (NCBI): domain Bacteria; kingdom Pseudomonadati; phylum Bacteroidota; class Flavobacteriia; order Flavobacteriales; family Weeksellaceae; genus Halpernia; species Halpernia sp. GG3. The sequence goes on from NZ_JBRIIR020000017.1 coordinate 482,111, forward strand.
CAACAGCAAGAAGTGCAGTAATTTGATTTTTGCCTATTCCGAATTTTTTTCCTACTTCTGAAGCATTTTGGTTTCCGGTGTTTCCTCTAATTAAGTCTATTAAACCTATAGTTTGGTATTCATTTTTTTGTTAATAATAAATAAAATTTCGTTAAAATTTCAAAATTTATTTTAAGTTTTTAAAGAATTAAAAAAATATATTATTGCGACTTTTCAGCGGATTTTTCTGAAAGTTCTAATTTTTAAATTTCCCTTCAAAAGTCTATCTTTGCGGGTATAATTTTAAATAAAATTTTATCGGGATTTTATTTAAATAAATTTTTTTAAAACATGTTCAGATCGCATACCAACGGAGAATTATCAAGTCAGCAAATTGGTCAGAAAGTAACACTTTCTGGCTGGGTTCAAACCGTTCGAGACAAAGGTTTTGTTTTGTGGATCGATCTTCGCGACCGTTATGGAATCACACAATTGGTTTTTGATTCTGAGAGAACTTCGGCTACATTATTGGAGGAAGCGAGAAAGTTAGGGCGTGAATTTGTAATTCAAGTGGAAGGTGAAGTCATTGAACGTTTAAGTAAAAACCCAAATATCTCTACAGGTGAAATTGAGATTTTAGTTGAAAAATTAATCATTTTAAATGAATCCTTGGTGCCGCCTTTTACAATTGAAGATCAAACTGATGGCGGTGAAGAACTGCGTATGAAATACCGTTATTTGGATATTCGACGTAATCCAGTTCGGGAAAAACTGATTTTCCGTCACAAAATGGCTCAAAAAGTTCGAAATTATTTGTCAGAACAAAATTTCATTGAGGTTGAAACGCCGGTTTTAATTAAATCTACACCAGAAGGTGCAAGAGATTTCGTCGTTCCAAGTAGAATGAATCCAGGGCAGTTTTACGCGTTACCACAATCGCCGCAAACTTTTAAACAATTGTTAATGATTGGCGGCATGGACCGTTATTTCCAAATTGTGAAATGTTTCCGTGATGAAGATCTGCGTGCAGATAGACAACCAGAATTTACCCAAATAGATTGTGAAATGGCTTTCGTAGAGCAAGAAGATGTCATTGAGATTTTTGAAGGCATGACTTCAAAATTATTAGAAGACATTACAGGAAAGAAATTTGAAAAGTTTCCACGCATGTCATATGAAGATGCGATGATCACTTATGGAAATGACAAACCTGACATCAGATTTGATATGAAATTTGTTGAAGTTAATGATTTAGTTAAAGGCAAGGATTTTAAAATATTTGATGACGCCGAATTGATAGTTGGAATTAATGTTGAAAATTGCGCGGAGTATACGCGCAAACAAATTGACACTTTATTAGATTGGGTGAAACGCCCACAAATAGGCGCCTCTGGATTAATTTGGATTAAATTTCAAAATGACGGCAGTGTCACTTCTTCTGTTAATAAATTTTTTAACGAAGAAGATCTAAAGAAAATAGTTGAAAAATTCAACGCAAAACAAGGTGATTTAATTTTACTAATGTCCGGTGAGTCGAACAAAGTGAGAACTCAACTTTCCGCCTTAAGAATGGAATTGGGAAACCAGTTAAATTTGAGAAATCCAAAAGAATTTGCGCCACTTTGGGTCGTAGATTTTCCACTTTTAGAATGGGATGAAGAAACAGGAAGATTCCACGCGATGCACCATCCTTTCACCGCGCCGAAAACGGAAGATGAATATTTGCTGGAAACAGATCCAGGAAAAGCCAGAGCAAATGCTTACGATTTGGTTTTAAACGGTAATGAAATTGGCGGCGGTTCTGTAAGGATTTTTAATAAAGAAATGCAGTCCAGAATGTTTGATTTATTAGGTTTTACCAAAGAAGACGCCGAAGCGCAATTTGGCTTTTTAATGAATGCTTTTAAATACGGAGCACCGCCACATGCAGGATTAGCCTTTGGTTTTGACAGATTGGTCGCTATTTTAGACGGTAATGAAGTGATTAGAGATTACATTGCTTTTCCGAAAAATAATTCTGGACGTGATGTGATGATTGATGCACCATCTGCGATTGCTGAAACGCAATTGGATGAATTGTCTTTAAAAATTAAGAATTAAAATATCAGCGGGGATTTGTTCCCGCTTTTTTTAAAAATTAAATTATTTTAAATAAAAATGATAAACTTAAAATCCAAAATAGGTTCTTTTGAATTTGAAAATCCTTTAATGAACGCTTCAGGTGTTTGGTGTGACGACGCTGAAAAATTGGATGAAATGAAGAATTCTTCAGCTGGAAGTTTTGTCACCAAAAGTGCCACGCCGCAATTGCGTGAAGGAAATCCGTCGCCAAGATATGTGGAAGTGCCGCTCGGAAGTATTAATTCTATGGGTTTACCAAACTTGGGTTTTGATTTTTATTTAAATTATTCTTTAAAATTTCAGGAAGAAAACCCTGGAAAAGTCAATTTTCTTTCCGTTGCGGGAATGAAACCAGAGGAGAATCTGGAAATGCTTCACAAAATTAATGAAAGTGATTTTAAAGGTTTAACGGAACTGAATTTATCCTGTCCAAATCTTCCCGGAAAACCACAAATTGGTTATGATTTTGAAGCGACTGAACTTATTTTAAAACAAGCATTTGAGTTTTTTAAAAAACCTTTGGGCGTAAAATTACCGCCGTACTTCGACATGGTTCATTTTGATCAAATGTCTGAAATTTTAAATAAATTTCCTTTGGCTTATGTGAATTGTATTAATTCTGTGGGTAACGGATTGTATATTGATACGGAAAATGAAAGTGTGGTTATTAAACCAAAAGATGGCTTTGGTGGCATCGGCGGTGCTTATGTAAAACCAACTGCTTTGGCGAATGTTCGTGCATTTTATACGAGATTAAATAAATCAATTTCTGTAATTGGCTGCGGCGGAGTAGAAAGTGGGAAAGATGCTTTCGAGCATTTATTATGTGGTGCAGAAATTGTCCAAGTTGGAACGCATTTAGCAAGAAATGGCGTAAATGTTTTTGATAAAATTTTAGCGGAACTTTCTGAAATTATGAAGCAAAAAGGTTACAATGACATTGATGATTTCAGAGGGAAATTGAAGAGTTTGTAATTTATTTTATATCAACTTTGCAATAACGTCAATTCCACCTTTGGTCTTATCGCCAATTTTACAAATAATTTCGGTATTTAAAGGTAGGAAAATATCCATTCTTGATCCGAATTTTATAAAGCCAAACTCGTGGCCGGCTTTCGCAGCATCACCTTCATTACAATTCATCACAATTCTTCGTGCAACATAACCGGCAATTTGACGGAAAAGTACCTTATGATTGAGCAAACTTTCCACCGCAATGCTGGTTCGCTCATTTTCGGTTGAAGATTTTTCATGCCACGCTACTAAATATTTTCCAGGGTGGTATTTTTTGTAAATCACATTTCCAGAAACTGGATATCTACAAATATGAACGTTTAAAGGAGACATAAAAATTGAAACTTGAATACATTTTTCCTTTAAAAATTCACTTTCTAAAACTTCTTTGATCACCACGACTTTCCCATCAACAGGCGCAATCACGTTTTCTTTATGGTCTAAAATATCCCGTCTCGGCACGCGAAAAAACCATAAAATCAAACCAAATACGATCAATAGGGGAATAAGCACCAAAAGTGACCAAATTTGTAAGTAATAAATAGCAAGAGAGCCTAAAACAGCAATTGCAATAATCGCAACTGTGATGGTTCCTTTCGATTCTTTATGTAGTTTCATTCTTCTAAATGAGGTGTTTTTTTAAACTAATTTTTCTATCACAAAATACAAATAAATAACAGGGACGCAAATAATAAAGCTATCCAGTCTATCTAAAACACCGCCGTGCCCAGGAATCAGATTTCCGCTATCTTTTACTCCGAAACTTCTTTTTAACTGACTTTCTACCAAATCACCCAAGGGTGCAAAGATAGAAACTAAAAAGCCAACTACAATCCAATTCCCGCGCAAATCAGAATAGTATTTTTCAATAAAAAATCCCAAAATCAGTGTAAGAATTACGCCGCCTGCGAAGCCTTCCCAAGTTTTTTTAGGACTAATTTTCGGGGCCATTTTATGTTTTCCAAATAATCTGCCAGTAAAATAGGCAAAAGAATCACTACTCCAAATTAGCACAAATAGAAAAAAAATTTCCATCGTGAATGTCTTTTCTGGGTTAATTTCTGAAAATGCGGGTAAAGCCAAGGCATAACTGAAAGGTAAAGCCAAATAAATAACTGAAAATATCAGTTTCCCATTATCGAAATAAAGCTCTTTTGTAAATTTAAATAAAGTGACGCAGGCAATTACTATTAATAATAAACCTAAAATTTCAGATAAATTAAATTGGTAGAAAAATCCATGGTGAAAAAACTTAACGGAATATCTGTAGTAAACAACCAGTGCGATTGGAATTAACGCAAATTTTTCCCATGAATTCCCAAATTTCATCATCTTCATACATTCCCAAAGGCCGGCAAGCAGAAAGAAAGTAATCAGCGCATAAAAAAGATAGTACTGTTTTATAAATGGAAAAATTTTCCCCAGCCAAAGTTCACCAAAAGGTGTGGTGCAAAGAAAAATAACGATGCCATAAACTGCGCCTGAAATCAATCTCTGTACTAAGTTTTTATCCAAAATATATTTTTTAAGGGAAAAGAGTAAGATATACTGGCTTTATTTTAAAATCTTCAATTAAGTATTAATCTTCAAGCAAAAGTAGAAAGAGTTTAGTATTATCTTTATTTCCAGTATCAAGTTTAGAATTGTTGCCGCTAATGGAAGTTAGGTTTTTTAATGTTTCACGGCGTTTTACTTTCATCATTGCATCCGTAAGATTATTGACTATCTGCGATACGTTTGCCATGATTATAATTTTTTCTGGTAATCTGGAAGAGGGATAATGTAAAATACTGTTGTGAGAAAGCATTATTCTACCATCAAAAGCAATTAAATATTCGCAGGTAATGAACGCAGCGTCATTCACTAAATTTAAATCTGTTGTGTAAGGCGTGTTGATGACATCTAAGAAATTTTTCAAGTCGTGGTCCCAACAAAAAACATTTTTAATGCTTTCTATTTTAATAATTTGATTGAGTGTTTGTAGTGCTTCAGCCTCGTCTGAACAGTAATTGAAAAATCCACCAGAATGCGTAAATAATTGCGCAAATTTGTAGTCTAGGTCAGCATGTTTCAGTTGATCTCCCAGTTTTACCAAATTGGCAGAATCTTCCTGCTCCGGTTGGTTTAATAATTTATTTACTAACTTTTTAAAAATACTCAATGCTCGTTTTTTTCGCCTATTTCCTACAAAAATAGGAAATAATTACTATTTCCTATATTTTTTTTATGATAATATTTTTAAATATTTCATTTATGGATTTACAGGGATCGTATCTTGGTTTAAAACATTTCCTGCACTTGCTGGATTGTCCACAGCTGAAACGGGAGTTTCTGTTAATTCAGGATCCCAAGCCCGTTGTCCGAAGATTTCTTCTAAATCTTCACGAAAAATCACTTCTTTTTCCAAAAGTTTATTGGCTAAAGCATCAAGTTTATCTCTGTTTTCTGACAAGATCTGTACAGCTCTTTGATATTGAAACTCTATGATTTTGGAAATTTCTTCGTCAATCATCTTAGCAGTACTTTCAGAATAAGGTTTATTAAAATTATATTCCGATTGCCCTGAACTATCATAATACGAAATGTTTCCAACTTTCTCGTTCAATCCATAGATGGTAACCATCGCTTGCGCTTGTTTTGTCACCCTTTCTAAATCCGATAAAGCACCTGTGGAAATATTCCCAAAAATAACCTGTTCTGAGGCTCTACCGCCTAAAGTAGCACAAAGTTCATCATACATTTGCTCTGTCGTAGTTAGTTGTCTTTCTTCTGGCAAATACCAAGCGGCGCCTAAAGATCTTCCACGAGGCACGATCGTTACTTTTAAAAGTGGTGCTGCGTGCTCTACTAACCAACTAACTGTCGCGTGACCAGCTTCGTGATAAGCGACTCTTCTCTTTTCAGAGGGTTTTATAGCTTTGTTTTTCTTTTCTAAACCTCCTATAATTCTATCAACAGCATCTAAGAAATCTTGCTTGTTAACAGCTTCATGATTGTTTCTAGCGGCGATTAAAGCAGCTTCATTACAAAGATTTGCAATATCGGCGCCACTAAAACCTGGTGTTTGTTTTGCTAAAAATTCACGGTCAATGGTGTCATCCATTTTAATGTTCTTCAAATGCACTTCAAAAATTTCTTTTCTTTCATGAAGTTCGGGTAAATCGACGTATATAGAACGGTCAAAACGACCGGCACGCATTAATGCTTTATCTAAAATATCTGCCCGATTTGTCGCTGCAATTAAAATAACATTTGTATCAGTTCCGAAACCGTCCATTTCTGTTAATAATTGATTTAACGTATTTTCACGTTCGTCATTACCGCCAGTAAACTGTCCTTTTCCACGCGCTCGCCCGATTGCGTCAATCTCGTCGATGAAAATAATTGCCGGAGATTTTGCTTTTGCCTGAGCGAATAAATCTCTCACGCGAGAAGCGCCAACACCCACAAACATTTCTACGAAATCTGACCCTGAAAGTGAGAAAAAGGGTACTTTAGCTTCGCCTGCAACGGCTTTTGCTAATAAAGTTTTTCCCGTGCCTGGAGGGCCTACAAGTAAAACCCCTTTTGGTATTTTACCTCCTAATTTTGTATATTTTTCAGAATTTTTAAGGAAATCTACAACTTCTTGTACCTCTTCTTTGGCTCCTTCTAATCCAGCCACATCATTAAACGTGATATTTACTTTGTCTTTTTCATCAAATAATTTAGCCTTTGATTTACCAATACTAAATATTTGTCCGCCTGGTCCACCACCGCTTCCCATTTTTCTGAATATTACGAAATAGAATAGAGCCATTATTGCGATCCAGAAAAGAGCAGTAAACAATAAACTGGTCAAAGGATTCTCGGCAATGCCAAAGTCCATTTTAGTGGTAATTTTAGGATTATCACTTTTAATTTTATTGAATCTCTCTTGAAAATAGCGCAAATCACCATAAGACAAACTATAATCTGCCTGAGGCTTAAGGTTAAATAAAGAAAGTGGATTTTCTGCCGAAGTACTTTTCTTCACCAGTTCATTTTTCCCAGCTTGTGTTAGAAAAACTTCCGCTTTAAAATTATCACGATAAACCATTACGTCCTGAACTTTACCCTGCGCAACAAGACTGTAAAATTCTTGTTCATCCATTGGTTTTGAAGTTTCGCCGGCAAAGAAATTTGACCCGAAAATCAGCAACATCACAACTATGGCGATGGGAAAAAACCAATTAAAACCTTTATTGTTGTTCATATATTTTTGTGTAGAAAACCGGTTAATCCGGTATTAAAATTTATTATTAATTTTCAATTAAAGTGATCTTTGCATCACCCCAAAGTTCTTCAATATCATAGTAATCTCTTGTCTCTTGTTGAAAAACGTGCACGACTACTGACACGTAATCTACTAAAATCCACATTGCATTTTCTGTTCCTTCAACATGCCAAGGGCGTTCTTGAAGTTCATTTCTGACCTTTTTTTCAATATTTCCCGCAATTGCGTTAACCTGAGTATTACTGTTTCCGCTGCAAATGATAAATGTTTCCGCTACAGAATTTTCAATTCCAGATAAATCGAAAATCATTAATTTGTCACCTTTAGTATCTTGTATTGCACCAATTATGGTGTCTATGAGTATTTGTTTTTGTAAAGTATTATCCATTAAAATTTTATATAGTCTGCAAATTTACCGCTTTTTCTTTATTTTAGCCTTATCAAAACAATCTTTAAAATCTTAAAGTTTTCATAAATGAACCCTCTAATTTATTTGAAAATCTGCTTATCCACTAATATTGATATCCAAAAGTTTAAACTCGATGAAAGTGATTTTTTGGGTTTATATACTTTTAATCAAACACAAGGAAAAGGGCAATACAATAATTCCTGGGAAATGATTCCTGAAGAAAATCTTGCTTTTTCTTTTATGTTAAAAACCAAAGACATAAACATTTCCGAAAATCTCTTCAATTTCCATACCGCTGCCATTGTTCGGGATTTTATAGCCAATCTGACGCGTACAGAAGTATTCATAAAATGGCCAAACGACATTATAATAAACAAGAAAAAGATTGCAGGAATTTTAATTGAAAAGAAAAAAATAGAAAATGAGGAAGTTTTTATAGTTGGTATTGGCATTAATATTCTACAGACCAATTTCTCAAATTTACCAAAAGCAGGGTCCTTACTTACACAAACAAAAGAAAAGTTTGATTTAAAAAAAATCGCCGAAGAGTTATTCTCTCACTTACAATCTAATATTTTAAACTCTCAAAATGTGTTGAAAACGGTTAATAACCACCTGTTTTTAAAGGATAGAATTTCCGTTTTTAGTCTGAATGGCATTAGACAAAATGGCATAATAAAATTCGCTGATAAAGATGGTTTTCTTTGGATCGATCTTGAACACGAAGGTTTAAAAAAGTTTTTTCACAAAGAAATAGAGTTGCTTTACTGATTGGCTCTTTTAATGTATAAAAATGCTGCTAAAGGTGCGAAAACCATGTTTGGCAGCCACATTGCTACTAAAGGCGTTAGGGTTTTATTCTCCGAAACGACTTTTAAAGCTTCAAAAGAAAAAACAAAAACAAATGCCAGCGCAATCCCTATAGCGAGATTTATACCCAAACCACCACGCTTCTTTTGCGACGAAAGTGAGAGTGCTAAAAATGTCAAAATAATAATTGAAACCGGCATGGAAGTTCGCTGATAGAGCTCATTCAAATAAGTATTGAGGTTACCATTTCCCTTTTCCCTCTCTCGGTTTATAAATTTTATAAGTTCTGGCGTTGTTTTATTTTGACCCAATAGTTGATCGGGAAATAATTCTTCAGGTGGATGACCAAAGCTGATATTTCTTGTACTGCCATCTTTTAAAATTTCAGTGTCATTTTTTAAAACGGTTTTTTCTAAATAGCTGTTCAGTTCAAAACTCTTTTTTTTAGGTTGCCAAGAAACATCGCTGGCAGATAATTGATAAATTAGTTTTTTATTTTTATCGTATTTCTGATAGCTAAAGCCAGAACCGCGTTTTTCTTTTTTGTTGTAACTATTGATGAAAATATAATCATTAGGCGAAAGTTGTGTTGTAATTGCAGCATTCCCTAAAAATTTATCTCTATTTATCTCAGAATAAGTGTACGCATCCAATGTATTTTTTTTGATGTTTGCCCAAGGCAAAACAAAATGACTTACACCTAAAAAAATGATCGCTATAAAGCCTGAAGTAACTAGATAGGGGCGTGCAAAACGATGAAAACTTGCGCCACTACTAATTATAGCCACAATCTCAGTGTTATTTGCAAGTCTTGACGTGAAGAAAATAACAGAGATAAAAACGATAATTGCAATAAAGGTAACGAGCAGATAAACAATGTAAAACGGATAATAATGTATCAGAAAATAAGAAACCGTAAAGCCGCTGGATTCAATCCGCGGCACTTTTTCCTGTACATCGATTACCAAAACGATCACAGTCAGCAACATCATTATAAACCCAAAAGTTCCCAGGAATTTTTTAATGATATATTTGTCTAAAATCTTCATTTTTAAAAGTTACAAGATGATTAAAGTCTTTGTTTTAAATTAGGAATTACGGCGTCTTTCCATTCATAAAAGTCACCTTTCACGATGTGTTCGCGAGCCACTTTAACCAGATCTAAATAAAATGCCAGATTATGAACAGAAGCAATTTGTTTTGAAAGATATTCTTTAGCCACAAATAGATGCCTTACATAAGCTTTAGAATAGTCACTATCCACATAACTTGTACCAAATTCATCCAAAGGTGAAAAATCACTTTCCCATTTTTTATTTTTCATATTCATAACGCCTTGCCACGTGAAAAGCATCGCATTTCTCGCATTTCTTGTCGGCATCACGCAGTCCATCATGTCTATTCCCAAACCGATGGTTTCTAAAATATTCCAGGGAGTTCCTACGCCCATTAAATATCTTGGTTTATCTTTTGGCAAAACATCTGTTACTTCATCCGTAATACGATACATTTCCTCTTCAGGTTCGCCGACAGAGAGTCCGCCAATTGCGTTTCCAACCTGATTACTTTCAGATATTTTTTCTGCGGAAATTTTTCGTAAATCTGAATAGGTAGAACCTTGTACTATTGGGAAAAAGTATTGCTTATGGTTATAAATTTCAGCATTTTTTTCGTTCCAGTCAATGCATCGTTTTAACCAACGGTGCGTCATGTGCATCGATTTTTTAGCCAAATTATAGTCGCAAGGATAAGGCGTGCATTCATCGAAAGCCATGAAAATATCTGCACCAATTTCCCGCTGAATCTGCATCGAAATTTCCGGTGAAATAAACATTGTGCTTCCGTCAATGTGAGACTTAAATTTCACACCTTCTTCATTTAATTTTCTAGATTTTGACAAAGAAAAGACTTGATAACCGCCAGAATCCGTTAAAATTGGTAAATTCCAGTTCATGAATTTATGAAGTCCGCCCGCAGCCTGCATAATTTCCATTTTTGGACGAAGATTTAAATGGTAAGTGTTTCCTAAAATTATCTGCGCTCTTATATCATCTTTTAATTCCCTCTGATGGACTGTTTTCACTGACGCAACAGTTCCAACAGGCATAAAAATTGGAGTTTCTATTTTTCCATGATCTGTGGTAATGATGCCTGCCCGGGCTTTTCCTTCGGAGGTCTTTTCTATTTCAAAAAATTTCTGCATTCTCTTTATTTTCCCATTTGTGGTACGGGCTGATTTCCTTTTAATCTGTTTTTTATAAAATCTTTGGCTTTCGGATCTTTTTGAAAAATAATATCCTGCGCATTTGTAAAAATTTTATCTAATTTATTGGTTCCGGTGTAATAAGTATAACTTTCCCGAAAATCTTTCGCTTTTATCCTGTGTTGTTTTAAAATATATCGGGTTTGGGTTTCTGCATTTGCATCTGGTGATACGAAACTCATTTGACCAGCTAAGGCAAAATCTGCAATTAATGAACTCATTTCATTTTCTGAGATAAGTTTTTCTGGTTCATTTAGAGCTTGCGCGCAAGAAGTTAGAAAAATTAATATTAAAAAAAATAAAACTTTCATAATTTATTTACCAAAGATTTTAACTTTAAATTTAAAACACCAAAAACGGCTTCTTTTATAATACCACCATTCATTTTGCTTTCACCACGCGTTCTGTCTGTGAAAATAATAGGAACTTCGACTATTTTAAAATTTTTCTTAAATGCTCTGAATTTCATTTCAATTTGAAATCCATAACCTTTAAGTTTTACTTTTTCTAAATCAATTCCTTCTAAAACTCGGCGTGAAAAACACACAAAACCGGCCGTTGTATCTGCAATAGGCACGCGCAAAATAAACCGGACATACTTAGAAGCAAAATAAGACAGCAAAACGCGTGACATCGGCCAATTTACAACATTTACACCTTTAGAATATCTTGAACCAATTACCATATCTGCATTTTTACAAGCTTCGTATAATTTAGGAAGATCTTCTGGGTTATGAGAGAAATCTGCGTCCATCTCAAAAATATAATCGTAACCTTTTTCCAGTGCCCAACGGAATCCGTGGACATACGCTTTCCCTAAACCATCTTTTATTTTCCGTTCCGTTAAAAATAAATGGGACTCATTTTCCTGTATATTTTTTACAATATTTGACGTTCCGTCTGGTGAAGAATCGTCCACAACTAAAATATCAAAATCGTCTTTTAGATTAAGAACAGCAGAAATTATAGCTGCGATATTTTCTTTTTCGTTAAAAGTGGGAATGATGACTAGCTTTTTCATTTTTATATAAGGCCGCAAAGATAGATATAAGATTTGAAACTTTTAATTTTGAAACTTTTGCAGGCGTTAATTTTATCTTAAAGTAGAAAATAAAATTTATTATATTTGTAAAACATGGCAACCAAAGCACTTTTTAATTCTGTAGTTAATTGGTATATTCGGCAGCGGATAGATCAAATTAATAATTTTAAAGAACATCCTTTAGAAACTCAAAAAGGGGTTTTATTTTCTCAGCTATTTTTTGCCAAAGAAACTGAATATGGCAAGAAATATGGTTTTAAAGACATTTCCACCTATAATGATTTTAAAAACCAGATCCCGATTGTTACTTACGAAGATTTTGAGCCATACATCGAAAAAGCGCGGCAAGGACAAAAAGATATTTTCTGGCCTGGACAAATAAAAAGATTTGCCAAATCTTCCGGGACCACCAATGCAAAAAGTAAATTCATTCCGATCTCAAATGAAAGTTTAGAAAACTGTCATTTAAAAGCCGGAAAAGATATGGTCGCTATTTACGCCAACAATCATCCGGAAAATGAACTTTTCACACATAAAAATTTGAGATTAGGTGGTAGCGCAGAAATGTATCAAGATTTTAATACAAAATTTGGAGACTTATCTGCCATTATAATTGAAAATTTACCCTTTTGGGTTGAAATTACGACAACTCCCAGTAAGAAAATTTCATTAATGTCTGAGTGGGAAACTAAGTTGAAAGCAATTGTAAACGAAGTAACGAAAGAGCAAGTTGGTAGTTTTACAGGTGTTCCAAGCTGGATGATGGTTTTACTGCAACAAATTTTAAAAGAAACAGGACATCAAAACATTTCCCAATTGTGGCCACATTTAGAAGTTTTTTTCCACGGCGGCATTAGTTTTAAGCCTTATCGGGAAGAGTACAAAAAGTTGATTGGAAAAGACATTCGATATTACGAAATTTTTAATGCTTCCGAAGGTTTTTTTGCTATTCAAGATGTTTACAGGAGCGAAGAAATGCTTCTAATGCTAGATTATGGTATTTTTTACGAATTTATTCCTATGGAAGAATTTGGTAAAGAAAGTCCAAAAACCATTCATCTGGAAGACGTAGAAATCAATAAAAATTATGCGCTTTTAATTACAACTAATGGCGGACTTTGGCGCTACTTAATTGGTGATACTATAAAATTTACTTGTTTAAATCCTTTTAGAATAAAAATTTCAGGAAGAACCAAACATTACATTAATGCCTTTGGTGAAGAATTAATGATTGATAATGTAGAATCTGCTTTGACGAAATCTTGTGAAGCTACGCAATCTTGCATTTTGGAATTTACAGGCGCGCCTTTTTTTATGAAGGACAGCAAGTCTGGTGCACACGAATATATTATCGAATTTATAGAAGAGCCGAAGGATCTTAAAAAATTTATTTCAGTTTTTGATGCGGAACTTAAACGCTCAAATTCTGATTATGAAGCTAAGCGTTATAATAATATGGCGCTTTCAGAACCAATAATTCATGTTGCTAAACCGAAACTTTTTTATAATTGGATGGCAGACCGCGGAAAGTTGGGCGGACAAAACAAAGTACCAAGACTTAGTAACGACAGAGAATATATTGATCCATTATTACAAAAAAATCTGGATTAAATTATTTTAATTTAAAAGTGGCAATAACTGGAAAATGATCGGACAACCTCGCACTTCTATCAACTTTATAACTGATTGGTTCAATTTCTTTCGAGGTGAAAATATAATCTATTCTAATGGGAAATTTATAGTCGTGAAAACTAGTTGCGCTGCCGCTTCCAGCCACTTCAAAAGCATCTTTTAAATTTTCCCCTAAATGATAATATTCGTAAGAATTTGGGACAGAATTAAAATCGCCAGTCATAATTACGGGATATGGCGAAGTTTCAATTGCTTCCTTTGCAAGCGAAATTTGTTCTTGATGCGCCTTAAAGGTTGGCACCATCCTTTTAATTAAATTTCTAAATTTATGTTCGTTCTCTGCCTGATTTTCTGTGGGTTTAACCATCGCTTTATTTAAGTAAAAAGGCTGTAAATAAATATTTATAAACCGATAAATTTTTCCGTTTATTTCAATATCGTAGGATTTCGCGAAAGCATTTTCATTTTTTATCCAGGTCTTTTGGCTGATAATTTTGTATTTTGAATAGAAAAAAACGATATTAGAAATGGAGTTGTACTTTAAATTTTCTAAATTATAAGAATCTGGTTTTATTGTTCCAGCTTCCTGCAAAAGCACAATGTCTGGTTTCTCTTTATTAATAAAATTTTCAATATTTTGTCTGCCAAAAGCTGCAGAGTGCACATTAAAAGTGATAACTTTTAAATTTGGTATATCTTTTATCGCTTTATTATAATTAACAATTCTGCTTGTTGGTTTGATTAGGAAGAGACTTAAAATAATAAAAAGGAAAGCCCGTTTTTTCCACATTAAAATCCAGAGTAGAATTAAAAGTAAATTAATTATCATTAAAACCGGAAAAGCTAATGACAGAAAATTTAAAAATGGAAAAATTTTTGGCGGAATATAAATATTTAAAAAATTCCCTAATAAAAGCACGATTAATCCCAGATGAATCAAGAGCAGTGCAAATCTTATAATTTTCATTCAGAACTATTAATTAATTCTATACCTATTTTTGGCAAAATGTCTTGCAATAAGATAACCTGCAATTGCCCCACCAATGTGTGCAAAATGAGCGATTCCCAAGGTTCTGCCAGTAATTTGCAGGAAAAAAGAAACCACAACAAATCCAATTACTAAATATTTTGCTTTTATACCAATTGGGATAAACATCAGATATAATTTCGCGTCAGGAAATAAGGTTGCGAACCCCGCAACAACGCCCATAATAGCGGCTGAAGCACCCAACATTGGGCTAACTAGTTCACCGTATAATTGCTGGGATTGCGCTTCTGCAAGGGGTGTTTTAGCATCAATGCTCATGTTTCCAGAATAATGAAGATTCGCTTTTTGAAAAATTTCTGCCACATTTACGCCTTCGCCTGTTAATGAACTCATCAGTTGGTGAATTTCGTAATAATTCCAAAGATTAAATAAAACGAAACCCGCAAGTCCACTTACGAAATATAAAATCACATATTTTTTTTCGCCCATAATTTCTTCTAAAATTGGTCCGAAACTCCAAAGCGTCATCATATTAAAAACAATGTGCATAATTCCATAACCTTGGCCTAAAGGTGCATGCATAAACATATGTGTGATAATTTGCCAAGAATGAAAGTTCGGCGAAAGGGGAAAATACGCTTGGAAAAGCGGGTAGAGATTTGGATAAACAAAATTAGCAATCAAATAAATAATGACGTTTATAATGATAATATTTTTTGTAATCGGAGTAAGTTTTGGGAACATAGTTTTTAAAATTTGTTTTCTAAATCTTCTAGGGATATTTCATAGAAACAGCGTTTGCCAGAAGGTAAAAATTCTGGGAAACCTAAGTCTTGAAATTCTTTTATCAGGATTTCTGCATCAGTTTTGTAAATAAAATCAAAGCGGGATTTTCCCTGCATTTTATTCCATTGGTATTGGTAAAAATGCACGAATTCTACTTCTGTTTTATAATCTAAAATTTCGAATATTTTTTCTAAAAAAGGAATGACTTGGCCTTCTTTTAAACCTTCGGGAATACTGTTTACGCGTAACACATTCTCATGCGCAATAATCATGTCAAACCCTAAACTTGGCAAATATTTTTTAATCGAGCGGTATTTATCTTTCTCAATTTCATTCATAAAATATTCTACTGAGAAAAGTAAAGCCTGACTGACGCCAGTTAATTTTTTAAATTTATTTTGACTTAAAACCACTAACCGGTGGATTCTGCCTAAATCTAACATTAATGTTTTGCCACTTTTGTTCAGCAACCAATAACCATTGGGAAGACGCATTAGATCTTCTTCAAAATCTTCTTCTTCAAATAAATTAATTTTAGACGGCGCCGTTGAAATGTTATTTTTATAAAATTCTGTGAGTTCTATTTTTTCTAATGGGGAAGGTTTATTTTCTGCTAAAAAAGGGTTGTAATCTCTATCAACACTAATTTCTGGATTTTTAAAACGAATATTATTCCTCGAAGGCGATAATTGCAAAGCGTTTGAATCGCGTTCAAAATCTAAACTTGGCGCAACATTGTAAATGCCCAGCGCACGTTTAATAGTAGAACGAATTAAAGCAAAAATTAAGTTTTCGTCTTCAAATTTCACTTCCGTTTTTTGCGGATGAATATTAACGTCAATTTTGTCGGGTTCAGTTTCTAAATAAAGAAAAAATGATGGAATATATCCCGGTAAAAGCAAACCTTCAAACGCGTCTTGCACGGCTTTGTTTAAATAAGGACTGCGAAAAAACCTTCCATTTACAAATAAGAATTGTTCGCCACGTGTTTTTTTTGCGCCTTCAGGTTTTGCCACGAATCCTTCCAATTTTATCCAACCCAAATCTTCTTTTATGGGAACTAATAAACTGTGAATTTTCCTGCCGAAAATATCCACAATTCTTTGCATTTGTGTGCCTTTTCGCAACCGAAAAATAGGTTCGTCGTTGTGAAACATTTCAAATTCAACGGTTTCATGCGCCAAAGCAACCCGCTGAAATTCATCAATGATATGGCGAAATTCTATGGTGTTTGATTTTAAAAATTTCCGTCTTGCAGGAACATTATAGAATAAATTTTTAACGGAAAAACTTGAGCCATCCGATGTTTGGATAGGTTCCTGAAATTGGAATCCGCCACCTTCAATGTAAATATTGGTGCCGGTTTTCGTTTCCTCTTTTTTAGTCCGTAATTCTACCTGAGCAACTGCGGCAATTGACGCCAATGCCTCGCCCCGAAAACCTTTGGTGATAATTCTGAAAATATCTTCTGTCGTTTTTATTTTAGAAGTCGCATGCCGCTCAAACGCCATTCTTGCATCAGTTTCAGACATTCCCAAACCATTATCAACCACTTGAATTAAATTTTTCCCAGACTCACGGATAATAAGTTCTACTTTGCTCGCTTTCGCATCGATGGCGTTTTCCATCAATTCTTTAACCACAGAAGCCGGTCTTTGCACGACTTCTCCGGCGGCAATTTGGTTCGCCACATGATCTGGTAAAAGTTGAATAATATCGTGCATAAATAAAAACTCCCACAAAAGTAAGAATAAGGAAGTTGCTAAAAAAATTTATTGAGAAATAGAACTTTTTAAAGCTTTTATTTTATTGATATCCCGCCGCCTGCAAAGCAAATAATTCGGCATACAACTTTTCGGTGGCCATTAAATCCTGGTGTGTTCCAACTTCTAAAACTTGTCCGTTTTGAAGGACTACAATACGGTCTGCCATTCGAACGGTGCTAAACCTGTGACTGATTATAATGCTTGTCTTTCCTTTTGTTAAAGCAATAAACCGTTCGAAAACATCAAATTCTGCTTGTGCATCGAGCGCACTTGTTGGTTCGTCTAAAACCATAACATCTGCATCTTTCATGTACGCACGAGCGAGCGCCACTTTTTGCCACTGTCCGCCGCTGAGTTCTGTGCCTTTATAAAATCGCCGGCCAAGTCTTTGCTCTAAACCGTCTGTCATTTCAGAAACGACCTGTTCAGCGAGACTTTTACTTGCGGCGTAATTAATAATTTCGTCATTTTCAACTTCGTTTATATTTCCCACAGCAATATTTTCTCTTAAAGTAAATTCATATTTAAAAAAATCCTGAAAAATTACGCCGAAACGATTTCTGTAAGCATCGACATCAAACTTATTAATATTTATTCCGTCTAAAAGAATTTCGCCTTCGGTTGGTTCATAAAAGCGCAGAAATAATTTTATTAAAGTTGTTTTCCCCGCACCATTTTGTCCTACGAAAGCCATTTTTTCCCCGGCTTTTATTTTAAATGTCACCCCTTTTAAAACCTCGTTTTTACTACCGGGATAAGCAAAATGTAAATCATTAACTACAAAACCTTGAGTAATAATTTTTGGCATTTTAGTCTTTAGGTCTGCAGTTTTTTCGATTTTTAAATCTATGAAATCAAAATAATCCTGAAGGTAAAGTGCACTTTCAGAAATACGGGTGAAACGTGAAAAAAATCCTTGTAAATTTGTTCGTAATCTGTTAAAAGAGCCAGAAAGAAATGTCAATTCTCCGATAGTGATTCCGCCTGCGAGCACTCTTAAAATGATGTAAACGTAAGCGCCATAATAACTTACAACGCCTAAAATATTAAATAAAGACCCGTAAAAACTTTGTCTTTGAGAGAGCTTTTTATTTAGTAAATAATAGTCGCTTGACAGATTTTTAAAACGGTCTGCAATAAAATCCGTCAGACCAAATAATTTAATTTCCTTAGCCGTTTGATTATTAGCGCCAATAAAACGTAGATAATCTAATTCTCTGCGTTCTGCGGTCCAACTTCTTGCTAATGAATATCTGGTGGAACTAAATTTCGCTTCATTTATAAATGATGGAATAATGCTTATTATTAAAATTAATATTAGAACAGGTTCAAAATAAACCAATCCCGCAATTAAAGAAACCATTGAAATTAAACTTTCTGCTTGTCCCAAAGCGTTGCTCATCAAATCTACACGACTATTTGTCTGTGTTCTCGCCCGCTCCAGTTTATCGTAGAATTCTGGATCTTCCAGCTGCGCAATTGTCAACTCCGAAGTTTTGCGAATGATTTTTTCCGATGATGCGTTGGAATAAAGATCGCCCAACAAACCATCAGTTAGATTAATGACTCTTCCCAATAAATCTGAAAGCACCGCCGCAGCGAACTCTATTAAAACATATTTCCAAAGTTGGCTAAAATCTTTATTTGGCAAAGACACTTGCAGAATGATCTCATCAATAATCATCTTTCCCACCCAGAGAATTACCACAGGCGTGAAAGCATTGATTAATCGACAAAAGGAATTTATAAAAAACAGTTTCGGGCTGCTATTGTAAATTTCTTTAAAAAACCTCGGAATGGTTTTCAGCGCTTTAAAAGAATCTTTAACGCTGGTTTTTTGTTCTTTTTCGGTAATGGATTTTGGAACTTGTCTTGCCAAAAGAATAGACGGTTATTTAGTTTTGATAATGAAAAATAGAAAAATGACTAACTCAGTTTTCAGTAGCAAAGTTAATTATTTTTTACCTTTTTTCTTCCCTCCATAGTTGACCATATTAAATATAATTAAACCCAAGCCAATCCCTGCTGCACAAATCATTGCATTTTGCACGCCTCTTGAAGGCGTAGGAATTGCCATTTTTCCGTAAATTCTCATCGGTTCATTTGAGGAATGCAAAATATTTCCGTCCGTATTTGTTTTAGCATTTTTTTTCATAGCCAAACGAAGAAGGGATGACGCGGTATTAATAATTGTATTTGGGAAAATTCCATATAAAACTTTCATCACTGCGGCATAACCGTCGGTTATAATTTCTTTTTTAGGATTTTTTGCAGCTTTTACCATTTGCTCCGCTAAATCTCTTGGATCAACTGAAAATGGCGGAATTTTAAAATCGAGGCCAGAATATTTTGCGGAATGTAAATTTCCTGTTGAGCGCTGAATTCCTGGATACAAACCAACAATATGAATGTTTGCTTCATCAGATAATTCACCTTGAAGTCCTTCTACCATTCCTCTAATTCCAAATTTTGTACTTGAGTACGCGGTAGAATAGGGCGCAGGCATATAACCGCCAATTGAAACATTATTTATTAAAACGCCATCTTTTTGTTTTTTAAAAATCGGAATTACTGCGTGCGCGCCGTGTAAATAACCCAAAAGGTTGGTTTTAACCAATTGATCCATCGCTTCCACCGGAATATCTTCGAACTTTCCACTCGCCATTACGCCCGCATTATTTACCCAAATATCAATTCTTCCATTAAATTGCAAGGCTTGATTTGCTAAATTTTCAACTTCTTCAAAATTTGAAACATCAGTCGGAACGCCCAAAGCAACAACTCCTAGATCATGACATAATTTCACAGTGTTGTCCAAGCCTTCTTGTCCACGTGCCGCAATTACGACATTACAACCTTCTAACGCAAAAGCTTCTGCGGCTGCGCGTCCAACGCCACTTGTTCCACCTGTGATTACAACCGTTTTCCCGTGAAGATCTCCTAAATTATTTAAAATTTCCATAATAGTTTAATGATTTTTTATTAATGGTATCAACTATGATGCAAAGTTTAAAAATTAATATTTTGGTAACAAAATTTTTACATTTTTTAAAGGCATTCCTCCTGTAGAATCTTTTATTTTTAGAAATAAAGAATCGCCTTTTATTTTTGCATTTTCGACAACATTATACATTTCAAAATTCTTTAAGGTAAATTCTTCATCATTTTCTGCTTTTCTTATTTCAATGTTTTCCTGTGTGGTGGCGTTTGAAGGAATGTGATATATTTTAATCTTGTATTTTTTATTGGGAATATTAAAAATTTTTACAACTTTTAAACTATCATCAAATAATTGAAATGTTACGATTTTATAAAAAACGAAAATTAATATCAAAAAAAATAAAATTACGAGTGCCTTTTTCATAGTATTTTACTTCCCAAATTTCTCTAAAAATTTAGCAATTTTTCTGTCATTTGCCAAACGTGGAATTTTATTTTGTCCGCCTAGTTTGCCTTCAGATTTAGCATAATTCTGGAAGGCATTTTTCTTTAACCCTACAATTTTTAAAGGCTGTAAAATATTGCCGGAAATCAAATCTTCATAATAAGAATTTCGTAGGCGCATTTCTTTATCTAAAGTTTTCTGAAATAAAACTAAATTTTCAGGTTCTTTCTCAAACTCAATGAACCATTCGTGAAAGGGAAGTTCGCCGGTTTCAGGCGTAACTTGCGGTGCAAGATGAAACTCGGTAATTTGTGCGGGATATTTTAAAACTGTGGCTTTCATTGCTTCTTCTACTTCAAACGCAATCACATGCTCGCCAAAAGCTGAGGTAAAATGCTTGGTTCTGCCGCTTACTAAAATGCGATAAGGTGTTTTTGAAATAAATCTTACAACATCACCGATAGAGTAAGCCCACAAGCCAGAATTTGTACTTAAAATTAAAGCATAATCTTTATTTAATTCTATATCTTTTAAAGTTAATCTTTTCGCTTCTTTTTCACCATATTCTTCTAAAGGAATAAATTCGTAAAAAATACCGTGGTTGGTTTGCAATAAAAGCCCTTCTTTATTAAAATCATCCTGGAAGGCGAAAAATCCTTCACTTGCAGGAAAAGTTTGTAAAATATCAACTTTTCCACCGAGAAGATTTTCCATTTTTTCTCGGTAAGGTTCGTAATTGACGCCGCCTGTAATAATAAGTTGAAGATTAGGAAAAAGATCTTTTATTTTTAAACAATTTCTTTCAATTAATTTCTCAAAATACATGATAAGCCATGGCGGAATCCCGGAAATCAGCGTCATATCCTCATTCTCAGTTTCCAGTACAATTTCATCTACTTTGGTTTCCCAGTCTTCGATTTCATTCGTTTTAAAACTTGGCAAACGGTTTTTTTGTAAATAATTTGGAATATGATGTGCAACGATGCCGGAAAGTCGACCTGTTTTGATGCCAAATTCTTCTTCTAATTTCGGACTTCCCTGAAGAAAGATCATTTTCCCAGTGACAAAATCGGCGTTATTTTTTTTGTTAATATAATGAAAGAGCATGCTTTTCGCGGCGTTAGTCTGATATGGCATTCCTTCTTTTGAAATGGGGATATATTTACTGCCGGAAGTGGTGCCAGAAGTTTTTGCAAAATATTCCGGATTTCCCGGCCAAAGAATATGGGCTTGTCCTTTTTTTGTACGTTCGATGTAAGGTTTTAGATCTTCATAATCTGCAATTGGAACTTTCGTTTGAAAATCCTGAATAGTTTTGATCTCTTCAAAATGGTGATCTCTGCCAAATAAAGTTTTTTCTGCGGTTTTTACTAGTTGTATAAGTAAATCTTGCTGATTTTTTACTGCGTTATTTTTAAAATTTACAGATTTTTTGACGTGATTTCCTGCCCAAATTTTCGCTAGATTTTTCTTTATAAACTGACCGATCATTCTACAAAAATACAGTCTTTTGGATAACAATTATTATTCTTCAAAATAACACAGGACTTTATTCCGTCAAAAACTTTTATTAAAAGCTAAAAATTGCAGCCCGGCCTGAGTGAAACTCTTTTTTTGAGGCGCAACGCCGAAGAAAAAAGTGGGAACGGAGGACGGAAAATGCTGCCCAAAAAAATAAAAACCCTTACGTTTTTAGTGTAAGGTTCAATGTTCAAAGATATTATTTTTTATATCTTTTGTCTGGTGTGCCATCTTTTTTTAAATGTTGCGCCGTTTTATATCTTTTATCCGGCGTTCCATCTTTTTTCATTTTCACACCTGCAGGATCTGGTTTGGCAGCCATCATTGTTTTAGCAGGTTTAGCCATTTTAGTTTCCGTCTTCGGCTTCATTTTTTGCATTTTAGAACTTGAAGGCGCGGTTTGCTGTGCACTTGCGAAGCCTAAACATAGAACGGCTGATAGAGCAGTTAATAATTTTTTCATTTTTAATAAAAATTTAGTGGTTAATTCTAAAGTAAAGTTAAATTAAAAATCAATTCAAATCATTGGCTTTTAAACTTTAACACATTTTATAATTATCCTATTAAATTGCCAGAAAAAGTGGAAAAGAAGAATAAAAATGAAATTCGTGACATTTAAAATTTTCGTAAATTTGCGCTTTTAGAAACGGTCTTAGGGAAATCCTGAAATCGTCTTTTGCCGTTTTCGGTTTTAATGAAAATGGCTTATTTACAAAATAACAAATGCAGTTAAAGTCCATACAGGAAAGCCTTCTTCCACATTTATTGAAAAATAATTTTGCGGCAGAAATTTTTAAAAATTTAGATAAAAAAAAATTATCGATTAAAGGTTTTGCAGGATCTGCGCATTCACTTTTCACGGCAGAATTATATTTAACACAGAAAAAAAACATATTCTTTTTGGTAGATGATAAAGAAGAAGCGCTTTACATTACAACTGAATTAGAGGAACTTTTGGGTAAGGAAAATGTGCTTTACTTCCCGCAAACACATCTTGAACCTTATCAAATTGAGAAAACGCAAAATGCCAATCTGGTTTTAAGAACCGAAGTTTTAAATAAAATTTTAACAGAAAAATCGGCTAAAGTAATTATTTCACCCATCTTGGCAATTGCGGAAAAAGTAATTAAGAGAGAAGATTTCAGCGCCATTTCTCATGCTTTAAAAGTAGGTGATAAACTGGATTTTGATTTTGTGGATGAACTTTTAAATCATTATCAATTTTTGCCTGCGGATTTTGTGTCAGAACCTGGAGAATTTTCCGTGCGTGGCGGTATTGTGGATGTTTTTTCTTTTTCCAATGAAAAGCCTTTCCGCATTACTTTTTTTGGTAATGAAATAGAAAGCATTAAGAAATTTGATATTGAAACCCAGCTTTCAACAGAAAAAGTAGAGGGCTTTCAGTTGGTTTCAAATATGAGTACGGCGACAAGTTCTGCGAAGATTTCAGTTTTAGAATTGCTGTCAAAAGATTCTTTTGTTTTATCTAAAAATTTGGAATTTGGGGCGCTGAAAATTAAAGATTTTTACAAAAAAGCAGATGAAAAGTTTGAGACTTTAAATAAGGACATAAAACACCAAAAACCTTCAGAATTATTTATTTCGCCTGAAGAATTTAACAAAACTTTAGAACCATTATCGCAGATTGATTTTATTTCAATTACCAATTCTTTATTTACAAAAGATTTTTTCAACCTAGAATTTCAACAAACGGCGCAACCAGCTTTTAATAAAAACTTCGAACTTTTAACAGAAAATTTAGAAGAAAAATTAGCGGACAACTATGACATCTGGATCTCATTTTCAGGAGAAAAGCAAAAAGACCGCTTAGAAAGTATTTTTCAGTCTCTGGAGAAAAATGTGCCTTTTAAAAGTTTTAAATCTGAACTTCACGAAGGTTTTGTAGATGATGTGCAAAAGCTTTTGGTTTATACCGACCATCAGATTTTCGACCGCTACCAAAGATTTCAGGCTAAAAATAATTTTGCTAAAAGTGAGCAATTGACTTTAAAAGATTTGATGTCTTTAAAAGTGGGTGATTATATCACGCATATTGATCATGGTGTGGGAAAATTCATGGGATTGGTGAAAGTGAATAACAATGGAAAAGTACAGGAATGTTTTAAATTAACGTATAAAAACAATGATTTACTATATGTCAGTATTCATTCTTTGCATAAAATTTCAAAATTTAACGGCGCTGACGGAAAGGAAATTGTGCTAAGTAAACTTGGCTCGCCCGCGTGGAAATCATTAAAACAAAAAACAAAAGCGAAAGTAAAGCAGATTGCTTTTGACTTAATAAAATTATACGCGCAACGGAAATCTGCCAAAGGATTTGCTTATGCACCAGATACTTATCTTCAAAATGAACTGGAAGCGAGTTTTATTTATGAAGATACGCCGGATCAGGAAAAGGCGACTTTCGACGTGAAAACCGACATGGAAAAAGACACCATTATGGACCGTTTAATTTGCGGTGACGTGGGTTTCGGAAAAACAGAAATTGCCATTCGTGCCGCATTTAAAGCTGCAACAGATGGAAAACAAGTCGCGATTTTAGTGCCGACAACGATTTTGGCATTTCAACATTACCGAAGTTTTACGGAAAGATTGAAGGATTTTCCTGTGACGATTTCTTACATGAACCGTTTTCGATCTACCAAGCAAAAAAATGAAACTTTAGCAGGATTGAAAGATGGAAAAATTGATATTGTTATAGGGACGCATCAATTGGCGGGAAGTGCCGTGAAATTTAAAGATTTGGGATTATTAATTATTGATGAAGAGCATAAATTTGGTGTTGCGGTAAAAGACAAATTAAAAAATCTAAAAAATAGTATTGACACTTTGACCTTGACAGCAACGCCAATTCCGCGAACTTTGCAATTTTCATTAATGGCAGCCCGAGATTTATCAGTTATTAAAACACCTCCGCCAAACAGGCAACCAGTTGACACGCAAACGATTGGCTTTTCCGAGGAAATAATTCGTGATGCGGTTTCTTATGAAATTCAGCGGGATGGACAGGTTTATTTTATAAATAACAGAATTGAAAATTTAAAAGATATTGCAGGATTAATTCAGCGTTTAGTTCCCGACGCAAAGATCATTACAGGTCACGGACAAATGGAAGGGAAACAGCTTGAACGAAATGTTCTGGATTTTATGGAAGGTAAATATGATGTTTTGGTTTCTACCACGATTATTGAAAGTGGAGTTGATGTACCAAATGCAAATACCATTTTTATTAATGATGCACAACGTTTTGGTATGGCAGATCTGCACCAGATGCGAGGTAGAGTTGGGCGAAGTAACCGTAAAGCCTTTTGTTATTTAATTACGCCACCTTTTGATATGATCACTTCGGATGCTAGAAAAAGGTTGGAAGCAATCGAGCAGTTTTCAGATCTGGGAAGTGGTTTTCAGATTGCGATGAAAGATCTTGAAATCCGCGGTGCAGGTGATTTATTGGGCGGTGAGCAAAGTGGTTTTATTAACGAAATGGGTTTTGAGACGTATCAAAAAATCATGCAGGAAGCCTTAGAAGAATTGCAGGATGATGAAGAATTTGAAGATCTTTTTGAAAATGAAGATGACCGTAAAAAACTCTTTAAATCGACAAAAGATGTGAATATTGATACCGATTTGGAACTGATGTTGCCTGATTATTATGTGAGTTCTGTAGAAGAACGTTTGACATTATACCAGCAATTAGCAGAAATTCCAAATAAAAAGGAAATGGATTTATTTGAGAAAAATTTGAAAGACCGTTTTGGAAGTTTGCCATCGGAAGCCGTAAATCTTTTAAAATCTGTAGAATTAAAATGGATTGCAGAAGATATTGGCTTTGATAAAATAGTCGTAAAAAATGGTGTTTTTCTGGGTTATTTTCCATCAAATCCGCAAGATAAATTTTACCAAAGTGATAGATTCAAACATATCATTTCATATTTAAGTAAAAATCCAAAGGAAGCAAAATTGAAGGAAAAACATGCATCAGAAGGCAACCAGCTAATGATGCGTAAAGAAAACATTCAACATATTGATGAGGTTAATGCTTTATTAGAAAGAATTCTTAACCCGATGTTGGTTTAATTTAAACGAAAAAAAATGAAATATCTACTAGTTGGTCTTGGTAATAAAGGCGAAGAATACGCAGAAACCCGCCATAATATTGGTTTTAAAGTCGCAGAAAAGATTGCAGAATCGATTGAAGCGCCTTTCAAATCTTCCAATTTCGGACTTTTAGCTGAAGGAAAATACAAAGGTAGAAAAGTATTGATTTTAAAACCCGACACCTATATGAACTTGTCTGGAAACGCAGTGAAATTCTGGATGCAAAAAGAAAATATTCCTTTAGAAAATATTTTAATAATCACCGATGATTTATCCCTTCCCTTCGGGACTTTAAGATTAAAAATGAAAGGTTCGGACGCGGGACACAATGGTTTAAAAAGCATTCAGGAACAACTTGAAACTCAAAATTACCCACGTTTAAGATTTGGGATTTCTGCTGAATTTTCTGAAGGCAAACAAGTCGATTACGTTTTAGGAAAATGGGAAGGTGAAGAAAAAGAAAAACTTCCCGAAACAATCGAGAAGTTTTCTAAAGCCAGTTTGTCATTCGTCTTCGCGGGCATTCAAAACGCGATGACGGGTTTTAACGGAAAATAATTCTTTTAAAACGCCTGTCCTATTCCAATATAAAATAATTTATCTTCCTTCGAAAGACCATAATCGAAAGAGATAATGGTTGATTGATTCCACGCAATTCTTGCACCTGCCCCATATGAAGTTTTAATTTTAGTAAAATTCAGATCTTGCCATCTATCACGAACGGTTCCCGCATCAAAAAATGGTGCAATCGCAAAAGCAAAGTTCTGTTTATCCAAGGAAAATTCTGCAACTCGCGCCCGTAATTCAAAATTTGCAAAAGCAACGGATCTTGCTAAAAACCGATTTGCTCTAAAACCACGAAGCGACTGTTTACCACCCAAAGAATTAATACTTCCATCCGGACTCCACTGATCTTGAAATTCAAAAAAGGGTGCGTTTTTACCGAAAATATTTCCGACTCCCAATCGCGCTCCAAAAACTGTTCTTGGTCCAATTGGTATTTTTTTAAAATATTTCCCCTGTAAAAATAATTTATTGAAGGTAAATTGGGAACCAATTATTTGACTGGAAAACTCATTGGCAATTTCAAAATAAATACCTTTGGTGGGATCTGGTTCAAAATCCCTGGTATCATATATTAGCGCGGTTTGTAAAATTGAAATCCATCCGCCATCTAAACCGAAAAGTAAGCCCTGCTCAAAATCTCTTCGTAAAAGCGAGGTGCCATTTGGTGCATTTACTTCTTCGCCTGTATTTGGAACAATTGCATCCGCTTCCGTTCCTTCGAAGGTTTTATAACTTAAATGTTGGATTTCATAACCACCCATTAACCGCCATTTTCCGGTTTTTCCCAGCGCATAATCCGCTTTTAAATTAAGCATATACTCAGTTTCCCGAAATCGGTTTGATAATGCGTCGGTGACGAATTCTGCTTCATCAACTCCTCCGGGACGCAAAGTTTTTCTGTCTTTATCAAAAGCATCATACGTGGCGTAAGTTTGTCCACCATTTGGCGTAGAAGGTAATCTTAATGCTCCAAGCGTTTTTTCAGACGAGCCGAAGTATAGATTTGCAGGATTTTGTTGGGCTTTAAAATCTGCTTTAAACCGCCATCTTGTTCCTTTATAGTAGGGAACATCCAGCGATAATACTAACTCACGCGCATTTGAAGTGTAATAAGCGGCATTCGCTTTTAGTTTCATTAAATAAGGGGTGTATGCAAAAAAGGGATTGTCTCGCTTTCCGTTCCAAAAGATATTTGTTCGTGCGCCAAAACCAAATCCTATCACTGGATCTGAAGAAAAATCTGGAATTCCCGTCACAAAAGTGCCTTCTTTTTTCTTTGCTAAATCTGCATCCGACATTTTTTTCGACTGGATAAAAGAAAGTGAATCCGTTACTTGTGAAAATAAATTTATCGAAATTATTGTAAAAAGCAATATTATTATTTTTAATTTCATTTTTTTTCTTTTACTATTTTTTTTAAATAAAATCCACTTTACCAGTTTCCACATTATAATTGGCGCCCGCGATAATTATTTCACCGTTTTTTTCCATAGCATTGAGTGCGGGACTGTTATTTCTAATGTCTCGAATGGTGTGCTCAATATTTTTGACTGTCAATCTATTAAGTAAATCTTTGTTGGCAGACGAACGTTCTTCGTCTTTTTTGATAATTTCGTTGATAGATTTCTCAAATTGCTGAACTAATTTTGACAAATTTTCAAGACCTAACTGATGAACTTTTTCGGCATCCAACGCACCTTTTAAGGCACCGCATTTACTGTGACCGAGAACTAAAACCAATTTTGTTCCTGCTACTTTACAAGCAAATTCCATTGAACCTAAAATATCTTCATTAGAGAAATTTCCAGCAATTCTCACGCTAAAAATATCGCCTAAGCCTTGGTCAAATATAAGTTCGGCGGAGGTTCTGCTATCAATGCAACTTAGAATAACGGCAAAAGGATACTGTCCTTCGCGCGTATCATTTACTTGTTCTAATAAATTTCTATTTAATTTTAGATTATTTACAAACCTCTGGTTGCCTTGTTTTAAAAATTCAAGGGCATTTTGTGGGCTAATATTTAATTGTGTTTCAAGCGTATGTGCTTTCATATTTTTATTTTTTTTGATTAGTCATAAGAAATCGCTAATCTTCATCAAAGTTCTTTTGTAAAGGCGACTTCCTTATATTTTTTTTAATTTGATAATAGATGGTTTACATCGATCTTCGATGATCAATGCTTACATGCGAATGTTGGTCTTCTTCATAATCTC
The DNA here is from genome assembly GCF_052976925.2 of Halpernia sp. GG3. Lineage (NCBI taxonomy): Bacteria > Pseudomonadati > Bacteroidota > Flavobacteriia > Flavobacteriales > Weeksellaceae > Halpernia > Halpernia sp. GG3. Next base: position 510,982 of record NZ_JBRIIR020000017.1, read on the forward strand.
GGTAAGAAGTTCTGAAGCCGATCAATTCTACCTCAATATCTTCTTCTTTGGCTCTGATGTTAGCAAAATCCTGAATCATTTCGAGAACATCTGTTGTGATATAAGACGTTCCTTTTGCATCAAATTTTACTTTAGAATTTGGCTTAATGTTTTTCAAAGTTTTCTTAATGGCTGCTTTGTTTAAAAAGGAAACTTCCTCTGAAAGTTTGATAGTAATTTCATCGGCATCTTCAAGTTCTTTTTTGCTGAAGTAATAAGCCCGTTTCATATTTCCTTGAAGGATGTAAAAAACAGAGATTGCCAACCCTATTGCAACACCTTTTAATAAGTCTAAAGCGACAACTGCAACTATGGTTGCGATAAAAGGAATAAACTGGTATTTACCTTTGTTCCAGAACTTTTTCAATTTTTCCGGACTTGCTAATTTATAGCCAACCACCAAAAGGACTGCTGCCAAAGTTGCTAGCGGAATTAAATTAATAATAAAAGGAATTGATAAAACACAGATCAATAAAAGCAAACCATGAATAATGGCGGATGTTTTAGAAGTTGCGCCTGCATTTGCGTTTGCAGAAGTTCTCACCACTACTGATGTGATAGGTAAACCGCCAATTAATGAACTGATAAGATTCCCAATTCCCTGTGCTTTTAATTCTAAATTAGTGTCAGTAATCCTGCGCTGACTGTCTAATTGATCAGAGGCTTCAATACACAAAAGAGTTTCTATGGACGCCACAACTGCAATTGTTGCCCCAATTATGTAAACTTTAGGATTTGTGAATCCCGCTAAATCTGGAAAAATAATTAAATTTTTAAAATCTTCTGCACTTTTAGGGACAGGTAGATTTACTAAATGTTCTGCAGAAATAGCCAAATTACTTCCTGTTGAAATGAAAATCTGATTGATAGCAATGCCAAAAAAAACTGCAACTAAAGCAGAAGGCAGTAATTTTAATTTTTTTAATTGAGGGATTTTGTCCCAGCCAACTAAAATTACCAAAGAAATTGCGGTAATGATTACAGCACCAAGACTTATAGAATTTAATAGTGATGAAGTATAATCTATGACATTAAAAGTTTCACCAAAAAGACTTTGGTTTCCCTCAAAATCTTTATCATAACCCAAAGCATGCGGAATTTGTTTTAAAATAATAATTAAACCGATTCCCGCGAGCATTCCTTCTATGACGTTATTAGGAAAATAATTGGAAAGACTTCCAGCGCGTATAAAACCTAAAATTAGTTGTATAAGGCCAGCGATAAAACCGGCGGTTAATAAAAGTTGAAAACTTCCTAAATCTGTAATTGCGCCTAAAACAATTGCCGCTAAACCAGCCGCTGGTCCAGAAACTGACAGCTGTGAGTTTGAAATAAACCCGATCACGATTCCACCAATTATCCCGGCAATTATCCCCGATAAAGGTGGTGCGCCTGAAGCTAGGGAAATCCCTAAACAAAGCGGTAATGCTACTAAAAAGACAACTACACCAGACGGTATGTTCTCTTGAAAACTTGAATATAAAGTTTTTACTTTTCTCATCTCTTCTAAAAATATAATATGTAACCGTCCGTTTTTTAATTACATAGACGGAACACTGTGGATAATAATTTAATTTAAAATCACGGTCTTGCAGCGCGTCATTTTGAAGCGTGGTAAAGACGTAATTTTGGTTAGAAATTAAATTAAATTATCCGGCGGCGGAGAAAAAATAGAGAGGAAAATAGACAAATGTATAGAATTGTCCTTCTGTGAAATTGCGGTACGATCTTCTACAAAATTAGAAAATTTTAGAAAATCAAGAATATTTAGAATTTTTGGAAGTGATTTTTCATTGATCACTAAAGGCGCATGTGAAGATTCTTCCTCAGAAAGCACTACGTTTGTTGTAGGTAAATCCCACCCGCAAAGTGTGGCGATACTTGGTAACGCCATAAAATTTAAGAAAACAAATAAAGAAATTAGGCTTGCCAGTTTCATCATGCGGCTGCAAAAATAGTAAAATTATTTTTTATGACTCATCACCCAATTTGAGTTCGTGAGATTATAGATTTTTTGAATGTCTTTAAGAATTTTTTCAAAGTCAATTTCTAGATCTATAATTTTCCCAGTTTGCATATCAAAAACCCAGCCATGAACAATCGGATATTCATCCAACAAATATTGTTCCTGAACGACCGCCATTTTTATCACATTAATGCACTGTTCCTGCACATTGAGTTCAACTAATCTGTCGTAACGTTTATTTTCATCTAAAATTGAATCTAATTCTGCTTGGTGAAGTCTATATACATCTCGAATTGTCCGTAACCAAGGATTTAATAAACCCATATCTTCCGCAGACATCGCCGCTTTTACACCACCGCAACCGTAATGGCCGCAAACTACAATATGTTTTACTTTTAAAAATTCCACAGCATATTGAATTACGGCTGTAGAACTCATATCGAGCGTATTTACAACATTTGCAATATTCCTGTGTACGAACAACTCGCCAGGTTTCATGCCCATCATTTCTTCTGCGGAAACGCGACTGTCAGAGCATCCGATATATAAAAATTCCGGAGTTTGTGAGGCTGCTAAAGTTTTAAAAAAATCTTGATTGACAGCTAATTTAGATTCCAGCCATTTTTTATTATTCTCAAAAATGCGATTGTAAGATTCTTTCATTTTTTTCTAATTAAAATTAAAAATTCGTTTCAAAAATGTCTGACAAAATTAAGTTTTTTGTTTAAAATAATAGACTTATTAGAAAGATTAATATTTTTGTAAAAATTTATTTTTAATGAGAACGATTATCAACAGACTTTTGCCAAACTTAACTTCTGAAAATTACCAGGAGGATTTTCAAAATTTAAATATTGACAGCATAGATTTAGTTTCGATGCGCGTTGATATTGAAAATAAATTGGGGAAAATGATTCCAAACGTAGAATGGCTTTCCTTTAAAAGTTTAAACGATATTTTAAATTATGTTGAAAAAACGGATCACCAGAATTCTGAAAACGCAGTTTTAAAAAATTCTGAAAAAACTATCCGTAAGCAAAATTTTATTAATATGCCTCAGATGTGTTTAGAGGCACTTTCAGAAAATTGGCTGTTTAAAGAGTGTGGAAGCGAGCATTGGGATCTACTTTGTGAAGGTTTAAATACTACTTCATCCGAGTTAAAAGATGATCTTGGAAACCGTCTTTACGCTACTTTCGTAAGAATCAGAATTGATGGAAGCGGAAATTTGAGCGATTTTCAGGAAAATAATCCTTATCAATTTGATGCAAAATTATCACGTTTTGGAATGGGAATGTTCTTCAGTAATATCGATTTTAAATCAGAAAAAAATAATATTAAAATTGATATGATGACCAGTTTTTCGGTAAGGAAATCTACAAGCGACAATAAAAGTTTGGCGAAAAGCCAACCCACGATGGAATCTTGTAATATTCCGCAAGTGTCAGAATTTCCAGTTTTTGGCAATGAATATCGTCTGATTAAAAAAGGTGATTTAAAAACTTTTTTTTTCAAAGATTATATTTTTACTATCACGGAGAAGGAATTATTTTCCTTTGAATATTCTATAAATCCATACTACGACTTAAATGGCGTGGGTCTTTTGTATTTTGCTGCTTATCCCATAATTAATGATTTTTGCGAATTTCAATATTTTAAATCAATTGAAAATGAAGAGAAATGGGAAGAAAATTATTGCACACTTTTCAGAGATGTGATGTATTATGCGAACTGCGATTCACGGGATAAAATTAAATACATTTTAAATTCTGTAGAAAATTTATCGGATAACAAAGTTAAATTGTGCAGCACTTTATTTCGAAAATCTGACGGACTAATAATGGCGCGGATTTTTACAATTAAGCAAAAGAGAAGTTCTCAAACTTTATTATTGATATAGCCTTCCGTCGCGTTGTGAAGATTAAAAATCCGACACGGATTGCCCATAACCAGAGAATTATCTGGAACGTTCTCTGCCAAATAAGTGTTTGGCGCGATTAACACATTATTTCCGATTGTAATTCCGCCGACAATTACAGCATTTGGTCCGATCCAAACTTCATCTCCAATTTTTGGACTGCCTTTAAATTTTCCCCGGTTCGCCTGAGTAATACTCACGCCTTGCGCAATGTTGCAGTTTTTCCCAATAATTACATTAGGATTAATTGCCAGTAAACCCCAATGTCCAAGATATAAACCTTCACCAATTTGCGTTTCAGGGTAAATCTGGAAACCATATTTGATTTGAAAATGTCTTAAAATTATTCGCCAGAATATTCCGCGAAAAGATTTTTTTGAATATTTCTGAGCCTTCCTCAAAATAAAAATAAAATGCAAATTGGGATTTAAGCATTTTTTCCAGATCTCAAAAGTGGAAAGATAAAAGCCGCTTTCACGATAAAAATCTTTTTGAATAACAGTTTTTTCAGACATTAGGACAAAGATAATTATTTATAATTCGTCTAAAATTTTAATAATAGAATTGACAGAATCTTTTAAGTTAAATGGTATTTTGTAGTGTTCCAAGTTTTGAGAATAGTTGTCAAAGCTATATTCTTCTATTAATGCTTTCTTCATCCCAAAATAGATTCCCTCTTCAGAGTTTTCTGTAATTAAACCCAATTTTCCGTCTTTTAACATTTCACGAACGCCAGAAACATCGGTTGCAATAATTTTCTTTTTTAAAGTAATCGCTTCAAATAGAACCGTTGGAAAACCTTCATATCTTGAACTTAAAATATAAAAATCTGCTGCTTTGAAATAAGGATATGGATTATCTGTAAAACCAAACAGAGTCACACTTTCAGATAAATTTAAGTCATTTTTCAATTGATTAATTTTAATAAAATCTAAACCGTCACCAATAATTAAAATCTGGTGCTGTAAACCTTCCTCTAAAAGTTGCTTATGCACATTTAAAAGCCGGTCAAAACCTTTCTGTGGAAAAACGGTACCGACGCAGATGAAGGTTTTTAAACCTTTTTTAAAATTATAATTAAGAATAGGAAATTCAGATTTTTCTAAAATTTCAGTTGTATCTGATGGATTATAGATCCGTTGAATTTTAGCTAAATCTTGATCATTTTTAGCTAAACTTTTAAATAACTTTTCAATCTTTTCTGAGATGACCATTATTTTATCATAACCGAAAAACTTACTTATTTCTTCGTTTGAATAACCTTTTACTTCTGAGAGATCATTGTGGATCCAGATTATTTTTTTTGAAGATTTCTGCGGTGAATTTAAAATTTCATCCCGAAATCCGTGAATTGCAGCAAATTCAATATCGTATTTTTTATTTTTTAATATACTGCGATACAAAATTTTAGGATATTTTTTTAAAATAGATTGAAAGACTACACGACTTACTTTCCTTGGAATATCTTTTGGGCGATTGGTTGTGATCATTTCGCCTTTATTTAAATATAAAACATTAATCCAATCTGGAACTTCGGCTAAATATTTCCCGGAATAAAGATTTAAAAGCAAATCAATTTCATATTTATCCCGAGGTATATTTTTAAGAAAAGTCACTAGAACTTTTTCTGCGCCACCGTGACGCAAAGAACCAATTCGGATAAGAATTTTCCTTTTGACCACTATTTTGAAACTTTATATTTTTCAGGTAAATTAATTTTTAACCAATTATTCAGCTCTTTTCTGTTTTTTTCTAATTCTATGGGATAATGAATGGTAGTTTTTAGCATTATATCCCCGTAATCTTCTATTTCACACACATATTTTGCGGGATTACCTGCGTAGACTGTATTGTCCGGCATAGATTCAGATAAAACAGAATTTGCTCCTAAAATGCAGTTATTTCCTATTTTTACATCACTTAAAATAACACAGTTAACGCCTACCGCGCAGTTTTCACCTATTTTAATTTTGCCAAAATTTCGAACTTCACTGTAACCTTCTAATTTTCGTAAATTTACCACCGCTCCAGAATGATTTACAAAAGTAGTACCTGAAGCAATTCTACTATCATCACCAATTTCTATAAGAAAAGGCTCTGAGCCGAAATTCACATTTCTACGGATAATAGCGTTCGTACCTAATTTTAATCCATTATATCTGCAGATCTTGATATAAGTTTCATGCTTATAGTTTTCCCATAGATCTACGAATTTATTGAGGACTTTGTACAAAATAATCATACCGCAAAATAAAAAAAAATTATTAATTTTGCCTGTTAAATAAATAATATCTGATGACTAAAGAGCAATTTTGTGAAAAATTAAAAGAAGAATTAGGGGAAATTTCGTCCATATCCCCGGAAACTGATTTTAAAAATCTTGAGTCTTACGGTTCTTTATCCGCAGTTTTGGTTTTACAACTTATAGAAAATCAATTTGACATAAAACTTAATCCAAGAAGCTTTCGAAGTTTAAAGACGGTTAACGATATAGCAGAATCTGTTGGTAGTGATAAATTAAGCTAAATAGTTTTACAAAGAATCATCTTTTCTATACAAGGAAAAATTTTATTTTCTAATGTGTCAATAGTCACTTTACAATCCTCCTTAAAACCTAATTTTTTATAATACTTGACAGCGGCATCATTGTTTAACATTACATTAATATAAATGATTTTTGCCGAAATGTTTTCCATTTGATAATTTATCATTTTTTCCGCGATACCCATTCTGCGGTATTTTTCACTGACAAAAATATATTCTACAAAATTTTTTTTTTCCGATGCGGATTTTTGATTTGGTAGTTTTAAAGCGGTTTTTATAAAATTTTGGAGATCGAAATTATTTAAATGAACAGGAAAAATTTCCGATTTATTTAGATAATATGTTTGATTTGTAAATATGTGCGAGCAACAACCGGCAAGAATGCCGTCGATTTCAGCAACTGAAAAAGTATTTAGTGAGAGTTCTGTATGTAGATTTTCATCATCTAGAAAAATCTGTTCTAAATAATTGAAAGCAGTTTCATTATCAACACTAAATAAATTACTATACGTGTTCAAATTCTCAGTTTTTTCAATTTCTAAAATAGCATTCACAATAAATGGAATGTCACTTTTAAAAGCTTTTCTAATTTTCACTGCAAATAGTTTTTAGTTCTTTTCGGTCTATCTTACCAGAAAGATTCACGGGGAATTTTTCTATTTTAAAAATTTTTGAAGGAACCATATATTCTGGAAGATTATTTTTCAAATAATTAATGATATGTAAGTTATTAGTGCTCATATCATTAGTAAAAAGAACAAGTTGATCGTTCGTATTTTTATCCTGATAAGAAATTGCAACACTTAAACCATTTTTAAGAATTTTATTGGCAAAATATTCCACCTCAGCCAATTCTACACGGAAACCGTTTATTTTTACCTGGTAATCTACTCTGCTTTTATAGAAAATATTTCCTTCTGCATCACGCTCGCACCAATCTCCAGTTTTATAAAATCTCTTTCCATCTACGTTAATGAATGTTTTACTGTCTTTTTCCGTATTTTTCCAGTAATGAGCAGTTAAAAGTTGGCCAGAAAGCAGCATTTCACCTTCGTTAATTGTATTGTCTAAAAATCGCACCTCGTTATGAAGCATGGGCTTACCGATACTGATGATGCCGTTTCTCACTTTCGGCTCATTTTCCAGTTCATAGGCAATGCACACGATCGTATTTTCAGTAGGACCGTAAGCATTATAAATCTTCGAATTGGGTACGAATTTTCGCCAGGTTGCCATTTGTATTTCTAACAATGCTTCACCAGCAAAAAACATGGTTCTTAAACTTTTATTAACAATATTAGGATCTAAATAAGGAACGGTGAGCGTAAGAATGCTGGGCACCATTTGGGCAACTGTAATTTTATTCGCTTCTAATAAATCTAAAATTTGTAAAAACTTTGCTTCTTTTTTATTTAATCCTACCACCGTTGCACCACTCAACCATGGTACTAAATAACTTACTACAGAAACATCAAAAGTTAGTTCAAACATCTGCAGGACTTTGTCTGACGGAAAAATCTTTCCGAATGTATTTTCGTAAGATTCTACAAAATAAATTAAATTTTTAAAACTGATAGGGACTCCTTTGGGATTTCCCGTACTTCCGGACGTAAAAAGAATATATGCATTGGTGTTTATATCACATTTTACAGGCTCTTCATCCGAACAATAAACGTTTTTAGTACTGTCCAAAATAATAATTCCAAAGTCTTCAATTACAGGAATAGAAGATAGTAAGACGCCGACCCCAGCTTGCTCTATGATGCTGTCATTTTTGTTGAAAGGAAAATCTACATGTATCGGAACATAAGTTCTACCTTCAAACCAAATAGCCAAAATGGACGCATACATGAAGGAATCAGAAGTTAAATAAATTCCTATATTTTGACTCTCGTAATTTTTAAGTTGTGCTCTGATCTGTTTTGTAATATCAAAAATCTCAGAATAGGTAAAAATTTGCTCGTCAATCTGCAAGCAAATACTATCTTTAAAATTATGGAAGGAGCGATATAAATTTTCAGTCAGAAGATTCATACTTTAGTTTGATTATTGTTCAAATTTAAAATAATTGTCTCTACATCCTTGAATATTTTTTCATTGTCAAATATTTTCTCAGAATTTTTCAGTTCTTCACGGATATTTGTAATGAGGATTTTGTCTATCATAAAGGTTTTCATCGCGTCACAAATTTCGTCAGCATTATAGTTGATCAGATAACCGTTCTTTTTGTGTGTTATAAGTTCCGGAATTCCTCCCACATTTGTTGCGATGATTGGTTTTTGCAAAATTAATGTTTCTGCGATGATAAGCGGCCAACCTTCAGATTCCGAGGGCATTATATAAAAATCAGCATTTTTAACGTAAGGATAAGGATTGCTTAATGTTCCTAAAAGCCGAAAAGTATCTTGAACCTTTAATTCCTCGGCGCGATTTGACAGATACGTGTGATCTTCACCATTGCCGATAATTATAATTTGGTGTGGAAATCCTTTTAAAAGTAAGGATTTATGGGCTTCAATAAGTGTCTTATAACCTTTTCTGTAATGCAGCCTGCCGACGGAAACAAAAGTAGTAATACCTTCATAATCAACCGAAAATTCATTTGCTTTCTTTTTCAATTCACCAATTGGGATTGCATTAAGTACGACATGGCCTTGAGGTAATTTAATTTCTGGAAAATTAACTAACAATACGTTTTTAGACTGTTTAGAACCGTAAATGATAAAATTAAATTTTTTAAGCTGTGCTAAAATATTGTCGCGTAAAGGATCAAATCCAGACAAAGATAAATCTGAATGAAGCCAACCAATCTTTTTAGATTTTTTATTAACCGAATTTAAAACCGCGTCATAAACTGCATATGTCGTTGCAATCTCTATATCATAATATTCATTCAGGATATTTTGTGCAATCTTTGGCTTTTTTTCTGCCTGTTTTTGTTTAAAATTACGGGTGAAAAGCTGAATTTTTTGGATGAATTTATTTTTTGAAAAATCTTCACGTCCTTTAGAAATGAAAACTTTACGAACATGGGATGGGAATTGATTGCGCAGTTCACCTTGATTTAAATTAAGGCAAACCGTCATATCAAAAATATTTTTGTCTAAATTATTTAATAAACTTAATAATACTTTCTCCACACCACCCATTTCCATTGATCTGTGGCGAAAAAGAATTTTTATTTTTTTATCGGACATTTATAATAATTTATTTTTCTTTGAAATAACAGGGAAATTTTTAAATTCGACAAGAATTATTTTATAAAAAAATTTAAGTTAGAGGTTATGAAAATTTCTTTAAAAATCTTGCTAAGTAAGAATTCTCTTTTTTAAATATAAATTCTGGTAAGTTTGATATTTCTTCTATGTTTTGGCCATAAAGTTTTACGCTATTTCTTCTCTTTAAAGTATCCAATATAACTGTGTTCCAATTAGAAACTAATTTATCTTTTTTACCTTTATTTTGAGAAACACCGCTTTCATGCTGGCGATAAAGATAAAGTGGTTGCTCAATATATTTTATAATTCCAACATCATAAATTTTTAAATATAAATCCTGATCTACTGCCGAAGTTAAATCAGCATTTATGCCAGAAGTTTTTAAATAAGCAGATTTTCTAAAAGTAAAAAAGTGATTTATCTGAAAATTAATATTAAAAAATTTAGAATTATTAGGTTTTATAGACTTGGAATGTTTAAACAATTTCAGTGGCGAAAGTTTATTGTCACACATCATTATTTGCGAATGCGTCGCAACAATATTCTCTGCTTTTTCATACTGTTTTAAACTGATTTCAATAGCGTCATTTCTTAAAGAGTCATCTGGATCTAAGAACCCACAAATTTCGCCAGTCGCCATTTCCACACATTTTCTTTTTGTAGATCCAACACCTTCATTATTTTCATTTTTAAAAATTTTTATTCTGAAATCATCTTTTGTTAAAATTTTGATTTTTTCTAATGAATCGTCTGGTGAAGCATCATCAATCAGAATTATCTCAAAATATTGAAAAGTTTGAGATTTTATACTGTCATAGCAAACTACAAAAAAATCATAATTACAATAATGCGCAAGAAGCAGGGAAAATTTTTTCATTTCTAAGGATGGGGATCAAACTTATCAAATATATGTTAATTTTGTGTAATAATTTTTTAATATGTGTGGAATTTCGGGTATCGTTTATCGGGAAATAAAAAGTCAAAGTAAATATCAAAATATTCTTAAAGATATGACTGATTCTATTTCTCATCGCGGTCCGGATGATGAAGGTTTTGAGTATTTTGACAATTGTTTTTTAGGTTTTAGAAGACTCTCAATTGTAGATCTTTCACCAGATGGCCATCAACCAATGTATTCTCAAAATAAAAATGAATGCATCGTTTTTAATGGTGAAATATATGGATACAGAAATATTAAAAAGGAAATGTCATCTGTTACTTTTAAAAGTAATACCGACACAGAAGTAATTTTGGAACTTTTCAAAAAACACGGCGAAAAACTTCCAAAACATTTAAATGGTATGTTTTCCCTAGCGATTTGGGACGAGAGCGCCCAGCATTTGTTTTGTGCCCGAGATCGTTTCGGAGAAAAGCCTTTTTATTACGCCATTGGCAAAAACGGCGAGTTTATTTTTGCTTCCGAAATTAAAGCAATTCTCGCAACCGGTTTAGTTAATAAAGAATTGAACGACGAAGCGCTAAATCATTATTTGCGGCATATGTACGTGGATAGCCAGCAAAGCATTTACAAAAATATTAAAGTTTTACCTCCCGCTTCGCAACTAATTTATAAAAATGGCGAGATTTCTATTTCTCAATATTGGGATTTTTCACAAAAAACGTGTAAACTTTCAGAAAATGAAATTTATAAAAAATTTGAAGAACTAGTCGAAAATTCTGTTAAAAAACAAATGGTTGCAGATGTAAAAGTAGGGGCTTTTTTAAGTGGAGGACTAGACTCAGGAACATTGGTAGCCTTAGCTTCAAAAAAAGCAAAAAATTTAGCAACGCTAGGTTTTAAATATGAAGGAGAACTGGATGAAATGCCCGAAGCCAGGAGTATTGCAGAAAAATACAAAACAAATCACAGTGAGATAAGTTTTAACAAAGAAGAGCTTGTAAAACTTTTAAAAACTGTGCTTTCTAAATTAGATGAACCGCTTGCAGATACCGCAATAATGGCAACCTACAAAATTTGTGAACAGGCAGCAAAAAAAATGACTGTTGTGATTACTGGAAACGCTGGTGATGAGCTATTTGGAGGCTATAAGTGGTATCAGGAAGAACTGAATATTTTGCAAAAAGGCAATGTAAATCCCAGCTTTAGCACAATTTATAAAATTGGTTCTACTTTTGGTAAAATAACTGGTTCTAAAAAAGTTCAAAATTACTTTTTAGATAAAGTTTTCAGGTCAAAATATTCTGATATCATTTCTTATCAAAGAAATAAAGTTCATAATAATTTTTCGGAATCTGAGGTATTAGAGTTATTAGGAAAAAATATAAAATACGAACATTTTTACAGTTTTCCTTTGGACAAAAATGAGGTAAGTACCTCTATGAAAATGGATCTTACAAATATCATCCCGGGTGATTATCTGGTTAAAGACGACCGGATCGCGATGATGCATTCCATTGAACTTCGGACTCCTTTTTTAGATAAAGATCTGGTAGAATTTTGCTCAAGTTTACCTTCAAAATACAAAATTAACCAATCTCAAACTAAAATTATTTTACGCAAAGTTTTTGGTCACTTATTAACAGCAAATATTTTAAATAAAAAAAAGCAGGGATTTGGTGCGCCAGTTTCAGAGTGGCTAAAATTCCCGGAAATGATGCAGTTATCAGACGAAATTTTGAAAAATCCAAAATCTGCCCTATTTATGAAACTTAATTTTAAAGAAACTCAAAAATATTTAGATTTCACTTATAAACATTGGTCGCTGCTAGTTTTGGGGATTTGGATGGAGTCACATTCTCAATAATCGCTTTATTTATTAGGGTTTCAATAATTTCTAAATGCTTTTTTAAAGAAGTGTTTTTTAAAGAATCCTGCTTCCCAGCTTCGCCCATCGCTTTAGCTAGCTTTCTATCCGAATATAATTTAATCATAAAATCTGCCATCTTCTTTTCATCATTCTCCGCTACTAAAAAGCCGGTTTTTTCATTTGAAACAACATCAGGAATTCCCGCATGAAAAGTGGAAATAATTGGTAAACCCGCTGCTGCAGCTTCAATTATAGCAACTGGTGTTCCTTCTTTATCTCCATTTTTCGCTGTTACAGAATGTTGAAGAAAACAAAATGATTTTTGTAAATATTCTAAATGTTCTTCTTTAGAAATCCAACCAATTAAATTAACATTTTTTTCTATTCTAAGTTTTTGTACCAAAATTCTGCATTCATTCATCAATTCTCCCTCTCCACCGAAAATTAGATTACAGTCGGGAAAATGTTTGACAACCTCTGCAAAAGCTTTAATAGTAATTTGTGGGGATTTAGTTTCGGAAAAACGTCCCAAAGCAAAAAAACTCTTGGAACTGTAATCTGCTGAAATTTTGTAAAATCTTCTGTCCGCACCGATTGGTGAATGAATTATTTTGTTTTTTGTGAAACCAAATGCTTCAAGTTTAGCAATCATATCTTTTGCAACCGGAACGGTATAACTTTGATAGGAAGATAATTGTTCATATTTTTCCTGAAATTGCAAAACAGTTTCCTGTCGATTAATTTCAAAACCTAAAACATTCGAAATAATTGGAATATTGAGCTCTTTGCACACCTCAAAAGTTGAGGCAGCTGTATTTAAATATTCAGCTAAAACACAGTCAATTTTGTTAGATCTTAAAATTCTTTTTAATATCCATTTTCTGTATTTTTCTAAAATAATTGTGTTACCAAAAGCGGCTATCGTTAAAAAATACCGAATTATTTTCTGGTGTTTTTTTGATGTGCCAACTTTAAATATCGGCACCATTCCTCCAAAAAGCACGATGTTTCGAAAGGGTAAATCTTCTATATAACCTCTGCTAAAAGTGCCCATAGGTTTGTGAAAACCATTAGTTAAAATCGCAATTTTTTTAGTTGATTCCATTTGTAGATCTAAATCATGATTCGAGCAATCCTAAAGCGGTCTCACTATAATTTCCTGCTTTACAGTCACTATTGAATTTGATGGGATGTCTTTGAAAATTAAAACACCAGCACCTAAAATCACATTATCTCCTATAGTTACGTCTTTTAAAATGGTGACGTTTGCACCCGTCCACACATTATTTCCTATTTTAATTTTACCAACACTAAAGTTTGTTTTTGACACTAAAAATGGATCGGTCGTATATTTATGATTGTGGTCAAATAGCTTCATTCCCTCACCTAAAATACAATTTTCACCAATTTCTATCGTACCAAGACAAGAAATTGTAGCGCGTGTGATGTAGGTGCCTTTCCCAATTTTTAAATTGGCGTCATTTTTAACAGTAATAAAGTTATTTTGATTCATTGCTGTATTTTCAGCAAAGTTAAAAACGGCCGTGGGCGAAATATCTAAAAAGTTGTCAGTTCCCAATTTAAAACTGGAATGGATGTTACTTTTTGAATTTTGTAAAAAAAGATTTCTCTGGGCAATTCGCTTAAAGTTATTTAAGAAATAGCTTAATTTAAGAAATAATTTAGATAAAAATGAAATCATTAAAGACAGTTTGTTTATGCTAAGATGTAAAGATAATATTTTCATAATTATTTCTTTATTTTTACACTAAATATTAAATAATGAGCGAAATTTCAACGATTGCAAAAACTCTCGCAGGCTATTTAGCAAGACCCCAGCTATACCCCGAGTTGGGAAGAAAAATTTATAAAAATATTTTCAATAGAAAAGCTGCTTTTAAAGGAAAGGAAAGTGCAAAATTGTGGTGTCAAAAAAATGCAGTATCGCAAGAAGAAGCTATAAAAATAATATTAAATTTCAGCGATTATAAAAAAATTGAAGAATTGTTTCCAGATATTTTGCAGCAGGCTAATCTTGCGGAAAAAAATTGTCCTGTGAAAATGGGCGGTGCTGGTGCTTTAGATCTTATTTATTACATGAATGAATATCTTAAATCCAAAAATGCTGTAGAGACTGGTGTTGCTTACGGCTGGAGTTCACTGGCTGCTGTGTTGTCCCTAAAACAGAGATCAGGAACTTTATACAGCTCCGATATGCCCTATCTTGGAAAAGAAAATGATCAATATGTAGGATGCGTTTTGCCAGAAAATCTCAGATCTTACTGGAAACTTTTTAAATTTGCCGACAGAGAATCTTTACCAAAAATTTTTAAAATTCAGAACCAAATGGATTTTGTGCATTATGACAGTGATAAATCTTACAATGGAAGGATGTGGGCCTACCCTTTATTATACAAATATTTACGTGTTGGCGGAATCTTAATGAGTGATGATATTGGGGACAACGCGGCATTTATGGATTACTGTCAAGAAAATAATTTTGAGGCCAAAGTGGTGGAGTTTGACGGTAAATACGCCGGATTTATATTTAAAAAATAAAGAGATGTCTCAGCCTTTGGTGACGATTTCTATACCGCTATACAATTGTGAAGATTTCTTAGAAAAATGTCTGGAATCAGTTCGTGCACAAATCTATCCTAATCTGGAAGTTACTTTAATTAATGACCAAACGCCCGATAAAAGTGTTGAAATTACAGAAAATTTTATTCTAAAACACCAGCTCAAAAACTGGAAAATATACCATTTAGAAAAAAACTCGGGATTATCAGTCGTCCGTAACAAAGGTATTAAAACTGCTCACGGAAAATATTTGTTTTTTTTGGATAGTGATGATATAATTACAGCGGATTGCATTGCAACTTTAGTCGAAATCTCAGAAAGGACCGGGGCAGAAATGACTATTTCTCAGTTAGAATGTGAGCAGGCTGAAACCGGGGCGAAATCTTTTTGTATACCTATAAAATCCGACAGAAAAGTTTTAAGTGGAAATTTAGAGATTTTTAAAGAATTTACAAATTCCAAATTAGTAACCTACGCTGTCAACAAGCTATTTTTGTCTGATTTCGTTCGAAAAAATAATATTTATTTCACAGAAGGGCTTTTTGCACAGGATGAACTTTGGACATTTCACTTCATGTTAAAGCTGAATAAAGTAGCAATATGTAAAAAAACGACTTACATATATTTTTTGCACAGCAAATCGGTCATTCATAATAGAGATAAAAAACATTTTGATAATTGGGCAACAATTGTCAGCTACTTTAGCGCGGCCAGGCGTGCAGAAATAAACAATGAATATAAATCATTAATAAACACACATATTATTAATTATAAGTCAATGACTTTAATAATGAACTGGAAAGCGAAAAAAGAAGATGCATCTTGGCTTTACAGTTTTAAAATTTACAAAAAATATCCAGATCTGACTTTCCTCGATTATTTTTCATCACGCTATTCCTTTGAAACTAAAAAGAAAGCATTTCAGCTCTCCATTCCGGCATTTTTAGCACTAAAAATATTTAAATATAAATACTACAGATAATTATTTTTTAAGTTTGTAAAAGTAATTTATCAAAGTGTAATTGGATAAAAGAATTTGGTTGTATAATTTGGATAATCCAGAATATTTTTTCAAAATAAATTTTCTATTTAAAGCATTATAAGAATTTCTTAGACGCTCATCATAGAACTTTAGTTTTTCCGATGAAAGGCTTGGTTTGAAATGTTGAAATATTTTCACTGCATTCACAAAATTTTTATAGGCAACAACCTCAAAATTTTCCTTCCTATGTTCATACAGATCAAACTTTATGGCGAATTGTCTTAAATAGATGTCCGATGCAAGGATGTCTATCTTTTTTAAATTAAAAGATTTTGCTGAAGAATTACTGTAAATAAAATGCGTGTAGATACCGATGCAACTACCTATTTTTTTAACATGCTGCAAAATTTGGCGCTCTACGATCTCGTCGGCATTTAACAATCTTTCCGTGAACCTAAAAGAATGCTTATTAAAAATATCTTGTCGGTATAATCCCCTAAAATAAAAATCATAATTACCTATTGTTTTTTCCAGAGCTTGAGCACCGGTAATGTTATTAGATTTGTAGTCGGAAATATTTTCTAAGCGGTTGTCTAAAGAATAAATACTTTTTACATCCCCGTTTGTCTGCATGGTTTTTACAATAAATCCCACCATATCTAATTCTGGTCGGTTTCTAAATACTGCAATAGCAGACTCTACAGCTTCACTGCTAATGCCGTCATCATGATCAAACAGCATAATATAATCACCTTTTGCAGAATCTTGTCCCGCGGCTTTTGCGTATTGTGCTGTGCCCTCGTTTTCTTTATCAATAATTTGAATCCGACTATCTTTCTTCTGAAAAAGTTGTAATTGCTCAAGTGTGTCGTCAGTTGATCCGTCATTTACACATATAAATTCAATATTTTTGTACGTTTGGCTCAGAAGTGAATCCATTGCAACTTCTACAAAATTTCCCAACGAAACTGAATTGTAGAATGTAGTAATTATGCTAACTAAGGGATTCATAAATTTTCTAATAACTTATTTTTTAATTTTCAAAATTAAATATAATATTTTTTAAGAATATTCATTAAATAATCATCTTTTGAAGTCAGATTGTTTTCTCTGAAATAATCCTCTGTTTCCGGTATATTGATATCATAACCCGAACCGTTTTTTACTAGGTTTAAATCTAATTTTTTATGATAAAAACGCTCAATTATTTCTAGAATTTCAACGATGGAATAATTTTGTAGATATGCCATGTTAACGATTCGATTTAGATAATTTTCATTTAATAATTTTTCGGTAATTTTTTTTATATCTTCAGCATCAATTAGATTTCGCGTGGCTTTTGTGTGAACATTAATTGTGTTTTCCTCCTTCGCGCAACGCATTAAATAATTTACCAAAAGATTCGGGTTTCCGCCTTTTCCAACAACATTACTGACCCGCAAAATTAAAAATTCTTTAGATTCATTTTTAATGATCTGTTCCATTTTTAGTTTATGCAAAACATAATCACTTCCATTTTTAGAAGAATCGTATATACTGCACGTAGAAAAATAAACAAAAATTTTATCCGGATTTTCTTTTAAACTTTTTCTTATTAAATTTTCTTCGCGCTCAAAATGCGCCACTTCTTTTTCCAAAGAATTAGAAACACCTGAGGCAAAAAAAACCACATCATTTCGGTAGTTTTCTTTAAAAAGTGAAGCTATTAAGCCATTTCCGACAACCATAGTTTTTGTTTTAAGTAAAAATAATAAAAAAGATCTGACATTATTCAATAAATTTTCAAAACCAAAAAATCCGGTAATACTTAATTACCGGATTTTAAAATTTTAATACAAATTTTAATACAAATTTTAAGAACCTAAATTCGAATAAGAACTTTCTATAAAAGCAGTTAAATCTTTTCCTTTTAAAAGGTTTTGAGATAATTTAGCCAGATTAAAAGCCTGATGAATCAATGTTTTTTGTTGATCGGCATCTTCCAAATGTAAAATTTTCTCAGCTAAATTACTGTTAGAATTTATTACTAAATTGTACATTTCCGGCATATTTCCCATTCCAAACATTCCACCGCCGCCGCCGGTTGCTTGCATATCTTTCATGCGACGCATAAATTCTGGTTGTGTAATAAGAAAAGGCGCATCAGAACTATCCAAATCTTCTACTTGCATCGCATAAGAATTATTTTCTAAATTTTTCTCTACGATTGTTTTCAGTTTTTCTTTGTCTTCATCATTTAACTTTGAAATTGTCGGCTCGTCTTTCTCAATTAATTTATTTAAATGATCTGCATCTACTCTCGCAAATGCAATATTATCTTTCGAAGTTTCTAATTTCTGAATTAAATGTGGGGTAATTGGTGAATCTAATAATAATACCTCATATCCTTTTTCTTTGGCTTTTTGAATGTAACTATCTTGTGCATCAGCATCTGTCGCATAAAGTAAAATCGTTCTGCCGTTTTTATCGGTTTGGGAATCTTTTACTTTTCCAATCAATTCATCCCAAAGGAAATATTTTTTGTCAACAGTTGGATAAAGCGCAAATTTATCAGATTTCTCATAGAATTTCTCCTCCGAGATCATCCCATATTCAATCACGATCTTAATGTCATTCCACTTTTTCTCGTAACCTTCACGGTCTTCGTTAAATAAGGAAACCATTTTATCACCCACTTTTTTGGTGATATAGCTTGATATTTTTTTCACGGCGCCGTCCGCCTGTAGATAAGAACGGGAAACATTCAACGGAATATCTGGTGAATCAATCACACCGCGCAAAAGCATTAAGAAATCAGGTACAATTCCTTTCACCTCATCGGTTACATAAACCTGATTTTGATACAGTTGAATTTTATCCTTTTCAATGTTTAAATTATTTGCCAGTTTTGGAAAAAATAAAATTCCGGTTAGATTAAAAGGATAATCGACATTTAAGTGAATATTAAATAAAGGCTCTTCAAACTGCGTTGGATAAAGCTCATGGTAGAAATTTTTGTAATCTTCATCAGAAAGGTCAGCTGGATTTTTGGTCCACGCTGGGTTAGGATTATTGATAATATTATCAACTTCCACAGTTTCCGCTTTTGTGTCATCCGCAGCATCTTCAGGTAAAGGAAGTGTTTCAGTTTTTGTTCCAAATTTGATTGGAACCGGCATAAATTTATTGTACTTCGTCAGTAATTCTTTGATGCGGTAATCTTCCAAAAACTCCGTAGAATCATCTGCAATATGTAAAATTATTTCCGTGCCGCGGGTCGTTTTCCCCGGATAATCTTCTAAAGTAAATTCTGGTGAGCCGTCACAAACCCAACGAACCGCGATGGAATCTTCATTAAATGATTTGGTTAATATCTCAACTTCTTTTGCCACCATAAAAGCAGAATAAAAGCCTAAACCGAAATGTCCTATTATCCCTGAATCTTTCGCAGAATCTTTATATTTTTCTAAAAATTCTTCAGCGCCAGAAAATGCAACTTGATTAATGTATTTTTCAACTTCCGCAGAAGTCATTCCCACACCGTGATCAATAAGGTGAATTTTTTTGTTTTCTTTATCTACTTTTACTTCAATTTCGATGCTGCCTAATTCACTTTTAGCTTCACCGATATTGCTTAAATGTTTTAATTTTAAAGTCGCATCTGTTGCATTTGAAATTAATTCACGAAGAAAAATTTCGTGGTCGCTGTAAAGAAATTTCTTAATTAAAGGAAAAATATTTTCCACCGAAACATTAATATTACCTTTTGTCATAATTTTTAATTTTAATGAAAATTATTTTACAAAAAAAATACCACCGATTGGAAGGTGACAAATTGGCGGAAAGAACGATAAATTTATTTTATTATTTCAGCAAGAATTCTTTCTGCAGCTTTGCCATCACCGAAAGGGTTTTGAGTGCTTTCAAAAATATATTCTTTTTCGTTATTAACAATTTGATTAAAATTTTCTTTAATTTTTTGAATATCATCACCAACTAAAATACCGCAGCCACAATGTAAAACTTCTGGTCGTTCTGTTTCATTTCTTAAAATTAAAACTCTTTTTTGCAAACTTGGTGCTTCCTCCTGAATGCCGCCAGAATCTGATATTAATAATTTTGCTTTTGCCATCATTTTAATGGCATCTACGTAATTTAAAGGTTCCGAAAAAATAATATTTACCGGTTTATTTTTATCTAAAATATCTAAAATTATTTTACGTGTATTTGGATTTGGATGCAAGGTCCAGTAAAATTTAACGTGCGGATTTTCTTCCGCTAATTCTTTGATGGCGTGGGAAATATTCGCTAAAGGTTTACCTATGTTTTCCCGTCGGTGCGCGGTTATGAAAACAGAATCCTCATATTCAAGAGCAATATTTTCTTTTTTTAAAACATATTGAATCATATCGACAATTGTGTTCCCAACCAAGAAAATTTTAGATTGCGGAATATTTTCGGCTAAAAGATTGTTTTTGGAAAGTTCTGTTGGCGAGAAATTAATATCAGAGGTTAAAGAAACCGTTCTGCGATTAAACTCTTCCGGAAAAGGGAATTTAATAGTCGATGTTCTAAGCCCAGCTTCTATGTGGTAAAATTTCTTTTGTTCTAAAAAAGCGACCATTGAACAAGCTAAGACAGTTAATGTATCGCCCTGAGCAATTATTTTTAAAATATTTTCGCGGTGAACCAAATTTGAAATATCATTGATCAGTTTCGCAATTAAATTAGAATTCGTAAACTCTGGAGACTGAACTGATAAACTGAAATTTGGTGAAACTTTGAAATCATTTTCCATTTCAGACAAAAGGGAATCGTGTTGTCCGGTATTTATTAAACAAACTGGTAAATTATTTTTATTAAATTCTAAAATTAAAGGAAATACCTTTAAAAATTCCGGACGCGTTCCGTAAATAATTGCGGTTTGTGACATTCAAAGTGTTTGAGCAAAAGTAGTAAAAATATTAATTTATGATTTAATTTTTAATCGTTTTGTAATATGTTTTACCAACATTTTTAAAGGAAATTGCGATAGAATATCATCAGCAGACATCATTTTTTGGTTATTAATAACGTTGTGAATTTCCTGTACGCCGTTTGGCAGGTCGCGTAAAGATTTCAAATAAAAATGGGTGTGTACAAAATCTTTAAAGGGATTTGGCGTGTCTCTTTGATGCCACGTTCCAATGAAATGATGCGCCGTGTAGTTTTTTGGCAGATCTAAACAGAAATAGCTGGAAGGATAAATTGCGATACCGTCAGCCAATTCCTGGTATTCATCTTTATCGGGATTTATTTTGTATTCTCTTTCTAGTAATTCTGAAACAAAAATTGTGTTCGTAGTAAGGTCAAAATCTGATTTTTGATTGTAAAAATCCAACACTTTTTTTGGCCAGGGATGATTTTTTTCTGTCGCCCAAAGTGCAGTAAATGGACTTCCGGTAATTTCAAAACCCGAAAAAGCACGGTGATGCAAAAACTCGTTAAGACTGTGTTTTACTTCGACGTCGATATCCATATAGATGCCACCTTCATTAAACAAAGCCAGAGCCCTTGCATAATCTGAAACAAAAGCCCATTGTCTTTTTTCTGCAGCTAATTTTACGTAGTCACAGCAGGAAATGTCAAAATTGGATTCATTCCATTCTATAATTTCATAGTCTGGCAAGTATTTTTTCCAACTTGCAATACAGATCTGAAAATATTCTGGCAAAGGATTTCCGCCAAACCAGCAATAGTGTATTTTTTTAGGAATCATAAGTTGACAGTTTTCTTTTAACAAAAGAATTCATTGGTTTTTCATAAAGTTTGTAAGATAGCAAACTAATAATGACTGTGATTAAAAACAGCAAAAGTGTGTAAGAAATATCATTTAAAGTAATTATAAAAGTCTCTTTAAACCAAATTCCATATTCTAAAACTAAATAATGGATCATGTAAAAGCCAAAACTTATTTCTCCCAAAAGTACAAGCCATGAAGCTGAGAGTATTTTTGAGAAAAACCCTTTCTGGTGAGCAAATGTGTAGATTATGAGACACATAGGAATCCAATAATAGATTGAAAATCTAAAACCCCGGGTTACAAAATTGTGGAAAGCAAAAAACAATAAAAATATTATAATAGAAAATCCTTCCATAAAACTTGCTTTTCTGGAGGTGTAAAATATTTTCAAACTGTGTTCTTTGTAAAATTTGTAAAGCAAAATACCTAAAATAAAATCTAAGCTGCGGCTAATTGGATTGATATAGAAATAAGATTTATGAAAAGTTTCGGGTGTAAGTGTAATTGAGATCAAAAGGAAAACACCGATCAAAATTGGTAGAAATTTTTGAAATACGTGTTTTTTATTAAAAATTATTAGGTAAAAGGGGAACAAAAGATAAAAAAACATCTCATCTGAAATACTCCAGGATGGCGCATTGAAAGAGGTGTAAAAATTTTGTAATGGCACAAAACTTTGCGTTAGTGTGAGATTGGAGAGAAATTCTAATACACTAAAATTATTTTTAAATATAAAAAAAGGTAGAATTAAAAGTAAGGTTATTAGATGAAGCGGATAAATTCTGGCAAATCTCGCAACGTAGAACTTTTTAATTGAAATTTCTTTCTCCAGGATTTTATTTTCATAACTGTAAGTGAGAATAAAGCCACTTAAAATAAAGAAGAAACTAACTCCCAAATAACCTTCAAAAAAAACATTTCTTGCGATCCATTTGTATAGAGAACTGTGGGTCTGCACAAATCCCAAATGACTTGTGAAAACCATTAAGGCGAAGAAAAAACGAAGCGAAGTTAAAGGTTTGATCATTTGAATTTAATTTTTTCTAAATTCTAATAGTCGCATGCTATTGAGCGCTTTTAAAATATTAAAATTTTTTAAAAATTCCAGATAAAGTGCTTTTTTATTGTAGATAAAATCACCGTCATAGATTAGTTCGCTAATTTTGGTAAGCATAAATTGCTTTGCGTTTTTAGACAGACTAAAATTATATATTTCAAAATAAGTATCGTAATAGTAATGGAATAAATTTAAATTTTTTTGTTGCTCTGAAATTAAAGACGATTGGTAAGATTCTGCATGAAAGCGTCTTCTAGACAATATATCAGAAGTTGCGATTCCATTTTTTGTTCTTAAAACTAATTTTGAAAAATAATTATATTCTTCTGCAGAGTTACTTTTCTCTGTAAAGACGATGCTTTTGGCAATGCTTGATTTAATAATGGGATCTAAAGTAAGCCAATTGATTTTTTTAGTAATGAAATTATCTGCCGTGATCGGAACTTTTCCCAAATCTCTATAATTAATAGGATTTAGATTGTTTGGGTTGTCAAAATATTCTGTCCTTGCAATTACAAAATCATAATTTTTTTCGATAATTTTATCCAACTTTTTTTCTACATGATTTTGCATCATGATATCATCGCTGTCAAAAAAAATAACATACTCTCCTTTGGCTTCTTTTAATCCAATATTCCTGCAAGAATTAGCACCTTTTGGTGACTTTGAATCTCTGATTATCAGTTTAAAACGTCGGTCTATTAATGAATAACGTTTTATTATTTCGCTAGAATTGTCATCAGATCCATCATCAATTATGATGCATTCCCAATTTGTGAATGACTGGGTAACGATAGAGTCTAATGTCTCACTAATTAAACTCGCTCTGTTGTAATTGGGGATGATGATGGAAACTTTAGCAATCGTTTTCATCCCGAACTTCTTTTATTGCTTCTAACCATTTTCTGCCAAACTTTTGATCCGGTTCTAAATGATTACCTTCTGCCCATTCATTCCAAGATTTAATAATAACAAACTGTGGATTTTCAGGATTCTTTAATAATCTTGATACAGTTTTATTCAAATGTTCTTTCCAAAACTCAGGTTTTGAATTATGAAAAATTAAAGATTTATTTTTGGTTCTGGAAGAATTGTCCCAGTTGGGAATGGCGCAAGGAATATATTTTTTATGCGGATAATCCTGATCAAAAACAGCGATTAAATTTTTGTATTCAATAGCTAGCGGTTTTTTTCTGTTGCTCACATCATTTGTAAAACCTAATTTTTTCTTGACGCGGATTTCATAATTTTGCAATAGTCGAGAAGAGAATACTGGTTTATAATTATATCGAACTCTGTTAAATATATCTGTCCCAACTACCCCGAAAATATGCTCATTTTTAGTAACGCGAATCGAATTTGGATAACCTGCAGAGATAAAATATATACCTCTGAAACCTGCAGAAATAGCTAATCTATTAAAGGTATTTACAAAAATCTCGAAATCTGGTATGTCATGTATTTTGTACAAATGAAACATTGGCATATTGTCAATAATTATATATCTTTCATCTTGAAAAAACGGCAACAAATAGTTAAAATAAGCTTCATAAGCTTCTGCGCCGCCATATTCCTGTTCAATTAAGACAGCTGGATTGTCTAAACCGTGCCAAATTCCTTTCCATGTTTCGTTTGCCCAGCAAAAGCAAAAAGGTGTTTTTATATTTTTATTTTTCAACATGGCTTCTGCAGGTTTTTCTAAAAGTATTTTGTCTTTGTTAAACCAGTATTGGTAATAAATAAAACCATCGATGCCATACTCTTCGGCTAATTTAGATTGCGCTTCCTGCACTTCTGGAAGACGTAAATCATAAAATCCTAAATCCGACGGCAAAACTGGCTGTCTGTGATTTTTAAAAAGTGGTTTTGCTTTTACAACGTTCGTCCATTCAGTAAAACCTTTTCCCCACCATTCATCATTTTCCGGAATAGGGTGAAACTGTGGTAGATAATAGGCGAGGAATTGTATTTTTTTTGGCATAATTAGATCAATAATTTATATTAGAAAATTTATTTGCCAACTTTAACTGTTTTATTAATCTTTTCTAAAATCTTTTTTGCGTTTAAATCAATATTGTGTGTTTCATTAGATTTTTCAATCATCGTTACTTTGTGATGATTAAGTAAATCTCTATTTTGCTCAATATGATCTAAATAATTGTTGACTTCTTTAGTGTCTCCGTAAGGCGCAACAAAACCTACATCCTTAATAAACTCTTCTGTACCTCCTGCCCCTTTAAAACAAATTATTGGAATTCCGTATGAAGATGCTTCTACCATTACTAGAGGGTATGGATCTTCACGAGATGAGAGGTAAAATATATCTATAATATTATAAAAATCTGAGTAATTTTCTGAAGATGGTATTAAAATTAATTTTGGTTTTATTTGATATTTATGCAAGTCATAATTGATTTTATCATACTCATCTGTATTATCAATCCCGACCCAAACAAAATAAATATTTTTATTGGTATTTTCTATACAAGTTCTGATAAAAAGATCATTTCCTTTACGCCATTCAAAAGTACCGAGCATTGCTACAACTACCGCTTCATGCGGTATCTTATAATGTGATTTTAAATTAATTCTTATTTCTTTATTTACTATATTTTTTTTTATCTCTTTAAATGAGTATACAACTTCTGTATTTTCAGGTTTTATTTTGTGATTTTCAATTAAATTAAATTTTACCATTTCAGATCCACAAAAGAAAAAATCTGTTTTTTCCAAAGTTGCTGCAACTCTGTTTCTTTTATTGTAAAAATTAATGGAATTTTCTAATTCGTGTATATAACTGAAAAGTGGAATATCTGACGTATTTATTTTTTCTAGAATTTTGCCATTGGTAATGGTATTAGAAAATATAAAACTCCATTTTTGAGAATTTATTTTTCTGAAAATAGATGCTTCATATTGTCGTTCTAAAATGTTGTTAAGTCTTTTAATTTTATAGTTATAATTTTTATGCAAAATGTAAACAAATGCGTATTTTCGAAATTCTTCTAATAATGGTCCATCTTTATCAATTATAATACTAATCTCATAATCTGCGTGCTTGGTTTTAATCCAGCGCACGAAATCCAAAAACATTATTGGCGCCCCTGTTCTTGCTGCATCATGAGAAATTAGTAATATTTTTTTTTTCATTTGTGGTTTTTAGCCTTGTGCTGTTCTGAATTTTATATATTATTTAATTGCTTAAATATTATTTTATAAATTAGTTTTTAAACATCAATGATAAAAAATGGAGTGTAAAATTATGATCATATTAAAATAGACTTTTTAATGCATTTTAATTATTAACAAGCAATTTTTTACGATAGCAAAATATATTTAGTTGCTGATTAAAGGAGGTTTTTTGTTCGTCAAAGTAGGGATATTTAATAACGTCTGCTGCTAATTTAATGTAATATTCGAAGCCGCTTTCTTTAATCACATTGAGTACATCACCAAGATTCTGAGGAGAACCTGTTAATCCATGGTATTCTAAAAATAAATTTTTGACGGTTCCTAAATGTGGTGCAATGTCAAAGATAACTTGATTTTCTGCACCTTCAATATCTATTTTGAGGAAATCAACCGTTTGTAAGAGGTATTTTTTTAAATCAACAGATTGCACTTTTACAATGTTCTTTTTATTACTATAGTCAACTACTGAAGATCCGGCAACTCCACCTTCAGAATAGAAAGACAACTCAGTATCTTCTATCCAAACAGCTTCTTTTCGTAACTCAATATTATTCAGATCATCCACTAACTTTATATTAGTTAGAAGTTTATTAAATATTTTTTCATCTGGCTCAAAGCCTAAAATTTTAGCTTTCGGATACAATCTTTTAAAGTAAAGAATGCTTACGCCTATATTTGCGCCACAATCAATTATAAATGGATGATCTGTTTCAGATACAAATTTATAGACTTCATCCTCAAAAATTTCATCAATCAAATGCAGAAATGCATTTCCATGTGAGTAATAAAAATTGTTTTCAAAAAGTTTTGTAACACCCTCACTATCTGGTGATGTTTTTTTGATCCGGTTAACTTCACCTCGGCTGATTCCTGTTTTGTCATTAATTAAAAGTTCGGTATTTTCTAAATACCTTTCATTTTTATAAATTTGATGGATTTTTTTTAATTTTTGTATTGTATTTTTCATAATGTTATTTCCAGGTGTACCTTCCGAAGACAGATCCATAATCGTATTCGCCATGTTTTGATAGATAAGAACCAGCATCTATAACGGTAAATTTACATACATCTTCCGCCACATCAAGCGGGGCTATTTTCGGCTGATTGATAAATGCATGTATAGAATAATTCCCTCTTACTAAATTTCCCGCTTCAATCGTTAAAGTCATTAAAGCATCTACAGATTGCCGTTCACATGAAAAAACTCTTCTTTTTCTAGAATCCAATATTGTCACGAAAAAGCTACTATTTGAGATTTTCTCATTTATACTTAGGTAAAATTTTAAATTTATAGGCTCATTATGTACAAACTCTTTCGAAATATTTCCATTATCATTTAGAACTTCAATTTGTTTGATATACATTTTCTTTCCGCCGTTATCTTTCAAATTACGATAGACAGCATCATTATTATCGGCATTGAGATACGTGGATATAGTTTCTCTGAGTAATCCTGAATATTCTACCAGCCCGTTATTAAGTAAAATTCCAGTATTACAAATTTGAGATACTGCGTTCAGATCATGACTTACAAATAAAACCGTTCGTCCTTCGCCTTTAGAAACATCGCCCATTTTCCCTAAACATTTCTTCTGAAATTCGGCATCACCTACAGCTAAAACTTCATCCACAATCAGTATTTCTGATTCTAAATGCGCCGCCACGGCAAAAGCCAGACGAACATACATTCCAGAAGAATAGCGTTTTACAGGGGTGTCAATGTATCTTTCAACACCAGAAAAATCAACGATCTCATCAAATTTTCTTTTGATCTCTTTTCGTGTCATACCGAGAATGGCGCCGTTTAAATAAATGTTTTCCCGTCCTGTCATTTCAGGATGAAAACCTGTGCCCACTTCCAGTAAAGAGGCAATTCTTCCTTTGGTATGAATTTTTCCAGTGGTTGGTTTGGTGACTTTGCTTAATAATTTTAAAAGAGTAGATTTTCCTGCACCATTTCTACCGATTATACCAACTGCATCGCCCTGTTCTATTTCGAAATTAATATCCTTCAAAGACCAGACATATTCACTCTCTCCAACAACCGTCCGGTCATTAGTTTCCCCAATTTTTAGATAGGGGTCTTCTTTACCACGGATCTGGTGCCAGAAACGGTTTAAATCATGGCTGATGGTTCCTGTGCCTACTTGACCAAGTCTATATTGTTTTGATATGTTTTCAGCTTTTAATGCCAGCATTGATTTAAAATTAATTTTTTACTTTTTATTTTGCCTTCTAAACCGTGTCCATAAAGCTTTTCTCCACTTTATTAAATATCAAAGTGCCAATAGCCAAAAGAATAAAAATGATAATGGTGCTTGATATTAACATTTCCGGACGGAAACCCTCAGTGCCTAACCAAGCGTGTTTAAAACATTCGAAAATACCTGTTAGCGGATTATAATCTGCGTAAGTCTGTATGCTTTTTGGTAAAGCTGAAATTGGATAAATGACAGGTGTTGCATACATATACAAACTCACACCAAAACCCAAAAGCATTTGTAAGTCCCGATATTTAGTAGTTAATGCCGAAAAAATCATTCCCGCTCCCAGTGCAAATGCAGCCATTAAAATAATAAGAAATGGTGTAGCTAAAATCCATAAATTTGGTGTTACTTCTCCTTTACTAAAATAATAAAAAAAGCCAACTAAAAATAGAAGGAACTGAACTCCGAAGCGCATTAAATTGGATAAAACAACGGACAAAGGCATTACTAAACGTGGAAAATACACCTTGCCAAAAATCGCAGCGTTTCCTGTGAAAACACTTGAAGTCCCATTAAGACAGCTGGAAAAGTAATTCCACAAAGTGACACCAGCTAAATAAAATAAGATTTTTGGCGCACCGTCGGTTGAAATATTTGCTATTTTACCGAATACCAAAAGATACATCAAAGTGGTGAAAATAGGATTGATAAAAAACCAAATCGGACCTAAAATCGTTTGCTTAAAACCGGATACAAAATCCCGTTTTACGAACATATAAACCAAATCTTTATATTCCCAAACTTCTTTTAAATTAAGGTTAAAGAGAGAATTTTCAGACTCGATGGTTTCAGTCCATTCCTGCTTATTTTCTGTCATTTCGTGCTTTGTGTTTAATTCAGCAAAAATAAGATTTTTTAATTATTACAATGTAAATATTTAGCAGTCTTATTTATAATGAAATGTTTATCAATCTCTTAAAAATTGAACACTAAACTAATTTTTTCAGATAATCGCCATAACCACTTTTTCCATATTTCTCTGCAGACTTTAAAAGTTGATCTTTGTTAATAAATCCTTTTACATAAGCAATTTCTTCAATACAAGATATTTTAAAACCCTGTCTTTTTTCAAGAACTTTTACAAATTCTGAAGCTTCGTGCAATGAATCAAAAGTGCCTGTATCTAACCAAGCCGTTCCACGAGACATAACGCCAACTTCTAACTGGCCTTTTTCCAGATAAATTCTATTAACATCGGTGATTTCTAGTTCACCACGAACGGAAGGTTTTAAATTTTTTGCAATTTCTACCACAGAATTATCGTAAAAATACAAACCAGGCACCGCAAAATTTGATTTTGGTTGTTCTGGTTTTTCTTCAATAGAAATAGCTTTCAAGTTTTCATCAAATTCGACCACCCCATATCTTTCAGGATCAGAAACCTGGTAGGCGAAAACGCAACCACCTTTTACAGTCGTTTTGCTAGATAAAAGTTTTGGCAGACCACTTCCGTAAAATATATTATCACCCAAAACTAGGGCTACAGAATCATTGCCTATAAATTCTTCTCCCAAAATAAAAGCCTGCGCCAAACCATCGGGACTGGGTTGAATTTTATACTGGATATTGCATCCAATTGCTGAACCGTCGCCCAAAAGTTTGATAAATCCTTCTTGATCGTGTGGCGTGGTAATAATTAAAATATCCTTAATTCCAGCCAAAAGTAGCGTAGAAAGCGGGTAGTAAATCATTGGTTTGTCATAAACCGGCATGAGTTGTTTGCTCACAGCAATCGTTAATGGATAAAGTCTGGTGCCGGAACCGCCGGCTAAAATAATTCCTTTCATAATATTAAGAATATTGTTTGTTGTAATAATTTTGATAGTTACCTGAAGACACATCGTCAAGCCATTGCTTGTTTTCCAAAAACCAGTCAATTGTTTTTCCTAAGCCTTCTTCAAAAGTGACACTTGGTTTCCAGCCCAATTCTTTATTTAGTTTTGTAGCATCAATTGCGTAACGTAAATCGTGTCCGGGTCGGTCTTTCACGTAAGTGATCAATTTTTCTGAATGACCCGCAGGTTTTCCTAATTTTTCATCCATTTGTTTGATGAGTTCTCTTACCAAATCAATGTTTTTCCATTCATTAAAACCGCCGATGTTATAAGTTTCGCCAGTTTTTGCATCATTAAATATTTGGTGAATTGCTTTTGCGTGGTCAATTACATACAGCCAATCGCGCGTATATTTTCCATCACCATAAATTGGCAAAGGTTTTTCGTTAATGATATTTAAAATACAAAGCGGAATTAATTTTTCCGGGAAATGATTTGGGCCATAATTATTAGAACAATTTGAAATAATAAAAGGCATTCCGTAAGTATTTCCGTAAGCGCGAACTAAATGATCGGAAGCGGCTTTACTTGCAGAATAGGGCGATTTCGGATCATAAGAAGTCTCCTCAGTGAAAAACCCAGTTTCGCCTAAACTTCCATAAACTTCATCTGTAGAAACGTGATAAAAAAGAAAATCTCGCTTTTCATCCGGGAAATTTCCGTGTTGATGATCTGGGTTTAACGTCCAGAATTCTCTGGCTAAATTTAAAAGATTTGCAGTGCCGTTTACATTCGTATTTATAAAAGCGTTCGGATCTGTAATGCTTCTGTCTACGTGGCTTTCTGCGGCAAGATGAACGATCGCTTCCGGTTTGTATTTTTCAAAGATCGGACGCAATTCTTCCGGTTTAGTAATATCTGCTTTCTCGAAAACATAGTTTGGTTCGTTCTCGATATCCGTTAAATTTTCCAGATTTCCAGCGTAAGTTAAAGCGTCCAGATTAATAATTGTTTTTTCCGGATTATTCTTTACAAATTCCCTTACAACGTGCGAACCGATAAATCCTGCGCCACCTGTGATTATTATTGTGTTCATATTGATTTTAAAATTTAAATATGTGTTTGTTTTTAATTTCTATTTTTATCCAATCGTTCTTCTTCCAATACTTTTATAATAAAAACCATTCTGCTCCGGCAATTCAAGTGGGAACATATTTCGACCGTCAAAAATGGCTTTATTTTTTAATTTTTCTGCCATTAATTTAAAATTCGGATTTTTAAATTCTGACCATTCTGTCGTAATTAAAAGACAATCTGCGTCTTCTAAAGCAGAATACATGTCTTTAGCATAGGAAATTTTATCACCTAAAATTTTCTTTACATTTTCCTCAGCAATAGAATCATACGCAATAATTTCTGCACCTTTTTCTAATAAAATTTTAATATTATCTAAAGAAGAAGCTTCCCGTATGTCGTCCGTATTTGCTTTAAAAGCCAAACCCCAAAGTGCAATTTTTTTACCATTAAGGTTGCCTTCGAAATAATTTTCAATTTCTGAAACCAAAATAACTTTTTGTGAAATATTTACATTTTCAGTCGCTGCTAAAATTTGAAAATCAAAATTTTCCTGTTTTCCACTTTTAATTAGGGCTTTCACATCTTTTGGAAAGCAGCTTCCACCATAACCAATTCCCGGGAACAAAAATCGGTGTCCAATTCTATCATCACTTCCCATCCCGAGACGCACTTTATCTACATCTGCACCCACTTTTTCACAATAATTCGCAATTTCGTTCATGAATGTGATTTTCACCGCAAGAAAAGAATTAGAGGCATATTTTGTAAGTTCGGAAGATTTCTCGTCCATGAAAATTATTGGAATTCCGGTATTTGTAAAAGGCTGATAAACTTTAGACATATAAGATTTTGCTTTCTCAGAACTAGAACCAACCACCACTCTTGACGGATTCATCGAATCTTCTACGGCAAAACCTTCACGCAAAAATTCCGGGTTAGAAACCACATCAAATTCTACAGATGTTTTAGCCGCAATCGTTGCCCGCACTTTATCCGCCGTGCCTACAGGAACGGTAGATTTATTGACAATCACTTTATAAGAAGTCATCATTTCACCAATATCACTGGCCACTTTCAAAACATAAGATAAGTCTGCCGAGCCATCTTCGCCTGGAGGCGTGGGAAGTGCAAGATAGATAACGTCACTTTTTTCTAAAGATTCTTTTAAATTAGTAGTAAAAAATAAACGTTGTGCCTGAATATTTCGCAGAAATATTTCTTCTAAATTGGGTTCGTAAATTGGTACTTTGCCCAATTTCATGGCTTCAACTTTTTTCTCATCAATATCTACGCAGTACACTGAATTTCCTAATTCTGCTAAAGTAGTGCCTGTAACTAAACCGACATAGCCCGTCCCAACAATCGTTATATTCAAAGTTTGGTGTTTTTAATTTTGTCAAAAATACAAAATTTACCATACAATATTATTTATGTGCAATTAGTGTATTTGCATACCATTATTTTTTATTTTATCTTTGCAAAAGATTTACGGGATATAATGAGAAGGCTTCGGAAGAAAGCCTTTTTTCGTAGATTAACCTTCAGTATGATTTTAGATGAGTTTTAAAGAAAAAGTTGCCGGTTTAGTTAATGATTTTCTTGCAGAAAGAGAAGATTTGTTTTTAATAGAAACAAAAATAACGGCTGCGCAAGATATTACGGTGATTTTAGATGGCGACAATGGTGTTACACTTCAAGATTGTTTGGATGCAAGCCGCGCCATAGAATTTAATCTTGAGGAGGATGAAGATTTCAGTCTTCAGGTAATGTCTGCGGGTTTAAGTGAACCTCTAGAAACGCCGCGTCAGTTTAGAAAAAATATTGAAAGAGAAGTAGAAGTTTGGTTAAACAATGATGAAGAAATTGAAGGTGAACTTATTGCGGTAAGTGAAACGGATATCACTTTAAAATTACAGTACAGAAGACCAAAATTGATTGGCAAAGGCAAAGAAGATGTGGTAGAAGAAAGAAAGATTTCTTACAGCGACATAAAAAAAGCCTTAGTTATAGTAAAATTTTAAAAAATTTATAAAGAAAAAATAGATGGATAATTTAGCGTTGATTGAATCCTTTGGAGATTTTAAAGACGAGAAAGGAATCAGTAAGATAGATTTAATGGCTATTATTGAAGATTCCCTGAAGACTTTGCTTAGAAAAAGATATGATTCTGATGATCATTTTGATGTGATCGTAAATCCGGATAAAGGAGATTTTCAGATTTTTCTTAATAAAATGATCGTGGAAGATGAAATGTCTGAAGATGATGATTTAGAAATAGAAATCTCTGAAGCTAAAAAAATTGACGATAGTTTTGAAGTTGGTGAGGAATATACGCAAGAGATTTTAGTGTCGCAGTTGGGTAGAAGAAGTGTTTTAACTTTAAAGCAGATCTTGACTACTAAATTGCAGGAATATAACAATGCCGCGCTTTATGAAGAATTCCACGATAAGATTGGAGAGATTGTTGTAGGTGAAGTTCATCACATTAGAAATAAGCATGTTATTTTATTAGATGATGAAGGAAATGAATTTATCTTGCCAAAAGAAAATCAAATTCCCTCAGATTATTTTAAAAAAGGAGAAAGTGTTCGCTCAATCGTAGAAAGTGTTGATTTTCATGGTTCAAAACCACAAATTATTCTTTCCAGAACGTCACCAATTTTCTTGGAAAAATTATTGGAATTAGAGATTCCAGAAATTGCGGATGGTACGATTATTTTGAAAAAAGTAGTACGTATCCCTGGTGAAAAGGCGAAAATCGCGGTTGATGCTTATGATGACAGAATTGATCCCGTTGGTGCTTGCGTTGGTGTGAAAGGTTCTAGAATTCACGGTGTTGTTCGTGAGTTGAAAAATGAAAATATTGATGTTATTCAATGGTCTAAAAATCCTGAAATAATGGTGAAAAGAGCATTGGGTAATGTGACAGTTAATAAAATTGAGATTAACGAGGAAACAAAATATGCGCTTGTTTATACGCCTGTTGAAGAAATTTCTCGTGTTATCGGTAAACAAGGACAGAATATTCGTTTAGCAACTTGGCTAAGTGGTTATGAAATAGACGTTTATAGAGAGAAAAGAGAAGATGATGATGTGAATATCGATGAGTTTAGAGACGAAATCGAGGATTGGGTTATTGATGAGTTTAAAAAAGTAGGCTTACTAACAGCAAGAAGCATTGTAGATAAAGACACAGATGTGCTTGCAAAATTAGTAGATCTAGAAGAAGAAACTATCGATGATGTGAAACAAATATTAAAGGCGGAATTAGATATTTAAGTTTTCACTTTTACAAATTATATTAATTTAAATTAAAAAAAAACAGTTTTGTGCAAATGTTGCACGCTGAAGCAAACAAATTTATATGCCAAAAATAAGATTAAATAAAGCAGTTAAGGAACTTAACATTTCTATCCCAAGAGCCGTAGATTTTCTACAGACTCAAGGTATGGACGTTGAGAATAATCCAAATACTGTATTAGAAGAAAAGGCATTTTCTGCATTGGAGGCGGAATTCCGTAAAGACGGAGAACAGAAAAAGGCTTCTCATGAAGTGGTAATTGCTAAAGTTCCGGAAGAGAAACTTCAGATTGAGGTGCAAAGAGCGCCAGAAGTTATCAGAGCTAAAGCTGATCCACAACCTGAAACTAAAATTTTGGGAAAAATTGATTTAAATCCAGTAAAACCTACGGTTGAACAGCCAAAAGTTGATGAGGTACAAGTTAAAGCGGTAGAAGTTCCTGCGCAGAAGCTGGAAGAGGTTGCAAAATCAGAAACCGTAAAGCAACCAGAGAAAAAGGAATTTAAAGTTTTGGACAAAATAGACTTGTCCCAGATTGAGGGAACAAGACCTAGAAATTCCAGGAAAGAAAGTCCGAAGGTTGAAAAACCTGTTATCGAGGAAAGATCAGTCATTGAACAGCCGGTAAAAGCTGCAATTCCTGAGCCTGTAGTAGGCATTGTCACAAATACAGTACCTGAGGAGCCAGAATCACAAGTGATTGAGACAGTTTACAAAAAACTGGAAGGTGTAAAAATATTGAAGCAGACCGTTGATTTGTCTCAATTTAATAAACCTAAACCCGCAGCAGGAGCAAATAAAAAGAAACGTAAAAGAATTGAAAAACCTGCAACTCCAGGTGCTTCAAATACTGGCGCAACCGGAGCAGCTGGTCCAGGAGGTGCAAACCGTCCGCCACAGCAAAACCGTCCGGGTGGTCCAGGAAATAATAATAATCGTGGTGGGGGAAGCCCGAGACCAGGAACCAGCAGACGTAGTACAGGACCTTCAATGCCTGTAGAATTAACTGAAGAGCAGGTAAAAAATCAAATTAAAGAAACTTTAGAAAAATTAACCAATAAAAAAGGGAAATCTAAAGGATCTAAATATAGAAAGGAGAAAAGAGTTTACAGAAGAGAACAGGATGATCTTCAAAACGAGGCCGACGCAAGAGACACAACTTTAAAAGTGACAGAATTTATTTCTGTAGGTGAACTTGCAAGTTTAATGGAAGTAAGTCCAATGGAAGTAATTTCCGCATGTTTCTCTTTAGGCGTTATGGTTACAATGAACCAACGTTTAGAAGCAGATACACTTTTATTAGTTGCCGATGAATTTGGTTTTAAAATAGAATTTTCCGATGCAGATTTAGAAGAATCTATTACAGAAATTGAAGCTGATGCACCAGAAGATTTACTGAGCCGTGCGCCTATTGTTACAGTGATGGGACATGTTGATCACGGTAAAACATCTTTATTAGATTATATTAGAAAAACAAATGTAATCGCTGGTGAGTCCGGTGGAATTACACAACACATAGGTGCTTATAACGTAGAGTTGGAAACTGGCCAAAGAATCACATTTTTAGATACGCCTGGTCACGAAGCCTTTACAGCAATGAGAGCGCGTGGTGCGCAGGTTACAGATATTGCAATTATTGTAATTGCAGCAGATGATGACGTAATGCCACAAACTAAAGAAGCAATTGCTCATGCGCAGGCTGCTGGAGTTCCGATGATCATTGCTTTAAACAAAATGGACAGGCCTGGTGCTAATCCTGACAAAGTTCGGGAACAACTTTCTGCCATGAACGTTTTGGTAGAGGAATGGGGCGGAAACGTGCAGTCTCAGGAAGTTTCCGCAAAAGTAGGAACAAATATGGAGGCTCTTTTAGAAAAAGTATTATTACAAGCAGAATTATTAGAATTAACTGCCAATCCAGATAAATTAGGTCAGGGTGTTGTAATTGAAGCATCATTAGATAAAGGACGTGGATATGTTTCAACTGTTTTAGTACAATCAGGAACTTTAAAAATCGGTGATTATGTTCTTGCAGGAACTAATCATGGTAAAATAAAAGCAATGCTTGATGAGCGTGGTAATCCTTTAGAAACTGCGGGTCCAGCGATTCCGGTAACAATTTTAGGATTAGATGGCGCGCCTACAGCAGGGGATAAATTTCGGGTATTCACAGATGAGAAAGAGGCAAAAACTATTGCTAATAAAAGAGATCAGTTACAAAGAGAGCA
The DNA here is from genome assembly GCF_052976925.2 of Halpernia sp. GG3. Taxonomy (NCBI): domain Bacteria; kingdom Pseudomonadati; phylum Bacteroidota; class Flavobacteriia; order Flavobacteriales; family Weeksellaceae; genus Halpernia; species Halpernia sp. GG3. The sequence goes on from NZ_JBRIIR020000017.1 coordinate 547,655, forward strand.
ATCTATACGTACTAAGAAACATTTAACGTTAGATGAAATAGGACGTAGAATTGCATTAGGTGAATTTAAAGAACTTAATATTATCTTGAAAGGTGATGTGGATGGTTCTGTAGAAGCACTTTCTGATATGTTAGTGAGATTATCTACGGAAGAAATTCAGGTTAATATTTTACATAAAGGAGTTGGTCAGATCACAGAAAGTGATATTTTATTAGCGACGGCTTCCGATGCAATTGTTATTGGCTTCAATGTAAGAGCTGGTGCGAATGCAAAAGAATTAGCTGACAAGGAAGAAATTGAGATCAGAACTTACTCAGTTATTTATGACGCCATTGATGAGGTAAAAGAAGCCATGGAGGGTATGCTTTCACCAGAAATTAAAGAGCAGGTTATAGGTAATGTAGAAATACGAGAAACTTTCAAAATCACAAAAGTGGGTACAATTGCAGGTTGTATGGTGCTAACCGGAAAAGTGACCAGAAATTCTAACATCAGATTATTACGTGACGGAATCGTTAAATTTGACGGTAAACTGGAAAGTTTGAAGCGCTTTAAAGATGATGTGAAAGAAGTGACTAAAGGTTATGAATGTGGTCTTAATATTAAGGGTTACAATGATATAGAGGCAGGTGACATCTTGGAGGTTTATGAAGAAATTTCTGTAAAGAAGACTCTAAAATAGATCAAAATTTTTAATTTGTTCTAAAATTTTAAATCCCGCAATTTTTTGCGGGATTTTTTTATTGGTATGTAAATATAGGATTAAGATAGAATGTCTAATAGGAAGATTTTAAATTGAGGATCATCTAGTTCAAAATAGAAATATTAAATTATTATAAATTTTTTAATTATACGAACTGAAATTAGATAATTAATTCTTTGTTAATAAAACCTTAAAATTTACCGTTAAGTTCTAATTGTTGTCTGATTTTAGGTTCGCAATTGTAATCTTTTCTTTTACTTATTGCAAACGTTTGCTACGTTTAGATGAATATTTCGCTAGATATAAACAATTTTAAAAAAAAATATTAAAAGTTGTGTATGTTAATATTATTTAACATCTTTGCCCTTTAATATTAAAATAATCTTAATATGAATTTAAAATTACGTGTAGTAAGTATGGCAGCGGTTTTCTTTACCGGATCTTTAATGGTAGCGCAAAGAACACCCCGTGCTAAAAATGATACTATTTCCAATGAAAAAACAATCGATGAGGTTGTTGTTACTGGTTATAGAACTACCACCAAGAAAAAGGCGGTAACAACTGTAACCACTATAAATAGTGAAACTCTTGAAAGCAGACCAAATGCCAATGTATTAAGTACATTGCAGGGTCAGGCTGCAGGTGTAAACATTGCATCAGGATCAGGGCAACCTGGATCTAAGCCTACGGTTATCATTAGAGGTATTTCTACCATCAATGGTAGTTCCGATCCTCTATATGTTATTGATGGATTTCCATCTAACAGTGATAGTTTTGCGGCAATTAACCCAAATGATATAGCATCACTTTCTATTTTGAAGGACGCATCAGCAATATCAGAGTACGGTTCACGTGGTGCTAACGGTGTTATTTTGATTACTACAAAAACAGGTAGGTTTAATCAGAAAATATCCTTAAGGTATTCAGCTATTTTTGGTGTTTCTACACTACAGGATCCAAAATATAAGTATGCGAACGCTTCTCAGGAGTTAACATTGCAAAAAAGATTTGGAGTTGGGTTAGGTGCTACTTTAACACAGTCTCAAATTGATGCATATCCAATCAATACAAACTGGAGAAATGTATTTTTTGCTCCAGCAATTACTCAGAGTCATGATTTATCAATTACTTCTGGAGGTGAAAATTTAAATTCTTATACTTCTTTTGGTTACTATAATCAGGATGGTATTCTTAAATCTACCAACCTTAACAGATTTACCGTTAGAAACAATATTGATGGAAGATCTACAAACAAGAGATTTAAATATTCACTTAATACTGGTTTAGGCTATAACAAAAATAATATTGCTAACAACCTTGGTACGGGTGCTGTAAATAGAAATTATATTTTAGGTGCATTTGCTGGCGCTGCATACTTAGACCCAAATCTTTACCAACCAGGAAATGGTCAACAGGTTTTAGATTTATACAAATTGCCACTTGGAGGACTTTTATATACGCCTTTGTTTTTACAGGATAAATTAGCAAATTATACTACATTAACGGATAATATTCGTTTGGATATGGCAGCTAGTGCTTCTTATAAAATAACAAATGATATTACTGCTTCAGTTAGAACTTCTGGACAATATTTAGGTAGTACTTACTTTCAGTCAGAATTTCCAAACTCTTTTAATGCTTTATTATTTAAAGGAAATAATTTATATGGAGGATTTGAGGACAACAATAGCCAAAAAGAATTTTTGTTTAATAATCTTTACTCTTTAAGATATGATAAAAAAATAGGAAAACATACATTTGGTTTACAAGGTAATGGTGAGTATAACTATTCACAACTAAGCGGTATTTTTATTAGAAGAAATGGACTATTGCCTAAAACTTATGTACCAGGTTCTGGTGTTGGTTATGCTGGTTATGATGGTTCTGCTAATAGTCCTTACGTGCCAGTAACATCACAATTTAATGCTAAGCTAGCTCTAATTTCTTATTTTGCATCTTTCGACTATGATTACGATGGAAAATTTGGTATTCTTGCAACAGGCAGGAGAGATGGAGCAAGTGTATTTGCAAAAGATAAACAATTTGGTAATTTTTGGGCACTTGGTGGACGTATTAATTTAGAATCCTTTATTAAGAGTTCAGATATTCAAATGTTGAAATTACACGGTTCTATAGGAACTGCAGGTAACCAAAGATTCTTAAGTGGAACTATAGGGACATTTAATACAGGAGGAACAGTTTACCAAACAACTAATCCGCCAAGATATGCAGATGTTTTTGCTCAAGGGAACAATGTATATAATGGTCAGCAAGGTTATTCAGCAGCGTTCGGATATCCCGATCTAAGATGGGAAACTACTAAAAATATTGATTTAGCTGTTGATTTTGATTTATTCAGAAGACTATCTGGTTCGGTTGGTGTTTACGAGAAAACAACTTCTGATCTATTTTTGGCAACACCACAAAGTCCAGTATTAGGTTCAACAAGCATTACTCAAAACTCACCTGTTAAAATACAGAATAGAGGGGTTGAGGTGGATATTAAATATGATGTAATCAAAAATGAAAACATGCAGTTTTCTGTTAGAGGAAATGGATCTTACAACAGAAACAGAGTTAAAAGTTTCGTACCAGAAATTGATGGTGGTTTAACCACTATTAAAGATGGCGCATCCTTATATGAATATAAAGTTTACCACTATGCTGGCGTAAATCAATCAAATGGTAATCTTTTATTTAATGATAAAAACGGTAACCTTACAGAAAACCCTGTAGATGGTGACCGACAGTTAACAGGAAAGAATTACTTACCTAAATACCAAGGTGGTTTTGGTTTTGATTTCAAATACAAAGGATTCTTTGCTTCTACATCATTCTCTTTCGTACAGGATATCTGGAGATATGATTATGATTTGTCAGGATATTTAACACCGAGTAACTTATCGAACTTTAATGTTAGTACAGATTTGTTAAACGCTTGGACGCCAACTAATACAAATACTAATATTCCGTCTTTAACTGCGAATTTGTCTTCTCAGGGAAGTTCAGATAGATTTTTAAGAGATGCTTCGTATGTAAGACTTAGAAATGCACAAATTGGATACGAATTACCAAAAAAATATTATGTTGGTACACCGATTACAAGTCTTTCTGTAACTTTGCAGGGTGAGAATTTAGTAACGTGGACTAAATGGCAAGGTTTTGACGCAGAAAGTAGTAGAGCTGCCGACCAATACCAATATCCAACACCTAGAATTTATACTTTAGGTTTATCGGTTAAATTTTAATTTTAAAAATAGTATAAAAATGAATAAAAATATAATAAAATCAATCTTATTCGGAGGTCTTATGTTAACCTCTTGTAATCGAGACTTATTAAACGCCTACACCCCGGGAGCTCTTACACAGCAAGTGGCGATTAAGACACCAGCAGATCTAGTGCTGTTATTAAACACGGGTTATGCAAATATTAATTCACGAATAGAATCTCAGCAGGTTTCAGTTTTTACAGATGAAGTTGGTATCGGGAGTAACAACGGTGGCCAAGGTATTCAAAATGATAATGAATATTTATTTGGAGTTACACCACAAACTGTATTTCCTAGTGCAACTTGGACTGACAATTACATAGCATTAGCTTATATTAACAGAGTGATTGAATTTGCAGCTCTTGTTCCAGCAACTTCTACTGCAGACAAAGATTTAGTTAGTAAAACTTTAGCACAAGCTTACGCACTTAGAGCTTTCTGTCATTTGAAGATTTTGGCTTACTTTAGTACAGATCTAAATTCTGATACCGCGCTTGCTGGTATACTTGCAGATCGATCTTTTGATTCTACTGTTGCAAATAACAGACCTCGTGCAACCAACAAACAGTTTTATGATCTTATTCAAAGTGATTGTGATAAATCAATTGCGTTGTATAATGCTTTGTCAGCTGCTGGTTTGGATAAAACGACAGCAAATAAATTTTTTGCGCTAGGATTGAAAGCGCGTGCTTATTTGTACAAAGGTGATTATCCAAATGCAGAAACTTTTGCTAACCAAGTAATTGCGCAGTCTGGTTTAACATTAGCCAATACCGCAGCGTCTTACCAACAAATATTTTTCACGGATAACGAAGCGTCAAACGTTGAAACAATATTCAGACTAAAAAGAACGCCCGCTCAAAATGCACAGACTTATAATCTACACAATGCTTGGGTGTCCGTAACACCTAATTTTGCAGGCTCACCATTTTATGACATCAGTAGAGCACTTTATAACAAACTAGCTGCAAATCAAAATGATTACCGTTACGGAACAATTGTAGCACCTAGTTCTTTGATAAATCCAAATTATGCAACTGCATCAGATTTCAGAACTTCTGATCAATTGATTATTAATAAACATGGTGGAACAGCCGTTGGAAGTACTACTGCAGCAACCTCTGCAACAGGTGGTCTTACTAATGATATTAAAATCATGAGATTATCTGAGATGTACTTTATCAAAGCTGAAGCTCGTGCAGCAGCATCAGATCCTGCAGGTGCAGCTTTGGCTGTGAATGCTGTGAAGGCCGCAAGATATACTTCTGGTTATACACCTGATGTATATGGTTCAACTCAAGCTGCATGGGCTGGTATTTTAGATCAAAGAAGATTAGAATTTGCTTTTGAAGGCTATAGATTTATTGATCTTAAAAGAATCGGCGCAAAAGCGGGTGAAGGAATTGACAGAGATCCAGCGGATTACTCTTCTCCTTCTTCTAATTATCCGGGAGCAAATCCTGCAAATTTACCGCTATCAAGCTTTAAATTTGCCCTGCCAATTCCAACAGTAGAATTGACTGCTAATAATGTAATTACACAAAACCCAGGATATTAATATTATCCTTAAAATTTAATAAAATGAAAAAAATATTTTCAATATTAACAATTTTTGCACTGATGTTTGTCGTAAACTCATGCAGGAATGACGGCGAATTGGCTTACAATGGAGATTCTCTTCTATTGTTTAATTCTCCACAAAGTTCTGCCAATACAACTGTAGTTTCTGGTGGAGGTAACACAACCTATAATGTAACTTTTGGTGTTTTAAAACAAGCAGCAGCAGATAGTGACGTTACCTTAGTTGTAGATGCAGCAAATTCTACAGCAAAAGAAGGTGTAGATTATACGATCGCTAATAAAACAATCACTTTAAAAAATGGCACTGCAACAGGTTCTTTTCCTATAATATTGTTAGAAAGTGGTGCTACTTTGGCTGGAAAATCTATTGCTTTCAAATTGCAATCTAATTCACTTAAGAATGCGAATTTTAATCAAGATTTTAAGTTAAATATATCTTTAGCTTGTCCATTCGTTAACACTAAGTTTACTGGAAATTATAAGGTCGTAACTGATACTTGGCAAGATTATAACGTAGGTGATCTTGTACCAGTTACGCCTGGGACGGCTGCAAACCAAATTTTTGTCAGAGCAACTAATGATCCTTATGTACAAAATGGTGCATCTGCATACATGATTTTAACAGTAGCTGCTGATGGTACCTTCACAGTAGTATCTAATACAAATTTTGTTTATAGTGCTGCTAATGGTGGACCTTTAGCTGTAACTGGCTCAGGAAAGGTAGATAGATGTAGTGGAGATATTACTATTAATCCGCTTAATTATGGAAACTACAAAAATTATGTTTTCGTGTTAAAAAAGCAGTAATTTAATTCTAATAAATTTTTCAATTAATCCACCTCATTTGCGAGGTGGATTTTTTATTTCTAATACTGTTTTCAAGGTTTTTTATTTCCACTCATTTCTTTACATTTGTAATTCCAATATTATTTAATGAAATATCTTTTTCTAAGCCTTTTCTTTTGTCTTTCTTTGAAAGCGCAGGTTATTAATAAAACAGACAACAAAAAAGTGAAATCAAGCGATACTTTGGTCGTCGATTCTGGCGTTAAAGATTCTTTGAAAATATTTAAACCAAATATTAATGATTATAAGTATCAAACCCAGTTTTCAGAAAAGAAAATTTTTGATACAGTTCTCTCACCAGTTAAAACGTTTATTTTTTCTCAGTACAACAATCAGGATAATTTTGGAAAGATTCAGTTTGCAAATGTTGGTTCGGGTTTTCAAGATCTCGTTTATAGCGTCAACACAGAAAAAAATCTAAACTTACTTCCCGAGAATAAATCATTTAACATTATAACTATCGGTGATGTAAAATATTATGATGTAAAAACTCCTACTACGGCGTTCATCTATCATAATTCGGTTAATAATGGTGCAATCTTAAACTCAACTTACACCCAAAATATCGGTTCGCGTTTTAATTTCGCTGTAGAATATTATGGCTTGCGATCTTTGGGTAATTATCGAAATAGTTTGGCAGCAAGCAACAATACTTCCTTTTCTGGACATTATATCTCAAAAAATAAGCGGTATGAATTTTTCGCACATTATTTAAGTCAAAATGTTAATAATCAAGATTATGGCGGTATTACAGATGTTGGCTTATTTCGTAGTGGTGATAGCAGATTCAATAATCGGCAGAATTTTCAGGTTAATTTGTCTAATTCCAATTCTGAATTTAAGTACAGAAGGTATTATTTCAGCCAGGAATTTGCACCCTTTGATATTGAAAAATATCCCTTTAAAATCCGACACACAATCTACAATCAAAGTAATAAATATTATTTAGGAAATGCTTTAGAACCATTCTATTATTCTTTTCCTTCAGACTTGGTTGTTAATTTTCCACCATTTACAAAAAAATACTCCAATAATTTAAGTAATACTCTAAGCTTGGTTTTTGATAAGGAAAAATTTAAATTTGATGCTGGACTACGTTATCAAATTATAAAAACAGGCGCGACTCCCGGCATTATTTCTTCTTTATATACAATTCCTACAGAAATTTCCGAAAATAGAATTGGTGCAGTAGGAAATCTTACGATCAAGTTATTGAATAAAATTGACGTTAAATCATTTTTTGAATTTTCTCAAGGGAAATCTTTTGGAACTTACGTGCGTTCTCAAAATATCCTAAATTTTGAACCTATAAAAGGCTATGTTCTTGATGCACATGTTAATTTTCAATCTGCATCGCCTACTTTCAATCAATTGGAAAATACTTCCGTGTATCGAAAATTTAATTATTACTTAAAAGATGCAAAAAACGAGAGCGTCACAGATATTGGTGGTAAAATAAATTTGAAGTGGTTCAATGCGCAAGTTTTTGGAAATTATTACAGAATTGATAATTATACCTATTTTGATCAATTTGCACAACCGCAGCAAAGTGGTACTTCATTAAATATATCTCAAATAGGAGGTGAGGCAACTTTGGATTATTCTAAATTTCATTTGAATGGAAAGGTATTGTTTCAAAGTGCTTTAACAAATAAAGAACTTTTGCCGATGCCTAATTTCATAGGTCGATTAAATTTTTATTATCAAACCAAGGCATTTAAAGGTGCGGCAGAAATTCAGACCGGTTTAAAAGTATATTATTTCACGAAATTTGCCTCGCGCAACTATTTTCCTGTTTTGAACGAATTTATTCTGCCAGATTCAAATTCCTATTCTATTGGTGGACAGCCTATCGCTGATGCTTATTTTAATTTAAAAGTAAAAAGACTCATTTTCTTTGTTGAAGCCGAGCATTTTAACACAACATTCTCTCAAAATAAATCTTTCACAGCGCCAAATTATCCGCTTTACGATTTTCGTTTAAATATTGGAATTGTATGGTATTTGTTTAATTAATTTCTGAAAATTTTACTATTTTCTACTAAAAAATAATGTTTTGAAAAAAAAATCCAGCTTAAATTTTACAGATATAATTTCCATTCCACAGCTCATCAAAGATTTTTTGAATGGTAAGTTTCCGGAATTTTTAGAAGATGGATTTAGTTTGGACAATTTTAAAACTAAAATTGAAAGTAAATCAAAAAATTTTTCGGCAGAAAAACGAAGAAATCTTTGCTCAGTTTTAGAAAATCAAACTTTAAAACTTGAATTGTCTGATTTACAAAAAGAAAATATTTCCTTGCTAAAAAATGATAATACGTTCACCATTACAACTGGTCATCAATTAAATCTTTTCAGCGGACCGGTTTTTTTCGTTTATAAAATTTTACAAACTATTAAAACTGCGGTTTATTTAAAGCAAAATTTTCCTTCAAGTGATTTTGTGCCCATTTTTTGGATGGCAACCGAAGATCATGATTTTGAAGAAATCAATCATTTCAAAACGGAACACCATTATTATGAATTTAAAGCGGAGTCTGGAGGAGTTGTGGGTAAAATTAAATTAGAAGATCTAGCCTTTATAAAATCTTTTGAAGACGAATTTAAAGATGATATTTATGGAACGGAATTAATTCTGCTCCTGAAAAAGGCTTATCAAAAAGGTGAAAATTTAACTTCTGCCACAAGATTTTTTGTAAACGAACTGTTTTCTAAATATGGTTTATTAATGCTTGACGGAGATGACCGACTTTTAAAATCTGAAATGGAATCAATCTTTCAGTCCGAATTGTTAAATCAGGATTTATTTAATTCTTCTGAAAGTGCGATTATAAAATTAACTGATCTTTATGGTAAAGTGCAGGTTAACCCACGCGAAATAAATTTATTTTATCTGTCTGAAACGCGAAATAGAATTGAATTTGATGGGGAAGTTTTTTTAATTTTAGATACAGATCTAAAATTTGCAAAAGATGAAATTCTTTTAGAACTGAAAAATCATCCTGAAAAATTCAGTCCAAATGCGGTTCTAAGACCAGCTTATCAGGAAAATGTTTTACCAAATATAGTTTATATTGGTGGAAATGCAGAAATTATGTATTGGCTTGAATTGAAAGATTTTTTTAAAAAAATTAAAGTTGATTTTCCAGTTCTTATTCCCAGAAATTCAATGCTTTGGCTGCCGGAAAAAGTCTTCTCAAAACTGGACAAATTAAATCTAAATATTGCTGATTATTTTAGAAACTTTGATTTTCTGATTAAAGAGAAATTACTAAAAAACAATCGAATTTTAGGTAAAATAAACGAAACCAACGAAGTATTAAAAATCCAGTTTGACACTTTAAAAAATGAAGCATCGAAGACAGATATAACCTTTTGTAATTTAGTAGAAGCCGAAGAAACGCGCCAGTTAAAATCTTTTAAAAGAATGGAAAAACGTTTATTGCGTGCAGAAAAAATTAAAAATTCTGAACAGCTAAATCGAATGGAGCAGCTGTTTCTAGATATTCATCCGGGAAAAACTTGGCAGGAACGTGTTTTTAATTTCTCAGTTTTTTTTAGTGTATTAGGACAGGATTTCATTGAGAAATCTTATGAGGAAATGAATGTCGAAAATTCAGAATTAATAATCCTTGAGGTTTAATTTGAAAGACTTATTTTTGTAAAATATTAAGACTATTTAATGATTAAGCAATTCCTCTTTTTATCTGGCCTTTTATTGAGTTTAAGTGCTATTGCACAGAAAACACATGTCGTTGTAAAAGGCGATAATCCTTACAATATTTCGAAGAAATATGGCATTACGCTGGACCAACTTTACAAATTAAATCCACAGGCAAAAACAATTCTGTCATTGGGCGAGGTTCTTAAAATTGATGAAAATTCTACGCAAACTACGGTTAAAAATTCTGCGGTTTCAAATAAAACTTCTGGCAAAATAATTTTGCAGCCGAAGCAAACTATTTATGGAATTACAAAACAATATCATATTTCAGAAGCAGAATTACGCGTTCTGAATGTGGATTTGGACAATAATATGAAAATTGGCGACGAAGTTATTTTGCCTTCGAACTTAATTTCAAAATATGCTAGGAATCAACCTTTAGCTTCTGCAGAAAAGACTTTCGTTAAATTACAGGAAATTCCGAAAGAGGTAGTTGAAAATAATTCTGCTAATTCCTACACTGTTGAAAGTAAAGATAATTATTATAGAATTACACGTAAATTTAATCTGACCCAAAAAGAATTATTTGCTTTGAATCCCCAATTGGAGCAAAATGGATTAAAACCGGGCGATCAAGTTATCGTAAAAGTAAGTGCGCAGAAAACGGCAAACGTTGACGCAAAAAGTACGAAAGAAACGGCAAAAATTGAAGTTGAAAATGCTCCTTCAAATACAGATGTGAGTTCTTTAAATGTGGACGAATTTGTGACTTATATAGTTCAGAAAGACGATACAGTTTTCGGCATTTTGAATAAATTTGGAATTACTTTAGACCAGTTAATTTCATTAAATCCATCTTTATCCGAAGGTTTAAAATCAGGGATGATCCTGAAAATTAAAAAATTACAGCCGGGTTATGAAAAGAAATCAGGTGATGCATTAAATGTCGTCTTAATGTTGCCTTTTGGTTTTGATACCAATGATTCTAAATACAGAAATCTTTCTTTAGATTTTCTTACAGGTGCAAAATTAGCAATCGAAAGAAATGTGAAAGCCGGTCAGAAATTAGATATAAAAATAATTGACGCAGGAAATGAGAAATCTTTTAAAAATAGTTTAACTCAGATTAATCCGGATAATACAGATTTAATTATTGGACCTTTTTTTAAATCCAGCGTTTTAGAAGTTTTAAATTTTGTAAAAAAACAAAATATTCCTGTAATTGCGCCTTTTGCAAATTCTTCGGATCTGTATGATTTTAGTAATTTGATAATTATCGAAACTAATGATAATATCTATGCAGATAGAGTGGCAAAAGAGGTAACCGATATTTTTTCTGATCAAAAAATATACATTGTTGCTGATAAAGATAAAATTCAAGCCAATTACATTAAAAGTATTTTAGAGAAAAATATAAAATCTTCCAATGTAGTTATTGTAAATTCATCTGCTGAAATCAGTGCCGATAAGAACATGATGACTGGCCAGTCTGCACCAATTATTGCTATCTTGGCAACTGATGATGAAAATGAAGGTGCAAAATTCGCTGCTAAAATGATTGATATTTCAAAAGAAAATACAGGAAACAAGGCTTTTAGTATGTACTATAATTCTTCTTTCGATAAATTTTCAGATGATTTGAGCCAAGTAAATTTGGTTTATTTAATGGATCGTAAGATCAATATGGATGGTCCATTTGAGAAGGAAGTTCTTGCAGATTATAAAAAGAAGTATTGTAAAACACCGTCGAAATATTCAGTAATTGGTTTTGATGTAGTTAATGATATTTTAAGTAGAGAGAATAAAAAAGGTGAAGTTTTTAAGCTAATAAATAAAGTTCAGACCCAGTTAGCGACTAAATTTGAATTTGTGAGAGCTAGAGAAAATGGAGCCTATCAAAACACAGGTTATAGGGTTGTAAGGCTTTTACCACAGAATTAAGATTATTTAAAAATTTATGAAAGCACTCGTATTTCCGGGGCAAGGCTCACAATATGTGGGGATGGGAAAAGATTTATATGAAATCCGAAAGGACATAAAAGATTTGATGAATTCTGCCAATGACATTTTAGGATTTGATATTCTTTCAATCATGTTTACTGGCACCGAAGAAGATTTAAAAAAAACCCAAGTTACGCAACCAGCTATTTTTATTCATTCTGTTGCGGCTGTTAAAGCAGCTTATGCGATTGGAGCTGAAATGGTTGCTGGACATTCATTAGGTGAGTTTTCAGCATTAGTTGCTAACGGAGTTCTTTCTTTTGAAGATGGTTTGAAATTAGTTTCTGCGCGTGCTTTAGCGATGCAGGAAGCGTGTGATGTAAATCCCAGTTCAATGGCAGCAATTTTAGGTTTGCCAGACGAAAAGATAGAGCAAATTTGTGCAGAGATTGACGGTATTGTAGTTCCCGCAAACTATAACTGTCCTGGTCAGTTGGTAATTTCTGGTGAAACAGGAGCTGTTCAAAGAGCTTGCGAAGCTTTAAAAAGTGCCGGTGCAAAAAGAGCTCTTTTATTGCCGGTAAATGGTGCGTTTCATTCGCCTTTAATGGAACCAGCGCAGAAAAAATTGTCAGAAGCGATTGCCAAGACTAAATTTAACAAAGCAACTTTGCCTATTTATCAAAATATTTCTACAACTGCTACTACAGATTTGGAAGAAATAAAGAAAAATCTGATCGCTCAGATGACTGGACCAGTAAAGTGGACGCAAATTATTCATAATATGATTAAAGACGGGGCGGATAGATTTGTAGAAGTGGGTCCAGGAAAAACTTTACAGGGTTTAATTAAAAAAATTAATCCTTCGGTGGAAACATCTTCTGCAATTTAAAAAAAAAGGCCGCTTTTAGTGGCTATTTTTATAACTTTATTTCCTTGAATTCAAATTCTTATTTTTCTCCGGGAAAACTATTACTCACCTCAGAATATCTGGTTCTTGACGGTGCTTTAGCTCTTGCTATTCCCACAAAGTTGGGTCAGGAAATGAGCGTGAAAGTAATTTGTGATGAGGGTCATTTAATTAATTGGAAAGCATTTCACGAAAATAAACCTTGGTTAAATTTAAAAATTGATTGTAAGAATTGGCAAGTTTTAGAAACTAATATTCCTAATTCTGCCGAATTTATTTTAAAGGTTTTTAAAATAATTGATGAGTTGAATCCAATTAAGTTTAAAGAAAATCTTACTTATCATTTTAAAACAAATTTACAGTTTCCGGCCAATTTTGGCTTAGGAAGCAGTTCCACATTAATGAATAATTTAGCACAATGGGCTGAAGTAAATCCCTTTTTGTTAAATGAAAAAAGTCTGGGTGGGAGCGGTTATGATATTGCGGTTGCAAAAGAAAATAGCGCAATTTTATTTCAAAAGATTAATGAAGTCAATCAAATAACTAAAGTTGAATTTAAGCCGGCTTTTATAAATGATTTAATTCTAATTCATCTTAATCAAAAACAAGACAGCAGGGAAGGAATAAATCATTATCGTTCAAAAAGTAAATCTGAAAAATTAGTGAAAGAATTTTCTGAGCTCACGGAAAGTATTTTAAAAGCTCAAACCATTGAAGAATTTTCTACTTTAATGGAAATTCACGAATCAAAATTGAGCGATTTTTTAGGACTTGAAACGGTCAAATCAAGACTTTTTTCAGATTGTCCTGTGTTTATAAAAAGTCTAGGTGCGTGGGGCGGGGATTTTATTCTTAGCAGAAAGTTCCCAGACTACAAAAATTATTTTATTTCGAAGAATTTTCCTACAGTGTTCGACTGGAATATCCTTGTTTAAAAGCGTTGAAGTGCTATTATCTCAAAATGAGAAATATCAGTCTTGTGATTAAGGGCTACTCTCCAAATTTTCAATAGATTTGTGAAATTGGCAACCTGAAAATTTTAAACAAAAATAAGCAATGAAAAATTCACATCTTAATTCTGCACTTCAGAAATTAGGCATTAAAAGTGCCCATGAAATTTCTTACAATCCAACTTATGAGGAACTTTTTCAGGCAGAAATATCTCCAAATAATCAAGGATTTGAAAAAGGTGTAGTGACAGAAAGTGGAGCTATTGCTGTAAAAACAGGAATTTTTACAGGTCGTTCGCCAAAAGATCGATTTATTGTAAAAGATGACGTTTCAAAAGATACGATACATTGGGACGGCAAGGTAAATGTTCCGACTAGCACGGAAGTTTTTAATGAATGTAAAGAAGTCGTTGTAAAACAATTGTCAACTTCTCCCAAACTTTACGTGGTAGATGCTTTTTGCGGGACTAATCCTGATACGCGTTTAAAAGTGAGATTTATAATGGAAGTGGCGTGGCAAGCGCATTTTGTGACTAATATGTTTATCCGGCCTTCTATTTATGATTTAGAAAATTTTGGTGAGCCCGATTTCGTAGTAATGAATGGATCTAAGGCCACTAATCCAAACTGGGAAAGACAAGGGTTAAGTTCTGAAAATTTTGTAATGTTCAATTTAACAGATAAAATTCAGATTATCGGCGGCACTTGGTATGGCGGTGAAATGAAAAAAGGGATGTTTTCTATGATGAATTATTATTTACCTCTTCGTGGAATTGCTTCAATGCACTGTTCTGCAAATGTAGGTGAAGATGGCGATGTTGCTGTGTTTTTTGGCCTTTCCGGTACCGGGAAAACAACACTTTCCGCGGATCCAAAACGGTATTTAATTGGTGATGATGAACATGGTTGGGATGATAAGGGCGTATTTAATTTCGAAGGAGGTTGTTATGCAAAAGTAATTGACCTTTCTCAGGAAAAAGAACCAGACATTTGGCATGCGATTAAAAGAGACGCGCTGTTAGAAAATGTGGTAACAGACGAAAATGGCGTAGTAGATTTTGCAGATAATTCCATTACAGAAAATACTAGAGTGGCCTATCCAATTTACAATATTAGCAAAATAGTATTGCCTTCAAAAGCAGGGCATGCAAAAAAAATAATATATTTATCTGCAGATGCTTTCGGCGTTTTACCTCCAGTTTCGATTCTTACCGATGAGCAAGCACAATACCACTTTTTGTGCGGCTATACTTCAAAATTAGCGGGTACAGAACTTGGAATAACTGAACCGACACCTTCATTTTCACCAGCATTTGGGGAAGCATTTCTGTCACTTCATCCAACAATGTACTCAAAAACGTTAATCGGTAAAATGAAAGAGCATGGTGCAAAAGCTTATTTAGTAAATACCGGTTGGAACGGAACGGGAAAGAGAATCTCTTTAAAAGACACGCGTGCCATTATTGATGCTATTTTAGATGGAAATATTGACAAAGTTAAAAAACAAACTGTTCCTGTGATGAATCTAGAATTCCCCACTTCACTTCCAGATGTTTCAGAAGGTATTTTAGACCCGCGCTCAACTTATGCAACTGCGCAGGATTGGGAAACAAAAGCCCGAGATTTAGCAGCACGTTATATTAAAAACTTTGAGCAATATTGTGACACAGAAGAAGGAAAATCTTTAATTCCTGCTGGTCCACAATTATAATTTTCAATAATATACTAATCCCCAATCGTTTTTCGGTTTGGGGATTTTTTTGGGAAATAACTTTAATAATAAAAGAAGTAGAAATTAAATGAATTATAAAAATTCTCTAAACGATATACTTTTTAAAATCTATATCAGCGTTTTAATTAGGCAACTATTGTGCAGAAATCTAGGGTTTTAACAAACTTAATATCGCCAATCGATAACCGTTCATTCCAAATCCGGAAATAATACCATTGCTTACAGAAGCAGTTACAGATTTTTGGCGAAATTCTTCTCGTTGATAAATATTACTTATGTGGACTTCGATTTTGGGTTTACTAATGTTCTTTAGACAGTCTGAAATAGCGTAAGAATAATGTGTAAAAGCGCCGGGATTGATAATGACCGCATCAAAATCATCCTCTTGTAAACGGTTTATAATTTCGCCTTCAACATTAGACTGGAAATATGAAATAGTTTCATTCAGAAATTCATCTTCTAAAATATCCAGATAGCTTTCCATTGTTGTAGAACCATAAATTTCTGGTTCTCGCGTACCTAAAAGATTAAGATTTGGACCATTTACAATTAGAATTTTCATGAGATAATTTTCGCAAATATATAAAGTATTATTTATTTTCTCGCATTTTAAAAATCGGCATTATTTTTAGTTTTGTAGAATTTAAAATTTATTAAAATTAAGTATATTTAGCACGTGAAGAATTTCAGAAAAATATTTAAATATTTCGGCATTTTCCTTGCCTTTCTTCTGGTTTTGATCATCGTACTGGTTGTAAGTTTACGAATTCCTGCTGTTCAAAATTTTGCAAAAGGTAAGTTAATTACTTATCTTGAAAATAAAATTCACACGAAAGTTAGTTTGGAAAAGGTTTATGTAGGTTTTCCAAATAGTATTGTGATGAAAAATCTTTATCTGGAAGGGCAGAAAAAAGACACACTTCTCTATGCGAAAAGTGCAGATGTGGGAATTAATTTGCCCAAGCTTTTGAACAGTACAGCAGATATTGCTTCAATTGATTTAGAAACGGTACGGGCAAATGTGGTTCGTAATGCAAATGGTAGTTTCAACTTTGATTACATTTTAAACGCCTTTGCAAGTAAAGATGCTCAAAAAACACCTTCAAAACCTTTCGTTATTTCTTTGGATAAAATCAAACTTCAGGATATTGGTGTTACATTTAAAGACAATCAGTCTAATAATGACATTAATTTTTATGTAAAATCCTTTGATACAAGAGTTAAAACTTTTGACATGCAAAAAAATAATTATGCGGTCAATAATATTAATATGGATGGCTTGAGATTAAAACTCAAGCAAGGTTTAGTAGAAGAAGTGGCGACAAAAGTGGTGAATAAAGTAGATTCATTGAATAAACAGTCGCCGATGAAACTGGCTTTAAATTCAGTAAATCTTACGAACTTTAACATTGATTACGGTGATGCAAATTCTAAAACTTTTGCCAAAGTCATTTTTAAAGAACTCTCTTCGAAAATCAACAGTATTGATTTGCAAAATAATTCTTATAATGTTGATAATTTAAATTTAAAAGGGGCCGATATTAATGCAAAATTTTTTTCGCCCTCAATAAAAGCATCCGTAAAAAAGAGCAATGTTCCGGAACCGGAAATGACAAAAGGCAAATCTCTTGCTCTTATTTTAGATAAATTAGTTTTGGATGATGTGAAACTAAATTATGATAACACTGCAATCCAGCCAATTTCGCGCGGGATGGATTTTAATCATTTAGGTTTTTCCAAGATGAATTTGGAAATGCGCAATTTTAAAATGCAAAATTCCACTTATGCCGGAACAATAAATTCTGCAGTAATACAGGAAAAAAGAGGTTTAGATATTCAGAAATTTAGGACTGATTTTGTTTACGAGCAAAAACAGGCTTATTTAAAAGATCTTTATCTGCAAACGCCGAACACAATTCTTCGTGATCAAGTTGTTTTAAATTATAATTCTTTAGAACAATTAACGGCAAATCTTGGTGCTGTAAAGATTTCTGCAAATATTAAAGATTCAAAAATCGGATTTTCTGACATTCTGATGTTGGCGCCAAATTTAAGAAATACTGCACCTTTTAATAAATATCCAAATTCTATTTTAAATGTAGATGCACGTTTGAACGGCACTATAAATAATTTAATGATTCAAACTTTGAAAGTTTCAGGCTTGGATAAAATGAAAGTTATTGCTTCCGGAAATGTTCGAAATGCAATGCAGCCAGACAAACTTTTTTATGATTTAAAAATTGGTGAATTGTCCTCATCCGCAAAAACTGTTTTTAATTTGGTGCCGAAAGGAACGATTCCAAGTAATATCGCGTTGCCGTCATTTTTTACCATTTCAGGAACCGCAAAAGGCACGACGAAAAATGTTAATACCAATTTAAAAATTATCACAACACTCGGAAATGCTTCTATCAATGCTTTGGTAGATATGCGCCGGAAAAATCAAGAGTTGTATGACGTAAAAGCAAATCTTCAGAATCTGAAAATTGGTCAGATCATTACAAATAAAGATGTCGGACCAATTACCGGGCAAGTTTACGTAAAAGGACAAAGTTTTGATCCAAAATTAGCAAACGCTGGTATTTCCGGTTCTATAAATTCTGCGGTTTACAAAGGTTATAATTACCGAAATATGGCGCTGAATGGGAAAATAAATCACGGCGCTTATAAAGTTAATTTAGATTCAAAAGATCCGAATGCGAACTTAAATTTATTTGCTGCGGGAAATTTGAACAGTAAAACCAATGCTTTAAAAGTAAACGGCTCGATCATTAAATTAGATCTGAATAAACTTGGTTTCTATAAAAATCCTTTAATTTTAGCCGGAAAAATTGATGGCGATTTTACAAGTTTAGATCCAGATGCGTTGAATGGTTATTTGCATTTGGATAATTTTGCGATTTCAGACACGAAGGATGTTTATCCTTTGCAACAAGTAAATTTAACGGCCGTTTCAAATGATACAATTAATTCAATTTCTCTAAAATCCCAGATTGCCGATTTTGAGATTAATGGAAAATATAAATTGACCCAAATTTTGGCTTCGTTGCAACAAACTTTAAATCAATATTATCAGTTTCAAAAACCGGCCATTAAAAAAGTAAAAATTTCGCCTAATCAATATTTTGACTTTACCGCAAAAGTGAAAGACGATAAATTATTGCGAAAATTTGTTCCTCAATTAACAAGTTTTGATCCGATAAATTTAACCGGAAGTTACGCGGCGGATACTCAAAAATTAGTGATAAAAGGTAAAATGCCAACGGTGATTTATGGCACAAATACAATCAAAAATGCAACAATTGACATTAATAATCAGGGAAACGCTTTGGTTTATGATGTCAATTTAGCGGAATTTAAAAATACAAATCTCGCGCTTCAAAAAGTGCAATTACAAGGCGATGTTCAAAATAATATAATTACTTATAATGCAACGACAAAAGATGAAAAAGAGGCGACCAAATTTTTAATTGCGGGAACTTTAAAGAAGGAAGGTGATATTTCCCGATTGAGTTTAAATCCGGATGGATTAAAATTAAATTATGATAACTGGCAGGTTGCGCCCGGCAATTTTATTGAATTTGGTAAAAACGGCATTAATGCTCAGAATTTCAACTTATCAAATAGTGGCACTCAAATTATGGTACAATCAGAAAGTACTTCACCAAACAGTCCGCTGAATGTGACGCTGAAAGATTTTAAAATAGAAACCATTACCGAACTGATTAAAAAAGACTCGCTTTTAGCGAAAGGAAATGTAAACGGCATTTTGAAATTGCGTGATTTAAGTAAAAGCATGACTTTCACGTCCGACCTAAATATTTCTAATTTGGTTGTGTACGGAAGTCCGATAGGAAATATGGCGGTTAAAGTGAAAAATGTTTCGCCTAAAGTTTTGCAGGCGGATATTAATTTAACTGGAAATAGTAACGATTTAAAACTCGTGGGAACTTACAATGCAGAATCTTCCGGTCTTGACATGAATCTTACTATGAACCGTTTGGAAATGAAATCTGTGCAAGGGTTTTCTTTAAATTCAATTGAAAATGCCGAAGGTTATCTGTCTGGGAATTTAAAAATTGGCGGAACTGCAATAGCGCCTCAAGTTTTAGGTGCGGTAAAATTTAATAATGTCGGACTGGGAATTACTAAATTGGGAAGTAAATTTAAAAATATTAACGACGAGATTAATTTTACAAATAGTGGGATTGCCTTTAATAATTTTACCATAAAAGATGACAGCGGAAATGTCTTTAAAATTGACGGTGATATTTTGACGCAAACCTATAAAGATTTTAAATTTAATTTAGATTTAAATGCAAAGGATTTTAAAGTTGTAGATTCTGAGAAGAAAGACGATAAAATTCTTTACGGTGTTTTAGCTGTTGATGCTAATTTACAAGTCAGAGGCGATTTAAATTTGCCAAAAGTGGATGGAAAAATTAAGGTGACAGATAAAACTGATTTTACTTTTGTTCTGCCACAATCTTCACCGCAGTTGCAGGCTAGAGAAGGCATTGTAGAGTTTATTGATCAGAATCAAGTGGTGCTTAACAAAACTATCAAAGCCGACTCATTAACCAATCAAAGTGCGATAAAAGGCTTAAATGTAAATGTTAATATTGAGGTGGTAAAAGAAGCAAAATTGTCTATTGTGATCGATAAAGCGAATGGCGATTTTGTAAAACTTCAGGGTGAAGCACAATTGACAGGCGGGATTGATCCTTCCGGAAAGACAACTTTAGTCGGCGTTTATACTGTGGATGAAGGTGCTTACCAATTAAATATAAGTTTGTTGCAAAGAAAATTTGACATTGAAAAAGGCAGTACAATTACCTGGACTGGTGAACCGACGGCGGCAACCTTAAATATTACTGCCAATTATAAAACTAAAGCGTCGCCTTATGATTTGGTAGCACAACAGTTGGGCGGTGATACATCTAATCTGAACCAATACAAACAACAAATCCCTTTTAATACCTTGTTGATCTTAAAGGGCGAGCTTATGAAACCGGATATTACCTTTAATATTACCACTGACGCAAATAATAATTCTGTGTCATCAGAAGTTTTAACAAATACGCAGACAAAACTCGCCCAACTTCGGCAAAATGAAAGCGAACTTAATAAACAGGTTTTTGCTTTGCTTTTGTTAAACCGCTTTATTGGGGAAAATCCTTTCGCAAGTTCTGGCGGACTTTCCGCTACTACTCTTGCAAAGCAGAGTGTGAGTAAGATTTTATCTCAACAGTTAAATGATCTCGCGGGTGGTTTAATTGCGGGTGTAAATCTTAATTTTGATCTGCAGTCTACGGAAGATTATTCGTCGGGAAGTAAAAACGAACGAACCGATTTAAATATAGGTTTGAGTAAAAACTTTCTTAATGACCGTTTAAAGGTTACGGTAGGAAATAGTTTTGGTGTGGAAGGTCAGTCGCGTCCAAATGAAAAAACGACCAATATTGCGGGCGATCTAACCGTTGATTACGCACTTTCTAAGGATGGTAGGTATATGTTGCGCGCCTATCGCAAAAACGAATATCAAGTGGCTTTACAAGGTCAAATTGTGGAAACTGGCCTCGGCTTTATTATTACATTAGATTATAATAAGTTTCGCGAGATTTTTAGGAAAGCGAAAAAAAATAGAGATCAAAAAAATAATGAAAAGAAGTCTTTTAAATAATGGATTATACTATTAAAAAATATTTAAAAATGATTTATTTCCTCGTTTTTGCTCTGGCAATTTCGGGTTGTAGTACTATTAAATTTTTAAAAAAAGGCGAAACACTTTACACAGGTGCAAAAATTATAGTGAAAAGCGATAGTTTGGGTAAAAAAGAAAAAAATAATTTAGGTGATGCGCTGATCGATCAACTTCGACCGAAACCCAATTCTTCTTTTTTTGGATTACGACCACGGCTTTATATCTACAATATTACTAAAGAACCAAAAAAAGAGAAAGGTTTGCTTTATTGGTTAAAATATAAAATCGGGGAAAAACCGGTGCTTTTAGGAAGTGTAGATCAGGAGTTTAACAAAAAGATCATTGTTAATTTTTCTGAAAACAAAGGCTATTTTAACGCACAATCAAGTTCGGACACGGTGTCAAAAAATAGAAAAGCACAAGTTATTTATACTTTAAAACCAGGTGCAAGATATGTCATTAACAAAATTACATTTCCGGCAGATTCTTCTGTAGTCAATAAAGAGATTCAAAAGATTGCCGCTGAAAGTTATTTAAAAGCAGGTAATCCATTCGATCTGGATGTTATAAAATCCGAAAGAGTACGCATTGACAATCATTTAAAAGAGACTGGATTTTATTATTTCAGTCCAGACGATATTATTGTCCAAGCAGACAGTACGGTTACCAATAAGCAAAAAGTGGAATTATTTGTACGTGTAAAAAAAGCCACACCAACTTTGGCGAAGGAGCAATTTAGAATAGACAAAACTTTTGTTTTCCCAGATTACAATATTCGTGATGTCGGCCGTGGTAAGTTTGGGATTCCTATGAAAACTGATTCCTTGACGCTTTACAAAGATTTATACATCGTAGATCCGAAGAAAAAATTTAAGCCCAGCGTTTTTGATCGTGCTTTAATTTTCAGCCGCGGCGAAGTTTATAACCGAAAAGATCATAATTTATCTTTAAACAGATTAATAAGTCTTGGTGTTTTTAAATTTGTGAAAAATGAATTTATAATTTCAGATTCACTTAAGCATAAATTTGATGCGTATTATTTATTAACGCCAAATAAATTTCAGTCTTTGCGGGTTGAAACTTTAGGCAAAACCAATTCGGCAAATTATACGGGTGCAGAAGTTAATTTAAATTACACCCATCGCAATTTCATGCGTGGTGCGGAACAGTTTAAAGCCACGGTTTACGGCGGTTTTGATGTGCAGTTTGGTGGGCCAAAAGACGCAAATAATCTCATTCGATTGGGTGCTAAAGCGCAACTTTCCATTCCGAGATTTGTGGCGCCGTTTAATTTTAATCCGCCAAGTTCTTCTGTTCCACGGACTAATTTTGAAATTGGCTACGAATTTTTAAACCGTACGCAACTTTACACTTTAAGAAGTTTTACGGCTTCTGCTGGTTATTCCTGGAAACAAAGTGAACGGAAAGAACATGAATTGAAATTGCTAGATATTACATTGGTTGCGCCGCAAAATGTGACGCCAAAGTATCAGGAACAGATTGATGGAAATACTGCCACAGGAATTCCTGCAAATCCAGCGTTGCGAAGGGTTATTGATAAACAGTTGATCTTTGGACCAAGTTATAATTACACTTATACTAACACGGCGTCACCGCAGAAGAATACCATTTATTTTAAAGGTGGAATTGATCTCGCGGGAAATGTTACGGGTTTGATAAGCGGTGCGGATGCAAAGGCAGGTAATAGAAAAACAATTGCTGGAATCCCTTTTAGTCAGTATGTAAAAGTGGAAGGTGATTTCAGGGATTATTTTAAAGTCAGTAGTAAATCAACCATTGCTTCAAGAATAATCGTCGGACTTGGTATTCCTTATGGAAATTCAGTTTTTATGCCGTATTCCAAGCAGTTTTTTGTAGGAGGAAGTAATAGTATCCGTGCTTTTAGAGCGCGAACTTTAGGGCCAGGAAGTTATGATCCAAGAACGCAAAAATCTTCTTTTTTATTAGATGAATCTGGTGATATTAAGTTAGAGATAAATACTGAATACCGTGCTAATATTTACAAATTTCTAAATGTGGCAGCTTTTGTAGATGCTGGAAATGTGTGGCTGCTTAATAAAGATCCATTAAAACCGGGCGGTGAAATAACAAAAGAATTTTTAAGTCAAATGGCTGTGGGTGCAGGAGTTGGTTTGCGTTTGGATTTTAATGTGTTATTGCTTCGTTTAGATGTCGCAACACCTTTAAGAATCCCATACTATGACAAAGGCGACCGCTGGACTTTTGATAAAATGAATTTCGGTGATAAACAATACCGCCGTGATAATTTGATCTTAAATATCGCAATTGGTTATCCGTTTTAGAATTTTTATTTAAAATTTAAGAATCCTTTTCTACTTTTGAAAAGGATTTTTTCGTCGAATTATAATAATTTTTTGTGTATATCCGCAAACAGTCATAAAAGTGTTCTCTGCTAAGTGAAACGCCTTTGCGAACTTAAAAAACGTATTGCAGGCGGAGAATTAAGTAAAAACTTTGCGAACTTTGCGTTGAAAATATTTCTTTATGATTTAAAGCGGATACACTTTATAATTACTTCAGAAATTGGCAAGCAGCAGAATAGACTTAAATTTTTCTCGTAATCAAAATGGATTATTACCTCTCTTCATTTAATAATTTCCCTATTTTTGTTTTAAACTAATCGCAAAATGGCTCTGTTTCAAAAAACTGTAATTTCTAAATATCTTCAAACACAAAATCCTGAAAATGTTCTTACAAAGTGGGAAATATTTCGGGTGCATTTCCATAATGCTACAATTCAGGAAAATATTAGAAATAGCAAAGAAGAGCAATACCAAGAAGGTTTTCTACTAGAATCTGTTTATAAATAGCGCCGATCAAGGGTGAAGTTCAAGAATAAATTTTAATTACTAAAAAATATTTTCGAAATTAGTCTTGTACAAGTTTGCGTAAGTGGAAATTTAATAGTCGTACTGAATTGGTAACTTTTGGAAATAAAAAAACCTTTGATACTTTTCGTAATCAAAGGTTAAACATTGAAGTTTAGTAGCCCGTAGGGGAGTCGAACCCCTCTTACCAGGATGAAAACCTGAGGTCCTAACCGATAGACGAACGGGCCATCCGTTTTATTTAGTAGCTAAGCCGTTTACGTGCTTAGTTAATTTGCTTGTTAAGTTAGCCGCTTTATTTTTGTGGATAATATTTTTCTTTGCTAATTTACCCAACAACGCGATCACTTTTGGTAATTGCTCAGATGCAGCAGTTTTGTCTTCCTCATTTCTTAAAACTTTCACCGCAGATCTAGCAGATTTGTAGTAATATTTGTTTCTGATTCTTCTAACTTCTGATTGTCTGATTCTTTTCAGAGCTGATTTATGATTTGCCATATTTTCTAAAAACTTGGGTGCAAAGATATATAATTATTTCTACTTTCAAAATCTTTTTTTGAAAAAAAACGAAAAAATAATCTTTACGGATTTTTTATTTTTTTGTAGCCTATAGAGGAATCGAACCCCTGTTGCAAGACTGAAAATCTTGAGTCCTTACCACTAGACGAATAGGCCAAAATTTTCTGAGTGCAAAATTAGTAAAAATTAGACGCTCAAGGAAATTTAAATCTATTTATTTAGAACTTTTTCTATCACCGTATTTTTTATGCCTTTCTTTTCTAATTCATCTTGTGCTTCTACAGCCTGCTCCAGTGAGTGAAATTTGCCATAAGTGTAATAGAAAACACCTTTTTCTTTATCCCGACTGACGTCTTTTAAAGAATTAAGAATGTAAGAATTACTGTTCAGCTTGTCTTTAGCGACAATCAATTCTATTCTGTAAAAGCCGCTTCCCAAAGTTTGGTTCGGTATAAATCCGACAGAAAATGCATTTCTAAAACCTGCATCTTTGGCAGTTTTAATATTATGATCCCGCACGGAAGCCATATTTGTAGTGCTGTAATAATATTTATAAAGTCCGTTTTCTTTCAGCGTTAAAATATAATTTAAACCTTTGAATTCTGGATCTCCTTCGCTGTATTTCACCGGCGTACTCATGAGCATAATTCTAAAGTCATTTTTAGAAGGAATTTCTGCTGGTTTTTTTGGTTCTTCTGGAACTGGAACTGGGGCTACAGTTACGCTGCCTTTTAAATTTTTATAGCTAATAATAGCGTCATAAATAGATTTTGCGACCTCATTTTGCCCTTCATCAGAGACTAAGTAGTGCGCCTCATCATTATTGCTGATAAAGCCGGTTTCCACCAGAATTGAAGGCATTGCATTTAACCTCAGAACGTGCAGGTCTTTTTGTTTTACACCTCTTGAAACGCGCTTATTTTTATTTGCAAAATTATCTTCTACAAAACTTCCGATTGCTAAACTGGCTTCTAAGTATTTACTTTGCTGAATTTTTAATGCGATGAGAGATTCTGGCGATTTTGGATCATAAGTTGAAAACGTTTGCCGGTCTTCCGCATTTAGAAATATAACATCGTTTTCTTCTTTAGCAACTTCCAGATTAGTTCGGTTTTGATCCGGACCCTGCACGAAAGTTTCTGTGCCATAAGGTTCAGTGCGGTTGTTTGCGTTGCAATGAATTGAAATAAAAAGATCCGCTTTATTTCTGTTTGCTAAAGTTGTACGGGAGGTTAAAGACGGATATTCATCTGTAGTTCTGGTGAAAATAACCTTAATATCTCTATTTTTCTCTAAAAGTTTCCCTAATTTTAACGTAATTGCCAAAGTAACATCTTTCTCATTTACTCTGCCGATATCTGAATATTTTCTGTTAGCGCCAAAGTCTGTCCCACCATGACCCGCATCAAGGACCAAAACAAATTTTTTCTGAGCGAACGTAAGAGTAGAAAATAGGAGAGAAAAAAGAAAAAAACACTTGAGAATGTTAAATCTTGATATAATCATCTTTCAATTTTAAAATTTATATTAATTTTGAGCCCAACAATCAATTACCAACTTTTGCACAAAACAGTCTTCAAAAATATACTACATATTTTAATTATCCTAATTTTTAACAATTTTTTAGCACAAACCGCGCCGAAAAATTCGTCTCAAAATAAGATATTAACCGATACTTTGAAATCAAAAGATACTTTGGTTGCGCGAGAGCAACTAGAAGATGTGGTGCAGTCTAAAGCGGAGAACATCCGCAACGACCTGCCGAAAAAAATGACCTACCTGAACCGAAAAGCGCAGGTGAAGTATCAGGATCTGCAGATTAATGCAGATTACATAAGCATTGATTGGGATAAAGGTTTAGTATTTGCGCGTGGAAAACTCGATTCTTTAGGTAAAATAAAAGAGCCTGTATTAACTGTCCAAGCGGGAAAAAAATACGAAACAGATCAATTTTCTTATAATTTAAAAACCAAGCAAGCCATTGCTTTCAATGCGCGCACGGAGGAAAGTGAAGGTGTTATCGTTGCTCAGAAAACTAAAAAATACAATGATTCTGTTTTCTTTATGCGACAGGGGAAATATACCACGGACGAGTATTTTATCAAGAAAAAAGATACTGTTGCAGATTATTACATGCTTGCGCCGACTATTAAGTTAATTAAAGGAAAGAAAAAATCAGAAGTCATTACCGGACCTATTCAACTTTATATTGAAGATGTTCCGACGCCGCTAATTTTACCTTTTGCAATTTTACCTTTTTCAGCTAAACGTTCGGCGGGAATTTTAATTCCAAGTTTTGGGGAGCGGCAGGATGTGGGTTTTTTCTTGAATGGTCTCGGTTATTATCAGCCAATTGGTGACCATTTTGATTTAAAAATCCTGGCCGATATTTACACAAAAGGCAGTTATAACTTTAAACCCGAATTAAATTATAGGAAAAATTACAGCTATTCTGGAAATTTTTCCGCAGATGTGGGAACAACTGTTCGGGGAATTAAAGGTTTAGATAATTATTCAAAATCTGGAACTTACAGGATTTCATGGCGCCATCAGCAAGACACAAAAGCAAATCCGCTTCTTACTTTTTCTGCTTCGGTAGACATTGTGAGTACTAAGTTTTATAACAATACCGTAAATAATGATTATATCTTTAACCAAAACGTATTAAATACCCAGCAAAATTCAACGATAAGTATTATTAAACGGTTTTTAAAACTTCCGGCAACTATTACCGGAACAGCATCATATTCGCAAAATTTCTCTACCGGTTTCACAGATGTACGTTTGCCACAACTGAATGTGGCGATCAATCAGTTTTATCTGTTAAAATCTAAAACAGGACTTAGAAGTGGTCTGTTAGAAAATATTACTGTAAACACAGGCTTAAATCTCAATAACTATATTTCTGCGCCACAGGATCAGCTTTTTAAATCCATTTTTGATAAATTACAAACAGGTGTTAAAAATAATATCCAGTTAGGAACCAATACAACCGTTGCAAAATACTTTACTTTTTCACTTTCAGCTAATATTGACAACGCTTTAACGACGAAAACTTTAACTAAACTTTACAATCCTGTTAAAAATGTCTTAGAAAATAATATGAATAATAAAATTGCAGGTTATTCTAGTTTTGCGGCTAGTGCGAGTTTACAGACAACTTTATATGGCATGCTTAATTTTTCAAAAGATTCTAAAATAAAGGCGATCAGACATATGATCACGCCAAGTCTTAGTTTTAGTTATTCTCCAAATTTCAGTTTGCCCAAATATGGTTATTATAAAAATTATGTAGATAACCGGGGTGCATTAACTCCTTATTCTATTTTTGACGGTGGAATAATTGGAACGCCAAATTCAAGTTTACAGGAGGCTTTAGGATTTAGTATTGGTAATAATATTGAGATGAAAGTTAAATCTAAAAGTGATTCTACCGGCGTTAAAAAAGTAAAGATTTTTGAAAGTTTAAATATTTCTGGAAATTATAACTTCGCCGCGCTCACTAATAAATGGTCAGTTTTTAGTGTAAACGGGCAATCTTCTTTCTTCAACAATAAATTGAATGTCAATACAAGCTTAACTTTAGAGCCATATCAAATTCTTTTTGCGCCCGGCGATGATTTAGGAATAAGAACTGATAAATTTGGTTATTTCAGTTTGCAGGGTTTCAATCTGCAGTTAAGTTACCCACTGACATCTGCTATTTTTGGCAAAGAAAAAGATCTCCCAAAAACTTACAAAACCAAAGGTGAAATAAGGAATGAGAATTATTATTTTGATGATGATAATTATGCGCATTTTAATCAACCCTGGACTTTAAATATTAATGCCAATTACGCCTACACCAAAAGCCTCAGTAAATTTGGACAAAAAGTGGCTTCTGTTGGCTTGGACGGAACGCTGAAACTCACACCTTATTGGAATCTTAGCGGAAGTACAAATTTTGATGTGGTTTCTAAACAACTGGCGTATACTAGAATTGGTTTTTCCCGGGATCAGAGAAGTTTTACGATCAACTTTAATTGGGTTCCTTTTGGTCAGTATAAAGTCTACGATTTTTTTATCGGCATAAAAGCGAACATACTAAAAGATGCCGTGAAATACAAAGACAGAAGTTTCACACAGCCAAATGCTCCATTTTAATAAAAATGTGAAGAGATTGTTAACTAAAATTTTATATTTGCGCTACAATAAATTTCTAATTAGAAAAATATTTTAATATGCCAAAGAAAATTATCTCTACTCAATTTGCACCCGCTGCAATCGGACCTTATTCTCAAGCTAATTTAGCCAGTGGAATTCTTTATATTTCCGGTCAGATTCCTTTAGATCCAGCGTCTGGTAAATTAGTGGAAGGAATAGTTAAAGAAACGCATCAGGTAATGAAAAACTTGAAAGCTGTTTTAGAGGAAGCCGGAATGACTTTTAGAAATGTAGTAAAAGCAACTATTTTTTTAAAAAATATGGATGATTTTGCGCAGATGAACGAGATTTATGCCTCTTATTTAGAAGCAGATTCTTATCCTGCACGAGAAACAGTACAAGTTTCCTGTTTGCCGAAAAATGTTGATATAGAAATTTCAATGATTGCACATCAAAATTAAATGAACTTTTTAAGAAATACTTTTGCCGTAATTGTGGGGCTTTTTGTGGCAGGATTAATCATTACTGTGGGTATAAGACTAAACCCTTCATGGGTGACTTATAGTAGATATTCTGCATTTCAGCAATGGGATAGTGTTTTAAAATCTGTTCAGCACAAACCTTATTTTTTTGTTGCCTTACTTATTTCTACGGGCGTTGCATCTACCGTTGGAGGTGTTATTGCGGCAGTTATCGTGAAGTATGCAAAAGTTGCTTATGCAATTTTAATTGGCTTTATTTTACTCTTTATAGCGATGCTGGACATCATTATATTCCCCTATCATCCCACTTTTTATAAAATTTCTATTTTTCTCACTTTTTTTCCATTTGCCTGGATGGGCGGAAAAATAACAGAGGTAATATTTGAACGCAAGAAAAGATTAAAATTAAAATTATTGCTTAAGAAAAAATAGAAAACGCAACTTTTGGAGTTGCGTTTTTTATTTAGAGTAACTGAATAAAGGTTAAAATTTATTCGTCTTTCATCGATTGCTATTTACGGCATTTTAAACCCTTTTGTGTAAATTCTTCCATAGCCATCTACAAATTTCACTGAGACATTTCCTTTATAGCCATTTAAAATTTTCTCTACATCTTTCTGTGAGTTAATAGGTTTACTATTAATTTCCATGATGACATAATTATCCTGAATACCTATTTTTGAAAGTTCACCACCATCAACTGTATTTTGTACAAGTACTCCACTTTCCAGACCATAATCTGTTTTAACCTTTTCGTTTAAAGTTAGGAATTCGGCACCAATTTTTTCAGTAACGCTGAGATCCGCTTTACTTCGTGCAGAAGTTCCTCCATTTTGATCTTTTAAAGTAACACTTGTGGTATATTCTTTTCCACTTCGCTTGTAAGTTACATTTAATTTATCGCCAGGTCTTTTACTTCCAACCGCGACAGATAAATCTGAGAAACTTAAAATTGGAGAACTGTCAATTTGTGTAATGATATCGCCTGTTCTAAGACCCGCATCTTCTGCACCACTTTTGTCAGTAACTCCCACTACATAAATTCCTGTTCCAGCCTTTATATTCGTTTTCTTTTCCTGATTGTAACCTGCAACCTGCATGTCGTTAGATAGATCTAAAGAATTTACACCTAAAAAACCCCGTTGTACAAGACCATATTTTTTAAGATCTTCAACAACTTTTCTTGCTAAATTTGCTGGAACAGCGAAACCATAACCTTCGTAATAGCCTGTATTGGAGGAAATTGCAGAATTAATTCCTATTAAATCACCGTTCGTATTAACCAATGCGCCACCAGAATTACCGGGATTAATTGCAGCATCTGTTTGCAGAAAACTTTCAATTGGTGTTTTGCTCTGTTGGCTCAGTAAATCGATACTTCTACCTTTTGCCGAAATAATTCCTGCAGTAACAGTTGAATTTAGACCTAAAGGGTTTCCTACTGCTAAAACCCATTGACCAACTTCGACATTATCAGAATTAGCAAAATTTAAATAAGGTAAGCCGCTTTCTTCAATTTTTAAAAGTGCAATGTCCGTGTTTGGATCGCGGCCGATTAATGTTGCCGTATAACTCTTTTGGTTAGACAGAATTACTTCTAACTTAGTGGCACCAGCTACAACGTGATTATTTGTAATGATATAACCATCGGTAGAAATAATGACTCCTGAACCTAAACTTGTAGGCATATTTTTCGGTGGTTGCTGTCTTTTCTGCTGAGGTTGTTTTTGGCCTCTACCTCCAAATGGATCACCACCACCGCCAAAAAACCACTCATACATATCTTGATTGGAAGAATTATCTTGATTGGAAGAATTGTTTTGATAATTTTTGATAGTTACGACAGCCGGTACAACTGTCTTTGCAGCCTTCACGAAATCGTCACTTGCACCAGCTGTGTTCATGGAAGCAAACCTTGCGTCCTTATTTGAGTTGTGGAAGTACGATGAATCCCCATTGTTTGAGGATGGACTAAAATAACTGATGGCACCAAAAGTAGTAGCCGCAGAGATCACCCCCACAATTGCAAGAGGTAATAACTTTTTTAAACTGTTCTTCATTTTTCTATTCTTGATTTATGATTTTAAAATTCAAAATTAATGATAAATAGGTATTATAAAAAGTTTCCTTGTTTCATATTTAACGATACTTTAACAAGAATTATGCAATTTTAAAACTTAACGGGTGATTTCGTTCAAAATTTATGAAACTTTAGCATTAAAATATTTTACAAGTTCAACATAATCGATTTAAGTTAAATGAAATTATATCCATTAAATTTTAGAAACGCTAATAAAGATCTAAATATATTACAGGTAAATAAAAATTTTAAAATACAGATGTAATAAAACTTTATCTTTAAGTGTCTTAATAATAGAAACTGAAATATGACTGCACAAACATTTGAAAACACGGTATTTTCCTTAAAGGATGAAATGTACCGTTTTGCAAAAAAATTCTTGCAAAGTTCAGATGAAGCAGAAGATTTAGTGCAAGATTTACTGCTAAAGTTTTGGCAGAAAAAAGAAGAGCTTTTGGCTTATGAAAATCTAAAATCTTATATTTTAAAATGCGTGAAGAATGATTGTCTCAATAGATTAAAGCACCATCAGGTGAAAATGAATTTTGCGGAAATAAAACTTCACACTTCGGAAGAATTTCAAATGGAAACCAATAATCTTAAAGATTATATTTTAAAATATATCAGTGAATTACCAGAAAAGCAAAGACTAGTTATTCATCTAAAAGATGTAGAAGAACACGACGTTTCAGAGATTGCTGAAATTTTAGACATGGAAGAAAATGCAGTACGGGTCAATTTGATGCGAGCTCGGCAGAAAGTAAAAACACAAATCACCCAATTATTGAATTATGAACACAGAACAATATCATAAGTTACTTCAGAAATTTTACGAAGGAGAAACGACTTCTACAGAAGAAAAATCACTACAGGAATCTGAGCATTTATCAGCGGAAGAATCAATTTATTTTGAAACCCTAAAAACTGAAAAAACTGAAAAATCACCTTTGGATTTTAATCAATTTTTAGCTTTAGCTGATATGGAAAAAAGTATTATTCCAACTCAAAAATCTGCTCATTTTAAATGGGTTTGGTTAGCGGCAAGTCTAATTTTTATATTTTCACTCGCTGCTTTTTGGCTTAGTCAGAATAAAAATCAACAGGTAAAAATGAAAACTCAAATGGCAACAAATGAAGTTTATAAAAAGCAAAAAGTGGAGATTATGCAGGAAAATATTTACGAACCTTCTGCTGAAAAATCTAAAACGAAAGCACGAAAAATAGCAAAATCCGATGATGTGCTGGATGATATTTTGCCTAAAAAATCCCGTATGAAGAAAAGAGTGATCACCAGATATGTTGAAAATTCAACCCCGCAAAAAACTAAACAAAAATCAGAATACGAAAGTAATTACGTCATCATCAACGGTCACAAAATCACCAGTGAAAAAGAAGCAATAGATGTCACGAAATATTCTTTTCAAATTTTAGCTAATAACGTAAACCAAAGTATAGGGCAAGCAGACGTACTGAATACACTCAACATGGATAATTAAAGAAAAAAGGTAAAAGTAAAAATTTAAACAAAAAAATCATGTATAAAAAAATTATAGTTCTGTTCGCATTCTTCTTTTGCGCCATCCTAAATGTATCTGCGCAAAAAGAAAAATTAGACGAACTTTTTGATCGCTACCAAGATTCTGAAGGAATAACGTCGATCAAAATCGCGAAACCAATGTTCAGCATGCTGAATAAATTAAATTTGGGTGATGGAGAATTAGATCAAATAAAACCATTATTAGGAAAAATCAACGGTTTGAAAATATTAATTATTGAAAAGCCTTCAGGCAAATTGATAGATGGAAAAAGCACAAAATTAAACTTAAATTATAGTGGAGTTCAATCAGATATTTCGGCTATCCTAAAAGGTTTGCATTATGAAGAGCTGATGAGTGTAAACAGCAAAGACAATAAAATAAAGTTTCTTTCTGCCGGTGCAAAAGACGGGATTTTAGATGATTTACTGCTCAATATCTCTTCTAATGACAGCATGGTTTTAATGATGCTTGATGGAAAAATTTCAATTGATGATGTTAATAAATTGGTCAATGAAACTCAAACTTTCACTACCAATACTAAGACAAATTCAAATTCTTCTTCCTCTTCAACCGTTATTAATCGTAATTCTGAAGAAAGAAATGTGGGGAAATTTACAGGCATTAAAGTGTCTTCCGGCATCAAAGTAAACCTAACACAAGGTGATAAGCAGGAAGTTCGCGTAGAAACGGATCAAGACAAATTGCAATATATTGCGACAGAAGTGCAAGGTGGAATTTTAAATATTTATGTAAAAAACCCTTCTAACAAAAATTTAAATTTTAATAAAATTTTTGTGAATGTTGTGGCGCCGGAAATTAACGAGATTTCAACAGTTGCAGGGTCGAATTTAACGGTTTTAAATACCTTGAATGCAGATAAAATTAATTTAGAAAGTACTTCCGGTTCGCTTCTTAACGGTGATTTTAATATTACAAATACTGCAAATTTATTAGTGACTTCCGGCGCAAATCTTAACGCTAATGTGAAATCAAATCAGTTAAATTTTCAAGGAACAAGTGGAAGCAATGCTGTTATCAACGGAAATGTAGCAGAAGTTAATTTTGAATTAACCAGTGCGGCAAATTGCAATGCACAAAATTTAGTAGTTCAAAATGCAACTGCACAAGTGACTTCCGCAGGAAACTTATCTCTAAATGTGACGGATAATTTGAAAGCAAATGCGTCTTCTGGCGGAAAAATTCGCTACAAAGGAAATCCTAAAATTGATAGCAATATCATTACTATTTCTGGTGGTAAACTTGTAAAATTCTAATATTATGAACACAAAATTTATATTTAAAACAATAATTTTCGCCCTTTTCTTTATCACGCTACAATCCTGTATCGTTTCTTCAAAACCCAATATTGACTACTTTCAAGGGGAAAATATATCGAATTCTAACGCCCAATTCCTGAGTGTTAATTTGCCTTTATTTTTGGCTAAACCGATGATCAGAAAAGCTTTGCGTGAAGATAATAACGAAGATTCTAAGCAAATAAGTAACTTAATTAATAAAATATCTAAAGTGAAAATTCTCACTGTAGAAAATGGAGACACACAACTGGTGAAGAATTTTTCAAAATATTTAACGGATAATAATTACGAAGATTGGATGTCTATAAAACACGACGGCCAGAACGTCAATATAAAAGCCCAACAGAATGGAGATTATATCAAAAAATTAATGTTAACCGTCAACTCTGGTAAAGATTTGGTTTTCATAGATATCCGCGGAAAATTCACACCTGACGATATTAGTAATTTAATAAACGCAAGTACAAAATAAATTTTTCAGTCAAATTATTTTTCGCCATCCATTAGGGTGGTTTTTTTTTGTATTTAAAATTGCTATTTTTACAAAGTGCGAGGTAAACAAAATTTTTTTATCACATTTCTAATTATTTTTTGCAGTTTTTCTGCTAAAGCACAACGGGATCTGGAGCATTGGTTTCCGCCAATATTTAAATCTGGTCCCAGCGCCTATGATAATAATATTGCGGAGATTTACATTTATTTATCAACAGAAAAAACTACCCCTTTCACGGTTAAGATTTTTAGCGATAACCAAAGAATCGGAATTGTAAGCCTGAGTAAGAATTCTCCCGTCAAATTTAAAATTGATAAACTTTCCCAAATACTTTCTACCAGCACACTAAATACAATGAAGCCTTCTAAAATGGGTTTACATGTGGCAGGAGAAAAAAGTTTTGTTGCCAGTTTACGTATAGATGGTTCCAGCGCTGAAGTAATGGCATCCAAAGGAAAATCGGGATTGGGAACAGAATTTTTTACAGGAATGGAGCAGGTGATTTTATATGGCTATGATCCTTCACGGATGAATTATCAAATAGCTGTAATGGCGACAAAAGATAGCACACACGTTAAAATATCTAATTACGCAAGTGGTATTACGTTTTCAGACGGTAGTAAGGCTAAAGAATTAATCTTCACTTTAAATAAAGGAGAATCTTATATTGCAGTACAACAAAAAATTGATCAGGTTTCTCAGAGTCAGTTTGATGAATTCGAACCGGATTTAATAGGTGCTAAAATAACTTCAGATAAACCCATTATTGTAAACAGTGGCAATGTTAGCAGTCATTATTTCGGTGATGGACCTCCACCGCCAGATTCACCTACCGCACCGCCGCCTTACAAAGGTGGAGCAGATTTTACGTTAGACCAAGATCTTCCAACTTCGAAAATTGGTAAAGAATATTTTCTCGTAACAGGGATGACGCCAGCCCTTGTTAATAATAATAATCCAAAAAGTTTCATCGGAACGGAGCGTGCACTTATAATCGCAACAAAAGATAATACGAAGATTTATTTCAATGATGAGAATATGCCTACTAAAACTTTAAATGCTGGTGAACGTTTTTTCACTTACCCTTACACGCCACCAAAGTATATTTTGGGAACTATACCCACATTTACCAATCTTGCTGGGAGCGTGATAAGCACAAGCGGAATGTATATTCGCACATCCGAGCCTGCTTATGTGTATCAATTAACAGGTGGTTTTTGGGATAAGGCTGGTGTAGTAGACAAAACCTATTACGCAACCGGAATGCTGCTGTCTTATCCTATCGACAAAAATTATTTATCTGATCCACGACAAAAATTAGAAAACTTGGTGCAAATTCCCGGAATTGATCAAATTGGAAATACCGGTTACCAAACTAAACTCTCTGTAAAGGCACCTACAGATGCAGATGTAAAATTTAATGGGAATAAACCAGAAAATTCGCCGATGCTTGGTAAAGATGGATGGTCTTATTTTACGTCACCATTACTGACTGGATCTGTAAATGTAACTTCTGATTTGGGAATAAACGTAGATGTGGTAGGTGGTAGAAGGTTTACAGGTTTTGGAAGTAGTTACACCGGTTATTCTAACGATCCATTTATTTTGGTTAATGGAAATTGCATTCAGGAAGATGTCTTGCTATCCTTAAATAATATTGATTTTGAAGGCTTCCAATGGCAACGGGACGGCGTTGATATTACGGGCGCAGATTCTCCTACATATCTGCCAACTTTAGTAGGAAGTTATACTTGTGTTTTGTCTTATTCTACTTTTATTTATACAACAGAACCTGTTCAAATTGCTGATTGTCCCTATGTGATCTCAACAACTGATTTAGGAAATGTCTGTCCGAATTTTACGGTAACTCCAAAGTTTTCTTCGCCCAACGAAACTTTAGATTTTAATAAATTGGAAATTTTAACACAGCCAAATTATGGCGCTGCGGTGATTGATAATAACGTAATTAAAGTCACAAACAATGTAGGTTTTACAGGTAATGATCGGTTGGTTTATAAAATAACTGATGCCAATGGTTTTTATGAAGTTGTAAAAGTAAATTTTTCTGTTTTTGCTACACCAATTGCCGATGTTAAATCTGAAATTTTAAACTATAGTTTTATAGATCCAAATTACATATATAATTTGAACTTAGCCATTAATAAAGCAAATGGCGAAGAATTTCATTTTTATTTGACGCAGTCTGAGGCAGAAAAACAAGCCAACGAAATATTTGCCGTCCTTGCTTTTTCTACAGATAATCCAACGGAAGTATTTGTGAGAATCTCAACCATAAATGGCTGTTTTGTGATTAAAAATATTAAACTTTTAAAACGTCCGCCAGAAATTCTGGCTGAGGTACAATTACCTAATGTTTTCACCCCAAATAATGATGGTTTTAATGATGTTTGGGATTATTCACTTTTAAAAGATTATTCTAATTTAAAATTAGCAATATTCGATCGTTTTGGTAAAAAGGTATATGAAAGAACAACTGATTCTGCAGATTATTTTTGGGATGGTAAAAATGCGATTAAAGGTCCACTACCTATCGGAACCTATTGGGTTTTATATTCATATAGTTTAAAAAATTCTGCAGAAACCTTACAAAAAAGTATGTGGGTCTTTTTGAAAAATAGAAATTAATTAAGAATATTTAAAATAATCAATTTTTTTACTGATTTTATTTAAAATTTTGTTTTTTAAACTTCTTTCACCAGCAATATTTATAACTGAGAATTTTCTGTTTTTCCTTATCACCATGAAATGATAATCTTCTTTTAACCAGATGCTGTACTTTTCAAAATATATTATTTCAAGATCTGCATTTTCTAAATGTTTTATCAAAGGGATAAGTTCAACTGACTGATCAATTATTTGCAAGCTTTCGGGCTTGTTTTTTTGAAGGTATGAAATGTATTTTGGATTGGGAATGTTAATAATTATTTGCGTCTTTTCAGTTGCAATTTTCGCTAAATTTTTAAAAAGTTCGTCATGTTCACTTAAAGGAATATGCTCAATAACATCCATTAAAGTGATGAAATGAAAATCAGAATTTTCAGGTTCATATTTTACAACATCGCCCGTAGCAAAATGAATATTTTTTTTATTAATTAGAATTGTTTTAGCGGATTTAATACTTTTTTTGCTAAGATCTACTGCTTCAATTTTCCCCATGCTAATTTTAGAAGCTAAAAGTTTTGTGAAGATACCCACACCACAACCCAATTCTAAAATTTTAGAATTTTTATTTAATCCAAGATTAATCAATCTTTTAAACAAAGAAATTAATCTTTCATTTGCCCCTATCTTTAATTGTTTTTGAACATAATTATCATAAAAATCAGCAATTTTTTTCTGTTCCATTTTGTAAAAATACAAATTAAACGCTATTAGATTTTAAAATGATTATCGCTGTTTAATGATTTAGTTTTTAGTATTATTTTTCACTTAATTCTTTGTTTTGGTGTTTAATTTGATACGAAATTTTACATTAAACAAAAAACTATTATGGATTCTATTAATCAAAACCAACCGGAAAAAAACCACGAAGATTTAAACAGTTAGGAAGCTATAAAAAAAATGAAAGATTTAGTAAGCATTGCTGAGTCTTGTTTCTTCTGCACAAATCTAAAATCTAATGAGTCATTTCAAACTAGACCAATGGCTGTGCAGAAAGTAGATGATGAAGGAAATCTGTGGTTTCTTAGTTCGGTAGATAGTCATAAAAATGAACAATTAAAAAATAATGATACCGTTCAATTATTATTTCAGGGTGATCCGCATGCGGATTTCATGAGTCTTTTTGGTCACGCAACAGTTAGTAAAGATCAGGTAAAAATTAACGAACCATGGAATCCTCTCTTAAAAATCTGGTTTACAGATGGTAAAGAAGATTCCCGAATCACTGTTGTCAAAGTAACACCATCAGAAGGTTATTATTGGGATAGTAAGCATGGGAAATTTGTCGCTTTCGCAAAAATGGCAGTTGGCGCAGTTACAGGTAAAACTTTAGATGACAGTATTGAAGGGAAATTAAATCCATAATTCCTCGTTCTATTTAAAAAAAAGCCAGTTGAAGATCTCAACTGGCTTTTTGTTTATTTTAATTTTTTAATTCCCATTTCGTAGAGCGCAAAACTCAAAATATCAGTGTTTTCGCCGATGACTTGGTCGGTAGATTTCCCAGCGCCGTGTCCGGCATTAGTTTCAATTCTGATTAAAACCGGGTTATCACAAGACTGTTTTTCTTGTAAATTCGCCGCAAATTTAAATGAATGGGCAGGAACAACTCTGTCATCATGATCACTCGTTATAACCAAAGTTGCAGGATAGCAAACTCCTTTTCTCACATTTTGCACAGGTGAATACGATTTTAAATACTCAAACATTTCTTTTGAATCTTCCGCGGTGCCGTAATCATAACTCCAACCTGCTCCTGCGGTAAATTTATTATAGCGCAACATATCTAAAACACCTACTCCCGGAATTGCTACTTTTGCTAGATCTGGTCTCATTGTCATAGTTGCACCGACTAATAAACCGCCGTTTGAGCGTCCGGAAAGTGCCATGAAATCTTTAGAAGTATAGCCTTTGTTTTGTAAATATTCACCTGCTGCAATAAAATCTTCAAAGACGTTTTTCTTATTCATTTTTATTCCCGCGTCGTGCCATTTTTTTCCATATTCGCCACCACCACGGATGTTTGGAACCGCATAAATACCGCCATTTTCCATCCAGGTTGCATTCACTACAGAAAATGTGGGTGTTATACTAATATTAAAACCGCCATAACCATATAAAATGGTTGGATTTTTCCCATCCATTTTTAGTCCCTTCTTGTAGCTTATCATCATCGGAATTTTTGTGCCGTCTTTTGATATGTAAAAAACTTGTTCAGACAAATAATCTTGAGGATTAAATTTCACTTTAGGTTTTTGATAAATTTCTGATTTTCCGCTGTCTGCATTAAATTTAAAAGTAGTGCCTGGTGTAATATAGTTAGTGAAAGAATAATATAAATCCTTTTGATCTTCTTTTCCGCTAAAACCACTTGCAGTTCCTTTACCGGGCAGAGAGATTGTTCGGATTAATTTGCCGTCATAATCAAATTGATTTACGCTTGTTAACGCATCTTTCATATAATTTGCGAAGATGTAACCTCCGCCTTTAGTTATAGAAAGTACGTTCTCAGTTTCTGGAATAACATCTATCCAAATAGTAGGATTATTGATATTGAATTTTATCAATCTCATATTTGGTGCGTTTTTATCAGTCATTGCATAAATAAAATCACCTTTTGTATTGACAATATTCGTATTGAAATCATATCCTTTTTGAATGGGTATAAAATCAGTATTATTTTTTAAATCTTTTACATAAAGTTCATTTCCGTTTGTTGCAACTGAGGCGCTTAAAAATTCAAAACGTTCATCATCCGACACGCCAATTCCCATGTAGCGTCTTTTAAAATTTTCGCCGCCGATGATTAGCTTGTCATCAGATTGCTTAGTTCCTAATTTATGAAAATATACCTTATGGGTATCTGTTTTTGCTGTCAGTTCGCTTCCTTTTGGCTTGTCATAACTGCTATAAAAAAAGCCTTGATCGCCAAGCCATGATGCACCAGAAAACTTTACATCGAGAATTGTTTCATCGATTTTTTCCTTGTTATCTGCGTTCAGAATAATAATTTTATTCCAGTCAGAACCACCTTCCGAAATAGAATAGGCTACTAAATTTCCCTTTTTATTAAAAGTAATTCCTGCAAGAGATGTTGTGCCGGTTGTTGAAAATTTGTTTGGATCTAAGAAGACTTCAGTTTTACCCTCTTTATCTGTTCTATATAAAACCGCCTGTGCTTGTAAACCGTCATTTTTGTAAAAATAGGTATAATTCCCTTCTTTAAATGGCGCTCCAATTTTTTCGTAATTCCACATATCTTTCATTTCCGTTCGAATTTTTTCCCGGAAAGGAATTTTACTAAAAAAATCTTTTGTGAACGCAGCTTCACGATTTACCCAATCATTTCTATCTGCTGCCTGATCATCTTCCAACCAACGGTACGGATCTTCTACCACACTTCCAAAATAGGTGTCTGAATGCGCAATTTTTTTGGTTTCTGGGTATTTTTGGTTTTTTGACATTGTTTGTGAAGCAGCAGGAATCGCAATGGCGATCGCTATAATACAGAAGAATGAAGTTTTTCTCATGGAAACGTGTTTTTACCAAAAATAGTGAAAATAATATAATTGATGAAACATAATTTTAACAAAAATTTAATTCACTGTTATTTAAAAAGGAACAAAATTTGCATCTAAATCTGAAGATTAAATTAAAATACTTATGAAAAAGGAAACCACCATTTTATTAGCAGGAAGCTTTGGAGTATTTGCTGTTTTGGGATTTCTCGCTTTGAAAAAATTTTTAAGCAATAAAAAACTTAATAATTATTATCACCAATTTAAATCTCTTCAGGAAATGCAGTCTGCTGATGAGGGGATTGAGTATTTCGGATTAAAATAAAAAATTAATGTTTTACTAAATATAGTCCCAGTTAATTTCTAGCTGGAATATTTTTTTACTGTAATTTATAATATTTAAAAATTCTGCAGAAGCAATTTCTTATTCTTATTTTTGTAGATTATTTTAAAGTAAATTATAAATATCAAATGAAGCAATTTTCCGCCAAAAGAAGTATTCAGTTGCTGGGGCATATCTTAAAATCCTACGGAATTTTAAATATTATTATTTCTCCAGGTTCTAGAAATGCGCCTTTAGCAATTCACTTTTCTGAGCTAGATGAATTTAATTCATACAGCATCATAGACGAACGCAGCGCGGCTTTTGTGGCTCTAGGAATGTCAAAAAAATTGAAAAAACCTGTAGCAATAACTTGTACAAGCGGTTCTGCCGCTGCAAATTATTATCCAGGAATTACCGAAGCCTTCTATTCAAATATTCCACTTTTAATTTTAACGGCAGATAGACCAGCAGATTATGTGGATATTTTTGACGGACAAACCATTCGTCAGAAAGATATTTATAAAAACCATTCTTACGGTGATTTTCAACTTTTAGAAGATTCGCACGAGAATTCTGAAACTGAAAATTTTAATACCATTAAAAAAGCTGTAGAACTTTGCATCGAAAAGCAAGGGCCGGTCCATATCAATATTCCTTTAGAGGAACCGCTTTATAATTTGGCTTCGGAAATGCCAGTTTTTGCAACGGTTGAAAAAACGATTCAGAAAAAACCATATGAACTTCCTTCAAATTTAATAGCAGAATGGCATTTATCCAAAAGGGTTTTAATTTTGGTAGGAACACGTGATTTTAGTGAAGAACTTGAGATCCAACTTTCTCAATTTGTAAAAAATCACAGCGTGGTAGTTTTAAGCGAAGTTAATTCTAACTTGAAGCACGATAAGTTTTTCTCACATATTGACCGTTATATTTTTAATTTTTCAGACGAAGATATCAAAACTTTTGCGCCAGATTTGTTAATTACAATTGGTCAGAATGTTGTTTCTAAAAAGGTAAAATTTTTTCTTAGAAAAGCACAGCCAAAAAGTCATTGGCATATCGATCCCTTCTGGCAACCAGATACTTTCTTCGCTTTATCAGAAAAAATTGAAGTAAAACCTGAGATATT
Organism: Halpernia sp. GG3; assembly: GCF_052976925.2. Taxonomy (NCBI): domain Bacteria; kingdom Pseudomonadati; phylum Bacteroidota; class Flavobacteriia; order Flavobacteriales; family Weeksellaceae; genus Halpernia; species Halpernia sp. GG3. Next base: position 590,050 of record NZ_JBRIIR020000017.1, read on the forward strand.
TTTCGGTCAGTTTTTAAATAAAATAAGCCTTGAGCCGCAATCTTATTATAATTTGTGGGACAGTTTACGTGATAAAAAAGATGAAAAACATACAGAATATTGCAGAAAAATTGGCTTTTCAGATTTTAAATTATTTGAAAATTTAGCAGAAAAAATTCCGCATAATTATAATATTCATTTTAGTAACAGCTCTGCAATTCGTTATGCGCAATTATTTCATTTTGAGCAAAAACACATTTACTGCAATCGGGGAACGAGTGGAATTGACGGTTCAACTTCTACGGCAATGGGTTTTGCAATGAAAAGTGAAAATCCAACCCTTTTGGTAACTGGTGACATCAGTTTTTTCTATGATATTAATGGCTTATGGAATCAATATATTCCGCCTTATGTGCGCATTATTGTCTTTAATAATGGTGGCGGTGACATTTTTAAAATTATCCCTGGGCCAGATTCCACTAATGCTTTGGACGAATTTATTTTAACAAAACATAATAGAACAGCGGAACGTTTAGCAGAAGATTTTAAATTTGAATATTTTAAAGTGGAGGATGAACTGACGATGGAGCGCGTTTTAGAGCATTTTTTTCAGCACAGCTATCAGCCAAAAATTTTGGAAGTGATTACGAAAGATGTAGAAAACGCTCAAATTCTGAAAAATTATTTTATTGAAATGAAATAGTTTAGATTATAAAAGAGTGTTTTATGATTTAATTAAAATGATAGATTTAGTTTTGTATGAATTAAATTATGAAGAGACAAATTTTATTTTTAAATTTTATTTTTTGTTTTACTTCTTGTAAACAAGATCAAACTGAAACGCTCATCATTCAAAATTGCAAAATAGATTATCCTATTTATGCAAAAGGTGGAATAGAAGTTATTAAAAAGAATTTTGTCTCTAATGAATGGGAAAAGGAGTCTGCTTATCGGGAACTTGCATTATGCTTATGTTCGGACTATATTAAAAACCCATCTCAAAAAACTAAAATAAAAATTATTGAAATTTATAAACGAAAAGAAAAATTTTTCTCAAGAGACTTTACTAGAAACGTGAGTTTTGATGAAATTTTAAAATATAGAAAGGAAATATTTGATCCTAAAATATATATAGATTAAATATTAAAAAATATCTTCAAAACTATTTTTTTTTACTAATTTTATTTTTCAGATAAATTACTAATGATCTCAATTGGATAAATGATTTCATCAAATCCAATCATCGCATTTATTAGCTGAAAATGTGAAAATTCTTTTAAATTTTGTAGATTGATTTTGGTCTCTTTTACTTTTTTTGATTTCAAAAGTGATTGTCTTTGAACACCGTTTAGCAAAAATGTGTTTGGCGTGTACCATTGTTTTCCCTTTAAAAAAAGAAGATTTCCGTAAGAAGAATCTGTGATATGATTATTTTTAACAATAATTATTTCTACAAACTTTGATTTATTCTTCATCACATCAAATATTTTTCGGTCTTCAAATTTGAAAGAATAATCCAGCGTATTATTTTCAACCAAAGCAAATGCATTAATTTCAGAATAAGCATAAGGAATAAGTCGCGCAGTAAATTTTGACTCCAGATCATAAACAATTCTGAGTTTGTAAAGACCGTCTTCATCGTGTTGTAAGTCTTTAAAAATTTTATCTAGATCAATTAGATTTTCCTTACCAAAATTAGCAAATGTCACATTCACACGGTTTTGATGAAGTTCTAAATTATAAATCTCTTGATCCTCTATTTTTATGCTTTCAATGAATTGGGACATATATTTTATTTTTCATTTCTTGATATTCGTCTGCTAACTTACTTAAATGTGTGATTCCGCCACCACTTTTGAAATAAAGTGCATTCTCTTTTTTCTCTATAAATCTGATCATCACGCAAGAATCCAAATTTTCGCCATCAAAGTAGCCACAAACGCCCGTGTAAAAAATTCGTTCGTGGGTTTCTACGTCTAAAATTATGCCTAAAGTTTTCTGTTTGGGTGCACCTAAAATAGAACCTGCGGGAAGCAAAGTTTGCAGAATACGTCCAATTTTATTTTGAAATTCAGGTTTCAGTTTACCAGAAATTTCCGAACTCATGGCGTAAAGATTTTTTTGCTTGGTTTTGATAAAGTCGATTCTTTGAAATTCATCCACTTTTACTTCGTCGGCAACCATTGATAAATCGTTTCGCAGCAGATCTACAACGGTGTAATGTTCCGCCTTCTCCTTAATGTCATTTTTTAAAGTTTCAATGGCATTTTCTTCGGACGCATCAATTGTTCCTTTCATCGGATGCGTGAAAATCCTGTCATTTTTTATTTCAATAAAAGTTTCCGGGGAGAAAAAAACAAAGTCGTCGTCTTTGCAGACTTTGTACTTTTCATTAGCCAAATTAAAAAATTCTTTTAAAGTAAAATTACTTTCAATCGGCGTTTCACAAGTATAATTGATAAGGTATGAATTGCCGCGTTTCAGGTTTTTCTGTACTTTGTTAAAACCCATTTCGTAGTCTTCTTTGCTTTGTGGAAATGACTTTAATAGGAGGGTTTTATCAATTTTCTGAGGCTCAGTATTTTTAAAATTTGGGAAATCAACAGCAATGTTTTCTTTTAATAATGCTGCTTCGTCATAAATTAAAATATTTTCTACTTTAAAATCGACAAAGAAAAAAAAAGCCTTTCCATTTTGAGAAAGCAGGTTCATTTCTTGAAATTTATCTTTTATCTTGGAAAACATTCTGCAAAAGTAAGTATTGATGCGTACTTTTACACAAATTATTTTATGGAAAAGAAACTTACGTGGAAAAGTAACATCGAAGAAATTCTGCGGAAAGCTGTGAATTATTGGGCAGTGACATTAAATATTCAGATCTTATTTAGTATATTATATTTTTCTATAATATTTCTTTTAGGGTTGTACTTTTTTAAATATTATGGACTACAGGATGAATTTATTCGTCTGGTGAAAATTTCTGAAACTGATATTCCTGCGATGCAAAAAGGAATAATGGAATGGGCAAAAAATCCTAATTTTTCAAGTTTCGTGATTGCGCTTGTCGTTATAAAGGCTATAATGTTTCCTTTAAATATTGGTTTATTTCAGATTTACAGAAAAATTGACGAGAAAATACCGTATAATATTTCAGATTTATATGCCGGTTATAGGGGTTTTAATTTTTTTAAATTTGTAGGATTCGCCATTTTCTGGGGGTTCATTAATCTTTATGCACACGTTTCTCCAGTTTTAGTTTTATTCTGGATATTGCTGACGGTTTTTTCTGCGCCTCTAATGTTTTTCATGAATGTCTCAATCTTTGAAAGCATTAGATTAACACTTAAAGCCTTTAAAATGGACTTTTTCACCATTTTCACATGCTGTTGTTTAGCCTGTATATTTAGTTATTTTGGAATTATATTTTTCTTTATAGGTATAATGATCACATTTCCTTTTTGGAATGCGGTGATTTACACGATGTACCAAAAATATTTTAATGAAATCAAAAAGGAAGTTTCTAGATAATGTTTTTTTAGTTACTTTTATCAAAAAAAATTATGGATAACTTTAATGAATTTGATAATTTGGCTACAACTCCACAAAAAGACAGTAGTTCTGTAATTGCGCACGCTTTTAATATTTATAAAAAAGGTTTGCCTTATGCCATTCTGATGATAGTTTTGGTTAGTATATTATCATACGCACTCTCAATTATCGCAAAAATCTTATGAAATGGCAAAGCGTTATTACTGGGCTGTTGTAGGTATGTCGATTCTTGCATTTTTAATCTCAATGTCAGGTTTAATAATTTGTTGCGTAGGGATATTTGTGACTGCGCCATTCTTATATGCTGCAATCTATTCCGCATATTGTGCTTATTTTGGTGCACCGAAACCAATTGTTACCCAATAATTTTTTAATAATTTTAAAATTTAGAATGCAGCGTAATTTGCCCATCAGTGACGAAAAAATTAAACAGGTATTTCTACTTATACTTATTGTTGTTTTAATTCTTTTAATAGGGTTTAATCTAGCACTGTTCATTCCATCTGTCTTGGGAGCGATCACGCTTTACATTATAACCAGAAAGTATAATCTCTATTTGCAGGAAACTAAAAAATGGAAACCTTGGGTGTCAACACTTTTAATAATATCTATCTCTCTAGTTATTTTGGTTTTACCCATCTATTTTTTGGGTGATATTTTGATTCAAAGATTAGGTAACGCTAAAGAGTATATGGGTAAATTCAATGTTTTCATTGACAAAATTCACGATTACGTTTATCAAAAAACAAATTTTGATCTTCTCAGTAAAGAAAACATGGCGAAACTGAAAGATACCGTAGCTAAGTTTTCAACCGCTGCATTAAGCAGTACTTTTAATACCATTACCATTGTTTTTTCAACTTATTTTATTTTGTATTTTATGATGGAAAAACCACGGCTTTTTGAAAGACTTTTAAAAAATTCTGCACCTCTTAAAAAATCCAATATAAATTTAATTGGCGGAAAGATCCGCTCGATGGTTACTGCAAATGCGATAGGTATTCCCGTTGTGGCGGTGGGACAAGGAATAGTTGCGATTATTGGATATTATATTTTTGGCGCACCAAATATTTTATTATTATTTTCCTTAACCTGCATTACTGCCATGATTCCCATCGTTGGTGCTGCAATTGTTTTTGTACCAGTTTGTGTTTTTATGGTTGCGCAAGGAAACTTGGGTGATGGCTTAGGTTTGTTGGCCTTTTGCGTTTGTGTGGTTGGTTTAACAGATAATTTGCTGCGCTTCACTTTATTAAAAAAACTTGAAAATATTCACCCTCTAAATACTATTTTTGGGATTATCATGGGTATTAATATATTTGGTTTTATGGGTCTTATTTTTGGGCCGATTTTAATTTCAATTACAGTTTTACTCATTCAGGTGTATAGAGATGAATTTAATGGTGAGGATCGCGAGCTTATACTTCCCGAATCTTCTGAAATAGAGGAGAAAATTGATCTTTCTGTCTAAAATATTTATAGTTTGAATCCAGAAATTTTACAGGAAATCTGCGTGCAGAAAATGCCGTTTGGTAAATACAAAGACTACATATTGGCAGACTTGCCTATGTACTATTTAGAGTGGTTTCAGCGGAAAGGTATGCCGCCAGGTAAACTTGGTATGCAACTCTCTACCGTTTACGAAATAAAACTTAATGGATTAGATGACTTGTTAAAACCGCTTCGAAAATAGTTGCGATATTAGTTTGATTTTTTCATTTATTTTACGAATTAAATCAATTTTATCTCTACGACCAATATTATAAAAAAAATTATCTAAAAAGTTTTATTTATCAAATATTTTTAGGATGTAGTTAATATTTCTATTGCTACTCAATAAAATAGACGTAGCTTTGTCATGCTTGGAGAGAACAATAACATTGTTTCTTCAGGCATAATTTTTTTTCATCATTTGTGTTGAGAATCGCGTCGCAAGACGCGATTCTTTTTTTTTAATGCTGTTGTAACTCATATTCTATGAGCATTTCTGTAAAATATGAGTAGGTAATATTTCCTTCCTGTTGGTTAGATTTTAAAAATAAATTATTAGTAATATCAAAAATAGCAATAAGAAAACTTTGATGGTTTTTTATAAAAGTTAAATCGTTCTGCCGGTCACTTTCCATTTTTTGGGAAAAATTCATTATAATTTTCTTTCGAAATCCATTATCACTTATATTAATGTAGGCTAAAAGACTTTTTAAAACAAAAAGGTCTGTAGAGTATTTTAAGGCTTTATTCGGTGAATTTTTACCAATTAAATATCCTATAAAATTTGCTTCATTTTCTCTTGCAAATCCCAACTGATGCGCACTTTCATGCGCAATTGTAAAAGGTAAAAAAGTAGCAGGTAGATCTGAGTTATATTGAGCTTCGGCAGTAAACGGATTGTAATAACCCAAAATACCAGTAAAACTCATCGCACTTTTAAAAACGCTGGGTTTAAAATCATTAATAAAATGAACGTTCTTATTTGTAAATCTTTTGGGAAGACTTGATTGCGCAATTAAAATAGCAGATTGAACTTTTTTAATATCAGCAATCTCGAACACTCCCTGTTTATTTCCCGCTACCAATTCTCGGTCTTCAATGCATAATTTTAAATATTTTAAACATAATAGTTTAGCGGACTGTTGAGTAATATCTTTATTTGAAAGCTGAACAGTTAGAGGTTTCTGAAAGTAAAGCATTCCCCAGAATATTTGATAAATAAAATAAAAAACATTTAAGAATAGTAGTAGGAAAATTGCGCCTTTTTGTCGCTTTTCTTTTTTAAATAACTTAAAGATTAAAATAACTAAGAAAAATACCATTAAGATGTAAATCTGATCGCCAATAGAAAATGGGATTTTACTAAAAAGAATTTGATGCAAATATTTTTTCAATTCGAATAATCGGTAAAAAAAGTTTATTGCAGTTTCACTTTTAGATAAAAAGTAAAATAAAAAAAATTGGACAAGTAAAACACCTGCCCAAAATCTTTTTTGTTTCATATTTAGATACTTGTTAATGCGCACTGCTTTCTGTATTTATCAAAATAACACCTTGTTTTTTCAAAATCTTCGGTGTTATAAAACCGTAAAATGCGAGATACAAAAAACAAACAATAGGAATCACATAACTAAAATGGGTGTAAGTAATTCCCATTATTCCCTTCGGATTTGTTAAGTCAAAATCACATATGTATCCTTGTATCAAAGGAATAATTCCACCACCTAGAATCATCATAATTAAGAATGAGGAGGCTTTTCCAGTGTTTTTTCCTAATCCGGCTATTGCCAAATCGAAAATTGAAGGCCACATAATTGAGCAGAATAAACCACCGGAAATGAAGAAGTATTTGGCAATTTCTTTGTCAGGCCACACAAGCCCTAATATCATCATCACAATTCCAGCGAAACCAAAAAGCATCAATGTTTTTCCAGCATTTTTCCCTCCCCAGAAACTCATTAAAATAAAAATGATGATCCAAATCGGATAAATATAAAATGCTGAGACGTCTTTTCCGCTTAAATAATTAGCACCTAAAATTACCGCAAAAGCAATAAAAGGAACAATAAATTTTAACAGCATATTTGTGCTTTTAGACGTATTAAAAACGTTAATTCCGCCATTCCATCGCCCAATCATTAAGCTTCCCCAATAAAGAGAAATAAATGGGGCAATATTATTTTCTAATATATTTCCGAATTCATGGGTGTGAAGTAAAGCTGGTAGATTACTTACAATCGAAACTTCTACACCAACATAAAGGAAAATTGCGAGCATTCCCAAAGTAAGTTGCGGATATTTCATAATGCTGAATTTTTCAGTAGTTTCTTCTACTTTCTCTTCTTCATCTTTGGCTGGATCATCTATTTTCGCAAAAAGCATGAAGACCGCTACTAAAAGAAAAGCGATTCCTAAAACGATGAAAGGCTTTTTTACTAAAGATAAATGTGTTTTTACAAATTCTTTTGGATAAACAATAGAAGTTGCCGATTTTTTCACGACATCAAATTTATCAATGTATGGAAGTAATTCTGCCTCTGTCTTATTTTGTAATTCATTTAAAGATTGATTGATGCTGGTAAGATTTGTGTCAATGTCTGCCTTAGATTTATTTAGAACTGCAGTTTCTGACGTTGAAATTACAGCAAGTTCATCTTTATTTTGATTTAACTCTTTTTGTAAATCCTTGAAATTACTTTGTACAATTTCGGTTTTTGTTAATGTTTTATCTTTCGAGGTAGAATCAGAATTATTTCCCATCCCAAATAGCGCAATTCCCACGATGATCGGTCCTATGGTCGTTCCTAAAGAATTTACGCCGCCTGCTAAAGTTAAACGGTGTGCCCCAGTATCAGGACTTCCCATTTTAATTGCCAGTGGATTTGCTACAATTTGCTGAACCGAAAATCCCAAACCAACAATGAATAAAGCAGATAAGAAAAATACAAAACTTGCATTTATGGCGGCAGGAACGAATAAAAATGCGCCAATTGCCGAAATAACCAATCCAAAAGACAACGTTTTTTTATAACCGAATTTTTGCAGAACATCACTTTTAAGTGAGACTAAAAAGAAAATAACAGAGCCTACAAAATAAGCGGCGTAAAATGCCCACGCTACTAATTGCGCCTGCACTTGAGAAAGCACGAAATATTTTTTAAAAACTGGAATTAAAATATCATTACTTGCCGCGACGAAGCCCCAGAAAAAGAAAACAATGATTAGCGAGATAAACTGCGACCATTTTGTTTGCACGTTGTTATTCATGTTTTTAGTTTTATTTAAAAACAAATATAATTAAATATTCGGTTTTATGTTTTTTTCTAAAGTTTTTTTAATTTCCTTCTGAGATAGATCTTTTAAATGTTTTGCACTGTCATTTGGCTCTAAAATGTCACTGAAATAAACTTTCACTTTCCCAGGATGTCCTACTTTATTATTGAATGGAAACATTTCTTTTAACCCCACAAATGTAAAAATCAAAATCGGAAACTGATGTTTTGAAGAGAGAGTAAAAGCACCATCTTTAAAATCTCCCAGTAAAACCGATGTGTCGTCGGGAACGCCACCTTCAGGAAAAATCACAATACTTTGTCCTTCCCGCATTCGTTCGGCGCATCTTCGGTAAACTTCTGCGCGACTTTTCATACTGCTTCTATCCACCATCACACAAATTCTTTTGTAAATCTGTCCAAAAATTGGAATTTTCACCAACTCCTTTTTACCGACATAGCATAAAGGATGACGTGGCATTAGCATGCATGGAAGCATGATATCCATTATAGAAGTGTGATTCGAGATAAAAATATACTGTTGATTTTTTTCAATTTTTTTCTGTGTTTCTTTGATCAATTCATAGCGAAAACCCATCCCGTAATACATAGTAAAACACCAGAGTCTGATAAAAATATAACAGTATTTATAGTGTTTGGGGTTGATCGTAAGAATGAAAACGAATATTCCAAAAAATAAAGTCGCCACAAAAGCCAAAATCACGAACCAAAGGCGCCATAAATAATTCAGAAAAACGGTCATTGATCAGGAGAATTAGCCATTAAAAATTATTTTTTTCTTTACAGAGTAATTTAAAACTGATACTACAATGATAGCGAAAATTTTACTCAATATTTCTGGACTGAAAACAAAGAATAAAAATGAAAAATTGTGCAGAAATACATAATGAAAAAACAGCTGAAAGAGGCTTAAACTTAAAATGGTAGAAATTGAGGACACAATCATGAAATAAAGAAACTCTCTTTTTTTAGAATATTTCCCCTGTTCGAATACAAACCGAATGCTCAGTGCATAATTAAAAAGTATCGCAAAAAGTGTCGAAAGCACGTTGCTTAGAGGATATTTTATACCGTAGAAATTCAGTTCCGAGGATATCACTTTTGGCAGATAGACACTTCCCATTTTAAACAGACCAATCTCAAAAACCGCGCTTAAGCCGCCCACCAAAATGAAGAGTAATATCTGTTTTTGTTTTTTTATGAATTTTTTCATATTCTGCTACAAATTTAAAATTTAATGTTAAACATTAATAAAATGATGTTAATTTTTTTTGTGGTATTTAATTATTATCTAATTTTATTCAACAAATAAGAATTGCCAAAGAATTTTTATCAAGCGGTCTAAATTTGAAAGTTTTCAGGCAAATCATTTCAAATCACAATTTAATAATCCTGATGATGTCAACTTTCAAAAATCAACGAACTTTACAAAGATTTTCACCTTTAAAACAAAAAATCTCAGAACTAAAAAAAATTAATTCTCGTTTTAAAAGGGTCTACCGCGAGTATGAATTCATGTCTGAAGAGCTATGGACCTTAGAAAACTCCACAGAAGTTTCTGTCTCAGACGATTTTTTAAATGCAGTAAATGCCCAAACAAATTATTTAGAGGAAGAAATTGCAGATTGGTTAAATTCTGACGAAAAAAAGTGATTTTTTAAAGCAATTTTAGTCTAAAGATTAATTACTATTTTAGCACTCTTAAAACTTGCTAAAATATGTTTGCGATTGTAGATGGCGGCTCTACCAAATGTGACTGGGTCATCCTTGATGATTTCGGCAAAATTCTTTTTAAAACTGAAACTATCGGTTTTAATCCCAATATTATAGATGCGCACCTCATCCCCGCAGAAATAAATAAAAACCCTGAACTAATATCCGAATCGTACAAAATAGATTATTTATTTTTCTACGGTTCTGGCTGCGGTGTACGTGAAAATTGTCTTTTAGTAGAACAGGAATTAAAAAAAGTTTTTCTAAATGCACAAATTACAGTAAAAGAAGATATGACTGCGGCAGCTTATGCGGCTTATGATGGAAAGCCTGCAGTAATTTGTATTCTTGGGACGGGCTCAAATTCATGTTTTTTTGATGGCGAAAGTATTCGGCGGGATTTACCTTCTTTGGGCTTTTTAATTGGTGATGAAGGTAGTGGTAATGCGCTTGGGAAGATTTTACTTAAAAATTACTTTATGAAAAAATTTCCTGAAGATCTGCATCAGGAATTTTCTGAAATTTACAATTTAGATATAGAAGAAGTTATCGGGAATATGTATCACAATCCGCGGGCTAATGCATATTTGGCAGATTTCAGTAAATTTATTTTGGAGAGGAAACAACATCCTTACTTGCAGCATTTAGTTTTTGAAGAAATCAAAAACTTTCTGGATTATCAGGTTTTGCCTTATGAAGAAAGTAAAAACTGTGAAATTAATTTCATCGGTTCCATTGCACATTATTACGAAGATATTCTGCGTTCAGCGGCTGCAGAAATGCACTTAAAAGTTGGAAAAGTGGTTCAAAAACCAATTGAAAGTTTGGTAGACTATCATTTAAAATACATTTTGCCACAATTAAAAAATTAGAGAAAGAAAGAATGTTGTATATTTTCATTCTTTTCTTTAAAAAAAAGTAAAATCGATTATCAAAACTTTGAGCTGTTTTAAAGCCTAATTTATAGACTTTGCTGGGCGACTTTTGGTTAAAAAATATTATGAGTAATAAAACAAATAGAGACGAAAAAAATTTCAGAAAAGCGGCCTTAGATTACCACCAGTCTGAGCCTAAGGGAAAAGTAGAAGTCATTCCTTCTAAACCGCATTCCACACAACGCGATTTATCCCTGGCATATTCACCAGGCGTTGCAATTCCGTGTATGGAAATTTTTGAACATCCGGAAAAAGTATATGATTATACGGGAAAAGGAAATCTAGTAGCCGTTATTTCAAATGGGACTGCCGTTTTAGGTTTGGGAGATATTGGTCCAGAAGCCTCAAAACCGGTGATGGAAGGAAAAGGTTTGTTATTCAAAATTTTCGCAGATATCAACGTTTTTGATATCGAAATTAATGAAAAAGATCCGGATAAATTTATAGCAATTGTAAAAGGTATCGCGCCAACTTTTGGCGGAATAAATTTAGAAGATATAAAAGCGCCGGAAGCATTTTACATAGAACGAAAATTAAAGGAAGAATTGAATATTCCTTTAATGCATGATGATCAACATGGAACTGCAATAATTTCCGCGGCGGCATTAATTAATTCCTTGCAAATTGCAAATAAAAAAATTGAAGATATTAAAATGGTTGTGAATGGCGCAGGAGCTGCAGCAATTGCTTGTACCAATCTTTATATGGCTTTAGGTCTTAAAAAAGAAAATATTTTAATGTGTGACAGCAAAGGTGTGATTAATCATAAAAGACAAAATCTTACCGCTGAAAAATTAGATTATGTTGCAGAAACTGATAAGACGACTTTAGAAGAAGCAATGGAAGACGCCGATGTTTTCGTTGGTTTGTCTAAAGGAAATGTGGTTTCGCCTGAAATGCTTAAGAAAATGGCAAAAAATCCGATTGTTTTTGCTTTGGCAAATCCAGATCCGGAAATTGAATATACTTTGGCAATGGAAACTCGAAATGATGTTTTAATGGCAACCGGAAGAAGTGATTTTCCTAATCAGGTTAATAACGTTTTAGGATTTCCCTACATTTTCCGTGGGGCTTTAGATGTGCAGGCAACTGGAATTAATGAAGAAATGAAATTAGCTGCCGTTTATGCGATTGCAGATTTAGCTAAAGAACCGGTTCCAGAAGCGGTTGTTTTAACTTATAACCTTAAAAGTCTAAATTTTGGTCCAGATTATTTTATTCCAAAGCCTTTTGATAATCGATTAATTACGAGAGTTTCAATCGCTGTTGCAAAAGCAGCCATGCAAAGTGGAATTGCGCATAAAAATATTGAAGATTTTGAGCAGTATGAAAATCAACTTTTAGACAGAATGGGACGTGATGAAAAACTCATCCGGATGATGCAAAACCGCGCGCGTTCTAATCCGAAAAGAGTAACGCTTGCAAATGCTGAAGAATACAACGTTCTTAAAGCGGCGCAAATTCTTTATGAAGAAGGAATTGCACATCCGATTTTATTGGGTGAGAAAAAGTATATCAAGGAACAAATGGAGAAATTTGGGATAGATTTAGATGTCCCAATTATAGATCCGGCAGATGATGATCAGGAAGAAAACAGAAAGATTTATAGAGAAATGCTTTGGAATTTGCGCAACCGTAAAGGTGTAAATGAATATAAAGCAAAACGTTATGTTAGACAACGCGACTATTTTGGTCCGTTAATGTTAAGAAATGGTGACACCGATGCTTTGATTGTTGGTTTCTCTAAAAACTATTCTTCTGTTTTAAAGCCAATTCTGGAAATTATTGGCAAAGAAAAAGGCGTAGAAAAAGTTGCTTCAATGATGATGATTTTATCTGAGAAAAAACCTTATTTCTTCGCAGATACTTCTATTAATAAAAATCCTTCTGCAGAAGATCTGGTTTCCATCGCGAAAATGGCAGAAATCACAGTGAAATCTTTTGCTATCGAACCGAGAATTGCCATGTTGTCTTACGAGAATTTTACAGCTAAAGCGGAAGTTTCCCAAAAAATGGCAAAAGCCGTAAAAATCTTACATGAAAAATTCCCAAAAATGATTGTTGATGGAGAAATTCAGCCGGATTTTGCCATGAACAGCGATCATCTTTCAGATTATCCATTTTCAAAATTGGGAACAAATCCAGCGAATACTTTTATTTTCCCGAACTTAGAAAGTGCAAATTTATCTTATAAAATTATTCGTGGGATGAAAGTGGCACAAACTATCGGGCCAATTTTAATGGGATTAAACCAACCCGTTCACGTGCTACAAATGCGTTCCAGCGTGGAGGAGATCGTAAATCTTGCAACGATTGCAGTTTTAGATGCGCAAAAAAAAGAATCAGCAAAAAAATAAATTATGATTTATTCTCTAAGAGGAAAAGTTTTAGAAATGGCACTCACTTCATGCGTTATAGAATGCAACGGAGTTGGCTATACAGTAGGTATCAGCTTGCAAACTTCAGATAAAATTAAAATGGATGAAAATATATTTATTTACATTCAGCAAATTATTCGGGAAGATGCTAATTTACTTTTTGGGTTTAACACTCTTTTAGAAAAAGAAATGTTTAATTTGTTAATAAGTGTTAATGGAGTTGGTGCAGTTTCCACCCTGATTATGCTCTCCACGTTTAGTCTTCAGGAAATTGCTTCTGCGATACAATCGGGCAATAGTGGTTTAATACAAAAAGCGAAAGGTATAGGGATAAAAACTGCTGAAAGAATTATTGTAGACTTGCGGGACAAGGTGCAAAAATTCAGGCTTTCTGATGAAAATATTTCTAATTTCTCAGATAATAAAATTAAAGAAGAATCGTTATCTGCTTTAGAAGTTTTAGGGATTCCGAAGAAAATGAGTGAGAAGATCGCAGATAGAATTTTACAAGAAAATGCGACTGTTACAACTGAGGAATTAGTGAAACAGATTTTAAAACATATTTAACATTTGAAGAAAAAAAATATTTTTTGGTACAGACAACTAATATTTATGTTTTTGTGCTTTGGTTTTGCTAAAAACTATGCGCAAAATAAGCCTGAAGACAGTATAAGTGTAAGGAAAAATTATAGTCTCCCGAATCCTATTAGATATGATGCTTTTTACGATATACAAAGCAACATGTATTTTCTGTATCCCAAAGTAGGAAATTTAATAACTGGAAATCCTGTCGCAATGACCGCTGATGAGTATGCAGCTTATGTAAAATCTAATCAACTGCAATCTTACTATCAGGAAAAATCTACTAAAAACGATCTGCTTACCAGAAAAGATCAGTCAGATGCTATAAAGCAAGGTTTTGTTCCAAGTGTTACTATAAAAAATCAATTATTTCAAACTATTTTTGGAGGCAATAAAATTGAAATAATTCCACAAGGTTTTGCTTCTTTTGACTTGGGTATTTTATATCAAAAAATTGATAATCCCTTAATACTTCCACAAAACAGAACCAGTTTTGCTGTTAATATTCAGCAAAGAATTCAGCTAGGTTTGCTAGGAAAGGTTGGCGAAAATCTTCAGTTAAAGGCTAATTACGATACCCAAAGTGGTTTTGCGTTTGAGAATAAATTAAATTTAGTTTATCAGGCAAAAGGAACCTGGCAAGATTTACAAAGCAAAGGTCTGAATGACAAAACGACCGGTGGCGAAGATAAAATTATTAAAAGAATAGAATTTGGAAATGTAAATATGCCACTTTCTACCAATTTGATAAGAGGTTCTGAAAGTTTATTTGGATTGAAAACCGAATTTCAGTTAGGGAAAACAAAAGGGACTTTACTTTTATCGCAGCAGCAAGGTGAAGCTAGAAATATTGTGGTGCAAGGCGGTGGCGTATTAAATACTTTTAAATTAAATGCAATTGATTATGAAGATAATCAGCATTATTATCTGGGACATTATTTTCTAAATAATTATGATACTGCGCTGCTTAATTATCCACAGATCAATTCAAAAGTTAATATTACCCGTATAGAAGCTTGGGTTTTAGACCAAGGTTCGGGTAATCTTCAAGATCAAAAGGGCATTATTGGTATTAGGGATTTAGGCGATGGCATTTCTGGGTTGCCAGACAATTCTCAAAATAATCTATACCCCAGTTTGCAGAATCTTGGTCCAAATTTAAGAGATGTAAATACGGCTTACAATACCATTAATGGACAAAATTTACCAAATGCAACAGGTGGTTCTGAAATTTACAAGGATGGTGAAAACTTTATTTTTAATAGAAAATCCAGGAAATTAAACAGCGGAGAATTTACTTTTAATGCGCAGTTGGGTTACATCAATTTAAGCCAAAGACTTAATGACAATCAACTTTTGGCTGTTTCTTACTCTTACACGATTAATGGTGATAACAGAGTTTACAAAGTAGGTGAGTTTGCAGAGGACAGCCCTGTAATTATTACAAAACTTTTAAAACCAAACAGCATCACGAAAACCACTTCACCAATGTGGGATTTAATGATGAAAAATATTTATCCGATTAATGCCAATCAAGTTAGTGCCGATGGCTTTATAATGAATGTTTTTTACCGAGATCCAACGAGCGGTGGAAAAGTAAATTATTTACCGAATACTCCTGTTCAAGATCTTAACTTGTTAAAACTGTTTAACTGGGACCGCTTAAATTTAAATAATGATTTGCAAACGAATGGTAATCAAACTGGTGATGGTATTTTTGATTTCGTGCGTGGAATCACTATTGATGCAGAAAACGGTAAATTAATTTTTACAAAAGCAAAGCCATTTGGTCAATATTTACAGACTGTTTTAGGAACTAATGACCCAAAATTTGTCTTTAATGATTTATATGATAAGCAGAAACAAGTTGCTTCAGAGAGTAATCTCGCGCTGAGATATACCTTAGAAGGTCGATATAAGGGAACACAAGGAACAGGTATTTCTTTGGGAGCCATAAATGTGCCGCAAGGTTCGGTAAGAGTAACTGCAAATGGCGTACAATTGGTTGAAGGTCAGGATTATACTGTCGATTATTTACTTGGTTCTGTTAATATTATTAATGAAGCGGTAAAAAAATCGGGACAGGCGATTAACATTTCCCTTGAAAATCAACTGACTTTTAATACGCAAAGAAAAAGTTTTTACGGTTTAAATTTAGAACGGAAGTTTAATGATCACTTAACTTTGGGTGCAACCGTAGTTAATTATGCGGAAAGACCTTTAACCCAAAAAGTGAATTTTGGCGATGAAGCCGTTAATAATACAATGGCAGGTTTTAATATTTTATATAACAACCAGTTGCCATTTTTAACGCGATTAACAAATAAGATTCCTTTTGTAAAAACCGAGGCTCCCTCAAATTTAAATTTTATGGCGGAAGGGGCTTATTTAATTCCGGGACAAAATAAAGGTACAGATGATCAATCATATATCGATGATTTTGAACAAACTACTTCTAAAATTTCTTTAAAAGAACCTTCTTCCTGGAGTTTGGCGTCAAAACCCGAACAAAATCTGAACGATCCTGTTTTTGCCAACGCAGGTTTAAATGATGACATCCGAAATGGTTTTGGTAGAGGTTTGATCTCTTGGTATAATATTGATCCAAGATTTTACGGAGTTGGAGGAAAAGCTCCAAATGGAATTAACGCAGAGGCAGTTTCCAACCATGCTTCGAGAAGAGTCCAGTTGTCCGAGCTTTATAACAACAGAGATTTTGTTGCTGGTGATCAAACTTTCTTAAACACATTTGACGTTAGTTATTATCCGACGGAGCGAGGGCCTTACAATTTTAATCCCGCTACAGAAAGTACACAACAGAGATGGGCTGGATTAATGCGGCCAATTTCTGTGTCTAATTTTGTTAATTCAAATATTGAATATGTAGAATTTTGGATGATGGATCCCTACGCAGACGGTAAACAGCTGGGTGCGGCCCCAAAACTTTTATTGCAGTTAGGTAATGTTTCTGAAGATGTTTTAAAAGATGGAAAATTACAGTATGAAAATGGATTGCCTACACCAAATGTTCCGGCAAATACAACGACCACAAATTTAGGAATTCAGCCAAATCAATTTCCTATTTTATATGCTTTTTCTACAGAGGGTACGGAACGAACTGCGCAGGATTTGGGTCTTGACGGTCTGGATGATGCCGGGGAAAGCGAGAAATATCATTTTACTGCGATAAATCCTGTTACGCAGGTTAATGACCCGGCATCGGATGATTTTTTATATTTTTTATCAGATAAATTTCAAGGTGCGCTTGCTGCTTCATTAACAGATAGATATAGATATTTCCGGAATCCACAAGGAAATTCTCAAAGCAATTCTTTAGAAGTTTCTTCTCAAACACCAGATTCTGAAGATGCAAACGGGGATTATAATTTAGATCAAAATGAGAATTATAATCAATATACGGTTGATTTAACAAAAACTAATTTGGTAGTTGGCCAAAACAATATCGTTGATATGCGCCAAGTAAGCGTGAAGTTTCAAAATGGACAAACCGGAACAAATAAGTGGTTTTTATTTAGAGTTCCCGTTGCGCAATATGATCAAAATGCTGGTGCCCATGACAATTCAATTCTAAATAATGTGCGTTTTGCTAGAATGCTAATGAAAGGTTTTGATCAAACTTCCACTTTGCGTTTTGGAACTTTTGATTTGGTACGAAGCGATTGGCGCGCTTATACGAAAAATATTGCCAGTTCATCTGTAACTGCTGTAAATGAAGGAACCGCCGCACCAATCACTCAAAATAATAATTTTGATGTTGGAAGTGTAAATTTAGAAGAAAATTCCAGCGCAATGCCACCTTATGTTTTGCCTCCGGGAATTGACAGACAAGTTTTGAGCGGAAATGCAGGGGCACAAAGACAGAATGAAGCGTCACTTTATCTAAAAGCAACAGATTTACGTGATGAAGCAAGAGGTGTATTTAAAAACACACAACTTGATATGCGTCGTTATAAAAAATTAGAACTTTTTGTACACGCGGAAGATTTGAAAAACCTCATGTCTAACAATTTAGATCCAAATGCAAAATTCTTTATCCGTTTTGGTAGTGATGCGACAGATAATTACTACGAATATGAAGCTTCTCTGAAATATACTGCTCAAAATGCGCGAGCAGCTTTAGATATCTGGCCAATAGACAATAATGTCGATTTAGAAATTCAAAAATTTGTAGAAGCAAAGCAAAGTAGAGATGCAAATGCCGGAAATTTAATTACAGACCGTTATAATGACCCAACTTATGGTGATACTAACAAAAAAATCTATGTAAAAGGAAGACCGAGCTTAGGTAATATTACTACTATTATGATAGGTGTTCGAAATAATTATGATAATAGAGGTCAGAAAGCTGCAGCACTTCCCGGTCCAAAAGATCTCGTTCTTTGGGTGGATGAAATGCGTTTATCAGGAATCGATAATAAAGGCGGTTATGCCGGGAATGCAACTTTGAACTTTAATCTTGGTGATTTTGCAACGGTTAATGCAAACGGCTCTTTTTCAACAATCGGCTTTGGAAGTATTATACAGAAACCCGCGGAACGTTCCCAAAATAATAATTCTGCTTTCAGTATCAATACTGCTGTTAATCTTGACAAATTTTTACCTGAAAAATTAGGTTTAAAAATTCCTGTTAACTATTCTTATACCCAAACAATTGAAGATCCAAAGTACAATCCTTTAGATAATGATATTGAATTTACGAAAGCAAAAAATAATGAGGAACTGAAGAAAGTAGCCAGAACTTATACGCAACAGCGAAGTATTGGTGTGGTAAATATGCGCAAAGAACGTATCAATACAGTCAAAAAACCAAAGTTTTACGATGTAGAAAACCTTTCATTGACCACTATTTATAACGATGACTATTTCCGGGATATTTATACCACTAGAAATTACCGTCAATATTTACGGGGTTATGCGGATTATAATTATAGTTTTAAACCCTATGTTATTCGTCCTTTTAATAAAATGATCAGCGACACGGCGAAATCTTACAAATATCTGCGTTGGATAAAAGAATTCAATTTTAACCCAGTCCCTACAAGATTATCTTTCCGTGCAGAGTTGGATAGAAATTATAATGAGTTGCAATACCGAAATGTAGACGCGCTTATTTCTGGTATTCCAGGGCAAGATTTTGATGTTATTAAAAATAATAATTTCTACTTTGGCTGGCAGTATGGTATTGGATTTAATTTTACCAAATCGCTCAAACTTGAAATTAATTCTGCCATGCGGACTTTAAATGATAATGTAAGTGTTTATGATATGAATACTTCATCAATATTTAGAGATCCTTTCCGTGCGGGAAGACCGGTTTTATATAACCATAAAGTTCAATTAAATTATAGATTGCCATTTGAATATTTCCCCTATTTGGATTTTATCAATGCAGAATTAGGTTACGGTTTTCAATACAACTGGAACGCGCGCTCGACCGTTTTGCTAAACAGCCCAGGCGGAAGTTTAGGAAGTATCGGTCAAAATACCAATAATATTGTGGCAACAAGCACGGTAGATGTTCCAAAGTTTTTCAGCAAGTTTAAATACTTTGAGAAGATGAATAAAACGGTGCAGAAACGCCGTCAGGAAATCGATTCCTTAAACAATGTTTATACACAGGCATGGAGCAAGAAAAACAAAAAGGTTAATTTTAAATATTACAAATTCAAAAATAAACTAACACCCTTACAAGCTATTGCATTTGCTTTAACTTCAATAAAACAACTCGATGTTTCTTATAACGAAAATAACGGTATTGTACTTCCAGGCCTACTTTCTGCGCCAAACGGTTTCGGATATGGCCAAACCTTAGGCGGCCCTACTTATGGTTTTCTTTTAGGCTCGCAGGCAGATATCAGGAGGATTGCGATTGAGCGTGGCTGGCTTTCTACTTCTTCATTTTTAAATGATCCATACTCGGAACTCAACAGTAAAAATCTTACCGCGAATCTGCAAATTATGCCCGTCAACGATTTTAGAATTGATTTTAATATTTTAAAAAATTACAATAGGAACTTCACACAAGGTGGTTTTAACGTGGATGCAAATCCCAATACTTCTTTTTTTGATTTTTCTTACGGTAATGAGTTTGTATCCTATTCGCGCACCGCATGGACTTTTAAAACTGCGTTTGTAGATGGTAAAACTATTTTTAACAACATTATTGGAAATGCACGTCAAATTTCTCAATCGTATGGCGGAGCAACTGATGCGAATGGTTTCACAGATGGTCACAGTTTAGCAAATGCTTATGTTTTGATTCCGGCATTTCAAAATGCAGTGGAAGGTAAAACAGGAACAAATGCAATTGGCGATGCTAAAAAATCAGGTTTTCCTTTACCAAACTGGAGAATTACTTATTCTGGATTAAAAAATATTCCTTTTGTAAACAGCCAGTTTTCTAAACTTGATATTCTTCATGCATATACCTCAACTTACACGGCGACGGGAATCCAGAGCAGCATAGATTTTTACAACGTACAAAATAATGGAAGTGCAAACCGGGATACATTTGGTGATTTTTTTAATCCATATTCTTTTTCCCAGGTCGGATATGTTGAAGCCTTCGCGCCTTTAATTGGCGCCGATTTCACGATGCGGAATAATTTCCAATTTCGGGTGATGTATAATAGAGACCGCGCTTTTTTATTAGGACTTATAAACCATACTTTAACGGAAGATTCTGGAAATGAATATGTTGTAGGTTTCGGCTATATTTTAAAGGATTTAGTACTGAATTTTAACTTTAAAGGAAAAGAAAAGAAAGTAAAAAGTGATTTAAATATCCGTGGAGATTTTTCTATCCGTGATAGCCGGACAAGAATTACAAATATTTTGCAAAATGACTCTCAAGTTACGGGCGGTCAAAAATTGTTATCTGTTAATCTTACTGCAGATTATAACATGTCTAAAAACTTTAATTTAAAATTCTTTTACAATCAATTGATGACCAAATATAAAATATCTACCGCGTTTCCGCTTTCTACTGTAAGGTCTGGAATTACCGCTACTTTTACTTTTGGAGGCACTGGATTTTAAATAAATTGATTTAATATCTAAATTGCTGAAAATTAGTTTCTTTGGCATTTTTTTTTGAATAATTTTTTTTTGCAAATTCATTATGTTTGAAGATGCCTCACATTTCTTTTATTTTAAATACCTACTTTTGTTTTTTAAATTAAAGACATGCAAGATTTTGTAGATAATGACGATGATGTGTTCACTGGTAAAGAACATACGCCTTTAAGAGCCGATGCTTTTGATAAATTGCCTGCTGAAAAAATTGAAATTATTCAGCACCATTTTGGTAAGATTATGGAAACTTTAGGTTTAGATATGACTGACGATTCGCTTAAAGATTCGCCGAAAAGAGTCGCTAGAATGTATGTAAATGAAATTTTTGGTGGTTTATTACCCGAAAATAAACCGACAATTTCTAGTTTTTCAAATAAATACAAATACCGCCAAATGCTTGTAGAAAAAGACATCACTGTTTATTCCTTTTGTGAACATCATTTTTTACCAATTATTGGACGCGCTCACGTGGCTTACATTTCAAACGGAGAAGTAATTGGACTTTCTAAAATTAACCGTATTGTTGATTATTATGCAAAAAGACCACAAGTTCAGGAACGGTTAACCATGCAAATTGTCGATGCTTTAAAAGAAGCCCTCGGAACCACTGATGTTGCCTGTATCATTGATGCAAAGCACCTTTGTGTAAATTGTCGTGGTATAAAAGACACCACCAGTTCTACTATTACTGCTGAATTAAGCGGCATTTTTAGAAGTAATCCGATTACGAGACAGGAATTTTTACATTATGTAGGAAACCATACAAAACTTGATTGAAGCCTTTATAAAAATTAGTTTTTATTTTCCTACAACCAACAACTAAGAAACAAATGCAACTAAAAATATACAATTCACTCACTTCAGAAAAAGAACTATTTAAACCCATTCACGAAAATAAAGTCGGAATGTACGTTTGCGGACCGACGGTTTACAGCAATGTGCATTTGGGAAATGTCCGTACTTTTTTATCTTTTGATTTTATTTACCGCAGTTTAAAATATTTCGGCTACGATGTTCGCTATGTTCGCAATATTACGGATGCAGGACATTTAACAGATGATGGCGACGTTAATAACGACCGTTTTGTAAAACAATCCCGTTTGGAAAAATTAGAACCGATGGAAATTGTACAAAAATACACCGTCGATTTTCACAAAGTTTTAGAAGAATTTAATCTACTTCCGCCAACAATTGAGCCAACCGCAACTGGCCATATTTTAGAACAGATAGAATTAACGCAAAAATTGCTAGACACTGGTTTTGCTTACGTAAGTAATGGTTCTGTCTATTTTGATGTGTTGGCTTACAATGCAAAAGGTTTGAATTACGGTGAACTTTCCAAAAGAAACATTGAAGATTTAATTTCAAATACGCGAGATTTAGACGGACAGTCTGAAAAGAAAAACCCGCCAGATTTTGCACTTTGGAAAGGAGCGTCTCCCGCACATATTATGCGATGGAACTCACCTTGGGGACCTGGTTTTCCGGGATGGCATTTGGAGTGTACCGCAATGAGCACCAAGTATTTAGGTCAGAAATTTGATATTCACGGCGGTGGAATGGATCTGAAATTTCCACACCACGAATGTGAAATTGCCCAGGGAAAAGCGGTAAACGGAACTGAACCCGTAAATTATTGGATGCACGCCAATATGCTCACCATGAATGGCCAAAGAATGAGTAAATCTACTGGAAATTATATTTTACCTGCAGAACTTATTTCTGGTCAAAATGATTTTTTTGGAAAAGATTTTCATCCGTCTGTGGTTCGGTTTAATTTTTTGCAGGCGCATTACAGAAGTGTTTTAGATATTTCTAATGAAGCGATGCTCGCTAGTGAAAAGGGCTTACAAAGACTTTTAGAAGCTAATAAATTCTTAAATGATTTTAGCGAAGTTTTATCAGAATCTACTTTCAATTTTTTGGAGTGGAAAACCAAATCTGATGATGCTTTAGCGGATGATTTTAATAGTCCTATTTTAATTGCGCATCTTTTTGAAGCCGTTAAATTTATTTTTAATCTAAAAGAAGGAAAAGAGAAATTAAATTCTGAGGATTTAGAACAATTAAAATTGACTCTAAATATTTATATTTTTGACGTTTTAGGCTTAGACTATTTAGAGCAAAATAATAATACAAAGTTAGACCAGACTTTAAAGGTTTTAATTGAGCTGCGGAATCAAGCCCGGAAATCTAAAAACTTTGAACTATCTGATCAAATTCGAAATCGCTTATTAGCTGAAGGAATTGAGTTAAAAGACGGAAGAGAAGGAACGAGCTATTCTATCACATAAAGAATTAACACAAATACCCATTTATAATTTTTTCCCGTAAAAATAATTTTTAAACTGCAAACTCTTTTAAAATATTTAAAAGAGTTTTTTTATGTCTCAAAATGAGACGTATAAAGTATTGATTATTAAATATTAAACTATAAATATTCTATAAATAATTTAATAATTTATGCTTTGTACTTTTAAAAATTCTTATTTTAGCACGGCAAAACAAACATTAATGAAACATCTATGAAAATAGTGTCCTCTTATTTAGACACAAGATGATGGATGTAGCATCTGACCATATAAAACAAACAGAAAAAAACGGATGAAACTATATTTAAACATCAACTTCGAGACGAAGTTTGGAGAAAAAATGGTGCTTCAAGTTACCGACGAAAAAGCAGAAATCAGGGAATATAATTTGAAATATGAAGTAAATAATACCTGGGTTTTAGAATTAGATCATTATTCAAAATCAATATCATATCGTTACATTCTTAAAAACCAAGAAGATACGGTACTTGACGAAGAATATGCATTACATAATTTAATTTTTCCGAATAACTTTAAAGAATTTAAAATTTTTGATGTTTGGAATTTAAAAAACTTTCCTGAAAACTACCTTCACAATAAAATTTTAGAGAATACTCTACAACCTTTTCAGCCAGAAAAAGTAAATATTCTGAAGAAACATACACATCTTTTCAGATTAGAGGCGCCACTTTTCAAGAAAAATTGGTCCATAATGCTCATGGGAAATGCCGATGGTTTGGGTAATTGGAAAGTTGAAGAATCTTTAAAAATGGCACAAACGGATTTTGGGATTTGGGAAATAGCTGTAGAAATTATTGCAGATTACCCGTTTCAATATAAATATGCAATTTTAGATAATTTATCAAATAGTGTTGTCGCGATGGAGACGGGAAATAACCGTAGAAGTGATGCCAATAAAGATGAAAATCTACTGCATGTGCAAGCCGATCATTATTTTAGATTTAGAATCGGTGAACTTTACCACGCAGCAGGTGTTGCGGTACCTGTTTTTTCCTTAAGAAGTGAAAATGGTTTTGGAGTAGGCGAATTTTTTGATTTAAAATTATTAGGTGATTGGGCGAAAGAAAGTAAACTCTCGATGGTTCAGATTTTACCAATAAATGACACGACAGCAAATTATACTTGGACAGATTCTTATCCTTACGCCGCAATTTCAGTTTACGCTTTGCATCCGCAATACTTGTCTATAGAAAGGTTGGATTTTAAATTAGTTAAAGGCACAGAAGAAAAATATTTAATATTAAAAAATGAGTTAAATAACTGTGAATTAATTGATTACGAAAGGGTAATGGCTTCTAAATGGGAGTTTATAAAAGATATTTTTAACGTCAATAAAACTGAGATATTAAAAGACAAAAATTTTAAAAACTTTTTAAAAGAAAATGAGAAATGGCTTTTCCCTTATGCTGCATTCTGTCTATTACGAGATAAATATAAAACGCCCAACTTCAATGAGTGGAAAACGCATAAAAAATACATTGCTGGGAAAATAAGCGCACTTTCGGCTAGCAAGCATAAGATATGATCAGGTAATGCTTCATTCTTGGGTTAATACCAATTGCATCTGCAATCTTCTGAAGCGCGGTATTATTTACAAATCTAGGGACTTCGTTAAAGGTGATTTGCGATTCGGCATTTACAGATATTCTGCGGAAGCTCTGGGCTGAACCGGAACCTTTGGTATGCATTTTCAAGCCTGCTTGCCTCCGCCACATAATTTTTCAGAATTAGGTCAGAACTGGGAATTCCCGACTTACAATTGGGAAGTGATGAAACAAGATAATTATGCGTGGTGGAAAAAAAGATTTAAAGCATTAGAACAGTATTTTGATGCGATGCGGATTGATCATATTCTTGGTTTTTTCCGGATCTGGAGAATGCCGATGAGCGCAACGCAAGGAATTCTTGGTTATTTCTATCCCGCCGTTCCTGCGAGCAACGGAAGAATTCTAAATGGGAGGCAACATCCCTTTTCAACTTCGACAGGTATTGCAAGCCCTTCCATTAACAAGATATTCTTTGGAATCATTTTTGAGAGGAAAAACAATATGTTGATAAATTTTATGTACAACCATTTTAATGGAAACTATACCTTTAAAAAGAATTTGATACGCTACGAAAACTTAAAGATCATTTCGTAGAAAATCTCAATATTGGAGGAGGAAAACTCATAAGTCTTTGTGCTAATAATTTTATTTTTGTAGAAGAACAGGATGGCGATTATGTTTATCACCCAAGATTTAATATTAACAAAACGGACTCGTACCGTTTTTTAAATGATTGGCAAAAGAAACAAGTTTATGATCTCTACGTCGATTATTTTTTTAAAAGACAAGATGGACTTTGGTATGCTAGCGGAATGGAAAAATTACGATCCGATCTCTTAATTCAAAAATATGCTCATCTGCGCTGAAGATGTAGGATTAGTTCCTCATTGTGTGCCGCAAGTAATGGATAGTATTGGGATCAGTGGCGCGAAAGAGACAAAGAATGCCTTCTGATAATAGTTCCTTTTAGCAATGAAATATGCTGAATATCTTAATCTAGTAACTGCTTCATCGCATGATAGTTCACGCTTCGCCAGTGGTGGGCATGAAGACAGGGAATCAACTCAAAGTACTTTATAGTATCAACTCAATCAATATGGAACTGCGCCGTGGGAAATCTGAAGATTCTCCAGCCTCTAGCAGAATCATTATTAAGCAACATTCATACAATGATCTATGTTGTATTTTTCCCGATACAGAAATACTTCGCTTTAGAAAGTAACTTACAAGACACAAATATGGATAATGCAGAGGATAAATCAATCCGATGTTCTCCCGCATTATTGGCGGTATAGAATGCATCTCTGATTTAGAAAATCTAGAAAAAAAGAAAATATTTTTCGCAAAGAAATTGGAAGTTTGGATTGAAGATTCTAAAATAAATTAAATAATCAAGTAAATATCATTCTCAAAGAAGTCAAACCAACGTATTTCAATTTTCTCCTCCTTTTTACATCTTAATAAATGAAACAATTCTCATCCATCAAATTAAGCAAAATAAATCGAAAAGAATCTTCGTATTTTCAACTATTAAATAAAAAGATCATGTATAAAAAGATGCTTATTTTTTTTCTGATGATGACTGCTGCTTTTGCTTTTGCGCAGAAAAATCAAACAAACAATGGTTGGGGAAATTCTGATAATTCTTACAATTCTAATAATAATTACAGCAATTCTACTTCTAATAATAACTCTGACTATAATAACGATAAAATGATTATATTTGGATGGATGAGACTATCATAGATCTATCCTACAGATCACTATCCGCATACCTAATTATGAAGTTACTATAATGATTACAGGAATAGCATCGTTTCTATCAATTGGCAGCAAATTTATAGAAGATATAATTGAAACATATCAGGTGAATCAAATTATTTATTAAATGAATAGACAATCAAAATTCTTCGATAATTGGAATTATTTATTACGGAAGTCCCTATAGATGGTAATTATGAAGAAAGATCTAATGCGCTACAATATTTTTAGGGCCGCAAATTCTTTATTTCATTGAGAAATAATTATTACCATGCTACAGTCCGGTAGGTATTTCCGAAATTATAAGAGATTATTATGTACCCCGTTTTCATGTGAAACGAAGAAATGAATATAGAACTGTGAACATAATTAATTATAGAGAAATAGAAAATACTTATGTAAATCCTCGCGCAAGCAAATTGCATAATGTCGATCACACAGACAGCAGTGAAAATAGTGGTTTTCGCAACGGTACAAAAAGTGAAAGCACTCAACCAAATAGAAATTCTATAACCTCAGGAAATGCAAAAGATAGTGGATTTCGCACAGAGGTTAAAAGTGAAACTTTACAACCTTTAAAGACAGGCAAGCCTTCAGAAGATATAAAGGGAAATGGTTTCCGAAATGTTGAACAAAATGGAAATATGCAATCTGTTCGAAACATAAGAAGTTCAGATAATGCACGAACTAATAGTTTTAAAACTGGTAGTTCTAATCAAAAAGTAGAAAATGCCGGCCCACGAAGAAATGATGGTGCAATACAAAATGCAAGATCTGCAAAAAGAGAAGCGAGTGCAAATAGAAAAGTAGAGACATCCCACGAATCTTCCGATTCTCGCGGGGGTGGATTTAGATAGTTAAGTTTATAATAGTTATTTTTAATGGTAATAATGGGCAAAAGTAAATTTTGCCCATTTTCTATGTAATTTTAACATGTTTTGTGATTATTACCGCTTAACTTTATATCTATTGAGATATCAAAAAGAAGAACAGGAATTAATTATTAATATAAAATAAATTAAAATGAAAAAATTATTTTTAAGTATGGCTTTAGTTGGCTTTAGTACATTTGCATTTGCGCAACAATCTCAATCAACTACAAATAATATGAAACGTGGAGATATGAAGCAAAATATGGCAATGCATCAGCAAAAACAAATGGATAAAATGAAATCTGATCTTAATTTAAATGACGATCAGATTATGAAAATAAAAGCCTTGCAGGACGAAAGGATGGAAGCCAGAAAAAACAAGATGGCAGGAGATAAAACTGAAAAAATGGAAAAACGGAAGGACGCTAGAGAAGAAATGAAAAAAATTCTTACTCCAGAGCAGTACACTAAATGGGAAAGCCACATGAAGGAAAAAATGGAGAAAGGCAAGGACAATAGAATGATGAAGAATGATAAATCATCAATGCGGATGGAATCTAAGTAAATCAATAGCAATTAATTATTATTTCAGCAGAGTTTTTTATAACTCTGCTTTTTTTTATGTCAATTTGTAAATTATCAATATTTTTATTTACATTTGTTTTAACATATAATTAACAATTAATGACGCGTAATTTTATTTTCTTTTTCTCTTTAATTTCTTCCTTAATATTTTCGCAGGAAAAACCCATCAGTTCAATATCTGATAGTTTGCTTTCCCATGCATATGCGGTTATAAGAAATCACACAGAAAATTATACTATTAATTCTGTGAAAGACATGGAGATCAAAGAAGAAATGACTATTAGTATTTTGAGCTCAAGTGGTGAAGGATTTTCAGTAATCGGAATTCCATACAATCCAACTACTAGAGTAAGCGATATAAAGGGATTTATTTACAACAAAGATGGTAAAGAAATAAGTAAATTTTACAAAAAAGATTTTTCTGATACTTCTAATAATTCATCTAACGCTTTATATGTGGATGATAGGATTTTGTTTTATAAACCCGTTGCAATGGAATATCCATACACAATAAAATATTCTTACTCCACCACAACTTCAAATACAGTTTATTTAAGCTTATTTAGAGCAATAAATGGATATAATCTTGCATTAGAAAAATCTCAAATCACAATCAATAATAAATCTGGAATTAATTTAAACTCTAGAGTTTATGATACATTTTTAGGAAAAGTGTCAAAATCGGAAGATGCTGGAATCTCGAGATATACTTATGAAAACATTCCTGCTTTAGGGTCTGAAACTTTAGCGCCAAGTTTAGATGTGCTGTCGCCACATGTTGATTTTGCTTTACAAAAGTTTTCAATTTCAAACAGAGAAGGTGATAACAGCAATTGGGCAAGCTTGGGTAAGTGGTATTACAACAATTTATTATTACCCGTTTCTACAGTTACTCCCGAAATTCAAAAAGAAGTAGATGATTTACATCTAACGGGAACTGCCTCAGAAAAAGCAGAAAAAATTTACCAGTATATGCAAAATAAAACCCATTATATTCTTGTCTTGATGGGAATTGGCGGATGGCAACCGATGGTCGCAGAAGATGTTAGAAAAAAAGGATATGGGGATTGTAAAGCGCTGACAAATTATATGAGAATTTTGTTACAAGCTGCGGGAATAAAGTCTTACTTCTGTTTTGTTTATTTAAATGAAACTGCAACATCTTTTGATCCAAATTTTGTTTCACTTTTGGGTAATCATGCTATATTAATGATTCCAACAGAAAAAGGTAATATATGGTTAGAAAATACTTCGCAAAGCATTGCATTCAATCACTTAAGCTATAAATCTAGGTTCAGAAATGTTTTGGCAGTAATGGAAAATGGAATAGAACTCATAGATACACCAATCTACAAACCAGAAGATAGCAAAGAAATATTGCAATCTACAGTTAAGATTAATGTAGATAATAGCATTTCTACAGACACTAAATTTTCTTTTACAGGCGGACAATATGATGATAATATGCGTCTTTTCTATTATGATAATTCTGAGTTAAAAGATGCCATAAGAAACACGCATGGGAATCTTACTATTCAAAATTTAGACATTGCCAATCTTACTAATAATAAAGATAATGGAGAAATAAATTATAATCTAAAATTTAAAGCAATTAATTTTTCTAAAAAATTAGGTAATGATATATTCTTCCGCGTGATGCCTTTTTACAGCAGTTCTGCACTTTCTGCGGATTCTAACAGGAAATTACCTTTCGAAAACTCATTTCCTTTTCAAGATGATTATAATGTAGAATTTGAAATTCCCGCAGGTTATAAATTTTCAGAGATACCTAAAAGTCAGGAAATACAATCCGAGTTTGGTGCTTATTCTATTTCATTTAAAAATGAAGATGGAAAACTAAAGGTTCGTAGAATCTTAACCATCAATCGAGGCAATTATCCAAAAGAAAAATATCAAGGTTATGTCGATTTTCGTAAAAAAACCGCGAGTTTTGATAGTACCAAAGTATTAATTACAAAATCATAACATCAAATAAAAATTATTAAATAATGAAAACAAAATTACTGTTTTTATCAACTTTACTTTGTAGTTTGAGTTTTCTGGCACAAAAGCACACTTATTTAGAAGAACCAAAATTAACGGATGCAGATGTTCAAAACATGATTCCACTAGTTAAAGCAGACGCACCCGCAGAAATTTTATATCAATCATATCATTACAGAATTGACTTTAATGGTAATATGTATAATGAAATAGTGAGCCGCGTAAAAATCTATGATAAAGAAAAGGCAAATGATTACCTAGATGTAGAAATTCCACTTTATGAATCTTCTTCAGGCCAACGAGAAAAATTAAGTAACCTAAAAGCTTTTACCTATAATTATGAAAATGGAAAAATAAAAGCGACAAAGGTTGAAAAAGACTCGAAATTTAAATCGGTGGAAGACAAGAATTATCAAATTACAAAATTTGCATTTCCCGACGTAAAAAATGGCTCAGTAATCGAATATCAATACACAGTTGAAACCCCTTTTTATTGGTCGATCCCAAAAGTGATGATTGAGCGTGACATTCCGTCAAAATATATTGAATATATTTTTGAAACGCCTAAGCAATTGGGTTATACTATCAATTATAAAGGGTCTTTATCCCCAAATTACAGAGAAGTAGAAGAGAAAAATATTTACGGTGGAGATTATTTTAGCTATCGTTTTGCCTATGAAAATGTTCCAGCTTATAAAGAAGAAAGTTTTGTAAAAAATAATAACAATTATAAAACTTCTATAAAAGCCGAGGTAAACTCCAGTAATATTAATAACATTACGACGAACTTTACAGTTTCTTGGTCGGATGTAAGAAAAAGATTGTACGATAATGAAGACTTTGGGCTGCAGTTGAAAAAAACGAATGCAGTAAAAGATATTTTACCTGCAAATGTCAAATCTATTCCAAATGAATTAGATCGAGCTAATGCAATTTTAAAATTCGTGCAAACGACTTACAAATGGAATAATGAACTAGATGATACGACAGATAAAGGTGTTAAAAATCTTATTTCTACAAAAATCGGAAATAGCGCTGAAATCAATTTACTACTAATTATGCTGATGAAAGAGACAGGAATAAAAGTCAATCCTATCGTTTTATCTACAGTTAATCGAGGTCTGTTGACTTCTTATGCACCTTCATTATCACTTTTAAATTATGTAATTGCAGGCGTAGAAAGTGGTGGTAAACTCTATTTATACGATGGTACAAGTAAGTTTTCCAGCCAAAACACAATTCCACCGCGCGCCCTAAATTATTATGGATTTTTAATGACAGATAGTGAAGCAAAGCAGCTAAATATTGTCTATCCATATGTAAGTGAAACTGTTTTAGCTGTTGATGCAAAGCTTAATGACAATAGCACTTTCAGCGGTCATTTTTCTGATACAGATACCAATATTTTTGCGATGATGGCAAATGAATCGTACACTGAAAACAAAGAAAAATACCAAAAAGAATATAAGGACGAGTATAAATTTTCCTTCAAAAATATTAAATCAGGTACTAATGAAAATGCTGATTTTTCCACGTCATTTGATTTTGATGCAGACACATTTGTAGATGCAATTGGCAGTAAATTAGTTTTTAATCCTTTACTTTTTCTTTATTCTAAAAATCATGATTTTAACCAAGTAGAACCAAGAAAAGCACCTTTAGAATTTTTATCTGCGTACAACAGAACAAAAAAAGTAACTATTACATTGCCAGAAGGCTATATATTTGAAAATGTTCCAAAATCTAAGAAAATTAGAACGGAAGATAATGAAATTGTTTATGATTATAATGTAACTCAAGAAGGTAACAAGCTGACAGTTAAAACGACAACTTCTGTCGATGATTCTACATATCCAAAAGAATATTATGTGGCCTTTAAGCAAATTTTTGATAGTATTACAAAGTTAGAAGGTCAGGTTGTAACAGCGGTGAAAAGATAAATTTTTACTAAAATTATTTAAAAAGGACTTTGCTAAATATTAGCAAAGTCCTTTTTTTATCTTATTTCAATTCTCTATTTAAACGTAAACAATCTCAGTCCTCAAAACTTTTTTACCCAATTTTTCTAATACTGATTTATACGTCTGAACTTGTCTTTCATATTTTTTCTTCTTTTCATTGGTTTCTTCACCGGTCTTAAAATCTACGATTAGCCAACCATCTGGTTTTTCTATCAACCTGTCAGGACGGTAAATTTCAGAAATACCATTTTCCGAAAGTAAGATGTCTTTCTCATTAATGATGTTAAAATCAGAATTAAAATAATCTGCATTATTTGGATTTTTAATAATCTCTAACAAGCGTTTTGATATAATTTCCTTTTCGTTTCGCGTAATATTTCCATCTAAAACATATTGTTCCAAAACAAAATCAACATCTTTTTCCTGATTTATTTTTGATAAAATTTCGTGTGTAAAAATTCCTAAACGCACTTTCTCATTTCGAACCTGATAATTTTTAGAAGGCGTTGCGATTTTTAAATTATTTTTTGCCTGAGTTTTTTCCGTTAATGAACTAATGTTTTTGGTATTAAATTTTCGCTCTTTCTGTGTGTTTTGTTTTTTAAAGGAATTTTTTTCTTCGGGATAAAGTTCCAGTTCCATTAAATTCTCTGGGTTTTTTGTTTCAATAAAATCTAATAATTCTATCGAATTTTCCCCACTTTTACTTTTGGATTGTAAGTATAAAAATAGCTGTTCTACGGGACGCGTTGTGGCTACGTATTGCAAACAAAAACGGTCGATTTTATTTTTGTATGTATTTTCAGAATTAAAACCGGCGATTTCTTTATCATAATTTTCCAGTTTATCTGAAAAGCCATCAATGTTAATTGATTTCAATTCTTCATAACCTTCCAGTTTTAGCCAGTTATTTATTTTCTTGTCTTTATTGCTATTTTTCATCGGTAAAAAAACGACCGGAAATTCTAAACCTTTCGCCGCATGAATTGTCATTAACCTTATTGCATCAACATTTTCACTCGCTTGTATAGAAATTTTATGCGCTTCTTCATCCCAATATTGAAGGAAATCTTTCAAAGTTTTTCCGCTATTTTGACTGTAATTATAAAGCATTTCTAAAAAATTTAGCAGAAAATCTGTTTCAAATTTTTTCACGGAAAATTCATGCACGAAAAATTCTATTTCATTGTACAAATTTAATTTTGGCAGGTCTTTCGGATTTAAATTAAGTTGAAAATTGTTTAAAATATATTGTTCTAAGTCTCCCTGCTCTTTTATATCTAAAATTTTCAACATCACAGCTGTAAAATCTTTAATATAAATCCGGCTGGATTCCTTTAAATAGTAAAATAATTTTACTAAATGTTGCCTGTTTTTTGGCTGTACTTTCCATTGTAAAAACTCAATCAAAGCTTTAATTGTTAAGGACAGATCCAGCGTTAAACCTTTTTCAGAAATGCTTTTAATGTATTGCTCTTTTTCATTATAAACTATTTTTTCTTTTCCTAAAAGTTGAGAAAATGCTTTTATTTCATTTCCACCACGACAAAGAATTGTAATATCTGAAAGTCCGAAACCATTATCCAAACATTCCTGAATATCTTTCTGCATCTGTACAACAGCATTTTCAAAAAAATCAGCATTTTTTCCACTGTATTCTTGTAAATTCACCTTAACGCGTCCAGTAAATTTTTTCTGTGCATTTTGGTGTGCGTTTTCATTAAATAATTCAGCGTGTTCCTTTGCTAGACCTTTGGACAAAAATTCATAAAGTTCATTATTAAAATCCACAATATTTTTCGCACTTCGCCAGTTGTGTTCCAGATTTTCTAAACTAACTTCAACATTGGTTTCTTCACTTTTATTTAAAATCTTAAGCATTATTTCACTTTCGCCGCCACGAAATCTATAAATGCTTTGTTTCGGATCGCCAACCAAAGTAAAAGTGTTGTCTTCAGAATTTATGGTGTGATCACGAAGCGGTAAAATATTGTCCCACTGCATTTTAGAGGTATCCTGAAACTCGTCCAAAAAATAATGGCTGTATTTTGTCCCCACTTTCTCGTAAATAAATGAAGACGGTTCGTTTTTCAGATTTTCATTAATTAAAACATTAAATTTTGAAAGCAAAACCAGATCATTTTCCTCTTCAATTAAAGCCAATTGATCCTGAATTTCTTTATTAATTTTTAAAGGCAACAATTCCTGAAGAATTTTTTCTTTCTTAATGGAAGAAATATATTGCTTAAAAATTTCCATTCTTTTATCAATTAAAAAAGGAAGAATTTCTAAAATTTCACCCTGTCTATTTTTAGATTTTGAAGAAGAACCTTTTGATATTTTATCTATAGCAACATTCTCGTCAAGTGGAAAAGGGAATTTATCGATTTTATTATTTGTAAAATCAAGAACAGATTTAAAAAATTTTGGCAAACTTCCACCGCTTGCTGCTGCAAAATCATCAGCCGTTAGATTTTTTTCCTGAAACAAATCTAAAACGTCTTTTGCAATTTCCTTAACTTGCGTTTTGTGCTTTTCAATCTCACCGCGCAGTTTTATTTTTACTTTATCGTAAATTTCCCAATTGAAATCTTTGTTGCTTTTCAGTTCTTCGTAATGAACGTCGCTTACAAATTGTTTCGCTTTTTTATACAAACTTTGGTTAATATAAACGCGCTCTTCGTTATCCAATTTATAATTGATAAAATCTATAAACGCTTCTGAAATAGTTTCATCTGCACCGATTTTATCGAGCATTTTATCAACGGCTTCTATTAAAAACGGTTCACTTTGAATTTCCAGATTAAAGTTCTGCGCCAAACCCAATTCATTAGAAAAACTTCGGACCAGTCGCGCATTAAACTTATCAATTGTGCCAATATTTAAAGTAGAATAATGGTGCAAAATATAATCTAAAACTTTCTTAGACCGTCTGTGCAGTTCTTCAAGGGAAATCTCAATATTTTTTTCTTTAAATTTTTTCTGGATCCCAAGTAATTCCTGATTTTCTTTAAAATTCTCTTTGGTGAAATCTTCCAGCCAACCAAGAATTCTGGCTTTCATTTCATTCGCCGCTTTGTTCGTAAAAGTCAATGCCAAAATATGACTGATTCCGTCGGATTTATCCGGCGATTGCAGGCAGATCATGAGAAGTTTTTGCACTAAAGAATAGGTTTTTCCGGAACCGGCAGAAGCATTTATAGCGAAATAAGTTTGCATTTTTTTAATTTTGAATCACTGCAATTTAACGAAAATTAAAAGCTTTAAAATAAATTTTGATAGATTTTAAGACAATTTGAATTAAATAATTTCCAAAAAATCTTAAATGAGATTAATGCTGGTTAAAGTTTAAAAAGCAATCATTTTTAAATTTACTTTTACAACAATTAATTGCCTTTGAAATTATATTTATTTTTTTTACTTATTTTCCCTATGACATTTTTTCTTTCCCAAACTTTAGTTTCTGAAAATGTTTATAATGAAAATGAATCTGCGCTTTCCGGCGTTTTAGTAGTAAATATTTCACTACAACTCTTTATCTGCATAAGCTACATCGTAAATATTTTTAATAATTCTTTCCAAATTCTGAGGCTGAAAATTAGCAAATAAAAGCAATTTTAAACTTTCTTTTCCCTCGCCATAGCTTGGTTGAATATAGGAATCTGAGATTTGATGGAAACCATTTTGGTCATAGAATTTAATGCGTCTTTTTGAATCATCATTCAATAATTCTGGTTCGGTTTCTAAAATAACATGCGGGTTGACTTCTGTTACTCTTTTTAAAACTTTAGCGCCGAATTGTTGATTTCTAAATTCTTTAAATATTTCAAAATGTTCCAAAAATATAAAATCGTCTAATTGCCAGATAATTAAATATCCTATGAAATCTGAAACATTTAAAATAGAAAATAATTTTACTTTTTTTTGTTGAAAAAGATGTTCAAATTGTGCTTCACTTCGTCTTTCATTTTCAGGAAAAGTATTGCAATAGGATTTAAATATTATTTTAACACGCGAGTCTGAAAAATTTACAACTGGTTCAAATTCCATTTTAGAGATCAAAAACATTTGGTCGACGCAGGATGAACATATCTTTTATCCAAAGTGTAAATGCCAGAAATAAGTATATGATAAAGAAAATACCAACGGTCGCAAAAGTAGAATAAATAAAAAATACGCGCAGTTTTGACACGGGGATTCCTAGTGTTGCACCCATTCTGGTAAGTACACCAAACCATTCTGTTTCAACACGATGGCGAAAAGCGGTGATTATTTTAGGTTCTATCATTTTAATTTTTCAGTAACTGTAAACCAATACTGCAATTTAAGCAATTTTTCTTTACGCAAAAATGGTTGTAATGATAGATATAAGCTTGACTGTCAGCTGCATTTTCTAGAGGGATTTTTAAATTCTTCCAATTTGTAATTATTGCGTTTTTTTCAGTTGGCAAATCACCATAAAATTTTAAAATATCTTCCATAATTTCTTCGTTTGAATTTTTATGATAGTGGTATTTTAAGGGTAAAACTGCGTTTATAATAATTAAATTGATAAATTCTTCGCTGACAATTTTTGCGTGGTTAGTTGTCGAAATTTTATCAAAGTTAAAGTGATCATCCCAATAAGCAGAGGCCTTTATATTTTTAAATATCAAATAGAGATCTGCTTTGGATTTTGCATTTATTATTTTTGAAAAAAGATTTGGTTTCGAATTGTAAAGATTTGCCAATTGGGATAAGCGAAGTGTCGGAAAATTTGGCGGACGTAATCGCAGAAATTTTGGTTTAAAAGTGAGTTCTGTTAAATTATATTTTGCTTTTAAAAACTCAAATTCTCTTTTCCAAATTACCATTTTTTCATCTTCAGCATTTTTGAGCCAACCAAAAATACCAAAAAACAAGGCTTCTAACTGCTCCTCATTTTGCTTAATTTTACTAATTAAATTAAAATCTATCTGTGTAGCAAACTGCTGAAAAATTTCGGCATTTACTTTCAAGCCAAAAGCATAAGCTAAATTTTGAAAAAGAACAGCTTCATAATTATTTTTAGACACTTTTAATTGCAGGCTAATTTTTTCAGATTTTTGATCTAATTTTTTTATTAAAGTTTCATCCGCGAAATTGAAAGGAATTTTTTCCGGATTAAAAATTTGTTCACATGGAATAAATTGATTTCCCTCTAATAAATTTTTATATTTTTGAATTGTATTCTGGTCAATATAATTTTTAAGTTCAAGCGTTGGAATATTTTTCTCAGTAAATTCTCCAATTTCTAGATCATGCTCATAAACAACATGTAAAATTAGATTATCAAAATCCTGATTGCCGGAATGTTGGTGGAAAATCCAGTCTGAAGATTTGACGTGTAATTCGATATTTCCGGCTAAAACTAAGTCATTAATTTTTATTTTTCCCTCCAGAAAATCAGCCCCGGAATTAAAATTCCATTGCCCGAAATTAATAATTTCTATTGATTTTCCTTCAATATCTTTAAAATCAAAACTGATAAAAATTTTGAAATTCCAGAGGTATTGAAGAAGTTTTTCATTCATTATAATAAATTAAATGATGTCGTTTTATTCAGCTATTGAATGAAAACGGCTTAAAGTTTCCTCGTACATTTTCTCGTAGATCGGCAAAATGTTTTTTAGATCAAATTTTATGGCTTGTGCTTTAGCATTTAATTTCATCTCTGCGAGAAGTTTTTCATTGCTTAAAAGTTTTATGGTATAATTTGTCATGGCTTCTACATTACCGATTTCCGCTAGAAATCCGGTCACACCTTGGATATTTACTTCTGGAATTCCACCTGCGTTAGAACTAATTACCGGCGTTGATGCGGCCATAGCTTCGAGAGCAGCAAGTCCGAAACTTTCTTGTTCGGAAGGCAAAAGAAAGACATCGGAAAGTTCTAAGATTTTATACAGATCATTCACTTTTCCCATCAATCGAATTTTGTCAATTAATTCTGGATTTTCTTCCAAAAATTCAGTAATAACTTCCATATCCGGACCTTCCCCGATAATTATTAATTTAGATTTTATTTTTTTGTGAACATTTTTAAAAATCTCTAAAACTTCTGATACCCTTTTTACTGGACGTAAATTTGAAACATGAATAAGTATTTTTTCATCATCATTTGCCAATTGTTTTCGCGCACATTCTTCGTAATTTGTAAATTCAGAATTATCTATAAAATTCGTAATTACCTCAATTTCTTTTTTAATATTAAACTTTTGAAGCGTATCGTTTTTCAAACTCTCAGAGACAGAAGTAATTGTATCTGATTGATTTATTGAGAATTCTACGGCATGTTTGTAACTCGGGTGTTGACCAACCAAAGTAATATCCGTTCCGTGAAGTGTGGTTACCAAAGGAATATCTTTATCAATTTCTTTCAGCATTTGTTTTGCGGTAAAGGCTGCGTAAGCATAAGGAATGGCATAGTGAGCGTGCAAAATATCTAATTTGTAAAGATTCACAACTCTATATATCATTGAAGACAGAGCAATATCATAAGGTTGATATTGAAAAAGTGGATAAGTCTGCACATTCACTTTATGGAAAAAAATATTCGGATTGGCGATGTCTAATCTTGCTGGCATTGCGCTCGAAATAAAATGCACTTCATAGCCTTTATTTGCCAAAGACATTCCTAATTCTGTCGCTACAATGCCGCTTCCGCCGTAAGTTGGATAGCAGAGAATACCTATTTTCATTTCTTTTTTTTAAATTTTTTCAAGCAGAAAGTTACTGCTATTTTTCACTATCAGTCCTGCTTTCCGTTACAATCTTTTCATTTTTTTTTCTAAAAATGAAAAGGATTTTCACTTCACTCAGGGCTAGGATTAAAGATTATTTTTCTTTATCACGGTCTTCTAATTAGCTTTCAAATCAATTCCCATTCCTTCTTTTATAGTATCATTCACCAAAACCGGAATTCTACCATGAATTTTAGTTTCGCCTAAAAGTGCATTTGCAACGGCAGTTTGGGAATCATCATTATTTTCATAAGCGACTAAAACCGTAGAAGTTTTAGAAATATCCACGTCTTTTAAACCATATGGGCTTCCGAAAACAGTTAAAATTACGTTCTGATTTTTATTTAATTCCTTTAAAATGCTTTTGCTTTCTTCTGATATTTTAAATGATTTATAAGCCGAAGAATTGTCTTTGTGAAAACCAACAATTACTTTTGAATTAGCAGGAATCGTTGAGATTTCTGAAGGATTTTTTAAAATGACGGTTGTTTTTAAATTGAGTTGGTCAAGGAAGGTTTGATAAGGCGCTTCTTCTAAGGGAACGTAATAATAAGTTTCTTTACAATTTAAAGGCAATAATTTTTCTTTATCTTTTAATAAAGTCAAGGCATTGCTGTAAAGTTTTTGTGCTAATTTCACATGCGTTTCGTTATTCAAATCATGATTGATATTTTCTGGACTTCTTGCATCATATTTATTTAAACCTAAATAATATTTCGTTAAAAGAATTTTCTTCACACTTTCCGTCAGTCTGTCTTCTGAAATATCACCCTTGTCAATCGCTTGCTGAATTAATTTTTTCGCTTCAACCACGCCATCTGAAAAAAGCAGAATATCATTTCCCGCTTTAAAAGCCATCTCATCAACTTCACCAGGCTTGTAACGTTTTGCAACTGCACCCATATTTAAAGCATCAGTAATTATTAAACCTTTATAACCAATTTTTTCTCTTAAAAGTTTGGTGACAATTTCGTAGGAAAGTGAAGCGGGAATTTTTTTAGTTTCTAAGGTCGGAACGTACAAATGAGCGACCATTACGCCACCAATTCCTTCGTGCGCCAATGCTCTAAAAGGCGCCAACTCTACCGAATTTAAGCGTGAAAGTGTGTGATTTATAACAGGTAAATCTAAATGAGAATCTGTGTCTGCATCACCGTGACCAGGAAAATGTTTCATGGCTGCTAAAATATTATGATCTTGCAAGCCTTCAAAATAGGCGGTTGCAGATTTTATCACATTTCTTACATTAGACCCGAAACTTCGGTTGCCAATAATTGGATTATTAGGATTTGTATTAACATCCACAACGGGTGCAAAATCCCAATTAATACCCATTCTTTTGCAATCTGTCGCAATTTGAGAAGAGATTTCATAAATTAGTTTTTTGTTTTGAATCGCACCTAAAGTCATCGCCCAAGGAAATTTATGAGCTGCTGCAATTCTTTGAAAAAGTCCCCATTCCGCGTCCATGCCAATCATTAATGGAACTTTAGATTTTTGCTGAAATTCATTAACCAAGTTGATTTCTTTAGCCGCATCATCCTGCATTAAAATTAATCCACCTATTTTTTCATTTAAAACAAGTTTTCTGACAAAATCAACATGAGCATCATCTTTATTAGTATAAAGTGCGATAATGAAAAGCTGACCTAATTTTTCATTCTGGTTTAAATTATTATAAGTAGAATCTACCCATTTTTGAGCCAATATCTTTTCTGAATTTGTAATATTTTTAGGTAAAAACTGCGCTTTACAATATTCAGAAAATGAAAAAGAAATTACAAGTATAGCGACGAAAATTTTCTGCATCTTAAATGGTTTGAACAAAAACAAAAATACGTTTTTAAATTATTTTAAATTCAATATTCGTTGGTATATATTTTGTGTAGTTTATGTTAATAAAATTAATATTATGAAAAAATTTTTTTCCCTCGTTCTTATTGGTTTGCTGACAGTTATTGCTGTTAGTTGCACTAGAACTTCTGACGTAGTGCAACCCGCTACTAACACATATTCTAAAGTGTATGATTTTACTGGAAATATGGTCAAGAGCACGACTGACAGCTCTTTATATGGATTTTACAGACAATTGCCTACCCAATTACTTAGCAGTGACGTTCTTTTAATTTATCGTCAAAGTGGTGTATCTAACGGAAACCCTATTTGGAGATTATTACCTACAACGGATTTCCTAAGCCAAGGTGAACTAAATTATCGTTTTGATTTCACAAAAACTGATTTTCAAATTTTTGCAGATGCAAATTTTGATCTGTCAGTACAAAGTAATAGTTTTAATGCTACTTATTTAAATAATCAAACTTTCCGCGTTGTTTTAGTTCCTGCGGAATTTGGAAATAAAAATAGTCAAGCTGCAAATTATCAAAATTATAATGATGTCATTGCGAGATATCACATTGATGACTCAAATGTGAAGGTGTATAATAAGTAAGATTACAATTTAGTGATAAAAAAAAGACAATTGAAATTAATCAATTGTCTTTTTTATTATTCAGTAATCTCATCTTCCAATAAATGCCCAAAATAGGCTTTTTTCGTATCGAGATAATCTTTGCTTTCTTTTGTTGAAGGGATTTGCAATGGAATTCTACTTTTTAAGATAATGTCACTTTTTTCTACAGCTTCCAATTTTAATGGATTGTTAGTTAAAAGATTAATTTCTTTTATACCTAGTTTTTTCAGAATGTCAACTGCAACATCGAAATTCCTGTCGTCAGCTGGTAGACCTAATTTTAAATTAGCTTCCACGGTATCAAAACCTTGCTCTTGAAGCGCATACGCCTTTAACTTATTGATAATTCCAATATTTCTACCTTCCTGACGAAGATAGATTATTACACCCTCGTTTTTATTCATGAACTGCATGGCAAAGTCTAGCTGCTGTCCACATTCGCATTTTCTAGAGTGAAAAACTTCACCTGTAATACATTCGGAATGAAAACGGACATTAACGATTTTCGTTAAATCGGTATTTTCTGCCACAATTGCCATATGAGGCATCCAGTTATTTTCAACTTCTGAAAATGCAATAATTCTAAAGTTTCCAAACTCCGTTGGAACCAATGATTCTGCTTGTTTTGTAATCATTTAAAGGTAATATTTTTTATAACTACTAACTAATTGACTCTAATAAATTGACATTCGTCTTGATGCGAACCATGTAACGGTTGAGAATTTCGCCCATGTCCTTATTTAAATAACTTCGTAATATCTGAATTTTTTTATAGGCGACGACATAATTATTATAAGAATTTTGACGCGTCTTATTATCTTTTTTAGAGATTGCTTCAATATAAGAGGTCAATGAAATTTTTAAATTACTCACTTCCTTATCCACAGCACGGTTATTAAATTTCGGAAAAGAAGATATTAAATTTGATAATTCTGATTGATAGGCAATTATCTCGGTTTTTATTCCCACATCATCTGGTGAATACAAGTCTTTAGTGATCTCGTCAGAGATTGGTGAAAGATTTATCTTCTCAATAGAGCAACTTATTAGTAAAAGCTGTAAAACAAGACCTACGGCGAGAATTCTTTTCATTTTTTTGTTTTTTGATATAGAATCGGATTGAGGGATTCATCATTATACATTTTCATCTGTTTGTATAACTTCATCTTAACATTTCCGTTCTCGATATCAACCAACAATTGGTTTATAGCGTGTGACAAGTCTTTATGCTGCTCCAATAAAACATTTAATTTTACTTCGCATTTTTCCCGGTGTTCAACCGAAGCACTATCTCTAAAAGCCTCCTGCTTCATGTGATAAACTTTCAGAGCCAAAATGGATAGCCTGTCAACTGCCCACGCTATAGTTTCAGTATTTATTTTCGCATCTGAATTGGGAATAACATCCTGATATTTTTTAAAAAACCAGGCATCAATGTATTCTACTAAATCAGTCCTTTTTTGATTAGAAGTATCTATTCTCCTCTTTAAAACCAAAGCTTCCTCTGGATTTATTTCTTCTTCTCTAATGATATCTTCTAAATGCCATTGAACGGAATCAATCCAGTTTTTTGCATACAAGATTTGTTCCAAAGAAGCTTCTCCGTAAGGATTTTTGATGATATAATTAACATCATCATGCAGATGGTAATTTTCTACTGAGAGATTAAAAACCTCCCACGCAGTTTCAGAAAAAGACATAGAAATTTTTTAAATCGTTTTTTCAGTGTTTTCTGTAGGATTATTAACAGGAGTGCTAACAGGGTTGTTTACAGGGTTATTGACTGGATTTT
This sequence comes from Halpernia sp. GG3, assembly GCF_052976925.2. Taxonomy (NCBI): domain Bacteria; kingdom Pseudomonadati; phylum Bacteroidota; class Flavobacteriia; order Flavobacteriales; family Weeksellaceae; genus Halpernia; species Halpernia sp. GG3. The sequence goes on from NZ_JBRIIR020000017.1 coordinate 633,151, forward strand.
GAGGTGTAGGTACTTCATCTTCCTTTTTTACGGCATCTTTAAATTCTTTTATTCCAGAACCCATTCCACGCATTAATTCTGGAATTTTTTTACCACCAAAAAGCAGCACGAGTATTAAACCTATCACTACGATGTGTTCCCAAGAAAGGGCAAGTATTGTAATTGTAATCATTTTTTTAATTTTAACAAAGTTATATTATTTTTTAATAAGAAATCCATCCTAAAGGATCTACGGGATTTGTGCCATTCCAGATTTGAAAATCCAAAGTATTTGTTCCATCAAAGTCTTTTCCGACCTGTCCTAAAACCGTTCCGGCGGCAACTTGTTGACTCGCAGAAACTGATACGCTCGACAGATTACTGTAAACTGTGAAGTAATCACCATGTTTTACAATTACTGTTTTTAAATTTCCATCGACCATAACACCGGATACCACGCCTGGAAAAACGCATTGAGCTTTAGTTCCGGGGCTCACTGCTATTTTTATACCATTGTTATCCTCCATGATATTTTTGAAAACGGGATGGGGTTGACGGCCAAATCTATGTGTGATATTCCCTCTCACTGGCATGCTCATTCTACCACGGTTAGCGGAGAAATTATTCCCAGCCATATTTGTATTTACACCATAGCTAGAATTTGCTTTATTTTCTGCCGCTTTTTTAGCAGCATCTTTACTTTTCTCTAACTCAGCTTCGGCGGCACGGGCTTCAGTGGCTTTATTTTGTGCTATTTTTGCAGCATTAGCCGCAGCAACTGCATCTTTTCCGGCACTAATTTTACGTTCTTCATCTCTTGCATTAGCGTCAGCCTTTGCCGCGTCTACAGTCCTTCTCCTTTCTTCTTCTATTTTTTTATTGGCGAGTTCAGTTGCTTTTCTAGCAGCGTTATCAGCGGCAATCCTTTCTTTTTCTAAAGCAGCAGCCCTCGCCTTATTTTCAGCGTCAATTCTCGCTTTTTCTCGGTCTGCGGCTAATTTAGCTAATCTTACTTTCTCAGCTTCAGCCTTTTTCTCAGCTTCAGCTTTTGCTTTAGATAATCTAATCTCTTCATTAATTAAAGTTCGGATTCTGCCTTCTAATGCATTAGACTGGATTTGCTTTTGCTTTAATTCTGCTGTTAACTGCGTTTCATTCGCTTTGAAATCTGCTAATAATTTTTCCTTTTGTTGCTTCTCTATATTTATTGTCTGAAGATCTTTCTCTTGATTTGAAAGTAAATTTTCCTTCTCTGTCATCGATTTTTGTCGGGACAAAACTGATTTTTTAAGTAAAATAGCGGCATCAGTAATCTCCGCGGCTTTTTTGTCCTGATAGTCAGAATATTGTTTTAGATATTGAACCCGTCGTAGAGCTTCACCTAAATTTTTAGATGATAAAATAAATGTTACTTTATTTTGAACACCTTTATTTTTATATGCATTAACTAAAACATCAGCATAATTTTTTCTTAAAACTTCTAATTCTCTATTTTGACGGTTAATTTCCAACTGACGAAGATAAATATCATCTTCTATGAATCTTTTTTCTTTTTGTGTGTTGGTATAGACTTTTTGACGAAGATTTATTTTTTGATTAACAGCATTTAAATAAGCAACTGAAAGTTTAGAGTCATTTTTCGTCTTTGCTAAATTAGCATTTATAGAAGAAATCTGTTTTTTAAGATCCGCGTTTTGTTGCTGTAGCTGCTCTTTTTTCTGCGCAGAAAAGTGGCTAAGGAATAGAAGACTTATAAAAATTAATATTTTCCTGTGCATTATTTTATTTCAGTTTTCTGATAATTATTGGGAACTGAATATGGAGTGTCCATTTTCGAGAAATCAAATTTCGTGTTTTCTAATAAAATTTCGCTTCTTTTCTTTCCATTTATAATAATTTTAACGTTTTTAGGCAATGATATATTATTATTTAATTCCCAATTACTATAAGAAACTTCCAAACGATCTGCAGATTTTGCATCTTGAAGTATAACACCCACAAGCTGAAACTCTGAAGTATAATTCATTTCAATTTGATATTCACTTCTTTTCCCGTTACTGCTGATTATCTGGTTTTTCTGTGATTTTAAATTATAGCCATTTGAGTTTTTTGTCAGTTTAAAATCTTTTTCATTGATTGGAATAAATGTCTTCCCGATCAACAAATTCTGTAGTGATTTTAAGTCTATGAAATTGACATTCAATAATTTATTTAAATAACTGAAATCTGAATCTATGTAAGATTTATTATAAACTTCGTAAGCTCTTACGCCCTCTGCATTTGCCAATCCACGCGCAACGTTTATGAATAAAGCTGAAAGATTTAACCAAACTTTTCTGTCTTTTTCAAGGTATATTGTTGCGTTTAAAGTAGGAATAAAATTACCATTTTGTACATCAACTTTACTGTTTATTTTTAAACCGTCATAGCTCGATTCAGCTAAAATTTTATTGTAAAAAAATGAATCTGACGCAACTGCTGTATTACTGCCCGAAGGAGTATTAACGACAGTTTTTGTTTTGCATGACCAGAGGAAAAACGCACACAAACTTAAAATTAAGAACTTTCTCATAACTATTTTTTAGACCGGTTTTTAAACAAGATTTACGGTAATTTCTGGTTTAAATTAATGCTGATATTATTTAAAGATCACGCTAATATAGGTTTTTACCTTTTGATAAAAAGTCTAAAACCGAGAAATCACCTAATGAAATTTCACGCGCAACACCGTAATAATGAGCAGAATTTCCGATCATAGAATTACTTAAATTACCGTGGTCAATTATTGTATTTTCCTGAATTAAAGAATTATCAATATTAGAATTAATTACAACAGTATTATTTCCGATAGAAACACAAGGACCAATTTTTGAGTTTTTAATTTTTACATTTTCACCAATAAAACAAGGTGGAATGATCATGCAATTTTCGATGGTTGCAGAAGCCGGAAATTGAGACATTTCTTCTTTTTCATACTGCAAGACTTTTCCATTGGTTTCTACAGTCGCATTTTTATTTCCGCAATCCATCCAGTCATCCACCTTTCCAAGGGAGAATTTTGCACCTTTTTGACGAAGATTTTCCAGCGCACGAGTTAATTGATATTCTCCGCTTTCCATTATATTATTGTCCATAATATAATTTATTTCATCCATTAATTTTTCCGCGCTTCTGAAATAATAAATCCCAATAATTGCTAAATCTGACACAAATTCTTTTGGCTTTTCTACGAAATCTGTGATAAAACCTTGATCATCTAACTTTACCACTCCAAATGCGGATGGATCTTCAACTTTTTTTACCCAAATTACGCCGTCAGAATTAGTATCGAGAGTAAAATCTGCTTTAAATAAAGTATCGGCAAATGCCACTACAACTTCACCTTGCATTGATTGCTCTGCACACTTTATAGCGTGAGCAGTTCCAAGTGGTTCATCCTGAGTATAAACAGTTCCTTTTGCACCTAAGCTTTCTGCAATTTTTATTAATGATTTTTCAACTTCTGCGCCAAAATCTCCGATGATAAATGCAATTTCTTCAATGTTTTCCCCTGCTACTTTTGCAATATCTTCTACTAATCTTTGTACTATTGGTTTTCCTGCAATTGGGATTAATGGTTTTGGAACTGTTAAAGTATGAGGTCTTAATCTAGAGCCTCTGCCGGCCATTGGAACGATTATTTTCATTATATCTTTTTGCTAATTTTTAATTTGTGAAAATACAAAACTACAGTAATTTTCTAAAATTAATGGATAAGTCTTTTTATTTGGTCCTTCTCTACGTATAATACGATAGCAATGTAAATGATTAAGAACAAATTTCCAATTAGAAGATTTCCCTTAAATACATAAAAAGAAAGGACTGAAAATAAAACACTTCCCCCTAAATAAAGTAAAATTTTCTTCATATGATAAGGAACAGGATAGAAATATTGCCCTAAAAAATAGGAAACCGTCATCATAGAAAAATAGGAGAAAAATGTTGCCCAGGTTGAAGCCCAAAATCCATATTTTGGAATAAAATAGACATTTATTCCTATCGTCACGGCGGCACCTAAGACTGAAAGATACGCCCCGAAGATGGTTTTATCAGACAATTTATACCAGACAGACATATTTAGATAAATTCCAAGAAAAACAGCTGCCATTAAAACAATAGGTACAATTGGAATTCCAATATTATACGCGGAATTTTGTAAATATAATTTAGCCAGCCAGTTTAAATTTGCGCATAACGCTAAAAGGATAATGCCGTTTACAACCACAAACATATCCATTAATTTTGCATAAGATTTTCCCGAATTTTCATTTTTCGCATGTGAGAAGAAAAACGGCTCAATTCCTAACAAATAGGCTTGGCGGAATAATGTCAAAAATGTTACAATTTTACAAACTGCGCCGTAGATTGCCATTTGTTCTGTATTTATTCCGTCTGGTAAAAGGTATTTTAAAAACTGACGGTCCATCGTTTCATTAACCACGCCAGCCAAACCAGCAATCGTAATTGGCCAGGAATAGGACATCATTTTTTTCCATAAAGACCAATCAAATGCGCTGAAGCTAACGCTTTTTAATTCCTGAAATAGCAATAAAAAGGTAACGCCACTCGCAACGAGATTTGCTATAAAAACATAACCAATCCCTAAATTAACGTTGTATTTGAACCCTAAAAAACTAGTATTGCCAAACTTTGGTAAAAGCACTAAAAAAAATAAAACCAGTAAAAAATTGATAATGCCATTAATAATCTTAATTGTGGCATACTTTTTTGGTCGGCCGGTCTTTCTTAAAATCACAAAAGGCATAGTGCTTAAACCATCTAAACCAAGGACGAAAACAATCAAAATCAAAAGATTAACCTGATCTGGAGTTTTAAAAGCAATTGCTAAATCTGTTCGGAAAATATAAGAAAAAATAACAAAAATCAAGGAGGCAAAAACGACACTTAAAGTGGAAGTAGAGATTAATTTTTTAGTACTTTCTTCTTTTTCTGCAAACCTGAAAAATGTGGTTTCCATGCCGTGGGAGAGTAACACAATGATTATTCCGGCAACAGAATAAAAATCGATAAATGGCGCCAATGCAGCAGGTCCAAATTTAGCCGTTACAATCGGCGATATTACAAACGGGAAAAGGCGAATAATTACAGTACTTAAACCATAGATCGCAGTTTGTCCTAATAATTTTTTATACAAAGTTCATCAAGTTTTTTGCAAATGTAAAGTTTTAATTAATTAGTCCAAAAACCGAACACTTTTCATCGATTCAAAGTTTTAAAAGTTAAATATAATTGGTAAATTTAACACATGAGAATTTTAATAAAAAACGCGACTTTAATCAATGAAAATCAAATTTACAAAAGTGATCTGCTTATTGAAAACGATGTCATAAAAGAAATTGGAACAAATATTTCAGAAGAAAATTTAGATAAAATTATTGATGCAGAAGGAAAATATTTATTGCCAGGAATAATTGATGACCAAGTTCATTTCCGGGAACCGGGATTAACCTGGAAAGGAGATATTGAAAGTGAATCTCGGGCTGCAATTTCGGGAGGAATAACCAGTTTTATCGAGCAGCCCAACACGGTTCCGAATGCCGTGACGCAAGAAATTTTAGAGGAAAAATATAAAATTGCCGCAAAAAATTCTTACGCTAATTATTCCTTTATGATGGGCGGAACGAATAATAATCTGGAAGAATTATTAAAAACAGATCCTAGAAATGTAGCAGGAATAAAATTATTTCTCGGTTCTTCTACGGGAAATATGTTAGTTGATAATCCTGAAACTTTAGAGAAAATATTTTCTAATATTAAATTATTAATTGCAGTTCATTGTGAAGATGAAGCTACGATAAAAGTAAATTTGGAAAAAGCCAAAGAAAAATACGGCGAAGAAATCCCGGTGGAAATGCATCCAATTATTAGAAGCGCAGAAGCGTGCTACATTTCTTCTTCAAAAGCAATTGAACTGGCAAAAAAAACGGGCGCAAGATTACATATTTTTCACCTTTCCACTGCAAAAGAAATGGAACTTTTCCAGAACAACATTCCATTAAAGGAAAAAAAAATTACGGCTGAAGTTTGCGTTCATCATCTTAGTTTTTCGGATAAAGATTATTTAGAAAAAGGAAATTTCATCAAATGGAACCCAGCAATTAAAACTCAAAATGATCAAGATGCATTATGGGAAGCACTTTTAGATGACAGAATAGATGTGATTGCAACTGATCACGCACCGCACACTTTAGAAGAAAAATCTCAAAAATATTTGCAAGCGCCTTCTGGCGGACCTTTAGTACAACATGCTTTAAATCAAATGTTGGAGCATTATAAAAATAAAAAAATTTCTTTAGAAAAATTAGTTGAAAAAATGTGTCATAATCCAGCCATTTTATTTAGAATAAAACAACGTGGTTTTATTAAAGAAGGTTATAAAGCCGATCTGGTTTTGGTTGATCTAAATCAAAAATATACCGTTTCAAAAGAAAATATTTTAGCCAAATGTGGTTGGAGTCCGTTTGAAGGAAAGACGTTTCATTCTAAAATCACGCACACTTTCGTGAATGGAAATTTAGTTTTTGAAAATGGGAAAATTGACTCTGGAAAATGTGGAGAAAGATTATTATTTGATAGAAGTTAAATTTTATTACATTTACTTAACACTTTAAAAAATATTTAATATGATAAATAAATCATTACATTTTCTACTCTTATTTTTGGCAGTCAATCTTTTTGCTCAAAGTAAAATTGAATGGAAAACTGCCACTAGTGGAGGTTACACTTATAAATACGTGACAAATGATCCAATGAAAGCGAGATTTTATACGCTTAAAAATGGTCTATCAGTAATTCTAAGTCCGACGCCTAAAGATCCAAGAATTCAGGCTTATGTAGCGGTAAAAGCAGGAAGTAAAACCGATCCTGCCACCAACACCGGTTTGGCGCATTATCTTGAGCACATGCTTTTTAAAGGTACCGATAAATACGGCACTTTAGATTGGACAAAAGAAAAACCACAATTAGATAAAATTGATGCGTTGTATGAAACTTATAATAAAACGACTGACGACGCTGCGAGAAAGTCGATTTATAAAAAAATAGATTCTGTTTCCGGCATTGCAAGCAAATTTGCGATAGCTAATGAATATGATAAATTAATGTCTTCCATGGGCGCACAGGGAACGAATGCTTTTACAAGTTTTGAAGAAACTGTTTATACTGATGATGTTCCAAGTACTTCCATTGACAAATATATTACTGTTCAGGCGGAGCGTTTTAGAAATCCTGTTTTACGGATTTTCCATACTGAATTGGAAGCGGTTTATGAAGAGAAAAATCGTGGTTTAGACAACGATGGAAGTCAGGTTTTTGAAACATTGTTTGCTAATTTATTTAAAAAACATAACTACGGAAAACAAACAACGATCGGAACTATTCACGATTTGAAAAATCCGTCTTTATTAAAAATAAGAAATTATTTTAATACCTATTATGTTCCCAATAATATGGGCGTAATCATGTCTGGTGATTTTGACCCTAATGAAGTAATCGCAAAAATTGATGCATCTTTTAAAAATATGGTTGCAAAGCCGGTTCCGAAATATACCTTTGCGCAGGAAAATCCGATTACAGCACCAATAATTAAAGAAATTGTCGGTCCAGATGCAGAAAGTTTAACCATGGGTTTTAGACTTCCAGGTAATAAAGACAAAGATGTTTTAATTGCAGATTTAGTTGGTCAAGTTTTAACCAATGGCAAAGCTGGACTTTTAGATTTAAACTTAGTTAAAAAACAAAAATTATTAAGTGCTTCAGCCGAAACTTATATATTGATTGATCACGGGGGACTTTTTCTAGATGCAAAACCAACAACTGGTCAATCTTTAGAGGAGGTAAAAACTTTGCTTTTAGGCCAGATTGATAATCTAAAAAAAGGAAATTTTGATGACACTCTAATTACTTCTATTGTAAATAACATTAAAAAAGATAAAATTTACGAAAGTGAATCTTACGGAAGCCGCGCTGCTTCTTTGATGGGCGCCTTTACTTCTGAACAAAACTGGAGAGACCAAGTAGCTTACGTTAATGATTTATCTAAAGTTACAAAAGCAGATGTGGTAAAGTTTGCAAAGAAATATTTAGGTAATAATTACGTCGTAATTTTCAAAAGAAAAGGTGAAAAACAAAATCGCGAAAAAGTTGATAAACCGCATATTACAGCGGTCGAAACTAATGCAGATAAACAGTCGGCATTTGTGAAACTTGTAAATGATATGCCTAGCAATTCATCCACGCCAGTCTTTTTAGATTATAATAAAGATCTGCAAAAATCTAAAATGGGTGCGGCAGAAGTTCTTTATGTTCCAAACAAAGACAACTCTATTTTTCGTTTAAAATACAGATATAAAATTGGAACTTTAAGTGATCTAAAAGAATCTTTAGCGACAGGTTACATTCAGTTTTTAGGAACTGATAAAATGACTGCAGAACAGATTTCTAAAGAATTTTATAAAATCGCGTGCAGTTTTAATATTTCTGCAGGTGAAGAATACACCACCGTTTCCATCGAAGGTTTACAAGATAATTTCGACAAGGCAGTAGCGCTTTACGAAACAATAATTAATAATGTAAAACCAGATGACGCCGCATTAGCAAGTTTAAAAACGAGAATAGAAAAGGGAAGAAAAGACCGTAAACTAAATAAAGGTGCAATAATGCAGGGTCTTACAAACTATGCGATTTACGGTTCAGATAACAAATTTAATTATGCTTTATCTGCGAAGGATTTGTCTGCAACTACCGCCAGAGAATTAGTTGACCGTCTTAGAAATTTAAATAATTTCGAGCAAACTGTGATTTATTACGGACCAAAACCATTAAATGAATTGGTTTCAAGTCTAGAAAAAATACACAAAGTGCCGGCAACATTCGCTGCAGATTTATCTACTAAAAAGTTTGAACAGGTTCAACTGAAGAAAAATCAGGTTTTGTTTGCTAACTATGATATGGTTCAAGCGGAAACCAGATGGATTAGAAATACTGATGTTTATTCGCCAGACAAAACTACTTTAATTGACGTTTACAATAATTATTTCGGTGGTGGAATGGGCTCTGTTGTGTTCCAAACTATACGTGAGAGTAAAGCTTTGGCTTACAGCACGTACGGTTATTACGTAAGTCCACAGAAAAAAAATCAGGATTATTATGTATTGAGTTACGTGGGAAGCCAGGCAGATAAATTTAACGAATCTACTGCGGCGATGAATGAACTTTTAACCACTCTGCCAAACTTAGAAGGCAACTTAGTATTGGCTAAAAATCAGGTAAAAAAAGACATCCAAACGCAGAGAATTACGCAAGACGGCATTATTTTTAATTATTTAGGCGCCAAAGAATTAGGTTTAAATGAAGACATTCGCAAGAAAGTTTACGCTGACGTGGGAAATGTTAATATGGATGATTTGAAAATCTTCCATGACCAATATTTTTCTGGAAAACCTTACACTTATGCTGTTGTTGCATGTGATAAAAATGTAACAATGGATCAACTGAAAAAATTGGGCGATGTGAAAGTCTTAACTTTAGAAGAGATTTTCGGGTACTAAATTTTTTTAAATAATTAATATTTTAAAACTGCAGGATTTATTTTCTGCAGTTTTTTTAATTTTTTGGGGCGCCTTTTTCGCTTCGTGAAATGTGTATTTATTATTTTGGCGCACATTTCCGCCTTCCGTTCCCAATCTTTTTTGTCATTGTGAGCGAAGCGAAGCAATCTGTTGAATATTTATTTCATCGCAATAACAAAAAAGGATTTCCACTCAAACCACAAAGTGGTTCGACGATTCAAATAAAAAAATATAAATAAAAGAGTCAAGTCGGGGCGCAGATTTCGAAAAATAACATTTCGGTTTTTTTAATTTCGAGAAATTTCCTTTATGATATTCAGAGCATTTTATAAAATTTTTTAACTCAGAAAATTAATCTTAAATTTAAATCAAATTAAAAATCAAAAAAATGACATCGCCATTAATAAATTTTGCAAATAAAAACCCGTGGAGTTAAGCGATTGCATATGACCTTTAAAAATAATAAATAAAAACATATGAATTTATACACACAACCAATGCTTCGGGATGACGCCTTAAAAGGTAAAGTGGCCATCGTAACTGGCGGCGGAAGCGGTCTTGGAAAAGCGATGACCAAATATTTTCTGCAGCTTGGCGCAAAAGTCGTGATCACGTCCAGAAATTTAGAAAAACTTCAAAATACTGCTAAAGAATTGGAAAAGGAAACGGGCGGAGAAGTTTTGTGTGTTCAGTGCGATGTGAGAAATTGGGATGAAGTTGAAGCAATGAAAGATACCGCCATAAAAGAATTTGGGCAAATTGATATTTTATTGAACAATGCCGCAGGTAATTTTATTTCACCAACCGAAAGATTAACCCATTCTGCATTTGATTCTATTTTAGATATTGTTTTAAAAGGCACAAAAAACTGCACACTTTCCATAGGGAAATATTGGATCGAAAATAAAATTCCCGGAACGGTTTTAAATATCGTGACTACTTACGCGTGGACAGGTTCCGCTTATGTTGTTCCTTCTGCGTGTGCAAAAGCTGGCGTTCTCGCAATGACGCGAAGTTTAGCCGTAGAATGGGCAAAGTATAATATTAGATTTAACGCCATTGCGCCGGGACCGTTTCCCACAAAAGGCGCGTGGGAAAGATTATTACCCGGAGATTTAGCCGAAAAATTTGATATGAAGAAAAAAGTACCATTAAGAAGAGTAGGAGATCACCAGGAATTGGCAAATCTTGCGGCTTATTTAGTGTCAGATTTTTCCGCTTATGTTAATGGAGAAGTCGTTACCATCGATGGTGGCGAATGGTTGCAAGGTGCAGGGGAATTTAATATGCTTGAAGCCATACCTCAAGAAATGTGGAATACGATGGAAGCGATGATTAAAGCAAAGAAGAATTCTTAGAAGACTGCACTATTTTAAAATGGTTTGAGTTCACTAAACACAAAAGGTTTCATTTCAAATACTATTCATCAAATAATAATGTAATTTCGCTGTAACAAACCTAATCTTCCACTATACTTATCTAAAAAATTAACATCTAATGAATTTTAAACTCTCAAAACCTTTATTGGTAATTGCACTGACATTTTCTGCGTCTGCTTTCGCTCAGGAACAAGCCTCTAAGTATGATTACTCAGATGCTTTTAAACAAGATTTTTATCAAAATAATGCCACGGAAACCCGTTCGGCAAGTGGACAACCTGGTCATAATTATTGGCAAAACAGCGTTAATTATAATCTAGTTGCCAGTTTAAATGACGTAAAAAAAGAAATTACTGCATCCGCAGAGATTTCTTATACCAATAACAGTTTTGATGATTTGGGATTTCTTTGGTTACAATTAGATCAAAATTTATTTAAAAAAGATTCCCGTGGTAACGCAGTAATTCCGGTTGCTGGAAGTAGAAACGGCGCTCACGGTGAAGCTTTCGATGGCGGCTACACTATTTCAAGCATAGAGATACTGTCTGAAAATGGAAAAATTGTAAAAGTAGCGCCAAAATACACGATTGTTGATACAAGAATGCAGGTAGATTTACCACAAGATTTAAAAGCAAAAGGTGGCGAGATTAAATTTAAAATTAATTATTCTTTCGTTTCGCCAGATTACGGTTCTGACAGAATGGGTGTAAATGAAACTAAAAATGGCAGAGTTTTTACAGTCGCACAATGGTTTCCAAGAATGTGTGTTTACGATGATATTATGGGTTGGAACACGCTTCCTTACTTAGGTGCAGGTGAATTTTATTTAGAATATGGAAACATTACAGCAGCGATTACCGTTCCTTCAAATCATTTCGTAGTAGCTGGAGGACAACTAGAAAACTCGAAAGATGTTTATACTTCTGCTCAAAACAAACTTTGGGATAATGCAAGAAACAGTGATAAAACAATCACAATACGTTCTGCAGATGAGGTTAATAATGCACCAAAAACTGCAAACGGAACGAAAACGTGGAAATTTAAAATTGAAAATACGCGTGATTTTGCTTGGGCTTCTTCACCGGCGTTTATTTTAGATGCCGCAAAAATTAATTTACCGGATGGTAAAAAATCTTTGGCAATTTCTGCTTATCCAGTAGAAAGTACAGGAAATGATGCTTGGGGAAGATCTACAGAATATGTAAAATATTCTATTGAAAATATGTCCAAAAGATGGTTTCCTTTTACGTATCCAAATGCAACAAACGTTGCAGGAAATGAAGGTGGAATGGAATATCCGGGAATCGTTTTCTGCAGTTATAAAGATAAAGGAAAATCTCTTTGGGGAGTAACAGATCATGAATTCGGTCACAACTGGTTTCCGATGATCGTTGGTTCTAATGAGAGACGTTACGCTTGGATGGATGAAGGCTTTAATACATTTTTAAACGGCATTTCTGATGAAGATTTTAACAAAGGAGAATATGCTGCGCCTACAAAACTGGGACCTGCTGCAAATTATCTGGAAAGCGATAGGCTTGAGCCTGTTTTAAATGCACCAGACGGTTTAAAGGAAGCTAATCTTGGTATTCTAGCATATTACAAACCAGCTTCAGGATTAAATATGTTACGGGAAAGTGTTTTAGGTGAAGCAAGATTTGACAAAGCTTTTAGAGCATACATTCAAAGATGGGCTTTTAAACACCCACAACCAGAAGATTTCTTCAGAACTATTGAAAATGTTTCTGGTGAAGACCTAAGCTGGTTTTGGAAAGGTTGGTTTCTAAATAATTGGAAAATTGATCAGTCAGTTGATAATGTGAAATATGAAAATGGCGACTTTAAAAATGGCGCAATCGTTTCTATTTCAAATTTAGAACAAATGCCAATGCCGGTTGACGTTCAAATTAAATATGCAGATGGTACTTTAGAGAACATCAAATTACCTGTTGAGATTTGGAAAAGAAATAAATCTTGGGATTTTAGAGTGAATTCTACTAAAGAAATTTCAACCGTTACGTTAGATCCGCAAAACGATATACCAGACGTAAACCGTAAAAATAATGTGTGGACTTCTGATAAATTAGTGAAAGTTGATCCCATTAAAGTTTCAGATTTTATGGGTACTTTCTCTAGTAAGGAAGCGCCAATAAAAATAGCGATGTCCGAAGAAGGCGGAAAATTAATCGCTCAAGTAGCTGGCCAGCCATCTTTTTCTTTAGAATATGTGGGTAAAAATAAATTTACTTTTGAGCAAGCACAGATTGAGCTTCAATTTGATGCCGATAAAAAAGGATTTTCTTTAATGCAAGGGGGTAAATCTTACAAATTTACGAAAGAATAAACGAATTTTTAAATTAATGTATTCTAAACTTCTTCAGCAATGGAGAAGTTTTTTTAGCTTTAATGTGTAGTTCAATCCATTAGACCTTTCCCTTCCAAAATTCTTTCTCTATTTTTTTCAATTCTACTCACACGCGTTTCAGATCGTTTAGGTGCGGCGAAAAAAAGTAAATAAGCACGCTGTCTTCCTGGCGTTAATTTTTCAAAAGCATTTTTTAAGTCAGAATCTTCTTTTATAACGGCAGAAAATTCTTCCGGTATTTCAAAATTTTCAGTCTTCTTAAAAGTTATTTTTTTTGCCAGATTTTTCAATTTCTATTGTATCTTTAAAATAGTTCGCTATTATTTTTTCTACATTTTTTATTTCATTTAAATTGGTAAATCTTAGCTGCATCGGACCCTGCGTATTTGAAGTCTGCTGTATTAAAATCTTCTCAGGATCTTTCATCAGTGTACCTTTAAAAAATAAAAACGCACAATAATATTTAAAGGAATGAATTAGAAAAATATTTTTTCCTTCTAATATGTAGCAAGGATGAATCCATTTCAATTCTTCACTAAGTCTTGTTTTTAATGCAATCTTTTTTAATTCCTGCATTTCAATTTGAAATCTGGCCTCTTTTTCAAAATAAAAATTAACCTTTGGATTCATGATTTTTAATTTTAAGCCAAGTTATAAAAATAAGAAATCCGTCCTCAAAAAAAATTGAGAACGGATTTCAACCGTTAAAATCTAACTATGAAAACTAATTTTTATTCTACAGGTCTGAAAACCAGGCCGCTTTCATCAAAATAATCCAGCGTAATTCTGTCGCCGTCATTCACTTTTCCCGCTAGGATTTCTTTTGATAATTTATTTAAAACTTCTTGTTGAAGCACTCTTTTTAAAGGTCTTGCACCAAAACTTGGTTCGTAGCCTTTATCCGTAATATATTGTATCGCGTCGTCAGTTGCTGTCATAAAAATATTTCTACTTTCCAACATTTTATTGAAACCATGCAATTGAAAGTGAACTATTTTGCCAATTTCTTTTTTCGTTAATGGCTGAAAAATTACCGTTTCGTCAATTCTGTTCAGAAATTCTGGTCTCAAAGTTTTTCTCAATAAAGCCAAAACATCAATTTTCGTTTTTTCTAAAATTTCATCGTGATTTTCTTCCGTTAAACCTTCAAAATTTTCCTGTATCAAATGGGAACCCAAATTGGAAGTCATAATAATAATTGAATTTTTAAAATTAACCAGTCTTCCTTTATTATCGGTCAATCTTCCATCATCTAAAACCTGTAGAAGTGTATTGAAAACATCCGGATGCGCCTTTTCAATTTCATCTAAAAGCACCACAGAATATGGTCGTCTTCGAACGGCTTCCGTTAATTGCCCCCCTTCTTCATAACCAATATATCCTGGCGGCGCGCCTACTAATCTCGACACAGAATGGCTTTCCTGATATTCACTCATGTCAATTCTGGTCAGATTATTTTCATCGTCGAACAATAATTCTGCAAGTGCTTTTGCCAACTCAGTTTTACCAACACCAGTCGTTCCAAGAAATAAAAATGATCCAATTGGTTTTTTCTCATCATTTAAACCTGCTCGATTTCTACGGATAGCGTCTGCAACAGATTCTATCGCTTCTTCCTGACCGACCACTCTTTTATGAAGTTCATCTTCCAAATGCAATAATTTTTCCCGTTCAGATTGTATTAATTTTGTGACTGGAATTCCGGTCCATTTAGAGATGATTTCGGAAATATTTTCTGCCGTAACTTCTTCTTTAATTAATTCATTTTGGTGATTTTGCATTTCTAATTCCAGTTTTTGCAAATCGCTTTCTTTTTCTTTAATTTTCCCATATTGAATTTCAGCTACTCTCGCGTAATTTCCCGCTCTTGATTCCCTTTCTGCCTCTAATTTTAAGGCTTCAATATCTTTTTTAATAGCAGTTAAATCTTCAGATTTCTGTTTTTCTTTTAACCATTTTGCATTAATTTCGTTTCTGTCTTCCGACACTTTTGCGATATCTTCTTTCAGATGATTCACTCTTATGTCATTTCCTTCGCTAGAAATTGCAGCCAATTCTATTTCCATTTGGATAAGTTTCCTGTCCAAAGTATCTAATTCTTCAGGTTTGGAATTAATTTCCATTCTTAGTTTTGCAGAAGCCTCATCAATTAAATCGATGGCTTTATCTGGCAAGAACCGATCAGAAATATAGCGTTGAGATTGTTCCACAGCCGCAATTATCGCTTCATCTTTTATCCGAACTTTGTGGTGTGCTTCGTATTTATCTTTAATTCCGCGCAGTATTGTGATTGCAGATTCTGTATCCGGTTCTTCAACCATTACTTTCTGGAAACGTCTTTCTAAGGCTTTGTCTTTTTCAAAATATTTCTGGTATTCATTTAAAGTAGTTGCACCGACTGCTCTTAATTCACCTCTTGCCAAAGCTGGTTTTAAAATATTTGCTGCGTCCATTGCACCTTCACCGCCGCCTGCGCCAACTAATGTGTGAATCTCATCAATGAATAAAATAATTTGTCCGTCGGATTTTATAACTTCGTTGATTACGGATTTCAAACGCTCTTCAAATTCACCTTTAAATTTTGCGCCCGCAATCAATGAACCCATATCTAAAGAATATATTGTTTTATCCATTAAATTTTCAGGAATATCGCCGGAAATTATTCTATGTGCAATTCCTTCTGCGATCGCGGTTTTACCAACGCCGGGTTCACCAATTAAAATTGGATTATTTTTTGTCCGTCTGGAAAGTATTTGCAAAACCCGTCTGATTTCTTCATCTCTACCAATTACAGGATCGAGTTTTCCTTCAGCGGCTAATTCATTGAAGTTTTTCGCATATTTATTTAAAGCCTGATACGTTTCTTCCGAACTTGAAGAAGTCGCTTTCGAGCCTTTTCGTAATTCTTTTATGGCGCTTTCCAAGGAATTTTTAGTAACGCCCATATCTTTAAGCATTTTTGAAACTTCTGAATTTGTTTCAAATAAAGCCAGCCAAAGATGTTCAATCGTTACATATTCATCGCCCATTTTTTTGGCAATATTTGGTGCATCGAGTAGAACTTTATTTGCCGTTTGTGATAAATAAATATTTGCACCTTCTACTTTTGGTAATTTTTCAATATTTTCTCTATTACGTTCACGAATTAAATTCAATTCTGCTTCAGACTTTTTCATTAAAAAAACAGAAATATTTTCTTCTGACTGCAAAATGCCTTCTAATAAATGCTGTGGCTCTATGCTTTGATTCCCAAATTCCATCGCCACTTGCTGTGCTTTCTGGATTGCCTCTTGGGATTTTGTGGTATATTGATTTAGATTCATTATTGCTTATATTATTTGTGATTTCATTATAACGTCAAAATCTATTCTATTTAAAATTTCATAATAAAGTAAGTCATTTTTTCCGAATAATTTAAATTTTATCTCTTGTTGTGAGACATAATTTCCGAAAAACACTCATTAAATTTTTTAGAGAATTCGCTTAGCATTCCTTATATTTGTTAATAATCACTTTAAGTAAAATAATGCATCATTTCCACGATTTAAAAGTCAATAATTACATAAAAGAAACCAATGATTCTGCGCATATAGTTTTTGAAATTACGGACGATTTAAAGAATACTTTTCAGTTTAAACAGGGACAATATTTAAATTTAAAAATGATTTTGAATGGCGAAGATCTGCGCCGTTCTTATTCTATCGTAAATTCCCCAACAGACGGAAATGAAAATCTGGAAATTTTAGTAAAGCATTTAGATCGAGGGAAATTTTCCACTTTTTTAAATCAAAATTTAAATTTGGGTGATGTAATAGAAGTTTCGCCACCAGCAGGACATTTTTATACCAATTATCATAAAAGCAATCGAAAAAATTATATTGGTTTGGCCGCTGGAAGTGGTATTTCGCCAGTACTTTCTAATTTAATTGAGGCTTTGCATCAAGAACCGGAAAGTACGGCCTATCTTTTTTTCAGCAATAAAAGTTTAAATGATATTATTTTTAAAGAAAGAATTGATGCTTTGGTTGAAAAATTTCAAGGCAGATTAAAAGTTATTTACCTTTTATCGCGGGAAAAACATTTTGAAGATGAATTATTTGAAGGCAGAATTTCATCACAAAAATTAGAGCAGTTATTTGAAAGATTTCCAGAAATTAATCCAAAAGAAAGTATTTTCTTTATTTGTGGACCATCAGAAATGATCAAAGATGTTTCAACTTATTTAAAAAATGAAAAGAAGGTACCATCTCTTCAGGTAATGTTTGAATATTATGCGGCGCCAGATGATGAAGAAAATGCTGAAATGAGCGATGAATTTAAAGCAATTCCTAACTTAGAAAGTATGGTGACATTGATTATTGACGATGATGAATATTCATTTCATTTAAATTCAAAGAAAAGAAGTATTTTAGATCAGGCTTTGAATGATAAACTTCCCGTGCCTTTTGCGTGCAAAGGCGGCGTATGTTGCACTTGCAAGGCGCAAGTTATGGAAGGTGAAGTTTTTATGGATAAAAATTTCGCTTTAACGGATGATGAAGTTGCGCGAGGTTTTGTGCTCACCTGCCAATGTCATCCAACAACTAATATTGTAATGTTAAGTTATGATGTTTAAATGAAAATTTAAGTTAAAAAAAATAAAAAGTGTTGCTATGGAAACTTGGATATTTAACTCTTTTATAGAAATTGACAAAGAATTTAAAGTAGAAGGTCTAAATATTTGGAATTTCTATTGGGCTTGCACAGATAAAAATGTTGAAGTGAGACATCCCGAGGAACTGACTTTATATCAATTCAAAGAATATGAAATTAGCGACGGCAATAAATTAGTAAGTTTTGTCGCAGGCGAATTTTCAAGTGGAAAAGTAGGAATTTTTACTAAAGATGAAATTATGGAAAGAAAATTGCTATAGATTATATAGTAATAGCTAATTTAGCAAATTGTAATATTTAAGCTAATTGAAATGGACTTTGCAAAATATTTAAAGTCCACATCTAACCTCTCAATTCTAAGATCTCAATATAATGGAAAATAATAAATTTTTAGATTACGTACAGGCCGAAAATAAAGTGGAACCAAAAGATGTAATGCCCGAAGATTACAGAAAATTATTGGTTCGTCAAATTTCGCAACACGCCCATTCAGAAATTGTTGGGATGTTACCGGAAGCCAACTGGATTTCCAGAGCACCGTCTTTACGCCGAAAAATGGCGCTTTTAGCCAAAATTCAGGATGAAGCGGGTCACGGACTTTATTTATACGCCGCTTCGGAAACTTTAAATAACGGCGGAAACGGCGCGGATAGAGATTCTACTTACAATGACATGCTCTCTGGAAGAGCAAAATATTCAAGTATTTTTAATTATCCAACACTTAGTTGGGCAGATATTGGCGCAATTGGTTGGCTCGTAGATGGCGCTGCAATTATGAATCAGGTTATGCTCATGGGAAACTCTTATGGACCTTATTCCCGAGCAATGATGCGTATTTGTAAAGAAGAATCTTTTCACCAAAGACAAGGTTATGAAATTTTGATGACACTTTGTAAAGGCACAAAAGAGCAAAAAGAAATGGCGCAGGAAGCCCTTAATCGTTTTTGGTGGCCGTCTTTAATGATGTTTGGACCGAATGATTCTGATTCTCCAAACTCACAAAAATCAATGAATTACAAAGTAAAGCGTGAAAGTAACGATGATCTTCGACAAAGATTTATTGATGTTACCGTTTCGCAAGCCGATTTTTTAGGTTTAAAAGTACCCGATGAAAATCTAAAATGGAATGAAGAAAGACAACATTATGATTTTGGTGATTTACCTTGGGATGAATTTATGGAAGTTCTGAGAGGAAACGGACCTTGCAATAAAAAGCGTTTAGAAACTAAAAATAAAGCGCAGCGAGATAATATGTGGGTAAAAGAAGCAGCGATCGCTTTTGCTGAGAAACAGAATATTATGAGCAAAATAGCATAAATAAAAAATCTAGTTTTTTTAAATGAAATTTCTTTTACAAATATTTTTATTTTTTATTCCAATTTCTTTATATGCTCAACAAGAGAGAAGTGCAGATTATTACGCTCAAATTCCAGAAAAAATTGAAAATGAAAGAGAAATTAGAATTTATAAAGATTTTGCAATTAGTGATGTAAAAAAAATATTTAGAATTTATTTAAATAAAGACTCATGCAACGCTGAGTTAATCAGCATAAGAATGCCATCTCAATCTGGTAAAAATATTGAAGTAAAACCGGAAATAACTAAACTTAAATGTTCAAATGAAACTTTTTTAAATTTTGAAGTAAGAAATATTCAATTCTTACCAAAAGAAGAATTCTTCAATTATAAAAAAGTAAAAAAAACAATTTCCTACAATGAAGAAAATAAGCAAAATGAGATAATTTCAGAGGAAATGAAGGTTATGGATGGTAGTGGATATTATATAAGATATAAAAATGGTGATAATTTTAACAGTTTCTTTTATTCTAATCCTGAAACTTACATAAAGCAATATCCTGAAATCAATGAATTAAAAAGTTTCGTAGAAATTTTAGATTTTATTAATGACCGTTTTAAAATAAAATTTTAGCGCAACTTTAATCTATTTTTTGTCATTGCGTAGAAATCTCAGCAATGGAATTAATGGTTTAGATTCCTACGGAATGACAAAATAGTGTTTCTTTAATGCTTCAAATTTTCCCTAAAACCATCTTCGTATTCGTAAATTCTTTCAAAGCGTCAAGTGAAAGTTCAATGCCATAACCCGAATTTTTTGTCCCGCCAAAAGGAAAGCGCGCATCAGATTTTGTAATTTGGTTAATAGAAACTGTTCCGGATTCTAAACCGTTTATGAAATAATCTAAGCGTTTTTTATCTTTAGACCAAACGGCATTTGCCAAACCAAACTTCGTGTTATTGGCAATTTCCAACAATTCTTGATCAGTTTTTGCTTCTAAAATCATTCCGACAGGTCCAAATAATTCTTCATCTAAAATAGGATTTCGAACATTCATTTTGAGTAAACCTGGTTGGAATGAAATTTTATCAATTCTTTCTAAAGGTAAAATTATTTCTGCGCCGTTCTCAACCGCTTTTTTATATTGTTTTTCTAAATCATCGGCAAGATCTTCCCGCGCCATTCCTGCAATTTTGGTTTCTTTATCCATCGGATCTGCGACGATATAAGTTTTATATTCTGCCACAAATTTTTCTAAAAATTTGTCATAAATAGAACTTTGAATAATGAAACGTTTGGAAGCTACGCAGGTTTGTCCGCAGTTTTGCAATCTTCCAAGCGCCGCGCTTTTTGCAGCTTTATCTAAATCAGCATCATCTAAAACAATGAACGCGTCATTTCCACCTAATTCTAATAAAGATTTTTTAATATTTTTCCCGGCGGCGGCGGCAACTGCGCTTCCTGCTTTTTCACTTCCGGTTAAACTCACACCTTGAACCAATGGATTTGCTAATATGGTTTCGATTTCATCATGGGAAACCTTTATATGGGTAAAAACATTTTTGGGAAATCCGGCTTCTTCAAAAACTTCTTGTAGCGCGTCACCTGATCTTAAACAGATAGCTGCGTGCTTCATTATGATCACGTTTCCCGCTAAAATTGCAGGAACTGCAAATCTTAAGACTTGCCAGAAGGGATAATTCCAGGGCATCACGCCTAAAATAATTCCCATTGGTTCAAAGTGAATTTCCGAATAATCAAATTCGGATTGTATTTTATTTGTTTCTAAAACGTTTTCTGCTTTTGAATAAAACGTTGCCATTGCTGCACATTTTTCTATTTCCGAAAGCGACTGGGAAATGGGTTTATTCATTTCTTTAGTAATAATTTCTGCGAAGATTTCTTTTTTTTCTAATAAAGTTTGAGATAACTTACACAGTAGATTTTGGCGTTCAGTAAATGGAATTTTACGCCAGATTTCAAAAGTATGTTGAGATTTATCTAGATTCATTTTTTTTTATTTATATAGTGAATTTCGGAAAAAATTGAAATGAAAACAATTTAAATAGATAGATTCTCCCTTTTTGTAAGATAGACTACTTTTTAGTTGCAACCACTAAAGTTATTTTAATCTTCCATTAACCATTCATTCACCAAACTTGCAGCCAAACGTGAAGTTCGCTCTTGTAAATCTAAACTGGGATTAACTTCGGCTATATCTAAAGCGACTAATTTTTTATTATTTAAAATATGGCGGTAAAAATGCATAAATGATGCATCTGCAAAAATTCCGTTGTAAGATTGCGCGCTCACGCCTGGTGAAATCGCAACATTGAAAACATCCATACAAATGGTGAGATAAAGTACATCAACAGAATCCGAAAAGGCATTTATTTTCTCGTAGACTTTTGGAAGATTTTCAAAAAACAGTTCGTCTGCGAGAATGTATTTCATGTTATTTTGATGCGCGTAATCAAATAATTTTAAGGTATTTGAGTTTTTTTGAATACCAATATGTAGAGAATTTAAAGTTTCGCTTTCCGCAATTTGATAAAATCCAGTTCCTGAACTAGCGCCAATTTCTGTGTTAATTTCACGGTTGTCAAAATGTGCATCAATATTTATAATTCCGATTTTTGAAGTAGGGAAGGCTTTTCTAATTCCAGAATAGTGAGCGAACATGACTTCGTGACCGCCGCCTAAAACGATAGATTTAGCTCTTTTTGCTAATAAATTATGGACATTTTCAGCTAGTTTTTGTTGTGCTTTTTCTAGATCTAGATCTTCACAGGTAATATTTCCGAAATCTTTCAAAACAAATCCGGCTTTCGTTATAGGAAAATTAGACATATTTTTTCTGATAAAATCCGGCGCTTCTGCGGCGCCAATTCTACCTTTATTTCTTTTTACGCCTTCATCAACGGCAAATCCTTGAAGTGCAAAATCATTTTCGGAAAGATTATCGAAATTATTTTCTAAAGTTACACGCTGAAAAATGCGGTGGTATAATGGATTATCTCCATCGAATCTGCCTTGCCAAATCATAAATTTTGTTTTTATGAAAGGTAAGAAAATTTTAGAGCTTAAAGATTATTGTAATACCGAGCTGTTGAATGCAGAGTTCTCAGATTTTTTATTTTACATCTTTTATTTTCGCAGAGCCAGCCCACTTATAAAAGGTTGTAGAGATTGAAAAATGTTTTATCTATCTATTTTGTAAAAATTAGTTTGAAAGTAAAAGAATTTTTTTTTAAAAATATATGTGATAGAAAAAACACACTGCGTAAGCGATAGTAATGGAAAGCCCGGAAGAAAATACACAGAGCGCTGCTTGAAAAGCAGCGCTCTGTGTATTTTCTGAGGACTTGTAATGAATAGCGCGACCCAAACGGCTGAAAAGCCGTGCGGGATACGCCCAAATAATTTTAAATAGTGGTCAATCTGAGTGTGTTGGTTTTTCCATCAGCATTAGCAGGCGTTGCATTTAGATTGATGACGTAATCTCCACTTTCTACAAAACCGTAATGGTGAACGAGAGTATTCACCTGTACGATTGTTTCATCAGTAGATTTATTCATGTCATAAAAATAGGCACGAACACCCCAAAGAAGATTGAGCATCGTAATAACGCGTTTATTAGCACTGAAAACAATAATATGCGAATTGGGACGGTGCGCTGAAATTTGAAATGCTGTATAACCAGAATAAGTTAAGGTCACAATGGCTTCCACATTGGTTGTTTTTGCGATTCTAACTGCAGCAAGACAAATTCTATTTGTTAAAAAACGTTCATCAATGCAGTTTATGTCTTTCTCAATTGGAGCATTTTTATTTTGATAAAAATTAGTGCTTTCAATATTTTTTACAATCTTAGTCATATTCTCTACGACTTCTACAGGATATCTTCCCACGGACGTTTCACCAGAAAGCATTACTGCATCTGCGCCATCAAGAACGGAATTTGCAACATCATTTACCTCGGCACGCGTCGGCGTAAGACTGTTGATCATTGTTTCCATCATTTGAGTTGCGATGATAACCGGTTTTGAATGAAATCTTGCTTTTTCTACCAAAGTTTTTTGAATGGCAGGAACTTCTTCCATTGGAACTTCTACACCTAAATCTCCCCGAGCTACCATTATTGCATCGCATTCCATCAAAATCTGCTCAATATTTTTTACACCTTCCGGTTTTTCAATCTTGGCAATTATTGGTGTTTTTAGTTTATTAGTCGGATGATTATTAATGATCTCTTTTAAATCTATAATGTCCTGAGCGTGACGCACGAAGGAGAGTGCGATCCAGTCTAATTCTAAATCTAAGATAAAATTAGCATCTTCTATGTCTTTTTCCGTCAATGCTGGAAGGGAAACATTTGTATTCGGAAGGTTTACTCCTTTTTTAGAACTCAGTGGTCCACCTTGAATTGTCTTTGCTTTTACAGTATCTTTTTCATTGGTTTCAATAACTTCTAAAACCAGTTTACCATCGTCAATCAAAATTCTTTCGCCGACTTTTACGTCCTGCGGAAATTTTT
Organism: Halpernia sp. GG3; assembly: GCF_052976925.2. Taxonomy (NCBI): domain Bacteria; kingdom Pseudomonadati; phylum Bacteroidota; class Flavobacteriia; order Flavobacteriales; family Weeksellaceae; genus Halpernia; species Halpernia sp. GG3. Next base: position 656,990 of record NZ_JBRIIR020000017.1, read on the forward strand.
GATAAGTCATGTAAACTTTCTTCGAATCTCCTTCTATTTTTTCATTAGTGAAGGTAAGAATATCACCAGGATTTAAATAAGAACCTTCTTTAACAACTCCTACACGAAGTTTAGGTCCTTGTAAATCTCCTAAGATTGAAATTGTGTAACCGAATTCTTGATTGATCTCTCTGATCGTGTTTACGTTCGTACGCACTAAATCATAATCGGCGTGGGAAAAATTTATTCTAAAAACATCAACACCTGCTTTTACCATTTCTAGCATTACTTCTTTTGAGGAAGATGCAGGTCCTAAGGTGGCGATGATTTTAGTTTTCTTTAAAAATTTATTCATAATATTTTATTAGTTGGTAGCGTTCATCTGTTGAACTTAAGGAGAAAGTCTGGATATTAAACACAGAATTTTCCGGCAACAAAATTAGCGAAAAATCATCAATTAAATCTGAGGTTTTTATAAGATAATCAACATCCGGCAATTCATTAAAAAGATCAGCCATTTCGCTTTCGGAATTAAACAGTTCTTTTTGTTCCTTCAATATGTAACTAACTTCTGATTTATTACCGATAATTTGAATGCAGGTTTTACTAAGATGGTGATAGGCCTCAAAACGTGGGAAATTATATTGGAAGTAATTACCGTGAATTATTAGATCTTTTATCCGGGTAAATTTAAAGGCATTTAAAATATTGATTTTATAAAACAATTCATGTGAGGGAAGTTCAAGCGAAAGCCTTAAAAGACCTAAGTTTAGATTTTCTTCTTCCTCTTCATCAAGAAATAATTTTTTGGTTTTCGACAATATTTTCTTTTTTGTTTAAAATGTAGAAAGCGCGTTGTGCTGCTTTTTCTTCAGCTTTTTTCTTGGAACTGTCTGTCGCGTTCGAAATTTTCCCTTGGTTTAAAATTACATAGCTTCTAAAAACTAAATTATTATTGGCTTGAAATTCCTCACAGGTTTCGTAACATATAGCGACCTTTTTCTTTTGGCTCCATTCTAACAGCAAGCCCTTGTAACTTATAATTTTATTTTCAAGTTTAATGATGTCACTTGCTTTAAAAAGCCTTTCAAGTACTATTTTATGGCAAAATTCATAGCTTAAATCTAAATATATTGAGCCAATAAGCGCCTCAAGTAAATTACCAGAAATATTTTCACTTAAAGTTAAACTGTGATTGTTTCGTATAAGTTCTTTTAAGCCTAACTCGTCTCCTAATCGGTTTAAATTTTTCCGATTAACAATTTTAGACTTCATTTGAGTAAGATAACCTTCGTTGGAGGAAATATATTTCTCAAAAAGGTAGCAGGAGATAATAGTGCCCAAAACAGAGTCGCCTAAAAATTCTAAGCGTTCGTAGTTTTTTTTATTTTTTAATTTTGATGAAGTACGAAGGGAAAAAGCTTCTTTGTAGATCTCAATATTTTCTATTTGAAAACCTAAAATTTTTTCAAGTTCGGTTTTAAATAAATAATCCTCTTCAGAAAATTTTTTCTTCTTGTCCTTTAAAAGGAATTTAGAAAAATATTTCTGAAATTCCATGTGAAGATTTTAGATTTTTGAAAACAATACACAAGCATTATGGCCGCCAAAACCGAATGTATTACTCATCGCAATGTCAACATTCTTCTTAACTGCTTTACCAAAGGTAAAATTAAGTCTGGAATCAATTCTTTCGTCATCGGTGAAGTGATTGATAGTTGGTGGAACGATTGAGTTCGTAATACTTCCTAAAACGGCAATCGCTTCAATTACACCAGCCGCTCCTAAGAGATGTCCTGTCATAGATTTTGTCGAATTGATTTGAATGTCAAAGGCGTGATCACCCAGCAATCTTGAAATGGCGTTTGATTCGGCAATATCACCAAGGGGTGTAGAAGTACCATGCATATTTATATGATCTACTTCATGAGCAGAAACTTCTGCATCTTCTAAGCAGTTTTTCATAACAAGGTATGCTCCAAGTCCTTCAGGATGTGGTGCTGTCATGTGATGTGCGTCTGCACTTAAACCTCCTCCTTTTAATTCCGCATAAATTGTAGCTCCACGTTTTTTTGCGTGCTCATATTCTTCTAAGATTATAGAACCTGCACCTTCTCCCAAAACAAAACCATCTCGGTCTTTATCAAAAGGTCGCGATGCTGTTTTTGGATCATCATTTCTTGTAGAAAGTGCCATCATAGCGTTAAACCCGCCAACACCACTCGCAGTAATTGCTGCTTCTGAACCGCCGCAAACGATAATGTCCGCTTTTCCAAGTTGAATCAGCATTTTGCCATCAATCAAAGCATTAGCAGAAGACGCACATGCAGAAACGGTTGTGTAATTCGGACCATGAAAGCCGTATTCAATAGAAATATGACCTGGCGTGATATCAGCGATCATTTTTGGAATGAAAAATGGATTAAATCTGGGAATTCCGGTAGCAGCTGCCCATCCTAAAACTTCTTTTTCAAAAGTTTCTAGACCACCTATTCCTGAACCCCAAATAACTCCAATTCTATTCTTATCGCAATTATCATCTATAATTCTGGAATGCTCAACTGCTTCTCTCGCAGCCACAATTCCAAACTGAGTATTCCGATCCATTTTTTTGGATTCTTTCTTATCCAAATAATTAAGGGGATCAAAACTTTTAACTTCACAAGCAAATTTTGTTTTGAAATTTTCAGTATCAAAAAGAGTAATCGGAGCGGCACCGCTCTCACCTTTTACTAGATTTTCCCAGTATTCTTGCGCATTATTACCAATAGGCGTTATCGCTCCGAAACCAGTTACAACTACTCTTTTTAATTCCATAAATTTTTTTTCTGCAAATATTATTTGTTAACTACTTCCTCTATGTATGCAATAGCATGACCTACGGTTGTAATCTTTTCTGCTTGATCATCTGGGATTTGAATATTAAATTCTTTTTCAAATTCCATGATTAATTCTACAGTATCTAAAGAATCTGCGCCTAAATCATTAGTGAAACTAGCTTCTGGAGTTACTTCTGATTCTTCAACGTCAAGCTTATCCGCGATGATAGCTTTTACTCTTGATGCAATGTCTGACATAATTTTTGTTTTTATTAATAATTGTTAATGCTGCAAATATATAAAATTCTTTAAGATTAAATATTTTTTTACTTTTTAAATATTAAAAAATTTCCACTTTTTATTTACAACATTCATTTAAAAAATAAATCTAAGACTTATAATATAGCAGATGTGAGGTTTACAATTTGGTTTTTTTTATGTTTTAAATTATTTTGCAGCAAAATAGATTGGTGTGTTATAATTTTTAAATTAAATTTGCTTGATTAAACTTTAAAAAAAATAATTATGACTATTCCTGAAGAGTTGAAGTACACAAAAGACCACGAGTGGGTTAAAATTGAAAATAATGTTGCGACGATAGGCATTACAGATTTTGCACAAGGCGAACTTGGCGATATTGTTTTTGTAGATGTAGATAGTGTGGATGATGAATTAAATGCAGGTGATGTTTTTGGGAGCGTAGAAGCTGTAAAAACTGTTTCAGATTTGTTTCTGCCTTTATCAGGAAAAATTTTGGAATTTAATAGTGACTTGGAGGGTGAGCCAGAATTACTAAACTCTGATCCTTACGGTAAAGGATGGATTGTAAAAGTAGAACTAAGTGATGGTGGATCAGAAGGTGAGCTTTTAACTTCAGATGAATATAAGGAAATTGTTGGATAAGTTTCGGCCCACATTTAGAAAAGTAGTTTTGCCCATTTATTGGGCATTTCTCACTTATATGCTTTTAAAACCTGGCGTTGAAAATCAGGAATATTGGTTTATGTTTCCTGGTATCGATAAACTAATACATCTATCTATATTTGCTTTCTTAGGATTTTGTCTGTTAATCTCCTTTAAAAAATTAAATATCATTTATTTTTTCACCATTATTTTTTTTTACGGATTAGGAACAGAAGTTTTACAGGAAGTGATGCATATGGGACGGTCATTTGAGTTACTCGACATATTAGCAGATGTGATAGGCTCATCCTTAGGTTTAATGACTTATAGGATATTTTTGAAATTTTTAAGTTGATATTATTTTTAACTTTTTTAAAGGTCGCGATTTATTTTAGCAATATAAATAATAGAGATTTATTTTTTATGTTGGGTTTTTTTTTGTTGATGTTGCTGTTTGGATAGTGGTGTTGGGTTTAAATTTAAAACTGAGATAGGAACGCGAAGATTTTTAGAGGTGATTGACAGGTGTTTAGGATTTAATTTGTGTGCAGGGATAATTAATAGTTGTGAGGTGTTAGAAGATGGTGTATTTTTGCACTCTCAAATCGAAAGAAGAGGGGGCGAAGAAGAGGCATTAATAAGGGCAAAAATTTTTTTATAAATTTATTTAGAAAGAGTTGTTAAGTTCGAAATTAAGTTATACTTTTGCAAACCAAAATCGAAAGATATTGAAGCGAAGATGAAGCGATAATATAGTCAGAAAAATTATTCAGAAATTTATTTCAAAAATAGTTGTGAGATTAAAATAAACTTTATACTTTTGCACTCGCAAATCGTGATTAAGAACAACGACAGAAGTTCATACGAGGAGGCGAAGAGCGAAACAGATCATTGAAAATACAAATAACAACCAAGTAAGAAAAAGACTAAAGCGTCAATTAATAAACTTTGAGTTAGGGTGGACAAACATACAATGGAGAGTTTGATCCTGGCTCAGGATGAACGCTAGCGGGAGGCCTAACACATGCAAGCCGAGCGGTATAGAATCTTCGGATTCTAGAGAGCGGCGTACGGGTGCGTAACACGTGTGCAACCTACCTTTATCTGGGAGATAGCCTTTCGAAAGGAAGATTAATATCCCATAACATATTGAATGGCATCATTTAATATTGAAAGCTCAGGCGGATAGAGATGGGCACGCGCAAGATTAGATAGTTGGTGAGGTAACGGCTCACCAAGTCAATGATCTTTAGGGGGCCTGAGAGGGTGATCCCCCACACTGGTACTGAGACACGGACCAGACTCCTACGGGAGGCAGCAGTGAGGAATATTGGACAATGGGTGAAAGCCTGATCCAGCCATCCCGCGTGAAGGACGACGGCCCTACGGGTTGTAAACTTCTTTTATATAGGAATAAACCTAGATACGTGTATCTAGCTGAAGGTACTATATGAATAAGCACCGGCTAACTCCGTGCCAGCAGCCGCGGTAATACGGAGGGTGCAAGCGTTATCCGGATTTATTGGGTTTAAAGGGTCCGTAGGCGGACCTGTAAGTCAGTGGTGAAATCTCGCAGCTTAACTGTGAAACTGCCATTGATACTGCAGGTCTTGAGTGAATTTGAGGTAGCTGGAATAAGTAGTGTAGCGGTGAAATGCATAGATATTACTTAGAACACCAATTGCGAAGGCAGGTTACCAAGATTCAACTGACGCTGAGGGACGAAAGCGTGGGGAGCGAACAGGATTAGATACCCTGGTAGTCCACGCCGTAAACGATGCTAACTCGTTTTTGGGCTTTAGGGCTCAGAGACCAAGCGAAAGTGATAAGTTAGCCACCTGGGGAGTACGTTCGCAAGAATGAAACTCAAAGGAATTGACGGGGGCCCGCACAAGCGGTGGATTATGTGGTTTAATTCGATGATACGCGAGGAACCTTACCAAGGCTTAAATGGGAATTGACCGGTTTAGAAATAGACCTTTCGCAAGACAATTTTCAAGGTGCTGCATGGTTGTCGTCAGCTCGTGCCGTGAGGTGTTAGGTTAAGTCCTGCAACGAGCGCAACCCCTGTCACTAGTTGCTACCATTAAGTTGAGGACTCTAGTGAGACTGCCTACGCAAGTAGAGAGGAAGGTGGGGACGACGTCAAATCATCACGGCCCTTACGCCTTGGGCCACACACGTAATACAATGGCCGGTACAGAGGGCAGCTACACAGCGATGTGATGCGAATCTCGAAAGCCGGTCTCAGTTCGGATTGGAGTCTGCAACTCGACTCTATGAAGCTGGAATCGCTAGTAATCGCGCATCAGCCATGGCGCGGTGAATACGTTCCCGGGCCTTGTACACACCGCCCGTCAAGCCATGGAAGTCTGGGGTACCTGAAGTCGGTGACCGTAAAAGGAGCTGCCTAGGGTAAAACAGGTAACTAGGGCTAAGTCGTAACAAGGTAGCCGTACCGGAAGGTGCGGCTGGAACATCTCATTTTAGAGACTCGTTTTAGGACGAGTATAAACAAACAAGTACTTTAAATAGTGCACAACATTTTAACAAAAAAGTTTAGTCGCTTTAGTTTTTTTACTTCGGTTGGTATTTTATAAAAATAAACCCCTAAAGATTAGTAGGAGGGAAAGAGATACAAGAGGCAAGAGCCAAGATCAAGACAATGTTTTGTATCTGGCATCTTGAATCTGTTAGTCTAAAAGACAGTCTCGTAGCTCAGCTGGTTAGAGCGCTACACTGATAATGTAGAGGTCGGCAGTTCGAGCCTGCCCGAGACTACTAATTAAGAGTAAGGGAGTAAGGATCAGAAAAGATAATGAGTTTAATTACTTTCTATTTTATTTAATCAAAAACTCACACACTCAATTTAGAGGGGGATTAGCTCAGCTGGCTAGAGCGCCTGCCTTGCACGCAGGAGGTCATCGGTTCGACTCCGATATTCTCCACAATTACGAAAGTAATAGAATAAAGACAAAAAAATAGTTACGAAAAGTAACAAGCGAAGAAGATATTTAAAAATATCCATTACATAGACGAAAGATTAAGCATTAACAGATGCAGAATTAAGAATTACGGGCCAAAAGGCTAATAATTTATAATTCAGAAAGGTTCGTACCTTTATTTTTCACTATTTAGGAATCTGATTTTAAAGTTGCGGTGGAGCCAAAAACAACACTGCGTATTAGATGACTTGTAAGAATAAAAGATCATTGACAATAACGATAAAGACATCACAAAGAGAAAACCAAAGCACTTTTAAGTGCTTTAAGAAAATAAAAATATTAGGAAAGAAATCGTTAAGGGCGTATGGCGGATGCCTAGGCTTTCAGAGGCGAAGAAGGACGTGGTAAGCTGCGAAAAGCTGCGGGGATCGGCACACACGAATTGATCCGCAGATGTCCGAATGGGGCAACCCGGCTGGTTGAAGACCAGTCACTCTAAATTTATTTAGAGAGCAAACCCGGAGAACTGAAACATCTAAGTACCCGGAGGAAAAGAAATCGAAGAGATTCCGTAAGTAGCGGCGAGCGAAAGCGGATTAGCCCAAAAGCTTTTATATGTTTAGTAGAATGTTCTGGAAAGAACAGCCATAGAGGGTGATAGCCCCGTATATGAAAGGCATACATAAGTGATAAATGAGTAGGGCGGGACACGTGAAATCCTGTTTGAATATGGGGGGACCATCCTCCAAGGCTAAATACTCCTGAAAGACCGATAGTGAACAAGTACTGTGAAGGAAAGGTGAAAAGCACTTCGAATAGAAGGGTGAAAGAGAACCTGAAACCGTACGCCTACAAGCGGTCGGAGCCCACAAGTTGGGTGACGGCGTGCCTTTTGCATAATGAGCCTACGAGTTAATTTTACTAGCGAGCTTAAGTACTTAAGGTACGGAGGCGGAGCGAAAGCGAGTCTGAATAGGGCGCTTAGTTAGTAGGATTAGACGCGAAACCTTGTGATCTACCCATGGGCAGGTTGAAGCTTTGGTAACACAAAGTGGAGGACCGAACCGGTTGACGTTGAAAAGTCTTCGGATGACTTGTGGGTAGGGGTGAAAGGCCAATCAAACTGGGAGATAGCTCGTACTCCCCGAAATGCATTTAGGTGCAGCGTTGCGATATAGTTTATTAGAGGTAGAGCTACTGATTGGATGCGGGGGTTTCATCACCTACCAATTCCTGACAAACTCCGAATGCTAATAAATGTTTCGTGGCAGTGAGGGCATGGGTGCTAAGGTCCATGTCCGAGAGGGAAAGAACCCGGACCAACAGCTAAGGTCCCCAAATCTATACTAAGTTGAAATAACGCGGTTGAACTGCATTGACAGCTAGGATGTTGGCTTGGAAGCAGCCATTCATTTAAAGAGTGCGTAACAGCTCACTAGTCGAGCGGTTCGGCATGGATAATAATCGGGCATAAGTATAGTACCGAAGCTATGGATTTATAACTTTTGAGTTATATCTGGTAGGGGAGCATTCTGTTTGCACAGAAGCTGCATCGTGAGATGTGGTGGAGCGGACAGAAAAGAAAATGTAGGCATAAGTAACGATAAAGGGGGCGAGAAACCCCCTCACCGAAAGACTAAGGTTTCCTCAGCTATGCTAATCAGCTGAGGGTTAGTCGGGACCTAACGCGAACCCGAAAGGGGTAGTGGATGGACAATGGGTTAATATTCCCATACTTGCTCATACTAAAAAGGGGACGGATTGCCGTACTTACTGAAGACTGACGGAATAGTCAAGACCTAGCCTTCGGGCGAAGTTGTTGTAGGGAAAGCGGTTCCAAGAAAAGCCGAATTGAAGCAACCCGTACCAAAACCGACACAGGTGGTCGAGGAGAGAATCCTAAGGTGCTAGAGTGAATCATGGTTAAGGAACTAGGCAAAATAGTCTCGTAACTTCGGAAGAAGAGACGCCCCATCAGTGATGATGGGGCCGCAGTGAAGAGGCCCAGGCGACTGTTTATCAAAAACACAGGACTCTGCTAAATCGAAAGATGCTGTATAGGGTCTGACACCTGCCCGGTGCTGGAAGGTTAAGGGAGGGGCTTAGGGATTTATCCCGAAGGTCTTAACTGAAGCCCCAGTAAACGGCGGCCGTAACTATAACGGTCCTAAGGTAGCGAAATTCCTTGTCGGGTAAGTTCCGACCTGCACGAATGGTGTAACGATCTGGGCACTGTCTCAACCATGAGCTCTGTGAAATTGTAGTATCGGTGAAGATGCCGATTACCCGCAATGGGACGAAAAGACCCTGTGAACCTTTACTATAACTTCGTATTGACTTTGAATAAACAATGTGTAGGATAGGTGGGAGGCTTTGAAGCGGGCACGCTAGTGTTCGTGGAGCCAACGTTGAAATACCACCCTTTGTTTATTTAGAGCCTAACTTCCTTTAGGAAGGACATTGCGTGGTGGGTAGTTTGACTGGGGTGGTCGCCTCCAAAAGAGTAACGGAGGCTTTCAAAGGTACCCTCAGCACGCTTGGTAACCGTGCGTAGAGTGTAATGGCATAAGGGTGCTTGACTGTGAGACCTACAAGTCGATCAGGTGCGAAAGCAGGACATAGTGATCCGGTGGTTCCGTATGGAAGGGCCATCGCTCATAGGATAAAAGGTACTCCGGGGATAACAGGCTAGTCTCCCCCAAGAGCTCATATCGACGGGGAGGTTCGGCACCTCGATGTCGGCTCGTCACATCCTGGGGCTGGAGAAGGTCCCAAGGGTTGGGCTGTTCGCCCATTAAAGTGGCACGCGAGCTGGGTTCAGAACGTCGTGAGACAGTTCGGTCTCTATCTATTGCGGGCGTTAGATGTTTGAGAGGGCTTGAATCTAGTACGAGAGGACCGATTTGAACAAACCTCTGGTGTATCTGTTGTATTGCCAAGTGCATCGCAGAGTAGCTACGTTTGGTAAGGATAAGCACTGAAAGCATATAAGTGCGAAACCTGCCTCAAGATGAGACATCTTTTAAGGGTCGTTGGAGATGACAACGTTGATAGGCTATAGGTGTAAAGGCAGTAATGTCATAGCCGAGTAGTACTAATTACCCGTAGATTTATAGCTTAATATACTTTAAGCTGCTTAAAAGTGCAATACTGGTTTGCTCTTTGTGAACGTTTTTATCGATTTTTTAATTAGAATCAAGATAAAAGAACCAAGAACCAAGACTTTAAAGTCTTGACTCCTTGCTCTTCAATCTTCAGTCTAATTAATACCCATATACTTTGTACATCTTACATTGTACAACTTTAACAGCCTTTAGGGTGGTTTTAGCAGAGGGGCTCACCTGTTCCCATTCCGAACACAGAAGTTAAGCCCTCTAGCGCCGATGGTACTGCTAACGCGGGAGAGTAGGTCGCCGCCAGTTTTTTTTAAAGCCTCAATCTTTTACTAGATTGAGGCTTTTTTGTGCTTGAAAACTAAAAAATATTTAAATAAAATTACTTTCATTACGCATCATAATCTCTGGCCACGATAAAAACAGCACGCCTATATAAATATCCCGAGACGTTCATAAAAAAGATACAGTCAACACCGGTTCATGATAAAAAATCGTTATAATAGAAAATTATTAGCAACTTTTAAACGCTGCTTCTTTTATATAGTAGTGATCTCCAAATAAAATGGTATATTAAACCAACACTGTAAATAATTTGGTGAACGGCTCTTTGTTCTAAAGATTCTTGAGGTAAAATTTCGGATAAAATCATTTGATTTTAACGGTGTTATTAGAATTATTTAAAGTCCAGATTAATGCCTTTTCTATATTTGCTCTGAAAATTGTACTGTGATCTTCTGCCGGTTCATCTGAAAAGTTCCAGATTAGATTTGTGATTTTCATTGAACCAAGTATTTTTTTAAATCTTTTCACCGGCTTATAAATTTCTTTTGTACCTGAACTTGCAAACCAAAATCTTTTCTCACTTGGCAACGCTTTTGAAAGTAAATTATTTGTGTTTTTAACTAAATATTCGTCATTCCACCAAAGTGAAGGATCAAAAGCGATGTAATATTTAAACATCTCTGGTTTTATAAGAAGCGTTTCTGCAATAAAAAGTCCGGCTAAAGATTCACCCAAAATTCCTTTATCGCCGGTTGTTTGGTAACGCTAAGTGATTTCATGAAATAATTCAACATTAATGAACGTTCTGAAATTTTCTGAACCACCTACAATTGGTGCAATTTTTTTGTCTGCATCAACTGTTGTTAATCCAGTTAGATCCCTTCTGCGCTTTGTATTTTCTATTCCAACCAAAATAATGGGTTTTATCTCTTTTGATTTTATAAGTTTTGCCAGTGTATTTGCGATATGTGGAAAATCTTCTTTTACACCGCCATCCAGCATATATAAAACGGGTAGGGAATTTGAAATTAGTTTATATTCAGGCGGAGTCCAGACATTAATCGTTCTTACTTCTTTAACTTTTTTTGAGTCTATAGTGAAAGTATCATGCAACGGAATAGGATCATTATATTCCTGTGCGTTAAAATTATTAAATATTAAAAAAATAATTAAAAATTGTAAATATTTCATAGTTTCAACACCTATCGGTAAAAATTAAAAACAAATGTATGATTACTTTATGAAAAAGGTAATTACTTCTGCTATAAAATCACATATTGTTTGAATCCTTTGTCCGTGTTAGAAATCTTTTTGTTTAATGAGGATTAAAATTTGATTCAAAAATGCAGTTTTTTTCTTGTTAAATTTTTACAAAAACTATTCATAGATTATAAAATAAAAAAGCAAAATTTTTATTTTACCCTTTTTTATATCGAACTATTTTTGATTTATTTAAAATTAAACTTGAATCACACCCAAATTAAATTTCTCTAAAATCGGTGCGTGATTGGCAGCTTCGATACCCATTGAGATCCATTTTCTGGTATCGATTGGATTAATTATTGCGTCCGTCCATAGTCTTGCTGCAGCGTAAGTTGCTTCTGTTTGCTTTTTATATTTAGCGGAAATTTCATCTAATAATTTTTGACGGTCCTCATCAGTCAAAATCTTTCCTTTTTTCTTTAAAGTAGATTCCTGAATTTGAACTAAAACTTTTGCCGCCTGACTTCCACCCATTACCGCTAAATCTGCCCACGGCCAAGCAACAATCAATCTTGGATCGTAAGCTTTACCGCACATTGCATAATTTCCAGCACCATAGGAATTTCCAGTGATAATTGTGAATTTTGGAACAACTGAGTTTGATACGGCATTTACCATTTTTGCGCCGTCTTTGATGATCCCGCCTTGTTCAGATTTTGAGCCGACCATAAAACCAGTCACATCCTGAAGAAAAACCAAAGGAATTTTTCTTTGATTACAATTGGCAATAAAACGCGTCGCTTTGTCCGCAGAATCAGAATAAATTACGCCGCCAAATTGCATTTCGCCTTTTCCATTTTTAACTAAAGTTCTTTGGTTGGCGATAATTCCGACGCTCCAACCATCAACTCTGGCTGTCGCGCAAATAATTGTTTTTCCATAATCTGCTTTGTATTCTTCAAATTCAGAATTGTCGGTTAAGCATTTTAAAATATCTTTTGTATCGTATTGTTCATTGCGTAAACTTGGCATAATTCCAAAAATATTTTCAGGATTTTCTTTTGGTTCACAATTTTCAATTCTATCAAAACCGGCTTTTTCAAAATCACCCAAAGATTTCATGATATTTTTAATTCGGTCTAAAGCATCTGCATCATTTTTGGCTTTATAATCAGTAACACCAGAAATTTCGCAGTGCGTTGTTGCGCCACCAAGTGTTTCATTATCAATGCTTTCACCAATCGCAGCTTTTACCAAATAACTTCCGGCAAGAAAAATAGAACCCGTTTTATCAACGATCATCGCTTCGTCACTCATAATTGGCAAATAGGCACCGCCCGCAACGCAACTTCCCATCACCGCAGAGATCTGGATAATTCCCATGGAACTCATCTTCGCATTATTTCTAAAAATGCGCCCAAAATGCTCTTTGTCTGGGAAAATTTCATCCTGCATTGGCAAATAAACGCCCGCAGAATCTACCAAATAAATGATTGGTAATCTGTTTTCCATGGCAATTTCTTGCGCTCGTAAATTCTTTTTGCCAGTAATTGGGAACCATGCACCGGCTTTTACGGTAGCGTCATTTGCTACAACTAAACATTGGCGCCCAGAAACGTAGCCCATTTTTACAATAACGCCAGCTGCGGGACAACCTCCTTCTTCTTCATACATTTCAAAACCAGCAAAAGCACCAATTTCTATGGAATCTTTTTTGTCATCTAATAAATAATCAACCCGCGCGCGCGCGGTCATTTTTCCCTCATCACGCTGTTTTTGCAAACGTTTTTCACCACCGCCTTTGTTAATTTCTTTCAGCAAATGATTGATGTCTGAAAGTTTTTGTTTGTTGATATCCTCTCGTTTATTAAATTCTAAGTTCATAAAAATATTTATGTTTTAAAGATAAGGATTTAATTGAAAAAAAATGAAATCTGACAGGTTTGAAAAAAAAAATTATAATAATTTGATTTTTACGCCGTTGTATAAATAATAGTTTATCATAAGTTTATTTTTTAATAGTTGAGAATCCCGAGAATTATAAAGTTCTTGGGATTTTTTTGATTAAAATTTTAAATTAAAATATTTACATTTGATAAAATTAAATTTTATGAAAAAATTTAGCCTTATTTTTTTATTTCTGACACTTTGCTTTTCCGCGCAAACACACCGATTTATTTATGAAATTCACTATAAAAAAGATTCTGCAGAAAATTTAATTTCAAAACAAAATTATTATTTGGATATAAATCCGGATGAAAGTTTTTATTATGCAAGACCCTTTTTTATTTCCGATTCAATACTTTTAAAGACTGGAGATATGACTTTCGGTGGTAAAATGAATGATTACATCCGAGTTAAATCCAATTCCAAAGATTATGAAGTTTTTGCATTTGAAGGATTTGATACCTTTAAAATTGTAGAAAATGCCACCCAAAAATGGAAGATTTCTCCAGAAACAAAAATGCTAGCAAATCTGAAAGTTCAAAAAGCCACTACAAATTGGGGCGGCAGAAACTGGGAAGGCTGGTTTGCACCAGAAATTCCTTTTCAAGAAGGTCCTTATAAATTTAACGGACTTCCTGGTTTAATAGTTGAGATTTCTGATGATAAAAATAATTACCAATTTACATTGGTTAAATCTGAAAACATTAAAGAAACGCAAATTCTTGATTTTTATAAACGTTTTAAGGGAAGAGCGGTAGAAATCCCAGTTTTAAAATATGCTAAAATGAAACTGGAAACCTATTTTACGCCTGTAAAGCCTGCGCACGACGGAACTATTGATATCACTAAAAGTAATTTTATGACTGAAGACAACCTAAGGATTTCGAGTATGGAAGAACTTAAAGTTTATGAAGATGCGTTTAGAAAATCTTTGAAGAAATATAATAATCCAATTGAATTAAATAAAGCAGTTCATTATCCCAACGATTAGGTATTTTTGAAAAAAAATTTTGGCTAAAAAATTAATCTCCATCATCGGTTCTACAGGAATTGGCAAAACCAGTTTAGCCATAAAAGTGGCGCACTATTTTGATACAGAAATTATTTCCTGTGATTCCCGCCAGTTTTTTAAAGAAATGAAAATCGGAACCGCAGTTCCTTCGGATGAAGAATTAGCCGAAGTTCCGCATAATTTCATAGGAAATCTTTCAGTGGAAGATTACTATTCTATCGGGCAATATGAAATTGAGGCGCTAAAAAAATTAAAGGAAATTTTCGAAAAAAATGATTTTGCCGTTTTGGTTGGTGGAAGCGGAATGTATGAAAAAGCCGTGGTAGAAGGTTTAAACAATTTGCCCGAAGCCAATGAAGAAAACCAACAGAAATTAATGAAGATCTGGCAAGATGAAGGTTTAGGAAAATTACAGCAAATTCTTGAAAATTTAGATTACAACTATTTTAAAATTGTCGACAAAGATAATCCCAGAAGGCTTTTACGCGCGATTGATATTATCTGGCAAACTGGAAAAACGTATACGGAAAATATTAAAGCGCACCAACCAAAAAGAGATTTTGAAACTATTAGAATTCTTTTGGATGCGCCACGTGAAATAATTTATGACAGAATCAATAAAAGAGTTGATGTTATGATAAAAAATGGTTTGTTGGAAGAAGTCAAAAATTTAGAAAAATTTAAAAATTTAGTGCCGCTGCAAACGGTTGGTTATAAAGAACTTTTCAACTATTTTGAGGGCGAATATGATTTGAATTTTGCCATCGAGGAAATTAAAAAAAATAGCCGACGTTACGCAAAGCGCCAAACAACCTGGAATAAAAAGTTAGAACATGTAAGCATTTTGCCTCATAATTATTCTTGGGAAGACGTTCTTAAAATCTTACCTTTGAAGTGCTAAATTAATATTAAAAAAATAGAAATAATGTCTGATACCAATTCTAATATGCTTGCTTTAGGAACAAAAGCACCGTTTTTTGAACTTCCTAATCCTTCAGAAAAGAACGAATCCCAAACCTTGGAAGAATTAAAAGGTGAAAAAGGAACGTTGGTTATTTTTATGTGCAACCATTGTCCGTTTGTGTTGCATGTGATCGATCAATTGGCAGAATTGTATGAAGATTATAGCAAAAAGGGAATTGAATTTATCGCCATTAATTCTAATAATGCTGAAAAATATCCGGTGGATTCTGCTGATAAAATGGCAGATTTTCAGGACGATGAAGGTTTTAAATTTCCTTACTTATATGATGAGAGTCAAAGTGTTGCAAAAGCATTTAACGCGGCTTGCACGCCAGATTTCTTTTTTTTCGATGACAAATTAGATTTAATTTACCGTGGACAAATGGACGATTCTCGCCCGGGAAATCAAAAAGAAGTAACCGGCGAAGATTTAATTATCGCTTTTGAAAATCTTTTAGCTGGCGAAAATCAGGAAGAAGTGCAAAAACCGAGTATTGGTTGCGGAATTAAATGGAAATAGTATATTTGGAATAGAGCCAAATTTTTTATTTAAAAGGATAGAAAATTATCATAATTGTTTGCTATAATCAGAGGGTTTTTTAGAGGTGTATTTTTTAAACATTCTGCTGAAATAGGAAACACTATTAAAGCCACAAGCAAAACATACTTCAGAAGCTGTCATTCCTTGAGATAAAAACAAACAGGCTTTGGTTATTCTAAAGCGATTCACAAAATCTGTAAATGTTATTTCTGTTGTTTTTTTAAAAAAATTACAAAACGCAGGTAATGTGAGATTTGCGAGATTTGCAACTTCATTAATATCAATTTCTTTATGATAATTTTTTTCTACGAAAGTGAAAATATTTTGTAATCTAATTTTATTTTTTGCAATAATTTTATATGGCGTAATTTGCTTGTTTAAAATAGTAAACTCTTTTGATTTCGAGAGGTAAAATAAAATTTCAAGTAAAAGTAAATATCTCTTGTAGCCTTCTGTATCTAAAATTTCTCTCAACTTAGGAATAATTTCTCTTTTTGTTTTACCCGTAAACTGAAGTCCAAACTGAGATTGTTTCAACAGAAATTTAATGTTATTTGTATCAGTTTCTTCCGCGGGGAATTGTAAAATTTCTTGTTTAAATTGTAAGACAATTTCTTCATGAGGGTCTGATGAATTTAAACCAAATCCAGAATGCGGAATATTACTGCCTATCAATACCAAATCTCCGTCTGTATAATTACTTTTGTGATAACCGACATGCCGAGTTCCGTTTCCCGCTGGTATACAAACCAATTCTATCTCAGGATGAAAATGGTATTCCCATTTAAAGTCTTTTATGGGTGCAGTGTTGTGAAGTGTTCGAAATGAACTTTTTTTATCTGGAGTAATTCTTTCAAATGAAACGTTCATCTATTAATAGGTTTTACGGTATTGATTTGTCAAATATATTAATATTGTTCAAATATTGGTTTACAAAGTTAAACTTATCTTAATAAACAACTTCTAGATTTGTAAATAGAAAAATTTAAATGAAAAATATCAAAATAAAAATTTCTTTATTTCTAAATTATTTTGTGTTTGCAATTTTACTGAATTCCGTAGGAACCGTGATTTTACAGATGCAGCAAAATTTTGATATTACAAAGTCGCAAGCAAGTATTTTAGAGGGTTTTAAAGATTTACCAATTGCAATTTGTTCTTTTTTATTAGCCTCTTTTTTACCGCGAATTGGGATAAAAAAATCAATGCTAATCGCTTTATTTGCAGTAGGTTGCATGTGTTTAATAATGCCTTTCGCTAATGCCTTTTGGTTTTTTAAAATTTTATTTTTAATTGTTGGGATTTCTTTCGCTTTAATAAAAGTTTCCGTGTTCACCTCAATTGGTCTTGTAACAAATACCGATAAAGAGCATGCGAGTTTTATGGGATTTTTGGAGGGTTTTTTTATGATTGGTGTTTTGGCAGGAAATCTTCTATTTAGCCTTTTTATAGATGATAATAATCCAAAATCTACAACTTGGTTGAATGTTTATTGGCTTTTAGGTTTACTTTCTTTTTTGTCTTTTATTATATTATTTTTCTCAAAGTTAGATGAAAGTGCGGCTAAAAAAGAAAAATCAAGTTTTCTGTCTGATATTAAAGATAGCACAGGGTTATTTAAGTTAAAAAAGGTATTTTTCTTTCTAATATGCGCTTTTCTGTTTGTATTAGTAGAACAAAGTTTTCAGACTTGGACACCCACATTTTATAAAGAAATCTTAAAGGTTCCGACTTCTATGAGTGTGCAAGCGGGCGCAATTTTGGCAGGCTCATTTGCATTGGGTAGATTTTTATCTGGTTTCTTCTCAAAAAAATTCAATTGGATTTATGTGGTCTCTTTTTGCATTGTTGGCTTCGCAATAAGTATTTTGTTGGTACTACCTTTAACTCATCATGTAAAAATAAATTCTAATATTAATTGGCTAAATGCGCCGCTAGTGGTTTATTTTTTCCCGTTAATGGGGGTTTTTCTAGCGCCAATTTACCCTAGTATCAATTCTGTTATTCTAGCTTCGATTCCAAAATATATTCATAGTGCAATGTCGGGATTAATTGTGGTTTTTTCTGCTATTGGTGGGACTTTAGGTTCTATTTTGACAGGATTTGTATTCCAAAATTATAGTGGTCAAAACGCTTTTTATTTAACACTTGTTCCTTTACTATTACTTCTAATATCAGCCATTATAATGAATAACATTAAAGTGGACAAAACGAAATTATCTTAATGAGTGACTTATTTTACATAAAAGAAATTCAAAGTTTGTTCGCAGATGTGCAAATGTCTCAAATATTTGAGGATCAAAAAACGATGACAGATGCAATACCGAAATTTCCCATTTCATTAATAATGAGTAAGTATGAGAATGAAAAATCTTTAACTTATTTTAATCTTAAAGATTTCGTTTTAAATAATTTCAATTTTACAGAATCTGAAGAGAAATTAAGATCTGGAAAATCGTTAGAAATTGAAGCTTATATTGATTCGCTTTGGGATGTTTTTACTAAAAAAGCAGAAGATAATATTGGGACTCTTTTAAAATTACCGAAATCATATATTGTTCCTGGGGGCAGATTTAATGAATTTTTTTATTGGGATAGCTATTTTGTAATGCTGGGCTTACAGATTTCTGGGAAGCTAGAAATGATGAAAAATATATTGGAGAATTGCGCTTACCTTATTGAGGAATTTGGTTTTGTGCCAAATGCAAGCCGATCGCATTTTCTTACCCGTTCACAACCACCTTTTTTTTCGACAATGCTAGATTTAATGGTGGAATCTACGCAAGATGAGAGCTTTTATATCCAATATTTTGGGATTTTAGAAATGGAATATAATTTCTGGATGAACGGCTCAGAAAAATTATCAAATGGTGAAGCATTAAATAGAGTTTATAAAACTAAAGAAGGTTATTTTCTCAATAGATATTATGATTCAGAGAACGAACCACGTCCGGAAAGTTATCGTATTGATTTAGAGGATCAAAAAAACAGTACAAATTCTGAATTTTATAGAAATATTAGGGCAGCGTGTGAATCAGGTTGGGATTTTTCTAGCCGTTGGTTTTCTGATAATGAAAATCTCAAAACCATTAATACTTTAAATATTTTACCGGTAGATCTAAATTGTCTTTTATGGCATCTGGAAAGTACCTTGTCAAAAATAGCTGCAAATTTAAAGCAAGATAAAAAATCAGAGTTTTATCGTAATCGGTTAGAAAGCAGAAAAAATTTAATCAACAAATATTTTTGGAACGAAGATAAAATGTTATATCAAGATTTTGATATTGAAACAAATAGTCAAAGTATTTCTGAAAATATTGTAACGCTTTATCCTATGTTTTTTGGCTTGTCAAATCTCGATCAAGCAAAGGCAATTTCAAAAACGATATCGAAAAAGTTTCTTTTTGACGGTGGCCTGGTTACGACCACGAAAAATTCTGGTCAACAATGGGATTATCCAAACGCGTGGGCGCCTTTCCAATGGATTGGTTTTGTAGCAATGAAAAATTATGGCCTCCATTCTTTAGCTGAAAAAATTAAATCAAACTGGTGTAGTAATGTTGAAAGGGTTTATGAAGAAACTGGAAGAATTATGGAAAAATATAATGCTATCGATAAACAATTAGTTGCTGGAGGTGGAGAATATCCAAATCAAGATGGTTTTGGTTGGACTAATGGCGTTTATATAAAATTAAAAAAATCATAAAAATTTTTAAAAATGAGAACAAAATCAATTATTTTAATTTCTGCAGTGGCATCGCTGTATTTTAACAATACTTACGCGCAGGAAACGGTGCAAGATTCTGTGAAAACTTCATCTATCGATCAGGTGGTAATCACAGGAAACTCACGACCCAAAAAGAAAATAGAATCCAGCACGGCTATTTCTACCTTTACGGCGAAGGATATCGAAAAGCAAAATCCGATCAGTGCAGCGGCTTTGTTACAAAGAGTTCCAGGTTTTGCTGTAGAAACTTCGGGTGGTGAAACGGGAAATAATCTTTTCGCAAGAGGGATCCCTTCGGCAGGTGCATATGAATTTGTACAAGTGCAAGAAGATGGATTACCTGTTTTTGAAGACGGTGCACTTCAATTTGCAAATGCAGATAATTTCTTTCGAGTAGATAATACAACAGGTAGGTTAGAAGCTTTGCGCGGAGGCTCTGGTTCTATTTATGCAAATAACTCACCGGGCGGACTTATCAATTTTATTTCTAAAGAAGGCACAAATAAATTTAAAGGAACAGCGAAATTAGAAACTAGCAGTTACGGATTAATGCGAACTGACATTAATTTAGGCGGTGCGATAGTGCAAGATAAATTGTTTTTTAATATTGGTGGTTTTTACAGATCGGATAATGGTATTAGAAAAACTGGTTACAAAGCCAACCAAGGCGGTCAGTTTCGAGCAAATTTAAAATATGTTTTTGATAAAGGCTATGCTAAAGTTTCTTATAAAAAATTAGACGATAGGACTACATTTTATCTCCCAATTCCTCTAATACAAAATGGAAATAAATTATCAAAATTCCCCGGTTTTGATCCTAATTATGGCACTTATAGTTATAGAACAATTGGTCAGCTCAATATTCCACAAGCTGGTGGTGGTTTTTTTAGCAGAGATTTAGAAAATGGGATTCATCCAAAAATGGATGTATTTACGACAGAATTTAAGTATGATCTTGGTGATAATTTTAGTGTTACAAATAAAACCAGATTTACAGATATCAATATGAATTACACTGCAATTTTCCCTGCGGGCGGCCCGCAAGATGGGAAGACTTTTGCTAATGATAATGGAATTGCAGGAAATAATTATCAATATTCTTTAGTGCAAGGTGGAGCAGTTGTAAATCCACAATATGTTCAGAAATTAGGTTTTTGGGCCATTGATAAGCAAATGAATAATTTCGTAAATGATTTAAAATTTAATTACAAACTAGATCAAGGAAATATTACCGCAGGATTTTATAAATCTAATTGGAAATCACACCAATATTGGAATTGGAGCAATATTTTAACTACAGCTACAGACAAACCACAACTTTTAAATCTAGTAGATACTTCACTCACCCCAAATTCTACAGGCTATTCTAAAACTTATAATGGCGTAAAAGATATGTCTTTTTTATTGCGGGATTCTCAAATAGAAGGCAGTCTAAATGACGTTTATACCGATATAGATTATAATATTTCTGAAGGTTTTAGTGTAAATGGTGGTATTAGATATAGCAGAGATTTTTATAAAGGTTATTCTGTAAATACTACGACAGGAAATCTTAATAATTCTGGTCTTACTACTGATGGAACGCACGGTTTTAACACGACTACTGCAGATGATAATATGAGTGTTTTAGGAAATCAATATACCTATTGGAACTACAACGTGGATAAGGTTTCTTATACTTTCGCAGGAAATTACCAATTCAGTAAACAAAGTGCAGTTTACGCAAGATTTTCTCATGGTTTTAGATCACCAAATGAGGAAGCGTATTATAATAATATTTCAGATTTAAGCAAAATAAAACCGGCTCTAACCAACCAAATAGAAGCGGGTTACAAATATTACACGTCCACTTTTGACGTTTCTGTAATTCCATTTTATTCTACACTCAAAAACTTATCTTTTACAGATGTTTTTTCTGATGGTTCTTCAGAAAATACCTTTGCAAATACCAGAAATTATGGTGTGGAGTTTGAAACTTATGCACGGTTATTTAATTACAAATTAGAAATTACTGCCAATGGAACTTATCAAAATCCCGAATATAAAAACCTAGCAAGCGGAAGTATTTTGGAAGGTAAAGTGGTAAGAAGAATGCCGAAATTATATTTTAATATTTCACCAGCGTATAATTTAACCAAAGAATGGCGCACTTATGTAAGTTATAATTACTACGGCAAAAGATTTCAGGATGAAAAAAACGTGCAAGTTTTACCTGCATTTAGTGAGTTCGGCGCAGGAACTTCTTATCAATTAGGTAAAATTCGTTTCGCTGTTGATGCGACTAATGTCTTTAATACAATCGGCATTACGGAAGGAGATCCAAGAGCTGGCTCACCTAGCGGAAACGGAATTATCATGGCTAGACCAATAATGGGGGCCGCTGTGAGAGGAAGCATCACCTTAGATTTTTAATTTTAGTTTTTTTCATAATCCAAGGGAACCGTCAAGTATTTGGCGGTTTTCTCATTTAAAAAACGGGTTATAATCTCTTTCAAAACCAATATTTGTTGGATTTCCGTGGCCGTTGTAAACTTGCGTTTCAGCGTGTAAATTAAATAATTTCATTCTTATACTTTCTAAAAGTTGTGCATGATCGCCTTTATATAAATCAGTTCTGCCAATGCTTCCTTCAAACAAAACATCACCGGAAATTATTATTTTTTGTGCCTCATTGTAAAATGCAATATGTCCCGGCGAATGTCCCGGAAGATGCAGAACGTTCAATTCATCTTCATCTAATTTTAAAATATCGTCTTCTTTTAAATAAAGAATTTCTCCCATAAAAGCTTTAAACTGAAAACCAAATCGCATCGCATCAATCGGATTTCTATCTAAAATTTCACGCTCAATTTCGTGAATCATCACCGGAACTTCATATTCATCATAAGCCCATTGCAAACCTAAAACATGATCAATATGCGCGTGCGTTAAAAGGATATTTTCAATTTTCAGATCATGGTCTGAGATAAAATGTTTTAAAATATTATTTTCTTCAGGCGTAAAATTTCCGGGATCAATAATATAAGCGTTATTAAATTCGTTATAAACGACGAACGTATTTTCTGAAAACGGATTGAAAGTAAAAGATTTTATGTACAGCATTTTATTTAATTTAGCTACAAATTTATGCCTATAATTTTACAAATTATCTGATTTTCAAATTTTCAAATTTTAATTCTTATCTTCGTTTTATGAAGTTTTTTAATTTATTATTCTGCTTATTTTCTGTGCTTATTTTCGCGCAAGATATCAGAAGTGTTCAGCTTTTTAATCCAAAAACAAATGATGAAACGCCGGTTATTAGGCTTAATGAACAGTTAATTTTAAAATTTGATGATTTATCTAATTCCAGCCAAACTTACAGATATACCATCAAGCATTTTGATCGAAATTGGGAAGATGATAATCTGTTTTTTACAGAATTTGCCGTTGGAAGTTTAAATGGATTAATTGATCAGTTTCAATATTCTTTTAATACAACTCAACCGTATACTAATTATACTTTGACTTTCCCCAATGATAAGATTCAACCAAAGATTTCAGGAAATTATAAGATCATAGTTTATCAAGATTCGGCTTCTAAACCATTATTTACAAAAAGATTTTGCGTTGTAGAAGATGGCGTTAGTTTGGCCTTAAATATCACACGATTTCAAGATGCGAGACATCCACAATTAAACCAAAGAGTAGAAGTGCAAGCAGTTTCCAATGGAACGGATTTATCTTCAAACTTAAATTCTATTAGTTTAAATGTCATTCAAAACAATAATTTTCAAAATGGTATTTTCAATCAAAGACCAAGTTCAAGTTTAGGAAGCAAAGTATTATTTCAGCAACTGAATCTGGCGTTTCCAGGAAATAATGAGTTTTATTATTTCGACAATAAAATTATTAACCAAGCTTTTGATCAGGTGGCAAATGTAGAAAATACCGAAGGAAAAAATCAGACATATTTATTCCCGGTTTTCGCTAATCCTTTAAATTATCAAAATCAGGGCGATGTGAATGGCGCGTTTTACTTTAGAAGAAATGATTTAGGAATCGAAAGGAATGCCGATAAAGAAGCAGATTATTCTTGGGTTTATTTCAATTTAAATTCAGAAAGAACCGATAAGCAACTTTATGTTTTAGGTCAGTTTAATGATTATATTCCAAATAAAGAAAGTGAAATGTCTTATGATTCAGCCTCAAAAAGATATACTGCGAAAATTTATTTAAAACAGGGATTTTACAACTACATTCTTGGAACAAAAGACACTTTTGGTCAATTAAATTTGGGAGAAATTAATGGTAATTTCTGGCAAACTGAAAATCTTTACCAGGCTTTTTTATATTACCAACCTTTTGGCCGAAGTTACGATGGATTGATCGGTTATGGCGAATATAGACAACCTGTCAGGTAAGTTGTTAAACCAGATAGAACTCGTTTAATTTCTCATCGCACAATATTTTCACCACATCTATCCAGCGGTCTTCGTCATTCAAACATGGAATATAATTGAAAGTTTCGCCACCTGCGTGTTCGAAAATTTCTTTGCCTTCCACAGAGATTTCCTCTAAAGTTTCCAGACAATCTGAAACGAAAGCGGGACAAACCACTGCGAGATTTTTGATGCCTTTGGCGGGTAAGTTTTCTAATGTAAAATCCGTGTAAGGTTCAATCCATTTATCATTTCCCAAACGGGATTGAAAGGTAACAAGTACTTTTTCTTTAGGTAAACCTAATTTTTTGATGACGGTTTCTGTTACTTTATAACATTGGTGCCGGTAACAGAATTGATGCGCCGGATTATTTTCCCGGAAACAACATTCGCCGATTTTGCAAGTATTTGTAGGATCAGTTTTGTATAAATGACGTTCTGGCAAACCATGAAATGAAAATTGCAAAGCATCGAAGTTTTCCGGTAATTTCTCACGAATACTTTCGGCTAAACAATCAATATAAATTTCTCGATTGTAGAACGGTTCGATGTAATTTATTTTAACTTCCGGGAAATATTTTTTTCTTACTTCTTCAGCTTTGTCAATTACCGTTTCCGTCGTGCTCATGGCATATTGCGGATAGAGTGGAAACAAAACAATTTCAGTCACTCCTTTTTCTACTAATTTTCTGATTCCGCTTTCAATGCTCGGTTGCGCGTAACGCATTCCAATTTCTACGGGAATATCATATAATTTTTGAAGTTTCACTTGGATTCTTTCCGTGAAAACGATAAGTGGTGAACCTTCGTCCATCCAAACCGTTTGGTAAGCAGCGGCAGATTTTTTAGGTCGAAAATTTAGGATAATTCCCTGAACTAAAAGTGAACGGAAAAACCAAGGATAATCAATCACTTTTTCATCCATCAAAAATTCATCAAGATAGGTTTTCACATCTCCTACTTTCGTAGATTTTGGCGAGCCAAGATTAACTAATAATATTCCTTTCATATTTATAAGTGATTGATAATGAACAATTAATTACTATTCATTACTGATTTTTTTTATCCATTTACCGCTTCCACATTTTCCACAATTTCCGGTAAAAATTGCTTTAAAAGCGTTTCGATTCCGCCTTTTAAAGTCGCTGTAGAACTTGGGCAACCGGAGCAAGCGCCTTGCAAAAGCATTTTAGCAGTTTTGGTAATTTCATCATAACCGATCAATGAAATTTTTCCACCATCGCTTTCCACTGCTGGAGCAACGTATTCTGTTAAGATATCAGAAATTTTTTGTTCTGTTTCAGTATAATCTCTGTCAATTAAATTTTCAACTGGCTTTTCATGAGATTGGGCTTTTGCATGAGAAACAGTTTTTCCTTCTTTTAAAAAGTCTGAAATAAATGCCGTAACATCAACCATTACTTCATGCCATTCTGTAATTTCAGTTTTCGTAACTGCTACAAAATTATCTGAAATAAAAACTTCTTTTACAAAATCAAATTTGTTATAAAGTTCATCTGCTAAGGGAACTACAACGGCACTTTCCTTCGTTTTTACTTCTACAAAACCTTGCAATAATGTTTTGTTGGAAACAAATTTCATCACATTTGGATTAGGTGTCATTTCGGAATAAACCTGAAAAACCTCTTTCTTTTTTTGCTGATAAATTCTTGGATTGCTTGAAAGTTCTTCTTCGATAATGCTTTTCAAACCGTCAATAACATTTTCCCACTCGACAGAATCCTGTTTTGCAATGGCAATAAAATTAGCAGTTATAAAAATTTTCTCGACAAATGGAAATTTAAAAAGGTCTTTTGCTAAAGGTATTTCTGAAATATCAGAATCTCTGTCCAGTTCTACCGAACCAGGTATTAGAGTGTAATCCGTTACAAATTTCATTACTTTTTTGTTTTCGGTAGGCTCTATTAATATTTGCTGCATTTTATTTTTTAAGTTTACTCTACAAAAATACGCTTTCAAAATTAGAAGAATCGCAATGTAAGTAGATTTTTTTAATGATATATATTGCGTAAATTAGTCTTTGAATTTTACTGATAATTTAATTTTAAAAAATAATAGAATGGCTTTTTTAAGAGAGGTTTTAGGACACACACCGAAAATTGGTGACAATACTTTTTTAGCGGAAACGTGCGTGATAGTTGGAAATGTAGAAATGGGAAAAGATTGCAGTGTTTGGTATAATGCCGTAATTAGGGGAGATGTGAATTTTATCAAAATGGGTGATAAAGTCAATGTTCAGGATAATGTGATGTTACATTGCACTTATGAAAAATTTCCTTTAATAATCGGTAATAATGTTTCAATCGGACACAATGCTATTGTTCACGGTTGCACTGTAAAAGACAATGTTTTGATCGGAATGGGAGCCATTGTAATGGACAATTGTTTGATTGAAGAAAATTCTATTATCGGCGCAGGCTCTGTCGTTACACAATCTACGCATGTGCGTTCAGGCGAAGTTTGGGCAGGAATTCCAGCAAGAAGAATAAAAGATATTTCACCGGAACTTTTAGAAGGTGAGGTAGAGCGAATTGCTGATAATTATGTAAAATATTCGAGTTGGTACAAATAATGTTAAATGAGTTTTGGCTAAAAGTTCAACTTTAAAAACATTTGATGAAAAAACTCAAACTTACCTGGCAACTTTTCAAAAAGACTTTCACAGAATGGAACAATTCATCAGCCATGAAAGAAAGTGCTGGAATCGCTTATTTCGCCATTTTTTCTATTCCTGGATTGCTTATAATTATCACTTGGATTGCTGGAATTTTTTTCGGTGATGATGCTATAAACGGACAAATTACGAAAAATATCAGCGCTTTTATGGGACCTGAGATTGCAAAAAATGTTCAAAGTATGGTTGCAAGTGCGGTCATAAATAATGACAATATAGCTATGAAAATTGTGGGCGTTTTTGCTTTAATTTTTGGCGCAACCACCTTATTCTTTCAAATGCAAAGAACCTTAAACCAACTTTGGGAGGTAGAATCTGCACCAAAAAAAGCCTTTCAAAGATACCTTTTAGACCGCGCTAATTCGTTAGGAATGATTTTAATAATTGGTTTTTTGCTTTTGGTAAGTTTAATCTTATCATCATTAATTGGCATTGCTAATAACTGGTTCACTCATTTCTTTGGTCTAGAAACTTTTGTTTTGATGAAAGTGATCTATTTCCTTATTAGTTTTGGTGTGATTTGGATTCTCTTTGCGATGATGTTTAAAGTATTGCCAGACGTTGAAATAAAATGGGGATCGGTTTGGATGGGCGCCTTCGTTGCGGCTTTACTTTTTAATATTGGTAAATTTATTTTAAGTTATTATTTTGAAGTGTCAAATCCCACCTCAATATTCGGTGCTGCCGGAAGCGTTATTTTATTGATGATTTGGATTAATTATTCATGTCAGTTGATATTTTTTGGTGCAGAATTCACAAAAGTTTATGCGCAAGAAATGGGTTATAATATTCAACCTTCTTCCCATGCAAAATGGGCTGCTACAAAAATTTTAAGAGAGCAAGATCTGACAAAATAATGCGATAAACCAATTAATTTTAACGACAACTTACTTTCTTTAATTCTCATTTCCTATTTTTGTAGAGATGAATGATTCTCTATTTGATTTACTAGAATTTACCAACCGCAGTATTTTTCTGACTGGAAAAGCCGGAACCGGCAAGACGACTTTTTTAAATGATTTTGTTAAAAAAACACAGAAAAAGCACATTGTTGTTGCGCCAACTGGTATTGCTGCTATAAACGCTGGTGGCGTTACCATTCACTCCATGTTTAGTTTGCCATTGCGCACTTTTCTTCCCACTACCGAAAGAATTGATACAAATTACGCCATGAATATTGCGGATCTAATGCCGCATTTTAAATACAGAAAAGACAAATTAAAATTACTTCGCGAGATTGAAATTATAATTATTGATGAAGTTTCAATGTTGCGCGCCGACGTTTTAGATATGATGGATTTTTCTTTGCGACACATCAGACGGAATCAGCAGAAATTTGGTGGCGCTCAGATGCTTTTTATTGGAGATTTATACCAACTTCCGCCCGTTGTTCGGGATGAGCATATTTTAAAAAAATGCTACAATTCACCTTTCTTTTTTGAAAGTTTAGCCATTAAAGAATTGCCGTTTATTACCATTGAATTAGAAAAAGTTTACCGTCAAACGGACGAAGATTTTCTTTCTATTTTAAATGCGATTCGCGAAGGCGACAAACGTGAAATCGATTTTGAAAAACTAAATTCCCGCTATCTTCCGGATTTTGAACCGAAAGAAGAAGCCTACGTTTATCTCACTTCGCACAATAAAATGGCGGATGATATTAACCACAAAAAAATCCGTGATTTAAAAACCAAGCTTTTTAAATACGAGGCAAAAATCGTCGGTGATTTTAAAGAAAATCAATATCCAAACGAAGATGTTTTAGAACTTAAAGTTGGCGCACAAGTAATGTTTATCCGAAATGATGCTACAGAAAAGCGCTATTTTAATGGAAAATTAGCAGAAGTTATTTATCTCGATGAAGAAGAAGTGACCGTTTTATTAGATGAAAGCGATGTAGAAATTACGCTTAAAAAAGAAGTTTGGGAACAGAAAAAATATAGTTTAGACGGCCAAAAAAATATTCAAGAGGAAGTTTTAGGAAGTTTTGAACAATATCCAATTCGCTTGGCTTGGGCGGTTACGATTCACAAATCTCAAGGTTTAACTTTTGACAGATTGATAATTGATGCGGGAAAAAGTTTTGCTTCGGGTCAAGTTTATGTCGCATTATCACGTTGCCGAACTTTAGAAGGAATTGTTTTAAAATCTAAAATCACACCTGAAGTTATTTTTAGTGATGCGCGAATCTCAGTTTTTCAAGGTGCAACAAATGCAAACGACCAATTGGAAACTATTTTAAGTGCGGAAAAATTTGATTACAGCATTCGAAAAGTTTTAAGATATACAGATTGTCGCTGGTTTCAAGAATCTCTCACTATTTGGAATATTTCTGCGCAAGAAAGTAAATTTTTAGATAAAGTAAAAGCCAAACAACTTTATTTAAAATTAAAAATTGATACCGATGCTTTGGTTCAGGTTTATGATAAATTTGAAAAAATATTGCTTCAAAAATCCTATCAGTTTTCTTTAAATAAAATTGAATGGCAGGAAATTGAGGATAAATCCGGCGGCGCGGTGAATTTCTTTTTTAAAAATACGAATGAGAAAATATTCTCAGATTTAAAAGAATTCTATTCTGAAACAAAAGGAATAAAAGGTTTAAAAGCCTACAATGAAGATCTACGAACTTTTATCGATGATCTGGAAGACTATCTGAAAGGTTTGCGCGATTTAAAATTACTGGAACGTGACTTATTTGATTCTAAAAATAATGTTCAGATTTCTACTAAAATTATAAAAGTGCCGTCGCATATTTTAAGTTTTAAATTATTTGAAGAAGGTAAAACAATTCCCGAAATTTCCAAAGAGCGCGGTTTGGTCACGGAAACTATTTATGGACATTTGGCTCGATTTGCTGAGCAAGGTGTTTTGGATGTAAAACGAATTTTCGCCAAAGAAAAATTAAATACTTTTAAAGAAAGTTTTAATAAAAATTCTTTTGAATCTTTAAATGACTGGAAGCGCGAATTACCAAATGATTTTGAGTTTAATGAAATCCGTTTGCTTTTAAATCATTTTACATATTTAAAGGAAAAAGAAAACTTATAAATTACCGCTGCAATTTTTCGCCGTAACTTAAGTCGCCCGCATCGCCCAAACCTGGCGTTATATAGCCTTTTGAAGTCAATTTTCCATCAATAACGCCAACCCAAAGTTTTGCATTGGGATAAGCATTTTGAATAGTTTCTACACCTTGTTGACTCGCAATTGCGGCGACAATATGAAGTTCCGTCGGTTTACCGTGATTTAATAGATCTTTCAGCGCTTCAATTAAACTGGCACCCGTTGCGAGCATCGGATCTGCGACGATTAAAGGTCGGTCGTTTAAATCTGGACACGTTAAATAATCCTGTTTGATACTGAAATAATCATTGGCGTCGTGTTTTCTATAAGCGGCAACAAAACCGCAATCGGCTTTATCAAAATAATTTAATAATCCTTGGAAAAGTGGAACACCTGCGCGTAAAATAGTGGTAATAACTGGTTGTACTGCTATTTCTTGAGCGGTTATTTTATCTAAAGGTGTCGTAATTTGAACTGCTTTTTGTTCTAAAGTTTTGCTGATTTCAAAAGCTGCAATTTCTCCAATTCGTTCCATATTTCTGCGGAATTTCATGCGGTCATGTTGAACTTCTACGTTTCGTAAATCGTTTATCCAAGAATTGACGAGTGAAAATTGTTCCGAGAGAATTGTAGTCATTTGATTTGATGATTTGTGATTTGCTAATTTCGGAAAAAGTTTTTAAACCTTGAAGTTTTGATTTTGTAAAAGGTCGGACAAAAAAATATAAGTCGAATTAGCCCCGATTGAAGCGGCATCCTTTTTCTTTTTTTAAAAGAAAAAGATACAGCGGAAAGCGGGACTGATTTTCTAAGACGAACAAATTTTGTTGCTGCTGAAAAAATTATTTCTGTCTAAAATAAACTTCGATAGGAACTCCAGTGAAACCAAACTCATTACGCAACTGGTTTTCGGTAAATCTTTTGTACGCTTCCTTGACGTATTGTGGTAGATTACAGAAGAATACAAACTGCGGCGATGGTGTCGGTAATTGAACGCAGTATTTAATTTTTATATATTTCCCTTTGTTTGCTGGCGGCGGCGTTCTTTCGAAAATTGGCAACATTACTTCATTTAATTTTGAAGTTTTGATGCGTTTCTTACGGTCTTCGTAAACTTGCATTGCTACTTCAACGGCTTTTAGAATACGTTGTTTCGTTAATGCAGAAACAAATAAAATTGGAATATCTGTAAACTGACCAATGCGATCTTTAATTTTTTCTTCAAAATCCCGCATCATGTTGGTGGTTTTATCTTCCACTAAATCCCATTTATTAATCAAAATCACAATGCCTTTTCGATTTTTTTGAGCGAGGCCAAAGATATTCATATCCTGACTTTCCCAACCTTGTGTGGCATCTACCATGATAATTACGACATCAGAATATTCGATAGAACGAATGGCGCGCATGACGGAATAAAATTCCAGATCTTCTTTTACTTTGGCTTTACGGCGCATTCCTGCGGTGTCAACTAATACAAATTCATGCCCAAATTTATTGTATAATGTTTGAATACTGTCGCGCGTTGTTCCGGCAATATCAGTTACGATATTTCTATTATCATCCAAAAGTGCATTTGTCATGGTCGATTTTCCGACATTTGGACGACCGGCAATGGTAATTTTTGGCAAACCTTCAAATGAATCTTTGTATTCTGTAGTTGGAAAATCTTTTACGACTTGATCTAATAATTCTCCCGTTCCAGAACCAGTTGCAGAAGATAATGTGAAATAATTTTCAACACCGAGTTGGTAAAATTCTGTCGCTGCAAGTTCTTCTTTATTCGTATCGACTTTATTGATCACCAGATAAACTGGTTTGTTTGCTTTCCTTAGTAGTTTGAAAATCTCTTCGTCAGTTTCAATCAAGCCTTCGTGAACGTTCACCATAAAGATAATTGAAGTGGCTTCCTCAACAGCCAGCGCAACCTGTTTGCGGATCTCTACTTCGAAGACATCGTCGGTTCCGATGTCATATCCTCCTGTGTCAATTACCGTAAAATCTACACCATTCCAGTCAGATTTCCCGTAATGACGGTCTCTGGTAACTCCAGCTTCGGAATCTACGATGGCTTCTCTGCGTTCTAAAAGTCTATTAAATAAGGTTGATTTACCCACATTTGGGCGGCCGACAATGGCTACAATGTTTGACATAAAATTTTGTTTAATAAAGTAATTATTAATGGGTTACTTCAAGTATTGAAGCCCAAAAATTTTTGCAAAGGTAAGTTTTAATTTATTACAAGTAGACTTCCATAAAATCGTAAATTTAATTTTATAGAATTATACAAAATTTTCATAAATTTATATATTATTAAAAATCATGAAAAAAGTATTAATTGTCCTCTTGATTGCCTTCGTAATTATACAATTTTTTAGAATTGATAAAACAAATCCGATGGTTAATAAAGGTGCAGATTTTTTGGTAATTAAGAACACACCTGAAAATGTAGCAAAAATTATTAAAACTTCTTGTTATGACTGTCATTCTAACGAAACAATATATCCTTGGTATACTAATATTCAGCCAGTTGCTTGGTTTTTAAAAGACCATATTGATGAAGCTAGAAAAAATTTAAACTTTTCTAATTTTGCAACTTACACACCAGAGCGACAAGCACACAAGTTGAGTGATGCAGCAGAAGAAGTAGAAAGTGGCGAAATGCCCTTAAGTTCGTATACAATTATACATACTGACGCAAATCTCAGCGCAGAACAAAAAGTTTTAGTTGTTAATTATTTTCGAAAAATTGAAAATGACACTAGAATAAGTAATAATGTATCTCCAGACCAAATTAAGGTAAAAAAATAAAGTGCTTTGAATTTAGAAAATAAATACGTGGTTTTTTATGACGGCGACTGTGGTTTTTGTAATTTTTGGGTGGGCTGGATTTTACAAAATGACCATCAAGATGAGTTTCTTTTTTCAGCTTTGCAATCTGATTTTGGGCAAAAGTTTTTAGAAGATAGAAATCTTGAAAAGCATGATTTAAGTACTTTATATCTTTTTTCTTCCGGTAAATTTTATTTAAAAAAATCAAAAGCGGTTTTAAAAATTGCTTCTGTTTTGGGCGGAAGATTTTCTTTAATGGGAATTTTTAAAATTATCCCAACATTTCTTTCCGATAAAGTTTACGACATAGTTGCGAAGAACCGGCAAAAAATAGCTTCTGCAAAATGCTATCTTCCGACTCCTGAAGAACGGAAGAAATTCATCGAAAATTTATAAATCTACATCCTGACTTTACTCTTTTAATAAATTGCTTACTGCCCTAATTGTAAGTACCTTTGTGAAAATTTAAAAAAGAAATGTCAGAAGTTATTTTAAATACGATTCCAGAAGCCATTGAAGATCTTAAAAATGGCAAAATCATAATAGTTGTAGATGATGAAAACCGTGAAAATGAAGGTGATTTTCTTTCTGCAGCAGAGTTGACAACACCAGAAATAATCAATTTTATGACCATTTATGGGAGAGGTTTAATTTGCACGCCGCTTCCTGAAAAACGTTGTGATGAATTAGGTTTAGATATTATGGTAACAAGAAGTAGCGATCCAAAGGAAACGGCTTTTACAGTTTCCGTTGATCTTTTAGGTAAAGGTGTTTCCACTGGTATTTCTGCAGGTGACCGTTCGAGAACGATTTTGGCATTGATGGATAAAACTATTTCGCCAGAAGATTTTATGCGTCCGGGACATATTTTCCCGCTTCGTGCAAAAAAAGGCGGCGTTCTTAAAAGAGCCGGCCATACAGAAGCAGCGATTGATCTGACAAAATTAGCAGGCTTAAAAGAAGGTGGTGTTATTTGTGAAATTATGAATGATGATGGCGAAATGGCGCGTTTACCAGATTTAATGGTGCTTGCAAAAAAACATAATTTAAAAATAATTTCGATTGAAGATTTAATTCATTATCAACTCAAGAAAGGTGATTTAATAGAAAGAATTGAGGAAAAAGAAGTGCAAACTTTTTACGGCGATTTTCAATTTTTCGCTTTTAAAGAAACGAGTACCGACCAGATTCACTTTGCTTTAACGAAAGGGACGTGGGTTGAAAATGAGCCTGTTCTAGTTCGGGTGCAATCTTCAAATTCTTATTTCGATGTTTTAAGCCGATTAAATACTGGCGAAAAACCTTTGCTGGAAAAAGTCTTTAACAAAATAAATGACGAGGGAAAAGGCGTTGTGATCTTTATCAATAATGTTTCAACTTCGGAAAATACTTTAAGAAAATTACAGCAATTTTTAGATTTTCAAAATGGGAAAGAAGCAAGACCAACTTTGGCATCTAACTTTCATGATTACGGCATTGGAACACAGATCTTGAAAAACTTAGGCGTTAATAATTTTAGGGTTATTACTCAAAATCCTAAGTTGAAACCTTTGGTCGCTGGTTACGATGTGGAAGTGACGGAAATGGTGCAATTATAAATAGCTTCTAAAATTTAAATAAAAAAAGCAGGAAAATTATTTTCCTGCTTTTCTTTTGGATGCATGATTGTAATTATTTCACAATCATTTTTGTTACTGCATTTCCTTTGTCGGTTTTCAACTGTATTAAATACATTCCCGATTTAATATTATTTAATGGTAAGACTTGCGTTCCATTATCAGTTTCTGTTTTTGCGGATTTTATTATTTTTCCGCTGAGATCATAAATTGAAACAGTTCCGTTCTTAGCATTGCTTAATTTTAATCTAGCTTCTCCGTTTGAAACCGGATTTTGCTCTAACTGAATTTTAACACTGTTTATATTTCCTTTAGTTTCATCGGTTGCTAAAGTAGCAGAAGGTTGATTTCCTAAAATAATAAACTCACCAGGTTGTAAAGTAA
The DNA here is from genome assembly GCF_052976925.2 of Halpernia sp. GG3. Classification (NCBI taxonomy): domain Bacteria; kingdom Pseudomonadati; phylum Bacteroidota; class Flavobacteriia; order Flavobacteriales; family Weeksellaceae; genus Halpernia; species Halpernia sp. GG3. Next base: position 691,441 of record NZ_JBRIIR020000017.1, read on the forward strand.
TTGGCGTAGTTGTAGAAGTATAACCTTTAGAAGAGTTGTCCATCAGATTGTACCAAGTGCCAGTATACGGCAAATTAGGATTGATATTTTGAACAGTTAACGTAAGATTAGAAAGAACAACAACGTTTTTCAATGTGGTTGTTGGTAAGGCGTCGTTATAAACATAAATACTTGGCATTAAGTCTCCGGAGTTAACGGTGAATGTTTTAGTGTCAAAAACTAGATTTCCTAATCTTATTGCTAAAATTTTTGCCCAAGTATCATAAACCGATTTTCTCGCAGGATCCTGATCATAACCTAAAGTAAAAGCGACTGGTTTTAAATCTAATCGGCAATTGTTATTATAGGTTCCATCAACACATCTATTGATACCGAAATCATAACCAAGTTCACCAAACTGCCAAATCATTTTAGGTCCCGGAACGGTTAAGAATATCGCGCCATAGGCTTTTTGTCTTTGTAAAGCAGTTGCTAAATCTTTAGTGTTATAAGCGCCATTTATTGCACCATAATTTAAGTCTTTATATATCAATCTTTCTTCATCATGACTTTCTCCATAAGCAACATTTCTTCTGTCAGTGAAGCCGTGTGCGTTGAAATTTACTCGTGAAACACTGCTGTTTGAAGTGTAACCCATCGTATTTTGGCCGTACTGATCAGTTTCTTTATCCCAAAGCATAATTCCTTTTCCTTCACTAATTCTGTAATTAGCCCATTGTTGCTCTTCAGCATCAGTCCCTAAATGTTCAAAAATGATATAAGAATTAGGATCGTCAGCCCACTGGTAATCTGCGTATCCTTTTAAAATATCTACTCGGTCTTGCTGATAAGCATTTGTACAATTGGAATCAGTTGGCGTACAGTTTTGAGTAAAACCTTTTGTTAGATCCCATCGGAAACCATCTACTTTGTATTCATTGATCCATTGCGCCAATACTCGGTTCACGTAATATTTTGTTTCAAGTTTAGAATGGTTTAAATCATAGAAGACGCTGTAAGAATGCGTAGCAGTTTGATTAAAATAAGGATTATTGGCGGCTACAGGGCCATATCCAGAACCATCATCTATCATCCACATTCTTTCTAGTGGAGATTGACCGGTTGCATGATTTAATGCGATATCTAAAATAATTGCAATGCCGTTCTGGTGACATTTATCAACGAATTCTTTAAATTTCTCAGGTGTTCCGTACGCTTTATCTAAAGCATAATGAAAAGCTGGATTATAACCCCAGGAATTATTTCCGTCAAATTCCATTATTGGCATTAGTTCAATGGCGTTGACATTTAAACCTTTAATGTAAGGTATTTTATCAATCATCGATTGCCAGTTTTGGCCAGATGTAAAGTCTCTCACTAAAGCTTCATAAACGATTAGATTCTGTTTTGCTGGCTTTACAAAATTGTTTACCGTCCAATTATAAGCCGGTTTTGCAGTTTGTATGATTGACACATCAAATTTTTGTCCTGCAGGATAAACGGGCAAGTTTGGAAATGTGGTCGCTGAAATATAAGGATCATCATCAGGTGACAATACAATCGGCGAATAAGGATCCGCTACTTTCACGCCATCACTTGTTCTGTATTGAAAAGTGTAAACTTGTTGTGGAGTGAGACCTGTAATTTCTAACCAATACAAATCAGGATTTGCAGTGTCTTTTTTCATTAAATAATTACTACTTACATTCCAACTATTAAAACTTCCTATAACATGCACGAAATTTTTAAGTGGCGCATAAATAGCCAAACCAACTTTTGTAGGATCTGCTGGATCATAATTTATTCCCTGCTTGATGTAAGACGGGATCGGAGCGCTCAAAACAACAGGGGTATTAGCCAAAGTAAAGGTAGAACTTAAAACAGAATTATCTGCAGGATTGGTTGCAGTTAGTTCCATATTATTATCACCATTAACTGTAAATCCGTAGTTGTTGTAGGAACTTGTATTACTTGCAGTATTTACAACCACTCCATTCGCTTTTAAAACCCAGTTAGCCGCAATAGAAGTTTTATAACTTATTGGATATGAACTGCCGGAATTTACAAAATTTGTACTGCCATTTTTAGGATTTTGGTTAATGAATTGAAACGCACCAATCGCTTGAAAATAATCTATAGTTTGTACCGTTCCATCTAAATTTTTTAGCAAGAATCCCATTTTATTGATGAGTGTTCTGTTAAAAAATGTGTTGGGCACAAATGTATAAGTATAAGTATTCGGTCCGAGATTATAAGTTAGCTTATTTGTGGGCGTAGATGCCCCAAATGATGAACCGTTAGTTGGGCAATCAACCTGCGTGCCGCTAGCGGTGTCGAATGACCACGACCAAATATATAGATTTGTAGTGGCCCAAATAGATTGATTTATTGTACTTCCATCGATAGTAAGTGTAACGCTTTGGTTTTCGTTAAAAGTAGCTGGTGAAAAGCTGTAAGTGATGTTTTGTTTCTGAGAAAAGGCAAATATTTGAATGATAAATACAAATATTAAAGCATATAATTTTCTAGTCATATATATAATTTTGTGGGTAAATATATATATAAAAACTAGAACAAATAAAATAAAAATGTTAATTAATTAATGGCTCTTTTTGAGAGATTAATACGGGATTTTCAATTTGCCAATTTTTCCCTTGTAAAAGCTAAGTAAGCAGCGTCCGCATCTGGTCTGCAGCCACTTGAGGGAGATGGCTGTTTTTTGCAGCTTCGATCACTTGTTTTTTTTCATTTTGCTGTATATTGGCCAGATCATCTTTGCTAAAAAGATTAAAAAACTGTTCCTCAATATTATAATACTTATAATCCGTTTCGGTAGAGAGAATTTCTGGTTCTGGAAAATGTAGAAGTTTTACAGTTTTTAATTCATCATTTATTTCCCATTTAAATTTATTGAAATCATAGCCTACAAGTATTTTTGCTTGCACTATTACTAAAGCTTTTTTCTTTTATGGAATAAAGTTGAAAAGTTTAATAGTCTCCTCATAATTATATATTTCATTAAAATGTCCTTCGCCTGTTACCACTTTAAAAATTTTCCGCATACTTTCTGCAATTGTGTGTGAACTCTCTAAAATTACCGACGAAGATGAGGTGAGTTTTTTTGAGGCTAAAAAAGCAATGATGCCACCTAGCACCAGGCCGATTAATAGCATAGAATTATAACAAGTGCGCCGTCACCTTTAGAATTTACAGCCTAAAAAATAACTAATCCTACTAATAGAAGAAGAAATTCTTCCAAAGACCAAAGAATTATTTTAAATTTTTTCACTTTTAGAGTTCAGGTAAAGTTAATAATTATTGCTCACAATCTAAAAGGTCTAAAATGTGATATGTTTTTTCTCATATCTAATTTTTAAAATCTATTTATTACCTTTAATTTTATTTTAAAATATGCAGCAGAAAACACTTGTTAAAGATGACATCCGGGATTTTGTCCTTATAATAATTAAGAATAAAATCGACAGACAAAGTAACTTTTTAGAATTTACTTTAGAAGCCAGTCGCGAAATTAAAAAGACCGCAAAATATGATTCCATTCGTGAAGAAATGCAGGAAGAGATTTATCAGATGCAGAAGCAGCAGGCGTTTTTGACTGGTTTACGCAGAGATATGGCGAAAGTCAGGAACAATTCTACGGAAATTATAAAATTGGGAGCATTGGTCATTACTAATAAAGCAAGATTTTATATTTCGGTTGGTTTGGGTGAATTTTTCTTTGAAAAAGATCGTTTTTATGCCATCTCAGAAATCAGTCCGATGGCGCAGATCATGAAGGGTAAAAAAGCAGGGGATTCATTTGTGCTAAATAACATTAGCCAAACCATAGAAGCGGTCATTTAAATTTCTCTTAATTAATTTGAATTTTGTAAGCTAGAAAGGAAGTTTTCTTTTGTCTATTTTTGCACTGAGAAACTAATTATGGAAAATATACAAATACTAAAAAAAATTATAGAAGACAGAAAAAGTCATTATCCAAAAGATTTTATCCCTGGTGAATTAAAAGAAGGTGTGATAGATGAAATTTTATATTCCGCGCAGTTTGCACCTAATCATAAAAGAACCAAGCCCTGGCGTTTTCAGGTTTTTGAAGCCTTAGACAAAGATGTATTAGGTGAGGAGATGGCCGAAATTTATAAAAATTCAACTACCGCCGAAAATTTTCTAGAAAAAAAATATTTAGATATTCAGTCCAAAGTGGAAGCTTCAGCAGCTATCATTTCAATTTCAGTAAATTTCAGTGGACTTTTACCGGAATGGGAAGAAATCGCAGCAACTTCAATGGCGGTTCAAAATATGTATCTTACCTGCACAGTTTTGGAAGTCGGCTGCTATTGGTGTACAACTGCAGTGAAAGATGACTTAGGAGAATTCCTAAATCTCGAAGAAAATCAAAAATGTATCGGTCTTTTTTATATTGGAAATCTTCAAAATAATTAAAAATCTTTAGGATATATTGTTAGTGATTTCTGTTTAAAATTTTAATGATTGTAAAACGCAATTTTTTCATATCTTTGCGCACTTAATAATTAACGGGACGAGTTCCCACAAACCAAACTTATATGTCAGTAAAAATTAGATTACAAAGACACGGTAAAAAAGGTAAGCCTTTTTTCCATATCGTAGTAGCAGATGCAAGAGCAAGAAGAGACGGTAGATTGATCGAGAAAATCGGGACTTATAACCCAGTTACCAATCCAGCTACTATCGAATTAGATGTAAATGCAGCAGTAAAATGGCTAAACGATGGTGCACAACCAACGGACACAGCCAGAGCAATCCTTTCTTATAAAGGTGCGATGTACAAAAAACACCTATTAGGTGGTGTGGCGAAAGGCGCATTTGATGAAGCCGAAGCAGACAAAAAATTTGCAACTTGGTTAGAAGAAAAATCTAAACAGGTAGAAGGTAAAAAATCTAATCTTACTCAGTCTAAGGCAGATGCTAGAAAAGCGGCTTTAGAAGCAGAAGGAAAAGTAAATCAGGCACGTTTAGATGCTTCAGCAAAAATTCAGGCAGAGGCAAAAGCTCAAGCTGATGCAGTAAAAGCCGAAGCTGATGCAAAAAAAGCTGAAGAAAAAGCTGCCGCAGATGCAAAGTTAG